>CAIYRS010000001.1 GCA_903928685.1 uncultured Methylococcaceae bacterium
GCATCTTGCCCGCAACTGGCGGGCAAGATGCCCGCGCTCCAAAAAGATTATTGTTCGTGCTTTTTCGTGCCTTTCGTGGACAAACAAAAATTAATAATCAAGCATTAATGCCATTATGCCGTAACAACGCGTCGATGGTCGGTTTGCGCCCACGGAATTGCACAAACAAATCCATGGCGTTTTGGCTGCCGCCTTTTTCTAGGATGTTGGTTAAAAATGCGTCGCCGGTGTCGCGGTCAAAAATGCCGCGTTCTTCAAACAAAGAAAACGCATCGCTGGACAGCACTTCTGCCCATTTGTAACTGTAATATCCCGCTGCGTAACCGCCTGCAAAAATATGTGAGAAGCTGTGGGCGAAGCGGTTGAAATGCGGTGGTTTGATGACGGCGATTTGGTTTCTGACTTGATCTAAAATCTCGTAAATCCGTCCGCCTTTGGTTGGGTCGTATTCGTGGTGGATTTTGAAATCAAACAAGCTAAATTCCAATTGCCTTAGCATAAACATACCTGCTTGGAAGTTTTTTGCCGCCAGCATTTTGGCAAACAAGTCTTCGGGTAGGGGTTCGCCTGTTTGGTAATGCCCGGACATCAGCACCAGCGCGTCTTGTTCCCAGCACCAGTTTTCCATGAATTGGCTAGGCAGTTCCACGGCATCCCATTCCACGCCGTTTATGCCGGATACGCCCAAGTGATCGACTAAGGTCAGCATGTGGTGTAGGCCGTGTCCAAATTCATGGAATAGCGTGGTGACTTCGTCGTGGGTCAACAGGGCAGGGGTGTCGCCTGTTGGCGGGGTGAAGTTGCAGGTTAAGTAGGCGACGGGCAGTTGCACGTCGTTTTCGGTGCGTTTACGGCCTACGCAATCATCCATCCAAGCGCCGCCACGTTTTTTGGCGCGGGCGTATAGGTCTAAATAAAACTGGCCTCGGATGTTGCCGTTTTTGTCGTGGATTTGGAAAAATTGTACGTCGGGATGCCAGCTATCAAATTCGCTGATGGCTTCTATTTGTAAGCCATAAAGCCGTTCAACCACGGTGAATAAGCCTGCTAATACGCGGTTGGCGGGAAAGTAGGTTTTTACTTCTTCTTGGGAGAGTTGGTAAAAATGCTGGCGCATTTTTTCTGAGTAGTAGCTCATGTCCCAAGATTGCAAATCGGCGATGCCATAGTATTGCTCGGCGAATTCGCGCAGTTCTGCCAAGTCTTTTCTGCCTTGCCGCCAAGATTTATCGGCTAAGTCTTCTAAAAAGCTAATGACATCTTCTGGTTTGTCGGCCATTTTTGCGGCTAAGGATAATTCCGCGTAGTTGTTAAAGCCAAGTAGCTGGGCTTTTTCATGGCGTAACGCTAAGGTTTGTTCCATGATGTCGGTGTTGTCCCAGCGTCCGGCATCGGGGCCTTGGTCGGAGGCGCGGGTGGCGAAGGCTTGGTAGTGTTCTTGGCGCAATTCGCGGTTGTCGGCGTAAGTCATGACCGCCGAGTAAGACGGGAATTGCAGATTAATCAACCAGCCTTCTAGTCCTTCTTGCTCCGCCGCTTGTTTGGCTTGCGCTAGCGCTGAGGGTGGTAATCCGGTCAGTTCCAGTTCGTCGGTGATGTGTTTTTTCCACGCATTGGTGGCATCCATCAGGTTTTCTTCGTATTTGCTGGCAAGGTTGGACTGTTCTAAGCTGATGGCTTTGTAGCGCTGTTGTTTGTCTTCGTCTAAGCCTATGCCGGATAAGGTGAAATCACGCAGGGCATTGTTGATGATTTTTTGCTGGGCGGTGGCTAATGCGGCAAAACTGTCGCTGCTGGCAATTTGCTGATAAGCCTTGTACAGACCTTGGTTTTGTCCCATTTCAGTCGAGTATTCGCTGAGTTTTGGCAAGCAGGCGTTGTAGGCTTCGCGCAATTCGTCGCTGTTGACCACGGAATTCAGGTGGCTTACGGGTGACCAAGCTTTGCTCAGTCGGTCTTCGGCATTGGCTATCGGCTCAACGAGGTTTTCCCAAGTGTATTCGCTATTGGCTTGCAGGCACTTTTCGACAACGCTACGGGCGTTTGCCAATAATTCATCGATGGCGGGTTCGACGTGTTCGGCGCGGATTTGGGGGAAAAGTGGTAATTTGGAATCAGCTAATAAAGGATTGTTCATAGTGTTTGGTGACAATGTTAGTTAAATTTTCAGTCTATCAGCATTCATCCAGCGGGCAATTAGCGGCTTTTGGGTGGGCGATGGAAAAAAATGGCGGTTTTTGATAGGTGGTCGTGCCAGCTGAAACGGTTTTTATCGAATACGATCCACAAATAGCCTATGCCGAAAACAGCCCACGATAGTAGGGCGCAGACAAAGCGCAATGCCGCTTGTCGCCAAGTGATCGGTTGTTGGTCTAAAGTGAGTACGCGGATTTTCCATGCACGCATGCCGAGGGTTTGTCCGCCATGTATCCAAAACCAGCCGTAAAATGCAAAGCTGACTGCGAGTAAGTACAGCAAATAAAAGGGGTAAAAGACGTGGTCAGGCGTGAAGGCGACACCGTTATTAAAGGGTAATAATAAGGCGGTGGCAAAAAAAAGTACGGCGATTAGCAGGAAGGAGTCGTAGCAGATGGCTGCTAGGCGGCGCAAAAGGCCAGGTTTTTCTGAGATGATAAAACCTGGCTTTGCTGTATGGTGCGGAATTGGCCGGGACAATTAATTTTCGATATTTTTAAACAACGACAGCTTTTGCCCAAAGTACATACACATCGCCATCAACCCGCCAAGCATGGCTAGTGAAAACAAAAACGGCGGTCTGTGAAACAGAAGAATAAAAAAATCTGTGGCAAAAATGCTGGTTAAGAACGGATGGTCAACTAAGCCATTAAGAATCTTCTTGAACATATCAATCTCTTCAAGCACCCTAGATTTTAGGTGCGAGTATTTAAAAAAAATGGTTGCCTGATGTTTTATCTGTTTAAATGTGTAGCAAGGACTTGTAAAAATCAGAGTGACGATTCTACTATATTCAAAAGGGTAATGTAAAAGAAAAGAAAGTTCCCTGTGGGCTGGAATTTATTCAAATGATATGATGCGTAGAATTATAAAAATCGACCAAGGTGTGGCAATCATTTTAAGTTTTTTTAAAAAAATTATCCGTTCAGTTATCGCTGAGCCAGAACAGCCCGTTGCTGAAAAAGTACGGGTTTATAGCCGCGCTGAGCATAATATTTCACGTTCAAAAATCAGTGAAAATGCCCTGAAAGTTTTGTATCGGCTGCAAAAAGAAGGCTTCGATGCCTACTTGGTCGGCGGTTGCGTGCGAGATTTGTTATTAGGCCGCGAACCCAAAGATTTCGATGTGGTCACCAATGCCGACCCTGAGCAAGTTAGAAGGGTGTTCCGTAATTGCCGGATTATCGGTCGACGGTTTCGCTTGGCGCATGTGCATTTTGGTCGGGAAGTGATAGAGGTCGCCACTTTCCGGGGGGCTGCGGACAATCAGCATGACAAGCAGATGCTGAATAAAGACGGTCGGTTGTTGCGTGATAATGTCTACGGCACGATTGAAGAAGATGTGTGGCGTCGGGACTTCACCGTTAATGCCTTGTATTACAACATTAAAGATTTTACCGTGGTCGATTATGTCCAAGGTATGCAAGACCATAAAAACGGTGTTTTGAAGCTGATTGGCGATCCAGAAACCCGTTTCCGCGAAGACCCTGTGCGAATGCTGCGAGCCGTTCGCTTTGCTGTTAAATTGGGTTTTAATCTGGATAATGATTGCCAGCAGGCGATGAGCAAATTGGCGGGCTTGTTATCCAATATTCCTGCCGCACGCTTGTATGATGAAGTGCTTAAGCTGTTTTTATTTGGCTATGCTTTGCAGACTTATGAAACGCTACGGCATTATGGCTTGTTCCAAGTATTGTTTCCCGCCACGGAAAAAAGCTTGGAGCAGAGCGATGAAGGCTTTCCGCGAATGTTAATCAGCAAAGCTTTGCAAAATTCGGATATACGCATTGCTGATGGCAAATCCATTACCGCTTACTTTTTATTTGCGGCTTTGCTGTGGGAGCCTGTGCAAATGCTCGCCCAGCAAAGTGTTGCCAATGGTATGCCTGAGTTTCTTGCCTATCAAGATGCCGCCAATGAAATCATCTCCCGGCAAGTTAAAAGTACCGCGCTGCCTCGGCATATCAGTTTGGCGATACGCGAAGTTTGGAGTTTACAACCCAAATTTAACGCCCGTGTTGGCTCAAAACCCAGTCGCTTGATTACCCATCCACGTTTTCGTGCCGGATACGATTTTCTGTTGTTGCGTACCGAAACCGGTGGTGCAAATCCCGAATTGGCGCAGTGGTGGGATAAATATCAACACGCTGATGAAGGCGAGCAACGCCGTATGACCCAGCCTCCACGCAAATCCCAAGGCGGCAAATCCACCCGCAGAAGAACTTACCGCAAAAAAGCAGGCAGTGACAGCTCTGCCAGTACTGAAGTTTAATCCATGACTATTTCCAAATCCCCTGTTGTCACTGCCTATTTGGGCTTGGGCAGCAATCTTGCGTCACCTTTAGAGCAATTAAAATCAGCCAGGGCGGCGATAGCAGCTACCGTCGGCATTAAAGAACGGGCTTTTTCTAGTTTGTACCATAGCTTACCGATGGGGCCGCAAGACCAGCCTGATTATGTCAACGCAGTGATGGCGATTGACACCGAACTTTCTGTGTTAGATTTACTGCAGAGTTTGCAAGTTATCGAAAATGCCCACGGGCGTTGTCGGGCAGGTGAACGTTGGGGCGCGCGCACTTTGGACTTGGACATCTTGATGTATGGCGACCAACAAATCGATTTGCCGATGTTAACTGTTCCGCATCCTGGTATCGCCGAGCGCTCTTTCGTGCTTTATCCTTGGCATGAAATTGCCCCTGAACTTTCCATACCCGGCAAAGGCCAACTTACCGATTTATTGGCTAATTGCTCATTGGCTGGATTAAAACGTCTGGATTAGTATGCCGAAAACAACTGATAAAGCCCTGACTATTAAAGATTTAATGGCGATGAAGCAACGTGGCGAGAAAATAACTTGCCTGACTGCTTATGATGCCAGTTTTAGCGCCTTACTTGATCAAGTAGGCATTGATGTCATATTGGTCGGTGATTCCCTCGGCATGACTGTGCAAGGCCACGATAGCACCTTGCCTGTTACCTTGACCGATATGGTTTATCACAGCCGTTGTGTCACCCAAACCAAAAAACGTGCCTTAGTAATCGCCGATTTGCCGTTTATGAGTTACACCAATCCCCAGCAAGCCGCCGAAAATGCAGCAAAACTGATGCAGCAAGGTGGTGTGCAAATGGTAAAGCTGGAAGGTGCAAAAGTTGACATTATCAGCTTTTTAGTTGCCAACGGCGTTCCGGTTTGTGGGCATTTAGGCTTACTGCCGCAGTTTATCAACCAACTTGGCAGTTATGCGGTACAAGGACGTGAACCAGCCGCCGCGCAACAAATGATCGACGATGCCCTTAAATTACAGCAAGCCGGCGCCAGTCTGTTGGTTTTGGAATGCGTACCTGCAAGCTTGGCAAAAGCTATTAGCAGCCAGTTGGAGATTCCTGTGATTGGCATTGGCGCAGGCGTTGATTGCGATGGGCAAGTCCTGGTGTTGCATGACATGCTCAATATTAGTGTCGGCAAAAAACCCAAGTTCAGCAAAAACTTTATGGAAGGTAATGGCGCGATTGACACCGCTATAGCCGCTTATCATCAGGCTGTTAAGCAGCAAAGTTTTCCTACAGATGAGCACAGTTTTTAAGCTATGGTAGTTGTTGATAAATTATCGGGCTTGCAACAGGCCCTTAAAACTTGGCGGCAATCCTCGCAGCGCATTGCTTTTGTCCCCACCATGGGCAATCTGCACGCTGGGCATTTGCAATTGGTTACTGAAGCCCGCCAGTTGGCGGAGCGTGTGGTCATCAGTATTTTTGTCAACCCTAGCCAGTTTGGTGTTGGCGAAGACTATGCCAGCTATCCGCGCACTGAGCAGGATGATATTGATAAGCTCAAGCCTTTGGGCGTTGATCTCGTATTTATGCCAAGCGTAGCGGAGATGTATTTGCCGGATGCCAAAACCACGGTGTTGGTTAATGGCATTTCCGATAACTACTGCGGTGCTTTTAGGCCGGGACATTTTGCTGGCGTGGCGACCGTGGTTTGCAAATTATTTAATATGGTGCAGCCCGATGTGGCGGTGTTTGGCTTAAAAGATTTCCAACAGCTAGCGGTAATCCGCACCATGGTGAAAGACTTAAACATGCCCGTGCAGATAGTTGGTGTCGATACGGTGCGTGAAGCCAGTGGTTTGGCAATGAGTTCTAGGAACGGTTATTTGTCGGACGGGCAAAAAGCTGTCGCCACTAGCTTATACCAATCCTTACTGGCGGCGAAAACAGCGGTTTTAGCTGGAGTTGATTATGAAGACGTTGAGCAGCAAAGTTTGCTGTTTTTACAACAAGCTGGTTTCCAACCGGATTATTTTAGTATTTGCCGCAGCCATGATTTAGCCAAAGCCACCGCAGCCGATAATGATTTGGTGTTACTGGTCGCGGCAAAATTGGGCAGTACCCGATTGATAGATAATATTTGCTTTACCAAGTAAGTTTTTGGCAATATCCGATTAGAATATCGGTCGCGGTTGATGAAATAGCAAAATTAATAGATAATCAGCCGCTTTTTTTAACGTATTTACGGTGTTTAATTATGCAAGTTACGATGCTTAAAGCGAAATTACACAGGGCAACAGTGACCCGTTCTGAATTGGGTTATGAAGGTTCTTGTGCAATTGCTGGGGATATTCTTGACCTGTGCGGCATCAGGGAATACGAACAGATACAGATTTACAACGTCAACAATGGCGCGCGTTTTACCACTTACGCCATTCGTGCAGAAGCGGGTACAGGGATATTTTCGGTGAATGGGGCAGCAGCGCGTTTGGCTTGCCCTGGCGATTTGATTATCGTTTGTGCTTATGTGCAATTGGACGAACAAGAATTACAGAATTATCAGCCTACCTTAGTGTACTTCGACGCCAACAACCAAGTGTTGCGCCAATCAAACGCCATTCCCGTGCAAGCGGCTTAAAATCTTGCTCTAAGCCACTTTTTCCCCAGCAAAATTCAATTCAATCCGTATACCCACAGGGTCATAGAAAAATAACTGTGTCATACCTGGTGGGGTGCGGTATTCCATGCTGTAATCAACTTGGTGGTTTGCCAAGCGTTCCAGCGCCGCTTCCAGTCCGGAACAGCTAAACGCCACATGGTTAAAATAACTGTTGATGCTGGTTGCGGGTTGTTCAACCACTTCCGATAAATGGATAATGGCCTGTTCGCCGCCATATAACCACGCACCGTTGCGTTTAGAAACCGTGCGGAAGCCTTGGTGTAAGCCCAGCACTTGCTCGTAGAATGCCGTCACCACTGGCAATTGCTCAGCGGTGACCACAATATTGATATGATTTATTCCTGCGACCTTCATGCTTGCTCGGTTAAAACTTCAGGTTCTGGATTGACCAGTTTTTTGATTTTTTCCAACGTTTCTTCAGCATGGCCTTCATGGTTTACCCCATAGTTGACGTCCGCCAAAATGCCGTCTTTATCAATGATAAAAGTCGAACGCAAAATAGCCATGCTTTTTACGCCATTTTTCTCGCGTTCCCGCCATACGCCAAAGCTCTCGCAGAGTTGGCCTGTGGTATCGGCAAGCAATTGCACTTTTAAATCGTATTTGCTGATAAAAGCAGCATGACTTTCGCAATTGTCTTTGCTGACACCAATAACGACCGCATCTAATTGCGCGAATTCATCCGCCAGACGGGTAAAGTCATTGGCTTCAATAGTACAGCCTGGGGTGTCATCTTTCGGATAAAAATATAAAACAATGATTTTTTCGCCTGCATAATCGCCTAAGCTAACTAGCTGATTATTTTGGTTAAATGATCTGAACATTGGTGCATCTTGTTGTTTTTCTAACATCAGTGATTCCTCATAACGCAAACGTTTAAGTGAAACAGCATGATAGAGAGACCCTTAAGGAAAGTCCAGCAGTTAAGGGCGAATTCTGAAGGCTATTTTGTTTGCGGGCAGTCGTCGCTAATCATTATTTCAGCAACCCAACTTTCGGTACTAAAACATCAACTGCTGCCAAACACCCTCAACCTGGGTTTTTATCGCCAGCACTTCCGCTTCTGCAATCAATGCTTTCATACCTTGCAAGGCTTGTTTGTGGCCTAAATCGCGGTAACTGCAATAGGCGGTCTTTAATAGCGAGGCGGTAGTTGCGGACAGTAATTGGCAGTCAGCCAAACTGGCCAATAGCCGATTATTATCGGTATGGGTGGTCAATTGCGGGTAGTCGGCGGCATAGGCCAATACCAAAAACTGCACCATAAATTCAATATCAGCAATGCCGCCGTTGCCTTGTTTTAAATCGAACAGTCCCGGTGTGGGTTTGAGCAATACCGCGCGCATTTTCTCGCGCATTTCCCGTACCTCGGTTTTTAAAGGCTCTAAGGCGCGTGGCAAAGATAAAATCCGCTGTCTAATGGCTTGAAAATCGGATTGTAAATGCGGGTCGCCAGCGACAAAACGGCTGCGGACTAAGGCTTGGTGTTCCCACGTCCAAGCTTGTTGGCGTAAATAATTTTCATAATAATCGATATGGTTTACTAACAGCCCAGAATCCCCGTTAGGCCGCAAACGCATATCCACCTCGTAACACACGCCAGATAGCAATTGGGTATCCAGTAAATGGCGGACTTTTTGGCCTAGTCGGCCATAAAATTGGCTGCAAGCTATGGCTTTTGCGCCGTTGGTTAAAGCCTGTCCGTCTGGATAAGCGCAGATAAATACCAAGTCCAAATCAGAGCCGTAGCCCAATTCCAACCCGCCCAATTTACCAAACGCCAATACCGCAAAGCCGGACGCCGCTGCGGAGGCGTTTGGCGGCAAGCCATGTTTTGCCACCAATAACTGCCACGCTTGCTGAACAGCTTGTTTAACAAGGCTTTCGGCGATGTAGCTTAAATAATCGCTGACCACCATCACGGGAATAACGTCGCTAATATCTGCCGCTGCAACTTTTAAGACCTGTTGTTGCTTAAATTGCCGCAGTGTATTCATTAATTGTTCTTCGTCGGATTGATCCTGCGCTGCCAGTAATTTGCTTAATTGCTTGTCTAAATCCGCTGCTTGCAACGGTGTAAATAAGCTGCGCGGGTCGACCAGTTCATCAAATAAAATCGGATGCTGTGCTAGATAATCACTGATCCAAGGGCTAGCGGCGGTTAAGCGTAGCAGTTGCGCCAAAGCATCCGGGTTTTCTGCCAATAATGATAAATACACGGTACGGCCTGCGACCGCCTCAAAAATGGCTAATACCCGTTGTAGGCAGATGTCGGGATGGCTTTGGCTTTTAAGGGCGCGAAGTAATTGCGGCATCAGCCTATCGACCACTTCTGCGCCTTTGCTGCTAAGTCGCCGGATGGTTGGGGCGTGTTTAAATTGTTTTAAAGCGGCTAAGGCTTCAGCGCTATTTTGGAAACCGTGGTTTTTTAGGGTGACGAGCAATTCAGCGTCTTCGTTGCTGGCAAACCACATGTTGGCGGCATCATCTGGTGGCTGTTGGTTTGTTAAGGCAAACACTTGCTCAAAAACACCATGCACTTGCGCCCTGACGGTTGCTAAGGCGGCGGCGAAACTTTCCCAATCGGGGTAATCCAGTGAATACGCCAAACTGGCTTTGGCGACTGGATTGGTTGGCAGGTCATGGGTTTGTTTGTCTTGATATTGTTGGATGTGGTTTTCAACACGGCGTAAAAAACCATAGCTGGCAATTAACGCCGTCGCATCGGTTTCTGATAACAAGCCAAGTTCGCCCAGTTTTGTCAGAACCGCAGTAATACTGCGAATTTGCAAGGATTTCTCGGTGCCGCCGCGAATCAATTGGAATGCTTGGCCTATAAATTCCACCTCGCGGATACCGCCTTTCCCCAGTTTGATATTGTCCAAACGGTCTTTGCGCTGTAATTCTTGGCTGATTTGGGCTTTTAAAGACCGCAATTCTGCAAACGCGCCGTAGTCCAGATAGCGGCGATAAACAAAGCGCTGCAACATCGCCATCAATGCTGCGCCAGCGGTAAAATCGCCTGTTACTTGCCGGGCTTTAATCATCGCGTAGCGCTCCCATTCGCGGGCTTGGGTTAGGTAATAATGCTCCATGCCGTCAAAGGTCATAATGATTGCGCCGCTATCGCCATAAGGCCGTAAGCGAATATCGGTACGGAACACAAAGCCATCTACGGTGATTTCATCCAAAACTTTCACCAAGCTTTGGCACAGACGGGTAAAAAATTCCCCGTAACTGCTGGCTTTACGGTCAGGTAACACGCCATCTTCGGGGTAGGCGAAAATCAAGTCGATGTCGGAAGAAAAATTCAGCTCATACGCGCCCAATTTACCCATGCCCAAAACCACCAATTGCTGCGGGCTGCCGTCAGCCAACAACGGTGTGCCACGTTTTAGGCAGGCTTGTTGGTATAAAAACGCCAAGGCAGCTTGAATGCAGGTATCTGCTAACAGCGATAAATCCATCAGCGTTTCCGATAAATCCGCCCAACCCGCCAAATCCCGCCAAGCAATTCTTAGCATTTCCCGCCGCCGAAATTGCCGTAATTGCCGCATTAAATCGGCTTCATCTTGGGGCGATAACCCCGCTAAACGCTCGCTGTAACAGTTGTTGTCGTAGTTATTTGCCAAATCGCCGCTGGTGAATAAATCAACCAGCATTTCCGGCTGGCGGATGCTGTTTTCAGCAACAAATAAACTGGCAGCCCAAACCTTGCTGAGCGCCGTTTGGGTTACGCTGTTGGCATCAAAATTAAGCGCGTTGGCGGCAAGGCACTCATGCCATTGTTGTAACAGGCGCAGGGTGGGTTCGCGTAGTTCAATTGGCAGAAAAGCGACGCTGTCGGCGTTAACTGGGTTTGCTTGCATAATTGGGAGGGAGGTATGAGGGTGGGCGATTGTCTCAATAATGGCAAGATTATCGGTAACAAGGCAGTAAAAATAGTGTTGGCTATGAACTATAAATGACTGACAAGGCCTCGTATTATGCAATAATGGGCGGCTTGAAGTGTCCCTAATTAAGATAAAGCGAAAAGGTAAACGAGATGATAGAAATGATTGCCCTAGGAATGTTGTTTGTCGCCGTTATGGCGGGTGTTACTCCCATGATCCAAGAATACAACCTCAATAAACGTGCAGCGCAGTTGCCAGTTCCGCAAGATGCCACCTTAAGACGCCATTACATCACCGAATTACGCAACCAAAATGCCCGTTTGGCGGCGGCAGTAGAAAAACGCGTGGCACTGGCTAGCTAAAATTATTGCCTAGTACGTCCACGACGACATTCCCAAGCATAGCGCTTGGGAATGTAAAGCCCCAGAAAGCTAATCAGCTGTAATGTTTACGGCAGGATTATCGCAAAGTCCCCAAGCCTTTTATTGAAAATAAAACGGCATATCATCCATATATAAATCATAAATCTACCGTGCTTTGCCTTGGGCGACATCATGCCAATACTGGGCGGATGGGGTTGTGACTTTCAGTATCTTGTCTGCTTGATAAGGCGCTTGCCAAAAAATAACCTCGTAGCGTTCGATTGGCTCTGGCTCGTTATCGGATTCCGGCAAATCCTCGGCTTCGTTAAATCGACAGGCGGAGTAACGGACGCGATAGCTGCCAGCGGCGATGGGGATTGGTTGCCAGATTTCCCCATTCCAGTCGGAAAGTCCCAATTCCTTGCCTTCCGACATGATGAACGAGGCTTCGACGATCTCTTCCCAAGAATCATCAACAGCGGGTTCTTGCTCGGAGACTTTTATACAAAGCCTGACATTACCTGTGTGCAGGCCAAAAGTTAAGAACAGTGTTGTCGCTTGCACCGCGCCAAGCAAGCCATTAACTTGCCCAAGGCGCACGTTTTCGGCGTAGTCATAGGTGCCCTTGAAATGTATGTACGCCTGTCCGTAATGTGAGAAGACAATGCCGTCAAAGATAGTGGTCATGTTGGGGGTCATAATAGATTCTCTACTCTAGGTATGCTGCAAGGCTATATCCAACGTGCTATGTTGGAAGATTTATTTTTTGGAGGGCAAAAATCAATGTGATGCGATTTCTCAATGTTGGTATTAAAAAACATATTTTTTGACGCCGTTTTCAGATGACCATTTAAATTTTTACTGCTGCCAATTTTTAAAATGCGTTCTAGCGAATTTTAATAACTATCCTTACCAAGTTTGCGGTTAAATTCCACTTTGGTACAGATACGTATTCCTACGTTACTTGGCACTAGCTTTTTCAAAGCCAAGTAAATGTCATCTCGATATTTTTTCGGATAGTCACAGCTTAGATAAGCGCGGCCTTCACCAGACTTTGTGATACCTGAGCCGAGTTCATTTAGCCAGTGTCCCTTTCTATGGGCATCGGCAGTAAACAGTAAGATTAATTGATGGCGAAAAAAACCATTATCGTCTGCGTGCCTTTCGGTTATCTGTAGCTTTTCCGTTAGGATAAGTTCGGACAGAGAACTCCACGCATTATACTTTGCCGCACTACCGAAATAAGGCATCACGCTGATTCCAGTGGGGTTAGTGACCATGATTTGTGCGCCATCGTTAGCGAAGATTTTTTTGCTTTGCCGAGGCAGCGTTGCCAGCATCGCGGTTCCGATAAATGCAAACATGCCACAAAAAATTATCAAAAAAGCGGGTGGGGCTTTATCAGCTCCCAGAAAATAGAAGGTGCTGGCGATGGCAAGGCATACGATAGCCAATACCAGTTGTGTAAGGATGGCGTCCCATTTTTCCCGATAAATGATAATCGAGTCATCTGTAAATTTTACCTGGAGCTGCATAGCTTAGAGATTTTGAAGGTGAAGCGGGTGAATAAGTTTTCAGGCATAAATCCTGCCAAACCGCAAAGGATTGGCAGGTTTGTACTTATGTATCCGGCGGCTAGCTTGCGTTGATTAAGTACTTGAGCAGCCTTAGCCGCACTTACTATCGCCACAATTCAAACAAGTCATACAGCCATCCATTAGCACGACAGCTTTGGTTTGGCATTTGCTGCATAACAAGGCTTGTGCGGGGAATGCGCCTTCGTCATCCAAATTGGTGCTGTCGGCATAGATAGCATCAAATTCTTGGCGTTTAGCGGCTAAGAAGTTTTTGTGGTCTACGCTGAGTTCTGAGTCTTGCAACATGCCGATGCTTTTTAAGTGCGATTCAATCGCGCAGCCGATTTCTGCCACTAATGACGGCATAAATACCCCGCCTTTTTTGAAATAACCGCCTTTCGGGTCAAATACCGCTTTTAATTCATCCACTAAAAAGCAGGTGTCGCCGCCTTTACGGAACACGGCGGAAATAACCCGCGTCAACGCCAATACCCATTGGAAATGCTCCATATTTTTGGAGTTGATGAACACTTCATAAGGACGGCGTTCTTCATGCTCGGTGCCTTGGTTCAGAATCATGTCGTTGATGGTGATATATAAGGCATGTTCCGATTGCGGGGTTTTGATTTTATAAGTCGAACCGTACAAGATTTCTGGGCGTGTCACGTTTTCGTGCATGCTTTCCAAATTGTTGGTTTTCGCTTCAAGTTCGGCTTTATTGGCGGCGGCTTTGTCGTCTTCAGACAGCACTTTGTAACTGGTGATTTTATTGGCTATTTTGTAGGTCATAAGGTTTTTAGAGAGATAAAGGGGTTAAGAATGCACTTTGGTTTTACCAATAATGGCTAGCCGGGGAGGTGTGGCTAGTTTTTCGGTATTAGCATCAAGTACGTTCGGACAGTGTAGTGTTTGTCGGCAAATAAGTTAAGTGCTTTTCGGCATAAACCTTTACATGCGGGGCATCAGCGGTAAATTAGCTAATCAACAGCAAAATAATAATAAAGTGAGAGGCTAAAAATGAAATTAACTAACGCGTTGCTGCTTTTGGTAGTTATGGCGATGAGCAATACGGTTTGGGCTTATGGGAGCAGTAGCAGCAGCAAAAAAGCCTGCGCCAAACCGAAGTTTTCTGAATTTACCCCTGCCAATAATGCCCAGATTGCGGTTGGCGGACATTTTTCCTTTGTCGCTTCGGCAAATACCAATCCAGATAGCCTAGAAGTTACCGTTAAAGGCTCGCCCGTGGCTGTGACGGTGACGCCAAAAAATAGCGGTTTTGCCGTTAATGGCAGTTTGCCAGCTTCTATAGCTGCCGATTTTGTACGGATCAACATCAGCGCCGATGGCCATAACGACTGCAAGGGCAGTGATGGATGGTTGCTGAAAGTGGACTGAGTATTTGTCCACGAACGGCACGAAAAGACACGAAAAATAGTTTAGATAGCTTTATCCGATTTTGGCTGGGTATTGTGAAATCGACGCTTAATGGTTTTAAGCCAAATTCAACTCATTTAAGTTCGTGTTTTTTCGTGCCGTTCGTGGACAAAAAATAACGACAGCAATCATCAGCTTAGGCGTCGCCACCCATCACCATCGCTCCGTATTCTTCTGGGGTAATAGTGCCGCCCAAGGTTTCGGCGGTATTTTGGTCACGTTTTGGCAAGACATCTTGCAGGGCGTCGATGCGTTTCCATTGTGGTAACGGCGTGGCTTTATCGCATTGTGGCGCGTATTTTGATATTTGTAGGCGTTGATAGCGATGGATGTAACGCGGGCAGTTGATGAATACTTCGCTAATGGTCACCCGCACCAGCAATTCTGCGCCGAAAAAATCGGCAAGCAGTGGATCGTTGTCACTCACTGTAGCCTCGCCATGCACGCGTAGGCGATGCGGGGTTTCAAAATCAATAAACAACAGGCCGACTTTATTGTTGTTGGTGATGTTGCCCATCGACAAAAACATGCCATTGCCATCGTAACTGGGGAAGACAATGGTTTTGCTGTCTAGCACTTTTACGAAGCCGACGGTGCCGCCTTTGTATGAACAGCTTGGAAAGCCGCGATGGTCAATGGTGGTCAAAAAGAACAAATCGCGGCTTTCGATAAAGCCTTTATGCTGGTCATCCATTTCCTCGGCAACGATTATTTGCCCGATGCGTTCCGCCATGTTGCGGGTATCAAATTTGTCTTGAAAGGCAAAATGCTGGTCGCCGTATAAATTGCTCATCAGTTGTCCTCTGGTATGTGCCATCAATTATTTGATGGTGATTGTCGACAAACTGGTCAACGCAGTGCTGGAAAACTCATTAAACGCTTCGCCTTGGTGTTCAATAAACAAGGCGGCTATTCCGGCTTTGTTGGCGGCAGCTAATCCGGCTTCCCGTCCTAGGCACATTAATGCGGTAGACCAGGCATCGGCTTTGGTCGGGTCATCATCAATTACAGTCACAGAAACGGTATTGTGGGTTACTGGTACTCCAACTGTGGCATCCAAAATATGGCTGTAGCGTTTGCCATCAACATCAAAATAATGCCGATACGAGCCGGAAGTCATGATGGCAATCGGTTCGCTGCGGTTGATGGTAACCACTTTCTGCATGGTGCGTTGTTCGGAAACCGGTTTTTCCAAGGCGACGCGCCAAGGTTCGCCGTCCGGCTTTTTGCCACGGGTTTGCAGTTCGCCGCCAATTTCTACCAAATAATCGTTGATGCCTTGTTGTTCTAATAAGCTGGCAATGCGTTTTACGCTATACCCTTGGGCGATTGAAGAAACATCCACCGTTAAATTGGGATTGAGTTTGCGTAAATGCTCGGCATCGGTAATTTCCAATTGCTTAAAACCGACTTGTTGCAGCGTGGCTTTCAGGGTTGCCGCATCGGGTGGCGTTAGTTTATCGCCCTTAAAACCCCATAATTTAAACAACGGGTTGATGGTCAAGTCATAACAACCGTTGCTGGCTTCACTGACTACCCGCGCTTGAATAATCAGCTCCACGATTTCACCAGAAACCGCTTGGGGATCGGTGGTTTTTACGGCGTTAAATTGTTCAATGAGTGAATCGGGACGGTAATTAGATAGTAATTTATCCAGTCTGGCGAATTCGTCATCCGTGCTTTTTTTGATGGCAGCGGCATCGGTGTTTTGCCCTGTCCAGTAACTGATATGGTAAGTAGTGCCTTGAGCTGCGCCAGAAAATTTTTGCACTTCTGCGGGCGGTTGTTGGCAAGCGGCTAAAACTAAGGTGGCGGTGAAGGCCAATAGAGGAGCAATTTTCATGTTTGCAAAGATAAGTGAAAGTTAGTAATCGTTGGGTAAGCGGGCGGCAAGTTCATCCCAGGTTATCGGCAAATCAGCCAACACGCTGATTGGTGTAATGCCTTGCAGTTCGTACAATTCGGGTTTGCCGTATTCGTGGTTTTCTAGTCGGTAGATGGTCAGCACTTTATCGACGGGATGCACCAGCCAGTATTCTTTAACGCCGTGGCGTTCGTAAAGTTGGCGTTTTTTGATTTGGTCGTGGCTGGCGGTAGATGGCGACAGCACTTCCAAAATCCAGTCTGGCGCACCGCGTACGCCACGTCGGTCAAGTTTGCTGGCATCGCAGACTACCAAAACATCCGGTTGCACCACGGTATCAATTCGCTCATCGGCTTCATCTGCTTTCGGTAGACGCACATCTACAGGCGCAATAAAGGCGCGGCAGGGTTTGCCGATTAAAGCATTGGCGATTTGGCGGTAGATTTCTCCGGCAATATCCTGATGCGGCAAATCCGGCGCGGGCGACATGAAATAGGCTTCGCCATCGATGAGTTCGTAACGGGCATCGTCCGACCAGTTGAGGTAATCGCCGTAGCAGTAGTAATCTGCATTTTTAAGTGCTAAGCCCATAATGTTTATTTTTGTGTAAGGTTTAATAGCAGGCGTTATATCAGTTTATTTTGTCCACGAACCACACGAAAAGACACGAAAGTTGGTAGTGGTAAAAAATAACGTAATGTTGGTTTTCTAAAGATGGCATCAAAAAACATGTTTTTTGACTCCTCACTAAATTTATATGTTTCGGCTACTCATACTTTGAGCTGGCGGTGGTTGTATGCAGGACGATTTATTCATCATTACTTGCAGTAATTTTCGTGCCTTTTCGTGTGGTTCGTGGACGAATGCGTAATATCCGTTAATAGCCGTTGGGTAAGCGGGCAGCAAGTTCATCCCAGGTTATCGGCAAATCAGCCAACACGCTGATTGGGGTAATGCCTTGCAGTTCGTACAATTCGGGTTTGCCGTATTCGTGGTTTTCTAGTCGGTAGATGGTCAGCACTTTATCAACCGGATGCACCAGCCAATATTCTTTAACACCGTGGCGTTCGTATAGTTGGCGTTTTTTGATTTGGTCGTGGCTGGCGGTAGATGGCGACAGCACTTCCAAAATCCAATCCGGCGCACCGCGTACGCCACGTCGGTCAAGTTTGCTGGCATCGCATACTACCAAAACATCCGGTTGCACCACGGTATCAATACGCTCATCGGCTTCATCTGCTTTCGGTAGACGCACATCTACAGGCGCAATAAAGGCGCGGCAAGGTTTGCCTTTTAAGCCTTGGCGGAGTTGGAAATAAACTTCCCCAGCAATATCTTGATGCGGTAAATCCGGCGCGGGTGACATGAAATAGGCTTCGCCATCGATGAGTTCATAGCGGGCATCATCCGACCAGCTAAGGTAATCGCCGTAGCAGTAGTAATCTGAATTTTTAAGCGCCAAGCCCATATGTTTACCTAAAAAATAAAGTTGCCCAAAACAGCCGATTATTTTTGCCTTTCGCCAAAATTATAACGCGCTGCCTTTCATCACTTCAGTAAAAACCAGCTCGCCAAACCTAAGACAATAAAAAAGCCCATCGAATCGGTGATGGAAGTCAGGATAACGCTAGTACCAACGGCGGGGTCTTTGCCAAATTTATGGCGCAGTAAGGGGATGCTGATGCCGACCATGACCGCGACTAATAAATTAATGAACATGGCAATCGCCATCACACACGCGATGGCGGTGTCGCGGTATAACAAAAATCCCAGTAAGCCCATAATCAGCCCAATCAACGTGCCGTTTAGCAATGCTAGGGTCAATTCCTTTTTTATCAGCCGATAGACATTGGCGGAGGTGATTTGCCCTAAGGCTAGGGAGCGGATAATTAACATGCTGGTTTGGTTGCCAGAGTTGCCGCCCATTGCCGCAACGATCGGCATTAACGAAGCCAAGGCGACCAGTTGCAAAATCACGTCTTCAAACAGGCTGATGATGCGCGTGGAGGCAAAGGCAGTGGCGATGTTTATCAACAGCCAACCCCAGCGGTTACTGGCGCTTTTCCAGACGCTGGAAAACAAATCTTCATCTTCAACCACGCCCGCTTGGCTGAGCATGTCGTCATCGCTTTTTTCGCGGATAAAATCCAAGATGCTGTCCACGCATAAACGCCCTTGTAATTCTTGTTGCTCGTTAACTACGGGCGCAGAAATCAGGTTATAACGCTCAAAAGCGCGGGCGGCATCGGCGGTGTCTTGGTCGGTTTGGAAGAGCACAAAATCGGTGACCATGACGTCGGCGACTTGTTGCATAGGCGGGTGGGTCAGCAGCCGTTGCAAGGGCAGAATGCCTTTGACCCGATTGTGTTGGTCAACGACAAACAGTTTGTCGGTATGGCTAGGCAATTTGCCGAGTTTGCGGATGTAAGAGGAGATGGCTTTTAGGTTGAGGTCGTCGCGGATGGTAATCATGCCGAAATCCATCAACGCACCCACTTGGTTGTCCTGATATGCCAAGATGCTGTTTAAATGGCTGCGTTCGCTGCTATTTAACGAGCGCAGGATTTTTAACATCGCCCGCTTTGGCAAATCGGCAGCCAAGTCGGCGAGTTCGTCAGTATCCAAAGTGCCTGCGACGCTGGCTAATTCTTCCGGTGCCATGCCGGAAATAAGGGTATGCCGTACCGCGTCGGAAACTTCCAACAGCACTTGCCCGTCGTGTTCGGTTTTGATGGCTTCCCAGGCGATTTTACGTTGGCCTAAAGGCAGCGACTCTAGGATGTAGGCAATATCTGCCGGATGCAATAAGTTGAATTTTTCTTGTAGCCGCGCTTGCTGCTCTTTATGCAACAAGGTTTCTACCAAGTCATGGTGGGTGGCAGGCCCTCGCTCTACCAATTGCTTTTCCAGCTGCTGTTTTTCAAGCAAAGTGATGACTTCTTGCAATTGCTGTTGCAAAAACTGGGTGGTATCGAGTTTGTCAGTGTTTGCCATAGTAGACCTTAATGTTGAAGCACTGATGAGGGGGTAAAAGCTTGTTTGTCCACGAACGACACGAAAAGGCACGAAAAAGTCGATGGTCATTATCGTCCTATCGTTCCCACGCTCTGCGTCACTGCCATTAAGTTAAGAATTAACATTTCCTATCAATAGGATAGACTGGATGTGGCAGGATTTTTCCGTTCGTCCTGAGCTTGTCGAAGGATGAATGGAAAAATCCGTGAGCAGATACTTGAACCATTCATGCTTCGACAAGCTCAGCACGAACGGCTTAAGTCTCTGGTTCATATCATTTTTTCCTTAACTTAATGGCAGTGACGCAGAGCGTGGGAATGATCGTCAAGCTACATATCGGCTACTCATTACTACTTTGAGTTCCAATCCATTTGTTTTTCGTGTCTTTTCGTGCCGTTCGTGGAAAAAAACAGCTACTCAAACCTGCAATCGCGCAGCCACTTCTTCCCACAACGCCTGATAGGCGAGGGTAGACGGACTTTTTTTGGTGAAAGCGGCTAAGGGCATACGCTCCAAACCCATGCGTTCAATATCGCTGGCGTAAGGGATAACTGTGCTTAACATGTCTGCATGGCTGTCCCGAAGCTGCTGCATGGTGTCGGTGTGCATTTTTTTGCGGCGATCGACCATGGAAAAAAACGGTAGCAGCGGCAAGCCTTCCAGGCCGTTTTCGGCAATAAATTTTTTTAATTGTTCGAGTGTCCGCAAAGATAGCGTGGTCGGGATGATGGGGGAAACTATGGCATCAGCGGCGACAAAAACGGCTTCGGACAGTAAAGATATATTCGGCGGGCAATCCAAAATGACAAAATCGTAGTCATCTTCTAAGGATTTCAGGCGTTTTTTTAATTGTTGGGTCGGCTTTTTTTTATCATCCAAGACTAAATCAAAATGCCGGAAAGAGAAGTCAGCGGGCAATAAGTCTAAATTGTCAAAATCGGTACCTTTGATGACATCGTCCAGCTCGCGCTTGCCTGCGATCAGATTTTTGCCGCCGCCTTTCACTTTGGGTTTAATGCGGAAATAAAAGCTGCTGGCGCCTTGTGGATCAAGATCCCAAACCAAGGTTTTAAAGCCGTTGCGGGCGGCAAGATAGGCCAGATTGACCGCGCCTGCGGTTTTGCCGACACCACCTTTAATGCTATATAAAGCCAATACTTTCATTACGGGTTCCTGTGGGTTCGGGGGCTGGCGATTAGGCGTTTGGCAAGCAATCTTCATAATGAAGACCTTTCAGGTTTTAAAAACCTGAAAGGTCTGGCGTTTTCTTGATACCAAGCAGAAAGTTTTTTAGCCAAACGCCTCGGCAGATTGCAGTAACCGTTACATCAGTGGCAATAATTGACCTAATAATTTGCCGTTGGTTGCTAAGATTTGCTTAGGAAAAATCCCGGCATTGCCTTTAAAGTCGGTGACTGTGCCGCCCGCTTCTAAGGCGATTAATGCGCCTGCGGCAACATCGTATAAATTCAGTTCTTGTTCCCAGAAAGCATCAACTTGCCCGTCGGCAACTAAACATAAATCCATTGCTGCTGAACCTAAACGCCGTTGTCCGGCGGTTTTTTGGGCGATACGGCAGAAGCGTTCCAGATTGTTTTCCGTTAAGTAAGAACGCAAACAGGCAAAACCAGTGGCTATCATGCTGTTATCCAAGCTGGTTTCTGGCGATACGCTGATAGCTTTGCCGTTTTTGAATGCGCCTCGGCCTTTTTCCGCACAATAAAAATCGTCTAACGCTGGCGCGTACACTGCACCCATCGTCAGTTCACCGCCGATTTCTAAGGCGACGCTGATCGACCAAAAATATTGGCCTTTAGAAAATGAATGTGTGCCGTCAATCGGGTCAACAATCCAGCGGTCTGCTTGGTTGGCAGATTGCCCACTTTCTTCGCCCCAAAAGCCGTATTCAGGGCAATGTTGCAGCAATTGCGCTTGTAAAAAAGCTTCTACTTCAACGTCGGCAGCCGTAACGTAATCGCGTGGGCTTTTTTTGTTGATAGCCAATTGGTGCAAATCATTAAAATGCGTTAAGGCTATCTTGCCGGCTTGGCGAACGATTTCTTCAAGGACGGCGAGCGAAATGGACATTGGGATTCCTTGGTTGAGTAACTGATATTACGCAGACACTTTCTGCGATATGGAAGTCAATAATAATGAATCGCTATCGCGATGTTTTTTAAATCGGGTTCTCGCACCCGAAGGCGAGTTACTTTCTTTTGCGCCGCCAAAAGCAAGTAACCAAAGAAAAGGCGGCCCGGTTGCCGCTCATGTCTTGCGCTCCTCGCATTTGTCGGGAGGGCAGCAGAATGGGCTTCCTGCCCATCTGCCGCCGTGCGGCATCCCTGCCGCACCCCTTCGGGCTATTCCCGACAAATACTCCGGTGCTCGACGCGGCAAACGGGAAAATTACGTTACTGCGTAACGGTGGTAAGTAAAAACCGTGATTATACTACATCAGCCACTGCCAAAACTTTTGATAAGTCCGTTTAAGAAAAGAATTTAGCGGCATTAATCAAGGTCTTGTATATGCCCCAAGCCAAGGGGATGGCGACTATTGACCACGCTAGCAGTAACCAAATGGGATGGGTGCTGCTGGTTGCTGTAATTGGCTTTGTGGCGGTTGTGGCAATTGGCAATTCTGGGCTTGCCTGCGGGGATTCACTATCATCAATAAACCATTTGCTGGCGACGGGTTTGATTAACAGGTTGCAGGCTAAGCCAATCAGCAACATGCCAGCTAACACCAACATGGTTTGGTTGTAGGCTTGTTCGCGCGGGATGCCAATGCTCAGTTGGTATTCGCGCATGTAGTTGACAATCACGGGCCCTAGGATGCCAGCGGTTGCCCAAGCGGTCAGTAAGCGTCCGTGTATTGCCCCGACCATACGAGTGCCGAATAAATCCGCCAAGTACGCGGGGATGGTGGCAAAGCCGCCGCCATACATGCTTAAGATGATGCAGAAGGCGCACACGAATAGCAGTTTGTCGCCCGCTTGGGCGCTGCCTGGTACGCTAATGAACAGCCCGCAACCTAACACAAAGAAGGTGATAAAAGTGAGTTTGCGGCCTAATTTGTCGGACATGCTCGCCCAAAAAAATCGTCCGCCGATATTGAATAGGCTGAGTAAAGCGGTAAATCCGGCGGCGACAGCGGCAATGGCGGCTAGCTGGGGTTTGTCTAACTCGTTGTAGGTTTTATCAAGGCCAATCAATTTGCCGCCGAAGACTTCTTGCAACATCGGCGACGACATGCCGATAACGCCGATACCTGCGCTGACGTTCATGCACAATACCCCCCACAATAGCCAGAATTGCTTGATTTTGAAGACATCTTTTACATCGACATGGTGTTGGGTAATCATGCTGTTTTTGGCGATGACTTTGGGCGTCCAGCCTTTAGGTTGCCAGTCTTCAGCGGGGATGCGGTAACTTAATGCCCCAGTCAACATAAACACCAGATAAATCAACGCCATTACCACAAAAGTCGGCATAACGCCGACATCGGTTGCGCTAGCAAATTGCTTCATCAATAGCGTTGCTAATGGCGAGCCGATCATCGCCCCACCACCAAATCCCATAATCGCCATGCCCGTTGCCATGCCGCGACGGTCAGGAAACCATTTGATTAAGGTTGAAACTGGGGAGATATAACCCAGGCCTAAACCGATGCCGCCAATAACGCCAGAACCCAATAACATCATCCAAAATTGGTGCAAGTAAATGCCGAGCGCGGAAAATAACATGCCGCCACACCAGCAACAGGTGCTAACCACAGCGGCTTTGCGTGGCCCGACTTTTTCTAGCCATCCACCCCAAAGCGCTGCAGATGAACCTAAGAACACAAAAAATAAAGTGTACATCCAGCCCAAGGTAGCGATTTTCCAATCGCAATCGGTGACAAATAATTCTTGAAAAAAGCCAATATCAGCAGCGCAAGCCACCGCTTCTTTAATGCCGACCGCTTTTGACAGCGGCAACCAAAATACCGAGAAACCATAGGCCATGCCGATACAGAGGTGGATGGCTAGCGCGGCTGGCGGCACCAGCCAGCGGTTAAAACCGGGGGCGGCAATGGTGCGGTGTTTATCTAAAAAGCCAAGAATGCTGTCAGTCATGGTGGATGTAAGTAGTCGAAGTGGGGAAATAGGCGGGGAATTATACTAAAAACCTGAAAATTTCCGCTTGTTTGCGGCGTTCACGGTCATATTGCGTGTGATGGCTGAGTGGTTTCGCATTGCGGTTTGCTAATTTTGGACAAAAAAAAGCGCGATACCTAGGAGTTTTAGGTTATCGCGCTATTGCTTCCGACAAAAAGCAAAAATATCACGAGGAGGTCAAACACGCAGTTGAGAGCGTGTAATACTTAAAGCAGAATTGATGCCAATGTTGTTTTTAAATTTCAAGTAATTGAATTTAATTAAATTATTTTGATTTCTAAAGGCGCGATTAGCGGCGCTAAACCTCGCCAGAAAATTATTGCACCAAATATATTCAACAAAATTAAATTTTTTGCACTATCAGTGCAAAGGCTGTTTATTCGTAGTGTTTTGCGCCAAAATAGTGCACTTTGTTTGGTATCCATTTTGTCATCACTGCTGTTCATCCTGTTTAAAAAAATACCTTCAACTATTCAGGCGGCAGCGGTTTTTGGCGATTGGTTGGTTTGCACGGTAAGCGGTTGTTTATGAGTTGAAAAACTCACAACGTCCAACATGTCGGTACGCGCCGATTAATAGTTGGTATAGTGCTTGCTAAAACATTGGGACTATCTCTGAGGCTTGTATGAACACCCAACTATCTTCCTTATCGTTTCCTATCTATGAGGATAAAAAAAATTCGGCTTTTTTTTATGAATACCGTCATAAATTACTCGAAGAGCGCGACAGCTTAGGATTAACAGAAAGCATCCACGAAATTGATGCCATGATGTTGACCGTCGATCCGGGCAAATCCATAGAATACATCGCGGAATTGTCCTTGATGTCGGCGTATTGCTATCTGTATACCTTAGAAAGCGATTCCCACTGGACGCACGTTATGCGGGCTGATGACAGCAGTCCGGATTTGATAGTGCGGGAAGTTAAGCACGAAGGCATACGCGGCATTTTCCGCAGTCTCAATGAAGTTTATCCGGTTGGCTCAGAAAAACCCCATAGCCGTTACATTGGCGAAGTGTTGCGGGTGACTGATCTGCAAGAAGTGGTCAAACTACAGCAAAAACGCGGTTTTAGCTTTTTCTCGGAATCCGAGATGTTACGGCTGGAGTTGCCGCGCAACTTTGCCATTAGTAAGCCGTCGCCGTATACCCATAATATTGTCGCCTATTGCCAACGGCAAAAAGGTGAGGAAAAACACTACCAATTGGGTGTCAGTTTCATCAATACCGAAGCCAGCGAGGTTTGCGCGCAAGCCAAACAGCGCCAACAAGAGCTGGGTATTTATGGCCTGATATTGCCTGTCGATCACTTGGCTACCCGTATTTATAGCCAAAATCGGGAGGTTGCGGTTTTGGAATGGTTGTCGTTATCGAGTTATTACTATTGGGGGTCGCTGGATATTGTCGATCAAAATTCCACCACCAATGTCACCAAAAGCATCCATTATGCGAATGAATTACATAGCCCGGCTAAGGTGTTCTCTGCCAATAACACCCCGTATTTCGTCAACCATTTGAAGATATTCCCTTCGCCGACAGAAAATTTTGTCCGCAATTATGGGCCAAGGCTGCATCATATCGCCATGGGTGTAAAAGATGGCGCGGTGCATGGTACGGAAAATATTGATTATGTGGTCGATGCCATCCGCGAGCAGGGCAAGAGTTTTTTACTGGATGTTATCGGTTCAAAATCCGAAGGGCTAAAACAGATTTTTTCCAGTGCTTCTGAGCATTCATCATTGATAATTGAATATGTGCAGCGCTTTGGTGATTTTAAGGGTTATTTTCATAAAGATAATGTCGCAGAATTGACCTTAGCCGCTGGCATTGAGGAAGAACTGATACGGATAGAAAGCGAAGCACAAAAATGGCAGTGAAGCGACGGTTATCTGCAAGTTTTATTGCGCTACCAATAATTGAAACAAACAAATCAGGCAACAGGAAAACACTATGACCATAAAAGTGGCTATTAACCATAAAACCACCTATAGCTTTGACCGTCCGGTCAATTTGTCGCCGCACGTGTTCCGTTTGCGGCCTGCTGTGCATAGCCGAACGCCTATTAAAGGTTACAGTCTGCGTATTGAACCTAAAGACCATTTCATCAATTGGCAACAAGATCCATTCGGCAATATTTTAGGTCGGGTGGTTTTTCCGGAAAAATGCCGGGAATTGGTCGTGGAAGTCGAAGTAATTGCCGACATGACCGTCATCAACCCGTTCGATTTTTTTGTTGAAGATTACGCCGAGCATTACCCGTTCAACTACGACGAAAATACTTTAAAAGAACTGCAACCGTATCTGGAAATTGCTGAAGACGGGCCATTATTGGCGGGATGGATAGAAAGTTTCGATTTGAAAAAACGCAATATCAACGATTTCTTGGTGGATGTTAACCGCAGCGTTTATCTGGACATCAGCTACAACATCCGCATGGAAGTGGGTGTGCAAACTTGCGAAGAAACCTTGCTGAAACGCAGTGGCTCTTGCCGCGATTCCGCGTGGTTGTTAGTGCAGATTTTCCGGCATTTAGGCTTGGCGGCGCGGTTTGTCTCCGGCTATTTAGTGCAATTGACTGCCGACATCAAATCCTTGGACGGCCCGTCTGGCCCAGAACAAGATTTCACCGATTTACACGCATGGACAGAAGTGTATATCCCCGGTGCAGGCTGGATAGGTTTAGACCCAACTTCTGGTTTATTGGCAGGCGAAGGCCATATCCCCTTAGCGTGTACGCCTGATCCTGCCAGTGCCGCCCCGGTGACTGGCGCGATTGATGAATGTGAAGTGGAATTTGCTTTCAGCAATACCGTACAACGTTTGCATGAAGACCCACGGGTTACCAGACCATATTCCGACGAACAATGGTATCAAATCGATGCACTCGGCAAATTGGTTGATAAACAATTGGAAGCCGATGATGTGCGTTTGACCATGGGCGGCGAGCCGACCTTTGTTTCCATTGATGATATGGAAGGCGACCAGTGGAATACCCTTGCTGATGGTGCACACAAACGCGAGCGCGCCCAAGAACTGACCAAACGCTTACGCGATGTGTTTTCCAAAGGCGCCATGCTGCATTACGGACAAGGCAAATGGTATCCCGGTGAACCTGTGCCGCGTTGGCAATACGGTATTTTCTGGCGTAAAGATGGCGTGGATATGTGGCGCAATCCGGCATTGCTGGCGGACATCAACAAAGATTACGGGCATACCGTTAACGATGCCGAAACCTTTATCAAACAACTTAGCCGCCGCTTAGGCATTAATCCGCGTTACGTTGTTGCTGGTTTTGAAGATAGCTTTTACTACGCTTGGCAAGAAAACAGCTTGCCAGAAAACGTCAACCCATTAGATAGCAATCTAAAAGACCCGATTGAGCGCAAAACCTTAAGCAAATTATTGAACGGTGACTTGGGTGAGCCAGTGGGTTTCAGCTTGCCGATTAAATGGAACTGGTTTAACCAAACGTGGAAAAGTGGCCCGTGGCGCTTCCGTCGCGATACTATGTTCCTGATCCCAGGCAATTCGCCGATGGGTATGCGAATGCCATTAAACAGCTTGCCATGGGTTGCCCCTGACAAACGCGATACCCAAGAGCCGCAAAGCTTATTCACCGAATTGCCAGCCTTAGGGGATTTTTACGGTGAAGTCACCCGCCGTTACAGTTATTTTGAAGAACACGGCAAAGACCATCCTGAGGTAATCGCCCAAGAAGCGGCGGATGTGGAAACTGTGCATGTGGAAGTGCCGCATACCGCGCTAGTCATTGAAGCCCGCGAAGGCCGCATTTATATTTTCATGCCGCCGATGTCGTTGATGGAGCATTATTTAGAGCTGGTTGCTGCCATCGAAGCCACTGCTGACAACCTAAAAATGCCGGTGGTTCTCGAAGGTTATGAGCCGCCGCGCGATTACCGTATCGAGCGTTTGATGGTTACGCCTGATCCTGGCGTTATCGAAGTCAATATCCACCCATCGAAAAGCTGGGATGAGCTGGTGGAAAAAACCACCATCCTTTATGAAGAAGCCCGGCAAGTGCGTTTGGGTACGGAAAAATTTATGCTGGATGGACGGCATACGGGCACAGGCGGTGGCAACCATATTACCTTGGGTGCAGAAAGCCCAGCGGATAGCCCGCTATTACGTCGTCCAGATATGTTGCGTAGTTTGTTGACTTACTGGCAGCATCATCCAGGCTTATCGTATTTGTTTTCTGGCATGTTCATTGGTCCAACCAGCCAAGCCCCGCGTGTTGATGAGGGCAGGGATGAGAAGCTGTATGAATTGGAAATTGCTTTCCAACAAATCCCCGACGGCGAAGTGCCAGCCCCGTGGTTGGTTGACCGTTTATTGCGGCATTTGTTGACAGACATTACTGGCAACACCCACCGTTCTGAGTTTTGTATCGATAAATTGTATTCGCCAGATAGCTCGACAGGGCGTTTAGGTATTTTGGAATTACGCGCCTTTGAAATGCCGCCACATCCGCGTATGGCCTTGGTGCAAACGCTGTTGTTGCGTACTTTGATTGCGTGGTTCTGGCGTAACCCTTACAAACATGAGCTTATCCATTGGGGAACAGAATTACACGACCGTTTCATGTTGTCGCATTATGTCGAAGAAGACTTAAAGCAAGTCGTGAAAGACTTACAACGTGCAGGTTACGGTTTTGAGTTTGAATGGTTAGCGCCATTTTTCGAATTCCGTTTCCCACGCTACGGCACGGCTTTTATTGAAGGCATGGAATTGGAAGTGCGCTTCGCTATCGAGCCTTGGCATGTACTGGGTGAAGAAGTCAGCAGCTCCGGTACGGCGCGTTATGTGGATTCTTCGGTAGAGCGTATCCAAGTGAAAGTGACTGGCTTCACCGAAGGCCGTTACATCTTGGTTTGTAATGGACGGCGCTTGCCGTTGCGGCGTACTGATCGTAAAGGCGAGTATGTCGCGGGTATCCGTTACCGCGCATGGCAACCGCCATCGGCTTTACATCCAACCATCAGCCCGCACGTGCCATTAATTTTTGATGTTATTGATAGCTGGAATGGTCATGCCATCGGTGGTTGTACTTACCATGTCGCCCATCCTGGTGGACGTAGCTACGATACTTTCCCCGTCAATAGTTTTGAAGCCGAATCGCGGCGGATTAACCGCTTTTGGGATTATGGGCATACGCCTGGCGTTGTTATCCGTCCGCCGTTGTCGGCGTTGGCCAATACAGCGGTTGACGTACCACAATCAACGCGCTTCGAGCTCAATGACAGCACACCAAGACCAATGGCACCACCACCAGAAGAGCTCAGTAAAGACTATCCGTTTACCTTAGATTTACGGTATAAGGGGCGATAAAGTACGATCTGCGTATTTTTATAGGGCGACCAGATAGGTTTCACCTGTCTGGTCACCACTTGCCGAATACCGAGGGCAATCGCTTTGCCTATCTTAGCCTGTTATAACCATGCCAATGAAATCCCAGCAATTCTCCTCCAGCACCGCAAGCAGTGATAGTGGCATTGGTGTACAGCACTATGAAACCCGCTTAGGTATCTATGACGAAATGCTCGCGACTGAGCATAAAGTCCTGCCTTATTGGGAGCAATTCATCAGTGCCTTGGATACCATGGGCAGCGAAGAAATCGACCGCCGCCGCCGGGAAGCGCAGCGCTTGTTACGCGAAAATGGCGTTACCTATAACGTCTATGGCGACGACCAAAAACTCAGCCGTCCGTGGCAGCTTGATCCTATCCCTTTGCTCATCAGCAACGACGAATGGGTAGTGATAGAAGCAGGTTTAAAGCAGCGGGCAAAGCTGTTGGATTTAATCCTAAAAGATATTTACGGCAAACAGACCTTGCTAAAAAAAGGCCTGTTACCGAGTGAATTGATTTTTTCCCACCAAGGTTTTCTTCATGCCTGTATGGGTACGCTGCAAAACCAGCCCAGACAGCTATCGGTGTATTCCGCCAACTTAGTACGTGGCGCTAAAGGGCGCTTATGGGTGCTGGATGACCGTACCCAAGCACCCTCCGGATCAGGTTATGCGTTAGAGAACCGCACCGTGATGACCCGTATCCTGCCGGATATTTTCCAAGAAACCCGTGTACATCGCTTGGCGGGCTTTTTTAAACATTTCAACAAAGGCCTCAGCGGGCTTGCCAAACACAATAAAGAAAACCCGCGCATCGTGGTATTAACGCCAGGGCCGTTCAATGAAACCTATTTTGAACATGCGTATTTAGCCTCGTATTTGGGTTACACCTTGGTGCAGGGTGACGATTTGGCAGTACGCGATGGTTATGTCTGGTTAAAATCTTTAGAAGGCTTGCAGCCCGTCGATGTCATTTTGCGCCGGGTTGACGACAGCTTTTGCGATCCCTTGTCATTGCGTAGCGATTCTCGCTTAGGTGTTGCTGGCTTATTGGAAGCGGTGCGTAGGGGCAATGTTGCCATCGCCAATCCGTTGGGCAGCAGTGTTTTAGAAAATCCCGGTTTGTTGGCGTTTTTGCCAAGTTTGGCACGGTATTTTTTAAACCAAGATTTGATTTTACCGTCGGTGGCAACCTGGTGGTGCGGACAAAAACGTGAGCGCGAGTTTGTGCTGAACAACTTGGAAAAGTTGATTGTTAAGCATATTAATCGGCGGCAAGTCAGCGAAATTATTTTTGGCAGCACTTTAGACAATGCCCAAAAAGAAGCCTTACGCGCCGCGATTATCGCCAAGCCACATTTGTATATCGGTCAAGAGCGCTTTAATTTTTCTACCGTACCTGCGTTTATTGACCACCATATCGAACCGCGCAATGCAGTGTTGCGGAATTTTGTCGTCGCCAATGGCAAAGATTACCAAGTGATGCCGGGTGGCCTCACCCGTGTGGCGCGTGAAAAAGACGGCTTGGTGGTTTCTAACCAAGCAGGTGGCATTAGTAAAGACACTTGGGTATTGGCAAGTGAAGTTGAGCAACCAGTGGTTGTTACCAGCCAAAGCCAACGGCAGCAGTCAATAGACCCCATTTCCGAGCCATTAACCAGCCGGGCTGCCGACCATTTATTTTGGGTGGGGCGTTATCTGGAACGTGTTGATGGTGGTGCTAGGTTATTGCGGACGATATTGCTTAAATACCGCGACACCTTGGAGTTTAAGGATAAATTGGATAGCCAATGTTTGGCGTTACTATTGCCTGCAATTACCCATGTTACCGCCACTTATCCCGGTTTTATCGGCAACCAAGAAGATGGCGTTAAAAATTTAGAACATGAATTGTTGGCACTGGCAAAGGATGGCAAGCGTTCCGGCACATTAGCCGCCAATATCAAAATGTTTGTGCAATCGGCGTTTAGTATCCGCGATTTGTGGTCGCAAGATACCTGGCGCAGTGTTGACCGCATTCAGCACCGCTGGCAGCAACCGATGGCGAATAAGATTGAACCGTTGCAAAGTGATTTGGACGATTTAATTACTGGCGTAGTCGCCTTTACTGGCTTAACCAACGAAAGCATGACCAGAGAAGCAGGCTGGTTAATGTTGGACAGTGGACGCAGGCTGGAGCGTGCGTTGGTATTGATTGCCTTGTTGCGGTCGACTTTGGTGTCGCGGCATGAAACGGCGGTATTAAACCAGCTTTTAGAAGCGGTACTGGTGTCTACCGATAGCTTCACCATTTACCAGCGCCGTTACCGATCAGTCATCCAATTGCCGATGTTATTGCAATTGTTATTGTTCGATGCCACCCATCCGCGTTCGGTTGCTTATCAGCTACGGTTGTTATCAGAACATATCGCCGATTTGCCAAGAGAAGGCCGAAAAACCCGTTTAAGTGAAGAAGAAGGCATTATTCTTAAAGCCTATACCGATTTACGCTTAAGCACCTGCGCGAGTTTGCTGAATGACGAAAGCGATTCTGGCGTGTATGAACAACTGGATACCTTATTGGCAAACACCACGGATTTATTATGGAAAATTGCTGATGTCATCGCCCAAGCGTATTTTAACCACGCTCAAGCCACGCAATTGATGACCGCGCCACATAACGCCGAGGATGAATTGTGAAATATCGCATCACCCATACCACGGTGTATAACTACAGCCAAGCAGTCGGCTTATGCCAGAATGAAGCACGCTTGCAACCTAGGGAGTTTTGGCGGCAGCACTGTAGCAGCAGTCATTTTGATATTAAGCCCAAGCCGACCGATTTTTTTGAACGGGTGGATTTTTTTGGCAATAAGGTCAGTTATTTCGCTGTCCAACAAAGCCATACCAAGTTAGAAGTCACCGCCATTAGTGAGGTGTCGGTTTACCCCAAGCCGCTGGCTAAAATTAGCCAAAATCTATTGGCTTGGGAAGCGGTAAGGGATCTTTTGCAAGACCCGAACGGTACTGATGAAGCTCAAGAATTAAGCCAAGAATTGCTCGATGCCAAGCAATATGTGCTGGATTCGCCGATGATAAGCAGCAACCAAGCCTTGTTTGATTATGCACATGCTTCGTTCTCACCGGATAAGCCGTTGATTGAAGTGGTGCGGAATCTGATGGAGCGCATTTATCACGATTTTACTTATGATCCGAGTTTTACCACCATCGCCACGCCATTGTCTGATGTCTTACTGCATAAGCGCGGGGTTTGCCAAGATTTTGCCCATTTGGCGATAGGCTGCTTACGGAGTTATGGGCTTGCGGCGCGTTATATCAGCGGTTATGTGGAAACCGCGCCAGCACCAGGTATGCCGCGTTTAGTCGGTGCCGACGCTTCCCATGCGTGGTTCTCGGTCTATATTCCTGGCACAGGTTGGGTGGATTTTGATCCAACTAATAATAAAATGCCGTTTGACCAACACATTACCTTAGCGTGGGGACGTGATTACGCCGATGTGACGCCATTAAAAGGCATCGCTTTCGGAGGAGGCCAGCATATTTTGTCGGTGTCAGTCGATGTTATGCGTTTATAGGTTATTTACTAGCAGGTGTTACGCAAGCTTTAGTTGTCCACGAACAGCACGAAAAGACACGAAAATAGTTAAGGAAGCGCTCTGAACTAATTGCTTCCATTCATGCTTCGACAAGCTCAGCACGAACGGAATCAATTAGTTACCGTTTGCATGGATGCAGGCGGTAGGGCAACGCATGGAGCAGTTGCTGAGAGCTTGCCGAAGGCTTTTTTCAGCGATTACTTAATTTACAACCACCAAATATATCAATGAGATATTTAATCCTAATCACAGCGTTTTTCGTGTCTTTTCGTGTGGTTCGTGGACAAAAACGTATATCAATTACTATTTTTTAAAATCAAAAGCGAGGCAGTATGAGTACTATCCATTTTATTGGCGGTGAAAAAGGCGGTGTTGGTAAATCCGTTGTGGCGCGGTTGTTGGCGCAATATATGATCGACAGCAATGTGCCATTCATTGGTTTTGATACCGACCGTTCCCACGGTGCGCTGATGCGTTTTTATACCGATTACGCCTCACCAACGGTGATCGATAATTTTGAAAGTCTCGATACCATTATCGAAACGGCTGTGGCAAACCCTGAGCAACGCATTATTGTCGATTTGGCAGCACAAACCCATTTTCCACTCGCCACATGGATAGATACTTCCGGGGTATTGGAGTTGGCGGAAGAATTGGGCATCACCTTGTACTACTGGAATGTGATGGATTCAGGAAAAGACTGCGTGGATATTTTGGGTAAATTACTCGACCATTACGGCTCGCGGTTTAATTATGTGCTGGTGCAGAACCATTTGCGTGATGATAATTTTTCTACCTTGGAGTTTTCCGGCGTGAAGGATAGAGCCTTGGATATGAATGCCAGGGTAGTCACTTTAAAACGCTTGTATACGCCAGTGATGACCAAAATAGATGCCAATAGCCTGAGCTTTTGGGCAGCCAGAAACCGTGACCAAGAATATACCAATGTGCTGGGCTTGTTGGACAGACAGCGGGTAAAAATGTGGTTGAACAATTTCTATAACCAAATCGATTTGTTGGGAATCTGAAGCTTACCGTTATGAAATTAAGGGTGACTTGTGATCTGTATTTTCATGTAGAAGATGCAACCGCATTAATTCTGATGCTACGCCCTTATCGCGGGGCGAAGCAAACGCTTACCCGCGAAACTTACACCATTAAGCCAAGCGTAGAAATTATCGAGCATATCGACCATTACGATAATGCCTGCCAACGCTTGGTTGCGCCGCAAGGTTTGTTTTATATCCATACTTCATCAGAAGTGTGGGTGGCAGATCATGCCGATAGTGGCTATGGCGCGGGGTTTGTGGAAATCCAATACTTGCCGGAGCAGGTGCTTAATTATTTAGCGCCTAGCCGCTATTGTGAATCGGATCGCTTTAATGACTTGGCGATCAGCCTCAGCGCCGATGAGCAGCCCGGTTACGATCAAGTCAGCCGTATGGTTGAATGGATACGAACAAATATCCAATACCTGCCAGGTTCCAGTGATGTGCCATTGTCCGCCGTAGAAATCCATCAGCGCGGTTATGGTGTCTGTCGGGATTTGGCACATTTGGGTATTGCCTTATGCCGCAGCATTAGTATTCCCGCACGGATTGTGGTCGGTTATCTGCATAATCTGCATCCCATGGATTTACATGCTTGGTTTGAAGCCTATTTTGGTGGGCGTTGGTATACATTTGACCCAACCCAGCCGGACTTGCGGGGAGGGCGGGTGATTATCGCATTTGGACGCGATGCCGCCGATGTTGCGGTATTTCACCAGTTCGGCTCAGGATGTCTGCTAACAGATATGAAAGTACGTGTTGAACATTTGGATAAGCATATGAATTAAAGGTCTTTTGTTTGTAAGGTGATAGTTATCGGCTTACTTTATTATGCTAGGAACGCCAAAATAGTTTAAAATTAGCACCCCTAAAAGATGGCTTTAAAAGAACACTATGACTTATTGCATCGCTGCTTCTATAAATGAAGGACTAATTTTAGTCTCCGACTCAAGAACTAATGCCGGTATTGATAATGTCAGTACCCACGGCAAGATGCACGCGTTTGCCACCAATGCTGACCGTAAAATAATTTTGTTGTGTGCAGGCAATTTAGCCACGACGCAGGCCGTTCTTGAGCAAATGCACCGCGATAAGCTAAAAAATGCCGATGTTAATATCAATACGGTGGAATGCTTGTCGGAAGCTGCTGATTATTTAGGTCACATCAGCGTTGAAAAACAAAAGCAGCATATCAATCCACAAGGCCAGTCAGCGTTCAACCCTTCTGCAACCTTTATCTTGGCAGGACAAATCGGTAGCGAACCACATGGTGCTTATATGATTTATCCTGAAGGTAATAGCATCACCAGTTCTGCCAACACGCCTTTTTTGCAAATCGGCGAAAGTAAGTACGGCAAACCGATATTAGATCGTTTCTTGAAATTAGAAACCTCTATCGATGAAGCCGCGCGTTGTTGTTTGGTGTCTATGGATTCCACTATCCGCAGTAACGCCAGCGTTGGCTCACCAGTAGAAATGTTGATTTATCGCACAGATAGCTTTCAGTTGCAGGAATATTATCGCTTTGATGATGGTGATGACTATATGCTGCAATTACGCCGCAGTTGGGAAACCAAATTGCGTGAAGCCATTGCGGCACTGCCGTTTTTAGATAAAAGCGCGGTTAAAAATATTCGCGCAGAGCTTTAAGGTATTTTAAAAAGTCGTATAACAAACTAAAAATTATCCATTTTTTAGAGCAGATAAATAATTTGAAGCCAATAAAAAAGCCGCTTAAAAGCGGCTTTTTTATTGGCTTAATTATAGAAATTTAATTGATGCCATCGCTTTAGCAAATGCTAAGGGTTTGCATGGTTTTGCTTGATCCCACGGCTAGACGCACAGATATACAGTGCGCTTACGATGGCTGCCATTCCATTGTTTCGTAGTTGTATGCCCAGTAATCTGCTTCACTTAAATCTATCGCTATCAATATCTCGATTCGCAGCTCAGCCTTCTTCGGCATATATAACTTTGCAGCTTCTTTTGCATCTTCCATTGCTCGATAGTGAGATATTTCTCTACCCACATAAAGCCTGAAGTTTTCTTTATCCATAGATGAGTCTAACTTTTTTGTTAATTATAACCAGCTTTAACTAAATTGCTATTTATAAACGCTCATGTTTCCAAATTAGTGTAAGGCAATCCAAAAATTTCCCCGCTGAGCAAAAAGAAATCATCCATATCGATATTGATTAAAGAATTGGCAATATCGTCAAGCAAGCTATTGTCGACATCCTTAACTAAAGAATGCTCTGTTGATGATTGTATATTGGCTTGGTCAGATAGCGATTTTTCAGCTAATAAAGTTTCCGCCATAGCAATAATTTCTTGTTCATCAATTTCGCAGATAGAAAAATCTTGTTTGTTGAGTTTGAAGGGATTGACTTCAGACGCGGATTTAATGGTTTTATTGATAGGGGTTTGGTAGACGCGGCTTACAGGCGTCGGCCCAAAAATGGTGATAGAAGGACGGTTTAACCCCCAAGCCATGTGGGTAGGGCCAGTATCATTGCCAATGACTAAATCCGCTTTTGCAATCAAAGCTTTAAGGCTGTTTAAATCCAGTTTTGGCATGATTTGCACATATTCCGTCTGGTCGCACATCCATTCGGCTTTTTTGCGTTCGCTATCGTTACCCCAAACAATCAAGCAATTTTGTTTTAACGCTTCGGCAATTTTTACAAATTTCTCAATCGGATAATTTCGGCTTTCCCACGTTGAGCCAATCACTAAAACAATATTCTTTATGTTTCTGTGCAAATACAGGTTAATCCGTTCATCTTCATCCTTAAAAAATAAGAACGGTTTTTTTGCCAGAACTTTTTCGCGGTTAATGCTGATATTTAGTGGTTGCGTCAATACCGTGGTATTGCGGTCTATGGTGTTGGCATCGTAAGGGACGGCAACTTTAACGCTGTAAAGCCAAGAAGCCGCCTGTTCGCGGATGGAATTGGAATCAAAACCGGAAACATTATTGCCTAATAAACGCGCGGTAATTGACGACTTTAATAAGCCTTGGGCATCAATCACCAAATCATAATGTTTGCTGGCATAACGCCTCAGCCGCTTTATTTCTGCCAAAATGCCGATTTTATTGGTTTTTAAGGCTTTTATGTCAACTGTGAGAACGTTGTCTATATCTGGCTGATGTTTGAGCACGTCGGCAAAACGTTGCTCTACTACCCAATCTATTTGGGCGTCTGGATGTTGTTCTTTGATGAATTGTAAGGCGACCATGGCATGAACAATGTCACCTAGCGCGGATAATTTAACGATGGCGATTTTCATGAGGGCAATAATTCCAGAATATGTCCAGGTTTAATGCGGTGTAAACAGTCGGTATGCCCTAACGGACAGGTGCGCTGGAAACAGGGCGAACAAGGCAAATTTAAAGAGACGATTTTGGCTTTCGCGGTAAGAGGTGGTGTAAATCCGGGGTCAGATGAGCCATATAATGCAATCACAGGCAAATCTAAAGCCGCTGCTACGTGCATTAACCCGGAATCATTACTGACGACGGCACTTGCCACCGATAATAAATCAACCGCTTCAGCTAATGATGTCCTGCCTGTGAAATCAATGCAAGCATTTGATGACAAATGATTAATTTCAGAGGCAATTGCTTGGTCTTTGGTAGAGCCAAATAGACAAACTTGCCAACCTTGATTTAGTTTTTCCTTCGCCAATTCTGCAAAATGGCTGCTAGGCCAGCGTTTGGCTTCGCCGTATTCGGCGCCAGGGCAGAGCGCGAGGATATTTGCAGGTAGTTTGATAGCGAATTTATCTAATACCGCTTGGCGTTGCTCAGGGCTGACGCTAAGCAGGGGTGACAGATAAGGCGTTGGCAATTCAGCTTTTTTCGCATGACCTAAGGCAACAAAGCGTTGCACAGTCATCGTTAACAGGGATTTATCCAGCTTGCGGGCATCATTTAGCAAGCCCCAGCGGCATTCGCCGACATAGCCAGTGCGGGTTGCGATGTTGGCAAAAAACGGTACTAACGCCGATTTCCACGAGTTGGGTAGAACAATACTATGACTGTAGCGTTCACTGCGTAGCTGTTTGCCGAGCTTAACCCGTTCTAGCAAACCCAATTGCCCGTGCGTTAGTGGCATGGCGATGGCGCGGCGCACTTCCGGCATACGCTCTAGCAAACCGAATGTCCATGCAGGTGCAAGCACATCAATTTGGCAATCAGGCGCGTCTGCTTTCAGTTGTAAAAACAAACTTTGCGCCATGACCATGTCGCCGACCCATGACGGGCCGACGATGAGGATTTTCTTAACCAACGTAAGTTAACCAATCCGCGTGGTTATCACTGCGCCCATAAACAGCATCGAAATACAGCGACTGTAATTGTTGAGTGATTGGCCCACGGCTACCTGTGCCGATGGCGCGGTTATCCAATTCCCGAATCGGCGTGACTTCGGCAGCAGAGCCTGTGAAGAAGGCTTCATCGGCGCAATAAATTTCGTCGCGGGTAATGCGTTTTTCCACTACTTCGTAACCTTGTTCACGGGCGATTTTCATCACTGTGTCGCGGGTAATGCCTTCGAGGGCAGAAGTGGTTTCTGGGGTGAAAATTTTGCCGTCGCGGATGATAAACAGGTTTTCCGCACTACCTTCGGCGGCAAAGCCTTCGTGGTCTAGCATTAAGGCTTCGTCATAACCGTTCGACAAGGCTTCTTGTAATGCCAAAATGGAATTGATGTAATTGCCATTGGCTTTGGCTTTGCACATGGTGCTGTTGTGGTGGTTACGCGTGTATGAAGACGTGCGGATGCGGATGCCTTTTTCAATACTTTCTGCGCCTAAATACGCGCCCCAAGGCCAAGCGGCAACCATGACGTGGACTTTCAAATTATCGGCGCGTAAACCCATGCCTTCAGAACCATAAAAGCACATGGTACGAATATAAGCACTTTCAAGATTGTTTTTCACCAAGGCATCGCATTGCGCTTGGTTGATGTCGTCTTTGCTGAACGGCATTTTCATATTCATGATATGCGCGGAACGGAACAGGCGGTCAGTATGCTCTTGCATTCTGAATACCGCAGGGCCTTGGCTGGCGTTGTAAGCACGGATACCTTCAAACACGCCCAAACCGTAATGCAGGGTATGCGTTAACACATGGACTTTCGCTTCGCGCCACTCAACCCATTGTCCATCCAGCCAAATAACGCCGTCTCTATCGTCCATCGTCATCGTTTGTTCTCCACCTTGCAGTAAGTCTATTGTAAATGGCTTAGTTTACTATAAAGTCCATAGCAGCAATACTGAGTTTGCAGCATAAAATAGCTGAATAAGCAAAGATTCGGTCTTGGGCTGGGATGACGGATATACTAGAAGGCGAAAGGCGGCGTTGATTTTTTTGCCTTGTGCTTTATTAACTGACGTTACGCAGTAACGCGCTGTTTCCCCGTTTGCCGCGTCGAGCACCGGAGCATTTGTCGGGAATAGCCCGAAGGGGTGCGGCAGGGAAGCCGCACGGCGGCAGATGGGCAGGAAGCCCATTCTGCCGTCCCCCGACAAATGCGAGGAGCGCAAGACATGAGCGGTAATCGGGCCGCCTTTTCTTTGGCTACTTTCTTTTGGCGGCGCAAAAGAAAGTAGCTCGCCTTCGGGTGCGAGAACCCGATTTAAAAACTGTCGCGACAGCGACTCATTATTGTTTACTTTCGTCTCACAAAAGCAAGTGCGTAACATCACCACGCTCCAGCGTAGGAACAATATTCGTCGCTTTCATAGACAAGCACAAACAACCACCCGCATCACTCGAAAACAGCCAACACTTCGGGTACACTGCCTGATAAACCAATCACCACTTATATAATGGATAAACCATGACCACCAGACCAAGTAAAGACTTAGAAACCTTTGAAAACCCACAGCCCAGCCGCGATTACACCATCCGTATCGACATCCCCGAATTCACCTGTTTATGCCCAAAAACCGGACAACCGGATTTTGCCACCATCCAAATCGAATACGTGCCTGCGGCCTTATGCGTGGAATTGAAAGCCTTAAAATTGTATATGTGGGCGTTCCGCGACCAAGGCGCATTCCATGAAGCCGTCACCAACGAAATCTTGAACGACATCGTTGCTGCCATCGCCCCCAACTTTATGCGTATCCGCGCTGAATTCAATGTCCGTGGCGGCATTTACACCACCGTTATCGTTGAACACAAAAACCCTGACTGGCACGCGCCGGAATTAGTCAATCTGCCTTAAGCCCACCATGAGCCTAAAAGAAAACCTGATTGCTTTGCCGCAATATTTGCTGCCACAACATACCTTGTCCAACTGGCTAGCCAAACTCACCCACTCAAAAAATCCGCTGATAAAAAACCCATTCATCAAGCAGATTATCAAGATTTATGGCGTGGATATGAGCGAAGCCCTAGAGCCAAACCCTAGCCAATACGCCAGCTTTAACCAGTTTTTTACCCGCGAATTAAGGCCTGATGCCAGACCGTTGACCACCGAAAAATTCGCAGTTGCCAGCCCTGCCGATGGCGTAGTCAGCCAAGCGGGAGCGATTACTGACGGCGAAATATTTCAAGCCAAAGGCAAAAGCTTTACCGCCACCGCCTTGCTGGGCAGCGCCGAACGCGCCAGCGCCTTTAACAACGGCATTTTCAGCACCATTTATTTATCGCCCAAAGATTACCATCGCCTGCACATGCCGCTAACCGGAACACTGCGGGAAATGGTTCATATCCCCGGCAAATTGTTCAGTGTCAATGGCGCAACCACCAATGCCGTACCGGGCTTGTTTGCCCGTAACGAACGGGTAGTCGCCATTTTCGACACCGAAGTCGGCCCGATGGCCTTGGTATTGGTCGGCGCGATTTTTGTCTCCAGCATAGAAACCGTCTGGCACGGCGTGGTAACCCCGCCAACTATCCGCACGGCGCGTAGCTGGCAATACCAAGATGCCGCGCCGACCATCAATATCGGCGAAGAAATGGGGCGCTTTAATATGGGCTCAACCATTATCATGCTGTTTGGTAAAGACAAAGTTGAATGGCAGCCGCAACTTGCCGCCGGACGCGCGGTAAAACTCGGTGAATTGATAGGCCACTGCCTCAGGTAAATACGCGCATGAACAAACCGCTATTAGTCATAGATCAGCTTACTATCTGCTTCAACCAACATAACACCGTGGTTGACGGCTTAAGCTTGTCGATAGCGGCAGGCGAAACCTTTGCTTTAGTGGGCGAATCCGGCTCCGGCAAATCCATCACCGCCTTGTCAGTGTTAGGATTATTGCCCAATGGTGCCAACATCACCCACGGCGCTATCCATTTAAACGGCGTAAACCTCAGCACCAGCAGCGAAGCGGAATTATGCAAAATTCGCGGACGGCGTATCGGCTTTGTCTTCCAAGACCCGTTCGTGTCCTTGAATCCGGTGATGACCATCGGCAGCCAATTGGCAGAAACGTTAAACCTGCATTTTTCGCTAAGCCCTACGGAATTAAAACAACGTTTGCTGGAATTGCTACAGCAGGTGGAGCTGCCTGATCCCGAACAAAAACTCCGCGCCTACCCGCACCAATTGTCTGGCGGGCAACGGCAACGGGTCATGATTGCCTTGGCGTTGGCAGGCCAGCCGGATTTACTGATTGCCGACGAACCAACCACCGCCTTGGATGTCACCATCCAAGCGCAAATCTTAGCCTTGCTGAAAACCATCCAACAACGTACTGGCATGGCCTTATGGCTGATTAGCCATGATTTGGCCTTAGTATCGACCATTGCCGACCGCGTTGCCGTCATGCAAACGGGCAAACTGGTGGAAAGCGGCAGCACCGCCGATTTTTTACACACCCCCAAACACCCCTACACCCGCAAACTACTAGCCGCCTTGCCCGACATCGGCAGCGCCGGAAAATCCACCCGTGCCGCCAGCCCGGTTTTGCTGGAAGTACGCGATTTCCATTGCCATTACCCTATCCGCAAAGGCCTGTTCAAACGTGTAGTTGGTGCGGTGCGGGCGGTTGATGGCGTTAGCTTGCAAATCCAACGCGGCAAAACTTTGGCGTTGGTGGGCGAATCGGGCTGTGGCAAAACCACGCTAGGCAAAAGCCTGTTGAATTTACTGCCCGGCATTACCAGCGGACAAGTATGGCTAGATGGCGTCGAGTTAACCGCTTTGACTGGCGAAGCGTTGCGCCGAAAACGCGCCGATATGCAGATTATTTTTCAAGACCCGTTCGCCTCCATGAATCCGCGCATGTTGGTCAGCGACATCATCGCCGAAGGTTTGGACGCCTTACATCCTACCGACTCGGAAACCCGCAAAAACAAAATCGCGCAATTGCTGTCCTCAGTAAATCTGCCAGAAGATGCCGCCTTACGTTATCCGCATGAGTTTTCCGGCGGACAGCGGCAACGGATTTGTATCGCTAGAGCCTTAGCGGTCAATCCTAAGCTGATTATTTGCGACGAGCCCACCAGTGCCTTAGATGTCTCGGTACAAGCACAAATCATCCAGTTGCTGAAACAATTGCAGCAACACCAAGGCTTAAGCTATTTATTTATCAGCCATGATTTAGCGGTAGTGGCAGAACTAGCAGATGACATTGCCGTGATGTATCAAGGCAAGATTGTTGAACAAGGGCCGACTGGGCAAATCATTAACCAACCACAACACCCTTACACCCAAAAATTACTGGCGGCTGTGCCTGTGATGGCTAAAGACGAAATATTGGTAGTGAGTTAAATCTGTCATTTCGGCCTAGCACTCAGCCAATGTAGATTTCTCTGTTATTTTCGTAGGGGCGAGCGGCGGCTCGACTTGTCGCGACAGAATAATGCAATAGGATGCGCCGAGGAAACACGCGAACGATGCCTCCCCGTTCGGCAAATCCTATAAGCGCATCTTATGGATTTGCACCATTGATAATTTGGATGTTTTTCACCTTATTCTCCAACTAACGACCAGTAGCGTAGGATGGTTTCGCGCCAGCAAACCGCCATCACTAATGTAACATCAAGGCTTCGAAATGGTGGATTGCTGGCGCAAATCCACCTTACATTCATCAGGCTTACAGGTTATTTTCGTAGCGGCGAGCGGCTGCTCGCCTTGTCGCGACAGGGGTTGGTACGCATTCTTAAAATGACAGATAGCCTACGCCCCCTTCGGGTACGGGATTAGATGAGTAACCACACTTACTCCACCAAAAAGTCCCGCATCATCCCCATGTCCTCATGCTCCAAGTTGTGGCAGTGGTACATGAACAATCCTTTAAAATCTTGGAACGGTTTGATAATCCGCACCGTCTCGCCCGGCATTACCAATACGGTATCTTTTAATCCGCTGTCAATAAAACCGTCCCGGACACTGGCATAGGCTTCATCGTGGGCAGGGGCGGTACGGCTGAGGATTTGGAACTGTTGCCCGTGCAAATGGATGGGATGCGCCATCGACATCATCCCGCCGCCCATACCACCACGCATGCCTCCCATGCCGTGGCGCATTCCACCCATACCGCCATGCCCCATCATGCCGCCTTCATGGGAAATCTCCAACAATTGCACTGTGTTGACCGGAATCCGCTCGGATGGCAAAACATCGTTGTAGGCATAAGGCCGACCGTTTAAGGTCATTGCCATCGGCGATTCACCAATGGCAATCGGCACTGGCTTTTCGGGATTGGCAGTGTCTTGCAGTGTGTAACGCTTGAAGTGGCTCAATATGGCTGGGAGTTTGGGGCTGTCACTGACTTTGCGAGTAATTTTGAAGGTAAACACCGGATAATGGCTGCCGACGGGCAAGCCATTGCCTTGCATCATCATACCCATCATTGGCAACACTCCGCTAAATGGCAAACTGACCATGGTCAGCTCTGTGCCAACCGCCCGACCACTGAAATCCGCCCAAACATCCAAACGTTCGCCAGGGGCAAGCATGACATAAGGTTTCGTTTCAGGCCGCTCCAGCAAGCCGCCGTCCACACCAAGCACGGTCAACGGTGTGCCGTCATCCCAGGCTAATTTATAAATCCGCGCCGTCGAACCATTGAGCAAGCGTAAACGGTAAGCACGGCTGTCAACATCGACCTGCAAGTCTGCCCACCCATTAACCAAAATTCGGTCACCATAAAACCCCGCCATGCGGTCGTGCCGATTACGCACATAAATCAATTGGTTTTGTGCATCAAATAATCGGTCTTGAATAACTAGCGGCAGCTCATACGCCCCGGACGGCAAACCCAACGCCGCCTCTTCGTCGTCATGCACAAACAACGCACCTGCCAAACCGTAGTAAACCTGCTTGGCGGTGGTTTCATGCGGATGGGGATGGTAAATATTGAGTCCGGCACGATTCACTACTTCAAATTCATAAACCCGTTTTTCGCCAGAGGCCACCGCATACAGTGGATGCCCATCCATATCCGCAGGCACATGCAGGCCATGCCAATGGGTAATGCTTGTTTCAGGCAAGCCGTTATATAAATGAATGCGTACTTTCTGGCCTTGGTGCAAGCGGATGATCGGCCCTAGATACGAACTCGGAATTTCCGTTACCGTTCCTGCCGAGCCATGCAGCAAATGGGCAGAATACTGCCAAACTCGGGTAGGCTCGCCGACCATAATTGCCACTGAACCGGGCTGGCAGCGCAGTTCAATTTCAACATCAGCCTTAAACGTCGGGTCGGCGCGGCGTTCTGGCATTTTGGGCATTTCCGGCATCCCTTCCATTGCCTGTAACCAGCCCGGTAACCCGGCATAAGCCAGCAAACCCAACCCAGTTTGCGTCAGAAAGCGGCGGCGGGACTTATCGCCATAAGAATTTGCAAACATAAAACCTCCTCAGAAACACTGTCATAACTGACACGCAGGCACGATTACCCGGCCTTCTGATTATATATTAGCACATATTAATATACGGAGATTATGTAGTAAATCTGGAACTGATAAAGCAAGTCTTGCAAACAACCACCGATAATAGTTAAAAACGCTTGAACGATTAGCCGCATCAACCAAGTTTTTTAACTAAAAAAATTGTCAACTAAAAAACAAAATAAAAAATCTGAAAATCTGCCTAAAAATCAGACTTTTTGATAATTTTTTCGATTGCCATCATAGCCTAACGCATTTAACTTAACAGCTAGCTAGCATCACTCCAATATCATGAATTTATTAGCCAAGTAGCAGGTGAAGTTAATAATCAATCGGATTGCAGCTTTGACATACAACGCCTATTTTTACGCTAAAACCATTAATGAACAAATACCCTAAAATCTCATCGATTTTATTCACAAAAACACAGTGTTATCATCTATATGAGTGATTACATCGTTTTATTAATTAAATACAATCCAGCCAAAGTTTTAAAAATACCCATACTTTAATTTAATAACCCCTAGTAATAAAAAACCTTATTAGGTTTGCAAAAGCTTGCTGAGAATGCGCTTAAGGCATTACCAGTAAAAAAATTATAACTACAATAATCAGCAGCCTACCAACTATGTATCATTCAATCACAAGCCCCTTTGTTAATATGTTGAAAACAAACTTTCTTGATGATGCCCACAACTTATTGCTTCAACAGGACGCGCATACCGGTATGGATGTGCTGTTTAAAGGATTGAAACAATTGCACACCGCTAGCATTAATGACAACTGGCAAAACTTTGTTAACTCAACCGCATTAAAACACCCTATCAAAGAACTGATTCACCAATGTCCATTTACTAACCATGCGTTTTTTAAACCACGTGGTTATGTTGGCGATGCCGAATTAATCGACTTTATTTACGGGAAAAGTGCGGAAAAGCAGCAAGCAATGGATAGCTTAGCCGCGTCAATATGCCAATACACACTGAATACCCCTGCAGCCCGGGCTGTAAGGTATAGAAGGAAGCGACTGGCGCGCTGTATTGATGAGGTGGCAACGAATGAAACAAATCCGTCCATCCTGTCCCTTGCCGCAGGACACCTTCGCGAAGTTGAACTCAGCCAAGCGATGATAAATGGGCAAATCGGCTGTCTTTACGCATTGGATCAAGACAAAGAAAATATTGAACTCATACAACGCGAATACGCCGATTATAAGATTTCAGCTGTTGTAGGATCGGTACGCCAGCTTTTTAGCGACCAAATCACTTTTAGCAATCTGTCTTTGATATATGCCGCAGGTTTGTTCGATTACCTGTCGGACAAAACCGCGCAAAAGCTTATTGCCAAATCCTTTGGGTATTTAAAGCCCGGTGGGCGAATGTTGGTGGCAAATTTTCTGCCCAACATACCCGATGTCGGCTACATGGAAACCTTTATGGATTGGTTTTTAATTTTCCGTAGCCCCGAAGAAATGGTCGCACTATTCGATGTGCTACCAGAAGACCAACTCAGTAGCTTGTTGCTTACGTTTGACCCCGATAACAATATTGTTTTTATTGAGGCCGTTAAAAACTAAGGTTTTGAAATTCCACAAGCCGCATTAATAATGCGGCGGAATCTCATGCAAACTCCCTGCATTTTCGCCCTCTGGTCGCTGGCTGGATAAGCTTTTAATCCGCTCATTCAGCAACGTACAAGTCATTTCCAAGCGGTCAATTTGCTGCTGCTGTTGGCTGACGACATTATTCAACGCTTGCAACAAATCTTCCTGATATGCCGCTTTTATTTCCAGCTCGATAATCCGGTTTTCCATTATTTGACCCGCGAATTAATGACGATGCTATGGCTGGTTTTGTCGCTCGTTGCAGCAGATTCCACACTGCCCAGCAAATCACCCGCTTGCGTTATCGCCTCGCCGGATTTTGACACCCGCGCCAACAGTTTTACCTCGGCAAAATTGGATAGCTTCATGGCGGGCATCATCGCCTGTGCATCCGTTAAGGTTACCGTAAGCGGCAAATCCGAGACTTGTTTGCGGACAATTGCCAGCGGCATTTTTGGCCCTGAAATCGCTTGGGCATAAACGAAAACCGTATCGTTAGCGGCAACCGCGCTTTGCAATTCCGGCGCAAGGCTGACATTGATAGTTAACGCTACAGCTGCTGTTGATGCCGTGGCTGCGGCGGTTTTGTCTGGCGCAGAAGCAGGTACGCCACCGGGTACAGAGGCTTCCAGTTTGCTGAGCAAGGTTTGCACTTCTTGCTGCGCTTGCGAGTTCGGCGGTAAAATCATCAACAACTTACGCCACAACTTCACACCTTCCTCCGCTTCGCCCGCTTGCGCTTTCGCCATGCCGCCGTACCATAACGCGGTAACGTTGTCGGGTTCGCGCGCCAAAACTTTAAACACCAATTCGGCGGGCTTACCGTCCATTTGTTCGTTGTTGGCAAAGGCCAACGCATCGGCGTACAGCAACATGATTTCCGATTGCTCGCCCAATAACGCATAGGCTTTGCCGAAAGCTTCGGCGGCTTTGGGGAATTGTTGCAAGTATTTGTAAGACTTGCCCAGCATCGTCCAACCTTCCGCGTCATCGGCGTGGGTTTTCATGCGCTCGGCAAGCTTTTCGACCATTTTTTTCATTTCCTCGATGTTGGGCACGGCGTTTTGCGTGCTGCCCAACATTTCCGGCGTCGGTTCGACGGCTTGGTAAGTGCCTAGGCCGCCGTAAAAACTTAACGCCACCAACGGCAACAAAATCGCCAACACGGTGGCTATCCAGCGACCTTGTGCGGGGGTGGCGTTGCCTGTGGCGATGTCCAAATCATCCGCCAAAGCCAATTCCAACTCGGCGCGTTGTTCTTGGTATTGCTCCTCGGTTAACGCGCCAGTGGCTAGTTGCGCTTGCAACTCCGCCAAGCGGGTTTTGGCGATGGCAATGTTGCGGCTGTCCATGTCGGCAGCCGCAACGGTGCGTTGCCGCCACAACGGCGGCAGCAAGATGGCTAGGGCGATTAAAATCAATAGGCCGATCAGCAGCCAAAATACAGTCATTAAGAAGCATCCTCTTCATCTAAGATACGGCGGATTTTCGCCAATTTTTCGGCTTGCGTGGCTTCGGCACTGTTATCGCCAAGCGACGAACGGGAACGGCGCTGGTGAATCACCAAAAACACCGCCACCAATCCCACCACCAAAAACGCCATCGGCCCCAACCACAACAAACTGGTTTTGGCCTTAAACGGCGGTTTATACAACACAAAATCGCCGTAGCGGTCGGTCATAAACTGGACAATCTGCTCGCGCGATTTGCCCTGTTCCAACATTTCCTGCACTTGCCGACGCAAATCCGCCGCCAGCTCGGCATTGGAATCGGCAATGGTTTGGTTTTGACACACCAAGCAGCGCAATTCCGAAGTCAAGGTTTCGTAGGCTTCTTGCTGTTCGGGATTGGCAAATTGGCGCGAGTCTATCGCTTGCGCCAGCGGTGATAGCACAAGTAGCAATAATAATAGGTAGCGACTCATGGCATTTCCTCTTGCAGTTTGGCAATTAGCGGCAAGAACACCGTCTGCACATCGTTCCATGACACCGGCCCCGTGTGTTTGTAACGCACCACGCCTTTTTTATCGATTACAAAGGTTTCCGGCACGCCGTACACGCCCCAATCCAAGCCGATGCGCCCATCCTGATCCATCATGCTGACGTTATAAGGGTTACCCAAAGTCTCCAACCAATTTTTCGCAGCAGCGGCTTCGTCTTTGTAATTAAGCCCGACAATCGTCACTGCCTGTTGTTTGGCGAATTCATTCAGCACCGGATGTTCTTCCCGGCAAGACACGCACCACGATGCCCAAACATTGAACAGCCAAACTTTGCCCATTAAATCGGCATTGGTGAGTTTTTCGGTGGGCGCAAGTAATTTCGGCGCGGCAAACGCAGGCGCAGGCTTATCCAACAACGGCGACGGGATTTCGCTGGGGTTTAGGTTTAAGCCCACAGCGAGGAAGATCGCCATGACGATGAACAGGATTAGGGGGAGGAGGTATTTAAGCATGGGGAATATTCTTGGTAGAAACGGAATAAGACGGAAAAATATCAAAACCTAATAATGAAAAGTGATAATCAAAGCTAAAAACCTGCTTTATTCCCAAACGCTGCATGGTTACAAATGATAAACAATCGGTGAAACTTACTTTTTGGTCGGCATATTTTTGAAATATCGCCAATGCTTCGTGCTCATCCAATTCATTGCTTCGCTCAATAACGACCAGCTCAGAAGCATAAATCTGCGCTATTTTCCTAGCCGCAAAGGCATATTCAGTGCGTCGCCCTAAAAGAGTAGCCAATTCATCAATCACATGATTGGTGGTTATGATAATCCGTTGCTGGTTCTCTAATTCTTGCCATGCCTTACAAGCCAACTGATGGCATTGATCGGCTTTATGGAAAAGTGCTAAATAAGCTCCCGTATCAACAAAAATACGGCGATCCTTCATGGTTGATCGTATAAGTAATGGTCATGATTGTCCGCCAAATCCGCCGGGGCATCACCTTCCCAAACATCATGATTTAAAAATGCGTAAGCAGTTTTGGTTGATGGCTCAATCTGCTCGGTTTGCTGCCAAATTAAATGCTCAAGCAAGGTTTTGATATGCTTTTTTTGTACAAGACTGGCATGTTGATAAGCAGAAACCGCATCCGCATTCATGTCTTCAATTTGTAAGCTTGGCATTGTCTATTCCTCCAATATGTTCTATTAATCGTAAGACTTATAAGCCATCCATAGGCGCATCAAAATCATCAGTTATTTGAAATGTGCCTTTGGCGCAGCCAAATTTTGGGATTTTTTAGGCGTTGCTTCGCTAGATTGTCTAGTCAGCAAATAATCCAGAAAAAACTCTAATTCTTGTTGGAGTTTTTCTGAATGGATTTGCTGGATTTTACTGGTGATGGTTTGTTGGTTCATAGTTGTTTGATTTTAAAAGATTGCCTGTTAATCAAGATTGACAAGCTGAATACTTTCCACGATTGAAACCTCTTCATAAGGCCGCTCATAAAAAACAACGATATTGTCTTTGCCAAGCATTTTTAACCGCTTTGCAAGTGCTAAGCCCGTTTGATTATATTCTTGCCAGCTAAAAGTAATGATGGGTATGGCATATTTTCCTATTTCAATACCCTCAAATATCCGATGCCATGCTACAAAATCTTTATGTAATTGTCCGGCGACAGGATCATCTGGATATGCCCAATCAACAGACCAAAATCCGTCGTATTCATCCCAAGCATAAGACAAATCATCAGGTCTTATGATGATTCGATACGGCAATTCATGTTCTGGGCGTTCACGCCATTCTACGCTTACCCCTGCCTCATCATGACAAACAAAGCCGCGTTTCTCCATAAAAAGCACGGGGTCTTCATTTTCTAATACGATGTAAACCGATAGCGTAAAACAATGGGCTGCATTTTCTGCATCAGCGGGAATAAAATCTTTAAGGCGAAAACGATCTTCTGTAATTTCATACGCCTTGCGATAAACCAAATAGCCATCGGAAAAGTTTTCAGGTTCTAAAACTAATTGTCCTGCTAGGTTAGTGATTTCTAAAATCCATGCCATTGTTGTTTCTCAGGATAGCTCAGTGTTCTAACTGGTTTTTCCGATCCGATACCGCCGATCACAAGCCGCGCACAATCCGCCTGCTGCCATAAATAATGCGCCTAACCAAATCCAGCGGATGAAGGATTTGTAATAAATCCGCAAACTCCACGCGCCTTCATTCCCTAGCGGTTCGCCGATGGCGACGAATAAATCGCGGAATAAACCTGCGTCAATTGCCGCTTCGGTCATGGGCATGGTTTGGACTTGGTAGACGCGTTTTTGTGGTTCGAGCTGGGCGATTTGTTCGCCGTTGTGGCTGACGGTCAGAAACGCTTGTTGGGCGACGTAGTTAGCGCCTTGGGTTTCTTTTACGCCGTGGAATTCAAAGATGTAACCGGACATGTCCAGCTTTTCATTCGGTGCCATGCGTACATCTTTTTCGACGCTGTAGACGCTGGTTAAGGTGATGCCAGTGACGAATACGGCAATGCCCAAATGCGCTAAGGTCATGCCGTAAAAGCCGGATGGGATGCTGGCAAGTCGCTGTAAAGAAAAACCTTTCACGCCTAAGCGGTCGATAAAGGCCAACACGCTGATAGCGACCGTCCACAAGGCCAAAGTCAAACCCAACACTGCGCCCCAAGAATAAAACGGCATCAACAACGGTAAAGCCAAGCCGCCAGCGACACAGCCGCCGACTAGCCAGCGCACCCGTGCCACCAATGCGCTGATGCTGTCTTTTTTCCAGCGCAACAACATGCCAAAGCCAACAGCAACAGCGAGCGGCGCCATCAACGGGATAAACACGGCGTTGAAATACGGCGGGCCGACGGAGATTTTGCCTAAGCCCAGCGCGTCGATGATGAGCGGGTACAGTGTGCCAAGCAAAATACTGGCGGCGGTAACCACCAGCAACACGTTGTTGAGTAAAATCACCGATTCTTTGGAAACCATTTCAAAGGTCGCGCTGCTTTTTACGTAAGGCGCACGGATGGCGTACAACAGCAGTGAACCGCCGACAACGATTGCTAAGAAGATCAACACAAACAAGCCGCGTGTCGGGTCGCTGGCGAAGGCGTGGACGGAGGTCAACACGCCAGAACGGACGAGAAAAGTACCGAGCAAGCTTAGTGAAAACGCAAAAATTGCCAATAACACAGTCCAGGTTTTGAACACACCGCGTTTTTCCGTCGCCGCCAGCGAGTGCATCAAGGCCGTGCCGACTAACCAAGGCATGAATGAGGCGTTTTCGACCGGATCCCAAAACCACCAACCGCCCCAACCGAGTTCGTAATACGCCCACCAACTGCCCAGCGCAATGCCGATGGTCAGGAACATCCACGCCATATTCGTCCACGGACGCGACCAACGCGCCCAAGCGGCATCGAGTCGGCCTTCCAATAAAGCGGCAATCGCAAAAGCAAAGGCGACAGAAAAACCGACATAGCCCATGTACAACATCGGCGGATGGATGGCGAGGCCAGGGTCTTGTAGCAACGGATTTAAATCGCGGCCTTCTGGCGGGGCGGGGAACAAGCGTTCGAACGGGTTGGAAGTCAGCAATAAAAACAGCAAAAAACCAATCGACACTAATCCCATCACACCCAACACCCGCGCCACCGTGGTTTCGGGAATGGCTTTGCTGAACTGCGCGACCAAACCCGTCCAGCACGACAACACCAATGCCCACAACAGCAACGAGCCCTCATGTGCGCCCCAAACGCCCGACACTAAATATAAAGTCGGCAACGCGGTGTTGGAATTTCTGGCGATGTAAGCGACGGAAAAATCATGCACTAAGCTGCTGTAAGTGAGGCAACCGTAAGCAATGGCGATAAACAACAACTGCCCAAAAGCGGCGGGTTTGGCAACGGCTATCCAGCCGGAAATATTGCGGAATGCGCCGATAATCGGCAACGTGCCAAGGATAAACGCCATGCACAGGGCGAGGATGAGGGAAAAGTGGCCTAGTTCTGGGATCATTGCGGGGTTCTGGGGCTGGAAGTTTCTGGGGCTGCCGCTTTAAACGGGTTGAGTATCAGTGTTTGTTGCTCAATCAGTTGCTCGTGTTGCATGTCTTCTGAATACAACACTGGGCAGGATTGGCTCAACGCAGCCGCCAAAATTAGGCTGTCGTAATAGGAATATCGGTAAATTTTAGTCAGCTTTATCGCGTGTTCTATCGTGCTTGGCTTTACGGTAACTATTTGAAATGAGGCTTGCATTTCTTTAATAACATTGGCGACCGTCTGATGATCCAACTTAAATTTTCTAAGTAAGGTATTGCTCAACTCGCTTAAAACTTGGGTACTTAGCCAACGGTTTTCAGTCGATTCAATGTGTTTTAAAGCCTGACGCTGCTTTTCTGGTTCATCATTGGAGTAGAGATATACCAGCACATTGGTATCGAAAAATGCCTTAGCGTGCATTCGCGTCTTCACGGTCAAAATGGAAATTTTGGGTGTTTATGCTCGCAGCGGAAAACCGTAACGGCTGGCTAACTGGCGCAGATTCTTCCGTATCCAGCAAAATCACCCGTACGGTTTTATTTTGCCATGCACGGTACTGGGTGGGTATTTCAACTACGCCGTTATGTATTTTTGTTTCAAATTCAATAGTATTCATGTTTTTTCCTAAATGGCGGCTATGCCCTGCCATGAATTAATGGTGGATCAAAAAGCGAATATGATGCCTTGGGATTTGATGGGTGGGACATTATTCTTTGCTATTATGGGCATCTTCTAAATAATCAAGCCATTCGCTAAGCGTATCTCTAATCAACAGCAAAGTAGAAACAAGCATTGAAGTTGCAAAGACCGAAACAAAAATACAAAAAAAAGTTGCTAGCCAAGATTGAATCAGGCCTATCGACAGCTGAGATACAGAGGCTGTTAGTGCAGATGAAATGGTTAGAAAAAGCAACGAACTTAATCTTTTAACTGGGCCGTAGAGAGTAAGCTTGGAGTTTAGCTTTTTTCGTTCTTTCAATTTTTCTTTGTATATATCCGTGTCAAATATATTTTCTTTTAGCTTTACAACAATAAATGCCTTGAGAGAAAGAAGAAAACTACCAACAGTTAAAAAACCACTAAACAAACTACTACGGATATTTTTGGCATAATATTCTGGAACCATGTCAAGACTTGGACATAGAAAATAGATTAATGCTAAAGATATGCTCGCTATTAAAGCTGAGAGAAGAACCCTCAACGTCATTTTGTCTTGACCTCAAAAATATGTTTGTATTCGTTACATTTACTTAATAACTCTTGAACTACCCAAGATTTTTCAAATTGCTCTATATCAAGAGAATTAATTTTTGTAGCCACGGTATCGTAGGCATATTCTCCAAAATTATCAGGGTTGTTTGTAATTCGTAATATTCTTTCAATACCATCCTGGTCAATTCCTGTTACTTTCCCTTTGTCTATGTCGTTTGTACGCACAATATCGGAAATAGCGTCCGCAAGAATAGTGACTGGTGACTTCGAATTAAATGAAAATCTAGTAAGCTTCTTTTTTATATAATTGTTTAATGGCTTAAATTCAGGTTCTTCAACTGTAGGTGTAAAGAAACTAAACTCAAATGTTTTGACACGCTGAAACTCCTGAATCAAATTTTTTAGATTCTCTGAACGAACAAGAATCTCCCAACTCAATTTACCTCGATATTTAAATTTTATGCTTTTTTCTTTGGCTGGAGTCCTTAATTGTTGAGGCGTTTCTGCAATCTCCGTTTCTATCATGTAGTCGTTGAATTCAGAAAATCTACGGTTATTAAAATGGCCGAAGGAATTTAAGCTACATGACTGATGATAGTATTGGTAAACACCTAAGCCCGTAACTTTATTTATGATAAAAAAGTTAAAGTCCATCAAATTAGTATTTTCATCAAGCTCATTTACTCTAACGACAAGCTTCCCTGAGTTTCTTACAAGCTCACAAAATGTTTTCTGATCCTTTACCGTAACGAGAAGACCGACATAATAATTTTCAGAATATGTTGAGTTGAAATAAAGAAATCTATCATGTTCGCTTAGTTTATATGACTGACCATGTCTGCCAATCATATTATTGACATAGTCATCAAGGGTTAGGCTTTTACTATCAATAGAAAAATTGAATCCGAGAAAACGAACTTGCATAGACATCCTTATTTAAAAACGTAGCATTTTGGTTGAGCGGAAATTTATAACATTATTCCTCGTTGGCTATAATTTCTCTAAATTCAATCCGCTCGCCAAGGACGCGAAGTGCCAGCACTTCGGCTTTCGCCATCGCTTCGTTAGCCGTTGTGCCGTAGGTGAGTACGCCAGGAATTTCAGGCACTTCTGCCAGCCAACGACCATCGGTTTCGCGTTCGTATTCAATATGAAAATTCATTTAGTCTCCAGAAAGTAAACTATTGAAGCAATTAGACTAATGGCTGTCCATTACACCATAACTCATACTCGCTAATATCAATATCCTCATTCCAAACCACCGCATAACCGCCCGTATCAACCTTAACCGATTTAAAAAGGGCCACATTTTTTAATGGCAAAAACATAGCTTTGGATAACAAAGGCGAGACGTCATATTGACGTTTTTGTTGGTTATCAAATTCCACCAACAAAATATGACTGTCGATTGCTTGTACCGATTTTACTTTTGGGGTGTTCATTTTTTAATGCCCAACCAAGCATCTCGATCAATATCAGCCTGTTTCAATAATCTTTTCAGTAAATCGACGCTGATTTCTTGCTTGTGTGGATTTGGCAAGGTTAAAACCAAGCGGCCTTTAATCATATAAGGATGTTTGCCGCCTTCATAAGGGCCACTGAAGCCCAAGGCTTTTAAATTGGCGATTAGCTCTCGCCACGAAATAGGATTTAATTTAGGCAACTTCCAACACCTTGGGCGTGATTAGCCGACAACCATTTATTTCTGGTATATCAATGCCTTGGCTGGTACAAATCAATAGCCAACCTTCCAAATTACCCAGCAAGTTATCTCGGCATTCTTCTAAGGTTTTGCCGGATGCCCAAACGCCTTTTAATTGGGTGATTTCACCATAATACGGGTCTTCGTCATCGATGATTTCGTAATGGGCGGTGGTCATTGCCGCTTTTAAATATTCTTCAATCATGCCTGCATACCTCTGGATGTCTTAGCTTGTTTACTTACCTTCAACCTGCTTTTTCAAACTCGCCTTAACCTCAGGCGGCATGTAATTTTCATCATGTTTCGCCAATACTTCTTGGGCAACAAACACGCCACGTTCGTCGAGTTTGCCGTTGGCGACGATGCCTTGGCCTTCGCGGAATAAATCCGGCAGGATGCCTGTGTATTCCACTGCCACTTCTTTGCTGAAATCGGTGAGTTTAAAGTGGACTGTCAAACCATCCCCTGGGCGTTGTACCGAGCCTTTTACCACCATGCCGCCTAAGCGGAACAGCGCGTCTTTGGGGGCTTTGCCCGCCATAACATCGGTGGTGGAGAAAAAATACATCAGGTTTTCGTTAAAGGATTTCAGTGCGAAACCGACGGCTGTGCCGATGCCAACCACCATCAAAATAATCAAAATCAAACGTTGTCTGCGTATCGGTTTCATGGATTTTGGCGTTTTTGTTTTAAGGCGAGTTGACGTAAAAATTGTTTTCGCTGGAGGATGGGCAGGACGATATTTGCCAGCAGCACGACAAAGCAAATGCCGTAGCTTGTCCAAACATAAAAGGCGTAACCGCCCATCGCGAAGAATTCTTGTAGGTTCATTTTTGTTCCTCGATCAATTTTTTCACCCAATTGGCTGTACGTTCGCGTTGCAGCAATTCCAACTTCGCGCGTTGCAGCATGGCAATCACATAGTAAAACTTGAACGCCAAAGCCATCAGCAGCAGCGGCACTAACATGCTGACGTGGATGGAGGGTTTGTCCATTTTGGTAACGGTCGGGCCTTGGTGCAGCGTGTTCCACCACTCGACTGAATAATGGATGATGGGGATATTGACCACGCCAACTAAAGCCAAAATCGCCACAGCTTTAGAGGCGGTGCGTTTGTCGTCGATGGCGTTATATAGGCCTATAACGCCCAAATACAAAAACAGCAAAATCAATTCTGAGGTCAGCCGCGCATCCCACACCCACCACGTTCCCCACATGGGTTTGCCCCACAGTGAACCTGTCACCAAAGCAATAAAGGTAAAACTGGCGCCGACGGAGGCGCTGCTGATGGCGACAATTTCTGCCAATTTAATGCGCCAGATTAAGCCAATCGCGCCCGCTACTGCCATCATCATATAAATAAACAACGACATCCATGCGCTGGGGACGTGGATATAAATGATGCGGTAGCTATCGCCTTGTTGGTAATCGGGCGGGGCGAGGTATAAGCCGCCGTAAAGGCCGCAAGCCAATAAGATCAGGAAAATGCCTGTTAACCAAGGTAGGAGCTTTTCGGTGAAGGCGTAAAAATGTGGCGGTGAGGCCATGCGATGGAAAAAGCGGCCTACCGAATCGGGAATGAGGAACATAGCAACTCAGTGTCTAAATAAAAGCGGCTATTGTAAGGGATAATCGGCTTTAAAATGCACTTTGCCAATCAACGGCCTAACTTTAGTGTGTTAGCAAAAGCAATCTTAATTTTGAAATAAGCTGTTAGTTGTGACTTTTTGTTTAATCTTTGTACTGGAATCCAAAACATGTTTTGGATTCCAGCAGTAGACGCTATAGCAACAGCCTGAACTACGATTTTTTAAAAAAACTTTGTTGGCAAAGCCATGCCTTAAAATTTAATCCGTAAATACAAACTCAATATGTTGATTTAGATAAACGCTTAGTTCGTCAGGCAATTCTTTTCTGAAAATATCGCCAGGGTCTTTTTCAACATCGAAGATTTTTAAAATAAAATCTTTATTTTTTATTGTGCCTAACGTGCTTTCCGAATTTTTTACCAGAATTAACTTAAAGTTATCGTTAGACTTTTTTACTATGTCAATAAACCTATCAATCTCGGCGGCTTCATCCATATCAAGTCGGGTTACATACCTAATAAACAGTATGCTTCCGGAATAAATGGCTTCATAAAAACGTTCTATCCGCCTAGCATATTTGGTTTGGACATCAATTAACTGCCCTTCTACCGCTATATGGCTTGAGAAATCATGGATAAAGCCAATTTTGTATTTAGTATTTTGATAATTTATAAATTTGGACTTTCTCTTTCCGGGAATTAAATATTTCTTCTCTAAAAAATCAGTGAAATTATTTTCAATAAGGTCATTAGTGCGGCGTAAATCAGGTGTCAATATCCAGTCCAGAGGATAGGAACAATTTCTCAAGCCTAATTCTTTTATCCATAAAGCAGGACTACAAAAACAACCTAAAGAGATAACCTTTGCAAAGGTAATTTTTGACATAAAACGTCAAAAGTCTAAATCGAATGGCTCGCCTTGCAATACGAAGGAACCCAGCTTTTCTCAATCATCCGTTCAGGCACTTGGTTAAAATCAAACGCCAAGCCGTCTTTAATCATTTGTTCAACATCCATCAACGCGCCTACTTCAGGAATATCGGCGAAGAACATTTTATACAGCGGGCGTACCATCATTTTTGAGGCTTTCATGCCGTTTGGGCCAATAAAATTGCGGCGTTGTCCGACATGGGCAATTTCGTCGATAGTGATTTCATCCAACAAGTCGTGCATACGTTGGCAAACTTCTGGCTCATCCGCCAACACGTCATCGAACAATTTGTGCAAATGGAAGTAATAAGACACGCCCATCAATTCAGTGACAAACGCAGGCGGATCCATCAACAAGCCTGGCACTTTCGGGAATTGTTCGTAAATCCATTCTTTAACAGGCGTTAACGGTACCCATTCCACTTTATCCAAGCCACAAGTCCGCAGCATTTCGTCAAACAAACGCCAATGGCAGAATTCTTCCGCCAAATGTACGCGGCTGATTTTGTCTTCCACACTGTGCGAATTCGCCATATTCGGCACCACATCCCACGCGCCTTTAATGCCTACCCATTCGTGGCGGGCAAATTTGTACATGCCGGTCAGCATTAAGGTCATGCGGTCTAAGGATTTGATGTCGTCATGCAATTCAATGTAATTACGGTAGAACGAATCCGGGTCTGCCAAGGGCGTGCGTAATTGCACGGGATTGTTTTTAAAGTATTCCAGCTTGGCGCGTTTTTTGGCTAAATCTTGCTCAGCTTCAAACAATTCACCACCGTGGTTTTGGGTAAATTGCCAATAATCCGCAAAATTTTCTTGTCGTTGTTGTTTGTTTGCGGGGGTAAATATGGATAAAAATTTAGGGGACTCCATAAGGCCTGGCTCCGATGGTTTAGGAAAATGATTACTACAAAAGGGATTAATTCATACTCATTTTTAACGCGGCAGCAGTGGGCCAAGGGGCTAGCACTAACGCCATAAATAACATAGACAACAAGATATTGATTTGCGCGGACACAGGCAAGCCAACGCCTGCCATATCAACCGCATTACTGGCAAAAATCAGCACAGGCACATACAGCGGCAACACCAGCAACGACAAAATCATACCGCCGCGCCGCAAGCCCACCGTAAGGGCGACACCAATCGCGCCAATCAGGCTTAACACAGGCGTACCCAGTAATAAGGTCAACAGCAACACGCCTAATGCTTGCGACGGCATGCCTAAAAATACCGCCAGCAACGGCGCAATCACCAACAGCGGCAAGCCTGTTACTAACCAATGGGCGAAAATTTTACCTAAAATTAAAATAGACAGCGGATGCGGGCTTAACAGCATTTGCTCTAGTGAGCCATCATCAAAATCCGACCGAAACAGGCTATCTAAAGACAACATTGCCGCCAATAACGCCGACACCCAGATAATACCTGGCGCAATCGCCTGCAATAAATGCGGTTTTGCACCCACACCTAAGGGAAATAAGGTAATAACCAGCACGAAAAAAAACAGGGGATTGGCAATTTCAGAACGGCGGCGCAGCGCTAAAATCAAATCGCGGCGAATAATGGCAAAAAAAGCGGCAGTTAAAGACATCAGGATAAACAGATACGCTGCACATCGACAGTAGGCAAATTTAATTCGTGGTGAGAGGTTAGCACAATCATACCGCCCCGGTCACAATGTTCCGCCATCAACGCTTCAATCAACGCGATACCTTGCCTATCCAAGGCGGTAAACGGCTCATCCAAAATCCACAAAACATTGTCAGTCATCAACAACCGCGCCAAAGACAAACGCCGTTTTTGCCCTGCCGACAACGCTTGTGCAGGCATATCATCAAAACCCGCCAACTGCACCCGCGCTAAAGCGTCATTAATACTGCAATCGCCAACCTTTGCCAACGCCAAGGAAAACTTCAGGTTTTCCAACACCGTAAGTTCTTTTTTGATGCCATCCAAATGTCCAATGTAAGCCATATCGGCGCGGTATTGCTCATCGCCAATCAGCTCGCCACACCAACGCACCTCACCTGCATCCGCTTCCCGAAAACCGCACAAAATCCGCAGCAACGAGGTTTTGCCGCTGCCGTTTTTGCCTTCTAAAAGCAACACTTGTTGATTGTGCAGGGTAAAGCCCAAATCGCTGAACAACACCCGGTCATCGCGGATGCAGCTCAGGTTTTCGGCTTGTAAGATATGTTGATCCATGCGGGGGATTGGTCAGATTGCGGCAACACAGCCGCTATGCAGCAGGCTTAGATAAAAACAAGCGGGAACTATAACCGAAAGGTGGGGATTGCGCCAAAGTGGTTGCCAATTTAATGCCAGACCAATCGGCCCAAAGCAAACCACAAGAAACAACCATGTATGCCGTAGAATTTGAAACCCATATAAATAATCGAAGATAAGTAAATACCGACCATTACGCCAACATTTCCAGCAACAGCGGATGCCATAACGCCAACTCAATATCCCCCATTTTCCCCAACAGACGGGATTTATCCACCGAACGTAATTGATCCAACAAAATACGCGCCGACTTGCCTTCGAAAGAAACCACGGGGCGACAAGCTAATGGCTGGCCTTGGCTGGTCAAGAGCGCAACAATCACACGGGGCAAGTGGGCATTAAGATCGTCAGGGGAAACAATCAAAGCTGGTCGTGTTTTTTTGATTTCCGTGCCGAGGGTCGGATCAAGATTGACCCAATACACCTCACCGCGCTTTACCATTGCCAATCCTCGGCATCGGCATCGACAGGCAAATCGCCCCAAGCTGCTTCATCTTTTTTGGCATCATACTGCTCAAACCAACCTTTACGCGGCGTGTGCAGAGCTTCAATCACCAAGGTTTTACCTTCCAATCGCAAATCCACCTCATCCCCTAAGCCACACGTTTCTAAAAAACCAAGCGGAATAATCACCCCACGCGAATTGCCAATTTTTCTTAACTGCGTACGCATAAAGCCTCCTTGTAAAATTATAACAATGTTATAACCATTACTATGTTTCGACAAGTTTTAAAAAACCAACTTAAAATCTATAAATTAAAGTGCGTATTCCGCCGGATGATGAATCTCCACCATGCGGGGCAATACGTCTATCGGCTATTGCGCCCTACTTGCTGACAAACCGTTGGATTTGCGGGCGGGTGTCTAAAAAAATCAGGTAAATATCTTCTTCGGTAAACGTCATCTGCGGAAAAGGACAAGCGGGTAGCCGTGTTGTGGTTTTCTACAAGGCATGGATTGTGCCAATGCAGGTGGGCTGGTGTGCAGGGTACGGCTAGATTGGGGTTCGTTGAAAATAGCTAAAAGATTTGCTTAAGCAACGGTTACATAATTGCGGGAAATGCCTTACATGCCTGTGGCATATCCCTTGTTTTTGGTTAAACCTTAACTACCTACATAAACTTAGCCTTACGCTTTTGCAACCACCGCATCACCCCCGTGACATACAACACACACGGCACAAAACCACTGAAAAACACCAGCCAACGTCCAATCAGGCCCGCGATTTCGCCGCTGTGCAAGGGATGCAACCAAGTTATGAAAGTATCTCCGGCACTTTGCAAGTTAGGGTCACGGTTTGCCAAGACTTTGCCGCTGTATTGATCGACCCAAACCGTGGTTTTAGGAAAGCGCATGCTGGGTTCGCCTTGTTGGTAGAGCATGATCCGATAAGCGGCTTGGCTATCTTTTGGGGTTTCCAACCAGCGTAATTGGCTTTCTGGATACCTTTTCAAGGCGATTTGCGCGGCTTGATCCAGCGAAATTCTCGCCGCATTGGCAGACAAATCCGAGTGGTAACTGGGGATTTTATAAAGCGGTGACAGTTTATTGATGTAGGGATTGAAAAAATCCGGCAATTCCAGCAACACGCCGCTAATCACTAAAATCAGCAATATGGCAAAGCTGTAAACGCCGTTGGTTTTGTGCAAATCGTAAATGAATCGGGTGGTGCTGGCATGACGTTTAAAACTCAGCGCGGTTTTGAATTTGCCCGTTTTCGGCCACCACAGGTAAATGCCCGTCAATAACGGAATCAGCAAAATGCCGCCGATAATGCACATGACGGTTTTTCCGGTCGTGTCCAATAGCAGGCTGTAATGCAAATCGTACAGCCAAGTCATCAGATACTCACCCCAAAAACGGCTGCTGACCACTTCGGCAGTGTACGGATTAACCCAAGCGATCAGCGGCGCGAAATGCAGATGCTCAGTTTCGGCGGGTTTGTAGTACCGCGCCATCAACATGGCTTGCGTATGGCGCGGCATTTCCAAACGCCACGCGCCACCACGCTCAGGATGGCGGTCGCGTAGAGCTTGGAAGATGGCCTCGTAAGCTTGCGGGGTTTGCTGGCTTTGTGTGGCGCTGATCTGTAATTCAGGATTGATGAATTCGTCCAGCTCTACATAAAACACCAGCAAGCTGCCCGTCAGCCCTGCCAACACAAACACCAAGCCTAACGTCAAACCCAGATACAAATGCCAAGCCAGCCAAAATTGCCGCCAACGGATTTTACTTGGCAAAAGTTTTGGGAATCGCATGTGCTGGTCTACAAGTCATATTTCACATTGACCGCGCCGTAAAAGGCGATGCCGTCACCGGGTGAATGCAAGGTTTGGCTGCCGTCGTACCAAGCGTATTCCCAATAGGTATCGGTGAGGTTTTTCGTTTGGAATTGCACTTCCACTTGTTTGGTGACCTGATAACCTAAGTTGAGATTTAACAGGGCGTATTCACCAAAACCGCTTTGCGTGTTGGCTTGGTCAAGGTAGTAATTGCCCTGTCCTGTTGTCCATAACGACGCTTTAAACAACGGTGTAACGCGATAATCGACACCACCTGAAAAAATATAATCGGGGACATGATCGACCTTATTGCCTGCTTTGACCCCAACAGCGCCTGGTGTTTTGATAATGGCTTCTTGCAAGGAATACGAAGCCCAGACTTCAAACGGCAAATCGGGCGTGTAACGGGCTTCGATATCGACACCTTGGCGGTCAGTAGCGCCGACATTGATGGAATCGTTATTGGGATTATTTAAATCCCGCCCCCATTCACTGGTTGCCGATTGTTGCCAATAGGCGATGCGGCTGTTCAACCACGGTGTCGGTTCGAGTTTGAAGCCAATTTCCCAACCGTCATTAATCGATGGCGCTAGGCTGTTGACGCGTGGCGCAACCAAATACGATGCCGCCCCAACGGCAACTTGGAATGTCCGCCCCCAGTTACCGTATAAGCTATAACCTTTGATAGGCGTGACCACGGCACCAATTTTTGGTTGCCAAATAGTGCCGTAATCATTGATGGCGGCAGTCGTTCCGGTAAGACGGTTGGTGAAATTGCCCTCCACTTGGTCGGCCCGGAAACCTGGGGTAATGCGTAGCCATTTGTAGGGTTGGATTTTAGCTTGCATATAGCCGCCCAAGACTTGGAAATCAAACACCTGATCGCGGGTTTGCTTGGTTCTGAGCCGCTCAATGGTCGTGTAACGCGGGCTTTTGTTGTCCTGTTGTTGGATGTCAAAACCGCCTTCCAGAGAAAAGTCATCCAACCAAGCGATTTTTGGGCGGTAGGTCATTGAGGTAATGCCGCCATATTGGACTTCTTCCACCTGCCGTTCTTGCTGGGAAGCGCCCGCACTGAATTTTACAAAACGCTGGTCATCTAGGGTGTTAACGTAACTTTTGGTTGACCAGAACAAATCTTTGCTCAACGCCACATCAAAATGCCCGCTGACTTGACCGATTTGGCGATGGTCGCCATCGGTGGCGTTATAAGGGTTGGTCATGGTCGGGCGGGCGCGGGAATCGGCAAACGTCAGATACCCTGCTTCTTGCGCGACCGATTCATTCCAACGTGCGCTTAGGCCAATCCGAAATTTTTCACTCTCTGGGGTATAAAACCATTTGCCGGAAAACGTTTTTTTATCGGAATTGGAATGGTCACGATAGCCGTCGGAACTGCGATAACCCACCGAATAATTTTGCGAAAATCCGTTTTTTTCATAGCCAGCACCTGCTTGTACATCGTGGCTGTCAAAACTGCCGTAGCTGCTGCGGACTTTGGCATAATTTCCGCCTGTTTGCGTAAGAATATTGGCGCTACCTGCAATGGCGTGCAAACCATAACGCGGATCGTTAGTACCGCGTACCACCTCAATAGAATCTATATCTAAAGGAAACAAGCTATCTATAAAAGGCATGCTGCCATCATTAGAATTGCTGGGAATGCCGTCAATCAACAGTTTGACGGCGTTGATATTGCCCTCACCATTGAAACCCCGAAACGATAATTTCCCGTTGGTTGTACCCTGGTTAAATTGGGTGATTTGTACACCGGGCATACGGTGGAACAATTCATAACTGTTTTGGACGTTTTGGTCTTCGATTTTGTCGGCGTACATCACGTCAACGGAAGTGAGGATGTCTTTGCTCTCTAAGGCGCTGAATTTATTATTAGCCGTCACGGTAACCGTACCTAGGTCAAACACCGAATTGTCCGCCGCTTTGGTTTTAGATTTCTGTTTTTCTTCAGCTTTTTCTTCAAGCTTGTCTTTTGCATAGAGGGTGGTTGGCAAAACAGACATCGCCAAACCGGAAATTAATAATGCACTGACGGCATTTAGATGAAGGTTACTACGCGGTTGTTTTTCCTGACTGCATTTTTTCATGAGCTCTCCAAGTGTCGTTATTATTAGTAGCCAAAATGGGATTAATTATGATTTTTCATTTCCCATTTTTTGACAGCCACCAACAAGAGCAATACTTAGGCCAACTTATTTAACAAATAAAATCAGTGTATTAGCCAATTACCCCAAAAATATCAATGTGGCATTTCACTTATTTACTAGGGGATTTAACACAGTTTAACTGACAACCTATCGGTAAAAACTTGTCATTTACGATTCAATACCGCTTGCCGATAGTGCTTAACCTTGCGTTTTTGCATCCACCTTATCACTCCCGTGATAAACAACAATGGACACATCAACCCCGCGAGACAAACCAATATTCGCCCCGTCCAGCCAAACGCCTGACCTGAATGCAAAGGCCATTGCCATTGCATAAAGACATCGCCGCCCGTGCCATGGGCGGGGGCGGGGATAACCAGCATGTCGGTTCAATTGATAACAAAGGTTACTCAGCACATACGGGCGCAATTCCGGCACATTGCGATAATTTACGACTATGGACTTCGTGAAATCAGTAGGATAACAAAATCTGCGGGTAAATTTTGACGCTCTTTTCTTGCCAAAACTGTCAAATTTTCTACGCTGTATTACAGAAATCGACCATAGACTACCTGAATCTAAAATTAATCCAAATAAACTTCAATATGCCTATAATATCCATTCACTAATTTATTCATAAATGGATTCGCCCAATGACGCTTCATGCTGATCATATCCGCAGCCAACTTTCAGTAGGGCCTATGGCAGCCGCGAAATTGCGTGCAAAATTAGGCGTTAGCCAACCAACAATGTCCCGTGCGTTGGCGGAGCTTGGTGGAGACATAGTACGGTTTGGCGCTGCGAGATCCATTCACTACACACTCCGTGACCACGCTCGTGGATTACCCGACATCCCGATCTACCGGGTTAATGCAGAAGGGGCTATTCGGCAATTAGGATTGCTGATTCCTGTTCGACCCGATGGGTTCGTCATGCGTCAAGCCGATGGTACGACCTTTCATAGCGACGGACTTCCGTGGTGGTTATCTGACATGCGTCCACAAGGTTATTTGGGGAGGGCTTATGTTGCCCGGTATGGAACAGAACTGGGTTTACCAGATCGGCTTAAGGACTGGACAGATACCCACGTTTTACGGGCGTTGTTGGTGCATGGTCACGATTCTGTTGGAAATATACTTATTGGCGATCATGCCAGGGATCGTTTTCTTGCCGCCCCTATTCCTGAGCCAATTTCACTGAGTAACAAAGCAGAGTCTTATGCCCTAGCTGCGCTAGCAGCGGCCCGTGGCGGGACACCTGGATCATCTGCCGGTGGCGAACAACCAAAATTCATCGCTTATGCCATGACTACCGAAGGCGAGCGTCATGTGCTTGTGAAATTTAGTGAATGGGAAAATAGCCCGGTCAGCGAGCGCTGGCGTGACCTGTTATTGGCAGAACACCTTGCGCTTGCGGTCTTGCGTGAAGCGGGTGTTCCTGCGGCCAAAACCCAAATCATAAATCACGGCGGGCAGCGCTTCCTTGAGGTAGAACGGTTTGACCGCATCGGTAGCCTTGGACGCTGTGCGTTACATTCGTTGTCCGCGCTGGATGCTGAATTTGCTGGGTTTGGAACTGGCAGTTGGCCTGAAATTGCGCGTTCACTCGCTGATGCCCGTCAAATTGATTCAGAAGCGGTCGCGGGTGCAGCTCTCTTGTGGGCATTTGGCACACTGATCGGTAACTCGGATATGCACAACGGGAATTTGTCATTTATCACAGACCGTGAACCGCCTTATAGCATTGCACCAGCTTATGATATGACGCCCATGGCTTTTGCCCCTCGTTCTGGCGGCGGACTCCCTGATACATTATCCGAAGCGAAAATCCATGGCAGCGTACCCAACGAAACATGGCGTCGCGCAGCGGTGTTGTCGCGCTCTTTCTTATCACAGGTTAAGGATTCAGACGGGTTTAGTCGCCGATTTGAGCCGTGCATAGCGGCACTGGAACACCACATCGGGGTGGCCAGCGCTAAAATCAATCGTCTGGAATGACAACATCGATATTGACTTCCTTAAGATCGCCGCGCTTACCCAGAACTGCCAAAAGCACATCAATCTTCCGGCTCAGTTCGGGTGAAGGTGGCGTAAAAATCAACTCAACCAATTGTTTTTCCAATTGATGACGTTGGCCTTGGATTACATGGAATTTTGGCATGAGAAACTGGCTGTTGAGTGGCTAGTCGATAGTGCCAAATAGCTACTTTCCATAGGCTATTTTGGCTGTTTTTTACTTGTATTGAGGACGCATTTCAATCCACGCGCCCGCGTGGGGCGCGACGACGCCATTCTCTAAATTGTTTTGAAAACACCGTTTCTTTTTCAAAAGAAACGGTGATCGGTCAATTCACCCGATGAAAGAACTGCACGCTATACGGCGTTTTCAAGCTTGCCCAATAATAGTGCTGTGGCAGTGGTTGGAAGGCTTTGTCACGTGCCGACAGAGCTGCGCTGTATTGGTCAGCGGCTTTGACCAATAACACCCCTGGAAGCTTAGGGAATTTTCTGGGATTGGCTAACCAGCTCAACATATACCTTAGGGCAAAAGCCCCTTGAGGCCATTGTTTTTGCAGATCGAGCAAGGCGGGTTCCAGTAAGGTTAAGGCCAATATCTCATGGTTGACCATACGGTGGCTGGAATTACCCATGGTTGCCACTTTGCCAAAATCGTGGAGTAATGCGGCAGTGATGCTCAACGCCGTTTCCTTCGCATTGAGGGTGGCGTTTGCCATGGTTCCCACCCATTCCGCGCATTCCACACTGTGCAATAACAAGCCGCCTGCCTCACTGTGGTGATGGGATTGGCTGGCGGCAACTTGGACAAAAGGTAAACCGAATTGCCGCTGGGCAAACAATTCAGTTAACCAGGTTTGCAGGCAGGGGATGGTGATCTGTCCGATGATTTCCCAGACTCGATCACAGTTAATTGCTAACGTTATTCTACAACTTGTGAGTTTATATAATCGCCCGCAGCTTGTTCGTCGGTTTCAATGGCGATTTCTACCGCGCGTTTGGCGGTTGCCAGTAGGCGTTCGCTTTAGGCTTTTAGGGTGAGGTAAAGATGAAGACGTAAGGATAGTCTGCTTATGTAACCGTATAATCCTTAACGCTATTGCGCTTTAAATTGTAAAGTTTTTAAATGTGATCCTGCATATCCTATTGTTAATCGCTTTTTTGCTTTATCCTCAAACCAATAAAGACGATAGCCTTTAGGCTGAATATCACAGTGCATAACAAAATGCTGTTTGCCATTGTTAGGGCAAGTTGCTAGACGCATATTCGCCAACTCTGAGTTTTTCATTGTTCCTGTACTGTCAGGACGCGCCCGCATTGAATACGATATTTCGGCGGTTTCTTCAACAGCCCACCTGTGACAATCATTGTCTAATTCTTTTAAACGTTTGCGTACTGATTTGAGTGTTTCGCCTGCCAATACAGGTAAAAATTTGTTTTCATATTCACAGCATAAATCCAAATAGGGAAAAGCTGCTTTCCAACACTTTAATAGCTCATCCGTATTATCAATTTTTTCGCTTACACTGCGCCGCCAATCACGCACAACAAAATTGACGTGTTCCACTTTAGAAACAGAACGGACACGATGAGATAAGGTTTTTTCAACTTCAAGTTCAGTGCCATACAAAACTTGCACTATCTCGATAAATGCTGATTGATACCATTGCGGTTGCGAGGGGAAACTCAAACTAATACCATCACAGATTAATGCAACGCCTAGCGCGTTACATATTTGTTCTGGTATGGCTTTAATAAAAAACTCCGAACGACAAAAATCATCAATATTTTCATCAATGACTTTCAAATGCTCGTGTACAGGTGTTTTTGTAGTGATTTGTTGGGCAAGCAGGCGTAGATCATCTTGATAATCCAATTCATCTAGCCACTCTATAAAACCATAATCATCCGTCAGCAAAATGCTATACAAATCTTGCTCGGCGTTTAATACGGGATTGCAAATATTCTGTGCAATCAATTCGGCAACCGCACTAAATGCGTCAGTAAACCAACCTCGCGCTGTTTCTGTTGAATCAGCCTCAAGCAATGATAAATCATTAAACACAAGCTCTGCTTTCATAAGAGATTTAGCCTTTTGGGGCTTTGGTGCGCGGTTGCTGCCCCACGACAAGGCTGGCTAGACTTTTTGCCGTTTCATCAAAAAAATCTTCAGGCCATTGGCTAATCCTGCCGTTTTGGTCAATGCTTGGTTTAATGACTTTTGGATTACCATTTTCTTGGGTGAAAAACAGGATATTGACATCTTCTGGTGTTAACGCTTGGTTTTTAGTCGCTAACCGCAGTGCGTTTAAAACATGGTCGCTGTGCGACTCGATGAATATTTGCACGCCTGTATTGGCGACTTTAACTAAAAACTCAATGAGCGCGGATTGGGCTTTGGGATGTAAATGGATTTCTGGGTTTTCTATGATGATTTTTTCGCCGGGTTTGGCGATTAGGCCAGTAACTATAATTGGTAAGATGCTGGTGTAACCGAAACCTACGTTAGATGGTTTTGAGTCACCAATAAGAAGCTCTAAAAAGTTAACCCGTAGAGGATTTATTTTTAAAGAAAGTGGAGTGAGGATTTTGCCTAGCCAAGCTTGTGTTTGCACTAATAAACTACTTTGATTTTCACCTAAAATACCTAAGGTTTCTGAAAGATACAGTGCATCATTAACGTATGTATCAGCTAATTTATTTAATAAATTGACAGCCATTTCCCCGTTTGTACCGACATGATGAAAATCAGGTAGAGGAACTTTTTTATAGACTTCTTGCGGGCCAATTCTGTCAGCAGAAAGAAAATGGATGTTAGCCTTATCGAAATTAAAGCCATCATGTAATGTATCAAATGATTCATCATATGAATTTATTCCAAGCATGTTGGCTAAATACATGTAAGAGGGTTCGTTTAAAATACTTGAATGTCCGTTTTGGTATGCATCCTCTCCTGCAGCGCAATATAAGCCAGTTTCTTCATCAATACTTAACGAATCGCTTTTATAATAAAATACTTCTCCTGTATCAAATTGAGATTGGAAACTCATATCAACTTCCGATATCAACAAACTCATTTTGTCTATGTTAGGTTTTAAATGGTAGTGGATTGAAAAATGTTCTTGATCATAGCCATATAAAAATTGGAACAATATCGGCTCGCTAGTTGAAATCTCCTTGTTTCTAACATCATCAAAACAACCTAACAAAACACAACTACCATTTAAAATTAATTCTGTCGTATTGGGATCGTACTCAATAGACTGCCTCATCAACAATAAAGCCTGTAATGCAGTTGATTTCCCCGCTCCATTAACCCCTGTAAACAAATTAAATTTACTTAACGGAATCGCCGTTTCTTCCTTAAAACACTTAAAGTTAGTCAGTTTAATTTCCGTCAGCATGGCTTACTTCTCCGAGAATTTTTTGAGCTAAATCAAAGCGCGTTACAACCCTTTTCTTATCACCTGTACTTTGTTGGACAGCATCCAAATAATCTAAATTTTTTAACAACGTTTCAAAGTTTTTAATAATAGTTGCTTTATGTTGGTATAAAAAATCATTGGATTGATTGGAAAAGAAATAACCTACCGATTCAAACACAGCAATGTTAATCCGCCCGCGTGTTACTCGGTCTGGAAATGGCACACGAAAATTCCTGCTTTCAAAAAACTCACAAGTTATTTTCATTACCCGTTCAAAATCATTTTTTAATTCGGTAATTTCTTCATCAGACATTTTATTGATTTGCCGCATAGCATTTTCGACAAAACTACTCAAATCACCTTGATAATCTTTTTTATAATCAAATAGTTTAAAAGCAAGAAAACGCAGAATGGCCTCCCTATCCTTCATTCGTTTTGGCGAAATGCCATTGTCAATTGCGTTTTTAAAAACGTCAGTTTCAGAGAGTTCTTTTAATAACTTTGTGGCTTTACCTAAAAAAATACAATTGCGTACTTCTTGACGCTCCAGCTTTGTTCCGCCTGTATTAATGCGGTTAAACAAGTCGTAAACCACTTCCATTGGTACAGAAGGCCTTAGCACATACAAGGTTATTTTTTTATCTTCTATTTTGGTTTGATATGCACCTGACATTATTTTTAAGTCAGAAAATCGTTTGCCGTTCAGTTTTGGCAAGGCTTCTAAGCCCACAAGTTCAAATTCATTATTTACAAATTCATGTAATGCCGTTGTGCGTTGCAAGCCATCAACAATAATGTATTTTCCTTCGCGGGTTTCATTGACGTAAAAAGGCGGTAGCGGGAAGTTTAAAATAATTGACTCAATAAACCGGCTTTTTTGCTCTGGCTTCCAAACTAAGCGACGTTGAAAATCAGGTTCAATAATCAGCCGCTTGTCATCATATTTACGCATCAGTTCAAATATTGAATGTGGCGTTTCTCGAATATCAATATCGGCTTTAGTAGGGTCATACGGATAAAGTCCGCCACTTTTGCCTTCATCTTCCGCGTCTTCAGAAATTTCAATTACATGGTTGTTATTCATAAATAATTTCTACAAATGGGATATTCAAACGAACTTTAAAGCGCAATCCTGCTTGACGCAACTGAATCGATTTAAACAAGGTGAATTTAGATATTAACCATATAACAACCACAAAATGTAGCGGGTGCGGTTAACACAAAAAAAAAGGGGGATATGGGAATTGGCGCGCCCGAGAGGATTCGAACCTCTGACCTCAGCCTCCGGAGGGCTGCGCTCTATCCAGCTGAGCTACGGGCGCTTTTGATTAGCCGCGTATTCTAAACTAATCGCCCTGCAATTACGATGCAATTGTTGCTTTGCTTAAGCCTTTAACATAGTGGCGGACGGCTATCCGGCTTTTTTATATCCCTTACCAAATCCTGCTTGCGATAAGGCGAGCAGCCGCTCGCCGCTACGAAAATACTACTGACCATTCAGCATTCGCAGAACACTAGGCCGAATTGTTTCTTGTTATCGAAAATAGTTTTGCTTTCCTTGAATAAACCCACTGCCAGTTTTTCGGCATTCCATACAATCTTGTCTAAAAATTAAGCCCTTATGCTATCTTACTGGCAAGCCACTATTGGGGAGTTTGTTGTTATGCACCGTCTGATTTACTTGCTGTTTGCCTGCATTTTTTGTCCTGCTTTAGCTTTTGCCACGCCGCTTAGGCCTGAGCAAGTGCCTGAGCCGTTAAAGCCTTGGATTAATTGGGTTTTGGAGGATCATCCTGAGCAATCTTGCCCGTTTTTGTACCAGAGCCTTGAGCAAAAACGTTGCAGTTGGCCTAGTGCGATGCAATTGTCGCTGTCTGCTAACAAAGGTGTTTTTACTAGCCATTGGTTGGTGTATGCCGATAGCTGGGTGAGTTTGCCGGGAGATAGCAAACATTGGCCTTTGCAGGTGAGCGTTAATAGGCAAGCGGCGTTGGTGATGGAGCGCAATGGCGTGCCGTCGATAAAGCTCTTGGCAAATGGCAAGCAACCGATGGCTTATGAAATTAAGGGCGAATTCTTGTGGGATGCCATGCCGGAGAATTTAACCTTGCCGGAAGAGACTGGCTTGATAAATGTAGCGATTAATGGCGTTAACCTGCCATCACCGACCATCAGAGCGGGGCAATTGTGGTTAAAGGCCGTGGATACGGGACAAAATCAGGCGCAGCAGGTGGAAAACAGTATTGATGTGCAAGTGTTCCGGCAAATTACCGATACCGTTCCGGTGGAAGTGCTGACGCGCTTGGTGGTTGAAGTCTCTGGCGTGCAGCGGGAAATCAAGCTGGCTAAGCCATTGTTGGCGAATTTTTTGCCATTGAGTATCAGTAGCCCGTTGCCTGCACGGATTGAGCCGGACGGGCAATTGTTGCTGCAAGTGCGCCCTGGCATTTGGCAGATTGAGGTGTTGGCAAGAAATTCCCAAGAATTACAGCAGTTGGCAGCACCTGCGGTAAACACAGGCGATAGCACTTGGCCTGCTTCGGAAATTTGGGTGTTTGCCGCGCATCCAGAATTACGCACCGTGGAAATCCAACAAGCTAATGCCATTGATGGCAGCCAAACCAATTTGCCGGAAGATTGGAAGGCCTTGCCTGCTTACATTATGGAAGCGGGACAAACGATGGCGTTTAAAACCATCCGCCGTGGCGATCCTGAGCCGGAAGCCAATCAGTTAACTTTGCATAGAAAACTTTGGCTGGATTTTGATGGCGGCGGTTATACCGTCAACGACACCATCACTGGCGTGTTGAACCGGAGCTGGCGCTTAAATGCCTTGCCGCAAACCCATTTGGGGAAAGTGTCTTTAGACGGCGGCAACCAATTGGTGACGCTAGAGCCAAACTCCAGCAAACAAGGCGTAGAGATGCGTAAAGGCGAGGTTAATTTAGATGCCGATAGCCGCATTTCCGGCGCAGTCGGCACGCTGGATGCGGTCGGTTGGGAGCAGCAATTCCAAAGCCTGAGCGCGGAATTAAATTTGCCGCCAGGCTGGCGGTTGATTGCGGCTAGCGGTGTCGATAATGTGCCAGATAGCTGGATTTCTAAATGGACGTTGCTGGATTTGTTTTTAGTGCTGATTGCCGCGCTGGCAACGGCAAGGCTTTGGCAGTTTTATTGGGGCATATTTGCCTTGATAACGCTGATGCTATGTTGGCATGAAGCCGAAGCCCCGCATTTGGTTTGGCTGAATATTTTGGCGGCGACAGCGTTATTACGGGTATTGCCAGCAGGCAAAGCTTTTAACTGGCTTAACCGTTATCGGCAATTATCTTGGCTGGCGTTGGTGTTTATTGCCATTCCGTTTATGGTCGATCAAGTCCGCACCGGGCTTTATCCACAATTGGAAGTGCCGCAACAAAACTTTGCCGCGCCACAGTTTCCTATGTCTGCGCCAGTACCTGTACAAGCCATGCTAGAGCTGAAAGCCCGCAGTGAAGATAGCTACAACGTGCTGGGCAAAGCTATGGACTATAGCCGTAGTGTTGCTGAAAAATCCGAGGCAATGCCCGCGAAACTCAAACGCCTTGATCCCGATGCCAAGGTGCAAACCGGCCCCGGTTTGCCGCAATGGCAATGGCATAAAATCTTGCTGTCTTGGCATGGCGCGGTTGATCCCGGTCAACAACTGCATTTGTGGTATTTGTCGCCAACACTGGCGATGTTTTTGAATTTCTTTCGGGTAATTGCTATCTGCCTGTTGGCATTGCTGATGTTTGGCTTGATAGATAAGCATTTCACCTTAAACGTCAAACTACGCGCCCTACCCGTTTGGCTATGGTTGGTACTGTTGCCGATACTGGCTACGCCATCCCCCAATGCTTACGCCGAGATGCCAGACCCCGCGTTGCTGGCGGAATTAAAAACCCGTTTGGCAGAAACCACGCCACCCGATTGCTTGCCTGCGTGTGCAGAAATTCCGCAAATGCAGGTGACCATCACCGATAAAAGCGTAGACATCCATTTACAAATACTCGCCCAAGAAAGTGTGGCACTGCCCTTACCTGCCGATTACAGCCAATGGTTTCCAAACCAAGTGCTGGTCGATGGCGTAGCGGCTGCGGCTATGTATCGGGAAAATAATGGTTTATGGCTAAACCTGAAAGCCGGTGCTCATCAAGTGGTGCTGAAAGGTGTTGCGCCGTTATTGGCGAAATTCACCCTGCCGTTGCCGTTAAAACCCAAGCATGTCAGCGTTAAAAACAATGGCTGGGAGGTGCAAGGTTTGCTGGAAAACGGCTGGAGTGACGAGCAATTACAATTTACCCGCAGCAACCAAGACCACAATGCCATCGCCAAAACCGGCATAGAACCGGGACAATTACCTAGCTTTGTCCGCATTGAGCGCCGCTTGGCTATCGGCTTAGATTGGCGGGTAACGACCCGAATCATTCGGGTTTCACCTGCGGATTCCGCCATTTTGTTGTCGGTGCCGTTATTGGCGGGCGAAGCGGTCACCACCGCTGGCATCCGCGTTAAAGACGGGCATGTGGAAGCCAGCTTGTCTGCCCAGCAATCGGAGCTGGAATGGCAATCATCTTTGGAGAAATCCGCCAGCATCACCTTAACCGCGCCAGCCACGGAACAATGGGTGGAAGTTTGGCAAGCAGATATAAGCCCTATCTGGCATGTTGAAACCAGCGGCATCGCCATGATGCGTTTAAACAGCGATGGGCAATGGCTGCCGGAATGGCATCCTTGGCCTGGTGAAAGCATCAGCCTGCAAATTGCCCGACCCGAAGCGGTTGCAGGACAAACCTTAACCATAGACCACAGCCAGTTGTCGTTACGGCCTGGGCAACGTAGCCGCGACGCGTCGCTGAGCTTTAATCTGCGTAGCTCGCAAGCCAGCCAACATACGCTGACCTTGCCGGAAAAATCGGTGTTGCAAGCGGTGAGCATTAACGGGCAAAGCCAACCGCTACAGCTACAAGGCCGCAAACTGGTGTTGCCTGTTAATCCCGGCTCGCAGTCTATCGCAGTCACTTGGCAAGAACCGACGGCGCTAGGCTTTTTGCTGAAAACGCCTGTGGTGGATTTAGGTATTGCCAGTGTTAATCACGATTTACAAGTAAGCCTGCCGCAAGACCGTTGGTTGCTAGGTGCTTTCGGGCCAAAGCTTGGGCCTGCGGTGTTGTTTTGGGGCGTTTTGCTGGTGCTGTTTATACTCAGCTTAGGGCTGCAAAAAATGCCTTTAGTACCGTTACGCGATTGGCAGTGGTTTTTGCTGTTGTTGGGCTTAAGCCAAATCCCTATGGCAATGGCAAGCATGGTGGTCGCTTGGTTTGCAGCCTTGGCTTGGCGCAGTAAACGCGCCAGCAGCAGCCGTTATTTCAATGAAACCCAAATCGTGTTGGCAGGTTTTACGCTGATTGCTTTGGGCGTGCTGTTTTTTGCCGTCGCCCAAGGGTTGCTGAACGCGCCAGATATGCAGGTTATCGGCAACCAATCTTCGGCGTTTAATTTAAATTGGTATCAGGACAGAAGCTTAACGATATTACCGACAGCAACCGTGGTTTCCGTGCCGCTGTGGGTGTACCGATTGCTGATGTTGGCGTGGTCTTTGTGGCTGGCGATGTCGTTATTGCAATGGCTAAAATGGGGCTGGGCGTGTTTTTCCCGCAATGGCTTATGGAAAAAAGCCCCAGCCAAGCCGAAATCACCGCCAGAAGAAACACCCCAATAGCCATAAAAAAAGCGGCTTTAATTGCTTAAAGCCGCTTTTTGTCCACGAACAACACGAAAAAGCACGAACGGGGTCAATCTAGCTTCGTAGGGGCGGACGGCTGTCCGCCTTTTTTAGAACCCCTATCAAATCCCGCTGCGATAAGGCGAGCAGCCGCTCGCCCCTACAAAATTACCGACAATTCAAAAAACATATCAACCAAGTTATTTAGGTTGGGTTGCATGCTTTCCGCAACCCAACACTTGCGCCAATCTAGCTTCGTTCGTAGGGGCGGACGGCTGTCCGCCTTTTTTAGAACTCGTACCAAATCCCGCTGCGATAAGGCGAGCAGCCGCTCGCCCCTACAAAATTACCGACAATTCAAAAAACATATACCAGACTGTTCGTGTCTTTTCGTGTTGTTCGTGGACAATACAAATATGGTTAACATCCATTGTTAACCGCTATTCCAACTATCTAATAACCCGATGACCGCGTCCGCTCATGCAGTTATTGTAAGCACTTTTGTATTTGTCTTCTGCGCCAAAGCCTTGTTTTGCCGCGCCACCTAGAGCACCGACAGTCGCGCCTAAAGCCGCACCGCCGCCCGCATTGCCTGACAACGCACCCAGTGCTGCACCACCTGCCGCACCGACTAAACCACCAACGCCCGCACCGACTGCGGTTTCAGTCGCCGTGCCGCCGGAATAATGGCTAGCCAATTCTTTGCATTCCGCCATGTCTTGGCTGATGCGGTAAGCATTTGGATCGTTATAGGTATCGACTGTTGGTGTCCAGCCAGTTTGGCTTGCACAGCCTGAAAGTACTGCGCCAGCAATTAAAAGCATTATCTTTGTTGATTTATTCATGGTCATGTCCTCGTTTGTTGATTTTTGTGCCTGCCATAATGCCAGCTTTACGCTGAACATAAGGTGAATACTATATTTTTCAATTACTTATTATGTATACCCGTTCACAATATTAATGCTAAAAAAACTTGCATAGCATAAACGATGCCTTAATTTTGTTCCTTTCAAAAAAATTCATTATTTCTCCTTAGTCGTCTCAAATTTAGAAAAAACAGCTAGGGAGCGTTCTCAACCAATTCTAAACAAATAAGCCCTATTGATGTGTTCTAATATCCATTTGCCTTGGAAAAATCATGGATCGAACTGTTTTAAGGGATGACCAATGGGAACGTATAAAAGATTTTTTACCCGGCA
>CAIYRS010000002.1 GCA_903928685.1 uncultured Methylococcaceae bacterium
CCGCAACTAGGGCGGGCAAGATGCCCGCGCTCCAGATTTTGATGACGGAGTCCAAAACATGTTTTGGACTCCTAAGCTAGGCCTTTCAGGTTTTTAAAACCTGAAAGGCCTTTATTTTTAGTGGGTAGTTTTAGCTGGTACAGCTGGCGCGACAGGCTTGGTACTGGCAGCAGGTGCTTTTTTGGCGCTGGCTTCGGTGGTCAGAATGGTATCGATACCGCTTTTCTTCAAACGGGTTTTTAAGGCATCAATACTCGCCATTTGTGTATACGGCCCCATTTTTACCCGATACCAAACTTTATCGCCGACTTTGGCTTTTTCAATTTTCGATTCAATCCCCATCAACGCTAGTTTGGCGCGCAATTCGTCGGTTTCTTTAAAGGTTTCGTGCGATGCCGCTTGCAATACGTACTTGCCTTCTTTGGCCTTACCGACCCGTTCTTCACGGCTTAAGGTTTTAATTTCATGCTCAGAAATTACCACTTCTTTCTCTGGTAATACCGTATAAAAATCAAAGCGTGGCGGTTTTGGGGCTTCGGCTTTTTTCTCTTGGGCGGGTGATTCTTCCGCTTTTTTAGCTTCCGCCGCCGTGGGCTTTTTCTCGGCTTCGGTTTTAGTGCTTGCGGGTGTTTGTGCCGCTGGCGCAGCCACTTCTGGTTCTTTGGAGCCAGTGAAGCTGATATAAATCAAAAAAACCACAAACATGGCGACTATGCCAAAAACCAGCATCCATTGCCAAGAGCCGACTTTAGCCGATCGTGGGCTTTTTTTCGGGGTATTTGCGCGGTGTTTGTAGTCTCTAGCCATTACATCGATTCAGGTGTGTTAATGTTCAGTAAATTTAAGCCATTTGCCAAAACCTGCTTGACGGCACAGATTAGGTTTAGCCGTGCGTTGCGTAAGCCAGCATCGTCCACCAAAAACTGGTGGGCATTGTAATAAGTGTGGAATTCGTGCGCCAATTCGCGCAAATAATGGATTAATTGGTGCGGTTCGTACTGCAATGCCGCGCGTTCTAACAATTCTGGGTAGCGGGCAATGGTAGCAATCAGTTGATTTTCATGCTCGGCAGACAATAAACGCACATTGTCTATTCCTAACTGCAAATTCCGTTCCCAACCTTTTTCATCCAGTTGCCGCAATACGCTGCACACTCTGGCATAGGCGTATTGCACATAAAACACTGGGTTCTCGTTGGATTTTGAAGTCGCCAGTTTTAGGTCGAAATCCATGTGTTGTTCGGAGCGGCGCAGCACATAAAAAAACCGTGCGGCATCTTTGCCGACTTCATTTCGCAATTGCCGTAAGGTCACAAACTCGCCGGAGCGAGTGGACATCTGTACTTTTTCTTCACCACGGTACAGGGTGGCAAATTGCACCAGCAATACTTTCAATTTGCTTTCATCCGCGCCTAAAGCTTGGATTGCCGCGCGTACTCTGGGGATGTAACCGTGGTGATCGGCGCCCCAAATATCAATAATTTGCTCAAAACCCCGATCCAGCTTGTTCATGTGGTAAGCAATGTCGGAAGCAAAATAGGTGTATTGACCGTTTTCGCGCACCACTACCCGGTCTTTTTCATCGCCAAGATTGCTGGAGGCAAACCAGGTTGCGCCTTCTTTTTCATATAAATGTCCGCCTGCACGTAAGCACGCTAAGGCTTGTTCCACCGAGCCGTCGTCCATTAATTGGCGTTCAGAAAACCATTGTTGGTAATCGACACCAAACTCGTGCAAATCGTCTTTAATGTCGTCCAAAATGGTGTTTAGGCCGATTTGGAAAAAATCCCGGTACAAACCAGCGCCCAATAAGGTTTTGGTGCGGGCAATCAACGCGTCGATATGTAATTCTTTGTCGCCGCCTTGGGGTTCGTCGGCGGGGATGTCTTCCAACACCAAGTCCACTGGTCTGCGGTATTCGTTGCCGGATTTATCGTGGATGTCCCAAGCAATGTTGCGGACGTATTCGCCGCGATAGCCGTTGCTGGGGAAGGGCAACACTTCGCCGCATTCTTCAAGGTAACGCAACCAAATGCTGGTGGCGAGGATGTCCATTTGCCGTCCGGCATCGTTGACATAATATTCACGGTGGACATTAAAACCGACCGCTTGTAATAAATCTGCCAATACCGAGCCATACGCCGCGCCGCGTCCATGTCCGACATGTAATGGCCCAGTTGGGTTAGCGGAGACGAATTCTACTTGGATTTTTTTGCCTGCACCCACTTGGCTTAAGCCGTAAGCTGGGCCAGCCTGATGGATGGTTTCGATGATGGCGTGTTGGGCGTAGGGATCAATAAAAAAATTGATGAATCCAGGGCCAGCCAATTCCACTTTAGTGATAACCGCATCTTCGGGTAAAGCGGCAATTAATTGTTCTGCCAATTGGCGAGGATTGGTTTTGGCGGCTTTTGCCAAGGTTAACGCTAAGTTGGAAGCGTAATCGCCATGCTGCGCGTCACGGGTGCGTTCAATAATCACCTGTGGATTGGTTTCCTGCGCCAATACCCCATTTTGTTTCAGAGTTTCAACGGCTTGCAGGATGAGCGCTTCTATTTTTTGTTTCATGGGTATGCGGTACAGTTAAATCAAATTAAAGTGCCACATTATCCATGAAAGCCGGATGATTATCCATTCAAACGCGCTGGCTTGGATTAAGGTTGGATTTGTCCACGAACGGCACGAAAAGACACGAACAGTGTTTTGTAGGTTGGATTATTGGGGTAGGAGTAAAAAACATGTTTTTTATTCCAAAAGCCGGAGTCCAAAACATGTTTTGGACTCCGGCTTTTGATATTTCTGGACGAAAGCCCTATTTAATCGCCTTAAAACCAATGTCAGTTCGGTAATAAACACCGTTCCAATCGATTTTTCCGACCAATTCATAGGCTTTGCTTTGTGCACTGGCAATGTCATCACCTAGGGCACAAGCGCACAACACCCGTCCGCCATTGGTGACAATATCATCACCGACTTGCGCCGTTCCCGCGTGGAAGATTTTGCAATCGTCGCTGTCATCCGCTGCTAAACCAGAAATCACCGAACCTTTTTGGTAAGCATCAGGATAACCGCCCGCCGCCAAGACCACACCTAAGGCCGCGCGCTCGTCCCAATCGCTGCTGGTTTTGTCCAATTCGCCCGCCAAGGCCGCCAAGCACAATTCCACCAAATCGGATTTTAAGCGCATCATAATCGGCTGGGTTTCGGGGTCGCCGAAACGGCAGTTGAATTCCAACACTTTAATCGCGCCATTTGGCGAAATCATCAAACCCGCGTACAAAAAACCTGTGTACGGAACACCATCCGCAGCCATGCCGTCCAGCGTGGGCATGATGACTTCGCGTAGGGTGCGCTCGTGGACGTCGGGTGTAACCACAGGCGCAGGCGAATACGCACCCATGCCGCCTGTGTTAGGGCCTTTGTCACCATTATCGCGGGCTTTGTGGTCTTGCGAGGTTGCCATTGCCAAGGCGTGTTTGCCATCGGCGATGACGATGAAACTGGCTTCTTCACCGACTAAAAACTCCTCGACCACGACGCGATGCCCCGCTTCGCCAAAGGCATTGCCTGCGAGCATATCTTCTACGGCAGCAATGGCTTCTTGTTCGGTTTGCGCGACAATCACGCCTTTGCCCGCCGCCAAACCGTCGGCTTTCACCACGATAGGCGCGCCTTGTTGTTTGATGTAAGCAATCGCTAAGTCTTTATCGGTAAAGCTTTGGTAAGCAGCGGTCGGGATGCCGTGGCGGCTTAAGAAATCCTTACAAAACGACTTCGAGCCTTCCAATTGCGCCGCCTGTGCGGTCGGGCCAAAGCACTTCAAACCTGCGTCTTGAAATTGGTCAACAATGCCCAACACCAATGGCACTTCGGGGCCGACGATGGTCAAGGCGATGCCGTTGTCTTGAGCAAACACCAGCAACGCCGGAATGTTATCAACTGCAATGGCGACGTTTTCAATGCCCGATTCAGAAGCCGTGCCGGGGTTGCCGGGCGCGACAAAAACTTTGGTGACATTAGGTGATTGGCTGGCTTTCCAAGCAAGGGCATGTTCGCGCCCGCCGCTGCCGACGATGAGGATGTTCATGGTTTAGGTTCTCGGGGTTTAATAGGTCGGTAATTTCAATGTAGGTTGGGTTAGCGATAGCGTAACCCAACAGCGTAGCGGTGTGCTGCTCCGATGTGTTGGGTTACGGCTATCGCCTAACCCAACCTACGAAAATATTTTAGATGGGTCAATAATTCTTTAATCGGATTTTTGTAACCATTCATACCGCAACAGGTGGTTGGAAAAACGACACATGCGTTCCGGCTTTGGTGTGTAACTTGGGCAGATTCAGCGTAAGCAATTCCGGCACTAAATCCCGCACTTCTTTTTCCAACTCATCCAAGGTTTCCGCTTCTACCACCAAGCCTTTTAAATCAGGGCTGGTCGCGACGTAAACATTAGCTTCATCGTCATGGGTGATTTCAACTTTGCACACAGCGACAATCTCAAACCTGCAAAGAATGCCGCACAAGGCCAGCTTAAACGGTACATGTTGTTCTCCTAAATAAAGAAGTTTGAGTATTAATATCAAGTTGTAGGATGGGCTGACGTAAGGAAGCCCATCATTTACCGGACATTTTGATGGGCTTCCCTTCGTTCAGCCCATCCTACCGCTAGAAAATATTGCAATTTCAACGTCATCAAGTGCCGTTTTATAAAGTTCATTTACCTGCCATAAACCACTTTCTACAATTTTAATTTTTGGCGAATATACTCCAAGCCAATTCTTGGATGGCCTGCACTGCGTGCATAAAGATAGTGTCGAAATAAGCTTAGATTCTAGCTCAAGACGTTCAGCTTTATCGTTGACTTCAAAAACAACGAATGAAAAATTATCCTGAATGTATTGACTGACTTCCATTTCAATCTGTTTCTGATAATTCGAGTCAATATGCCCAGAATATTGTTCTTTTGCTTTCCTTGAAGTGAGGTCATGTTCCCAATGCTTAAGAAATGGATCTTTTCTTTGATTTAATAAGGCTCTGCCAATATTTTTTCTGAAAATGCTTCGGTCTTTATTCTGCTTGAGAAAATGCTGTTTAAGTCTTGAACAAAGTTGATCTTTTCCCGTATGCGCTCCAACTCTTACGATTCTGTCTTGATTATGCCCTACTTCGCCTTTTTGAAAGATAACGTAGATTCCGTTTTTAGGGATTGATGATTCATCAAATGGAAAGTAATGCCTTTGAAGCTCGTTTGCTAGTTTATGGATTGTGGCACATTTTTCATTGGTCATGACGTCAACTTTTTAAGCTTTTGTAATTGCATACCAATACGTAAACCTTCCAACGGAATTTGGTAGTTGCTAATCTGAGGTAGTAGATATTTTCTATATTTTTCGCCTGCAAGAAATATAAATTCTGAGTTATCAATAGAGCAAACGGCCTTGATTTGCTCAAGAACTTGATCAGACCATGTTTTTATCTCAGCCGACTTCATAGTGTTCAAGGTTTTTTCGTAAGGATCGATTTCTTGATCGAGAGTCAATAACCCATATTGGGCTGACAAAATAAATATTTCATCTGCTGTTAGGGAGCGTTCTCAACCAATTCTAAACAAATAAGCCCTATTGATGTGTTCTAATATCCATTTGCCTTGGAAAAATCATGGATCGAACTGTTTTAAGGGATGACCAATGGGAACGTATAAAAGATTTTTTACCCGGCAAAG
>CAIYRS010000003.1 GCA_903928685.1 uncultured Methylococcaceae bacterium
CGCCCTCAGCATCGCCCGGTTGCATTTTATTCTTCGCGAAAAGCATGCTCGAAAAAACGCCGGTTGCGATGAGGGCTACCTGGGACTAACGGCACTAACTTCTCCCGACTCCGGTTCGAAGTTCCATGTGCCGTCAGCGGAGGAGAGAGGTGTTAAAAACAAAAAAGCCGCTAAAAAGCGGCTTTTTTTACTGAAGATACCAGTGATTGGCTTAATAATTGAAGCGACGGTATTTGTGGTTTAAAGCAAATAGTATGGCTAAGGCAAATATTATTAAGGAACTTGGTTCAGCGATTACTGGGATTAATGTGCCTGCGCCAACAAATCCTTGGTGTGCATAAGTGCCGCCAGGGCCATTTAGCGGGTTGATCCACAATACGGTGTTTACGGCGGCAGTGTTGTTACCGAGTAGCGCTGAATATTGGTTGTAATAAGCGTTTGCTGATACTGAGTTTAAAGATGAATTGTAGACAACGCTACCAGGATATAGCAGCTCCCAAATTAAGCCCTGTAAGGCTTGGTATTGCACGGTACTGGTTGCTGTTGGTGCTACGTTGTTAATTAACCAAGCAATTTTTCCGCCAGCAGTTAAAACTACGTTATTAATAACTGCATTTGCGTTGAAAGACGCTTGATAGGTTGTATTTAAATTAGCGTTGGTGAATAAATCCACGCAATACATTTGAGTCAGTGACAGTGCCCCGAGTCCTGCAATGCTAACGGAAGAGCCAGTAATGTTGCCACCAGCTTCTAAGGTGTTGTTTCCATTGATATTAATCCAAAAACCGCCAGAATATCCGCTACCTAGGGTAACTGTGCCGGAGTAGTTAGCGTTTGCAGCTTGTGCTGAAACAATTATAAATAATCCAAGTAATAGGGATAGGAAAGAGAATTTCATATTTATTTTTCCGGCAAATATTGGTTTTTCAAAATTATATTAATGCTTTTTTTGTTAAGCAGAAACTGTGCCATTGATTTTTATTTTATATAAAACAATTTGTTATGATTTTTTTTGAGGTTTTCTGGGTTTAGTTGTCAAAAAGATTGACGTTTTTGTTAGAAATTATTTTCTAGTCATTATTTGCCAGTAGCTTGGTTTTTGCTTGTGGTTTTAGGAAATAACCGGGAACTGCGTATAATCGACGATTTTTGAATATTTAGAGTGTTATGAGCCAACAAAGAAAAGCAGTCGCCTTAATTTCCGGTGGCTTGGATTCCATGCTTGCGGCAAAAACCGTTATGGAACAAGGTATTCACGTTGAGGGCATTAATTTTTTCACGGGTTTTTGTGTAGAAGGGCATACCCATGCCATACGTGAAAAAGATCATGCCAAACCCAAGCGCAATAATGCCTTGTGGGTTGCCGAGCAGTTGGGTATTAAGCTGCACATTGTTGATGTCATCGAAGAATACAAGAATGTGCTAATTAATCCCAAGCATGGCTACGGGGCGCATCTTAATCCCTGTTTGGATTGTAAGATTTTTATGGTTAACCGCGCTAAGCGCTGGTTGGTTGAAAATGATTTCGACTTTATTATCACGGGTGAGGTAATCGGTCAGCGCCCTATGTCGCAGCGCAAAAATACCATGCCGATTATTTCCAAGCAGTCGGGTGCAGATGATTTGTTATTGCGACCGTTATGTGCAAAAAATTTACCAGAAACATTGCCAGAGCGTGAGGGTTGGGTAGATCGGGAGAAATTACACGACATTACTGGGCGTTCACGTAAACCGCAAATGGCAATGGCAGAGCAATTCGGTATTGAAGAGTATTCGCAACCAGCAGGTGGCTGTTGTTTTTTGGTGGATAAAAACTATACGGCAAAATTGGTCGATTTGTGGCAAGCCCAAGGCACAAAAGATTATGAGCTGGATGATGTCATGTTGCTAAAGGTTGGCAGGCATATAAGGCCAGCACCAAACTTCAAGTTGATTGTTGCCCGCGAAGAAGGCGAAGGCCGATTTTTGCAAGGTTATAAAAAGGAATACACCAGCTTGCTGGCGGTTAGCCATAATGGCCCTTTGGTGTTGTTAGATGGCGATGCTTCTGCTGAGGATTTATTCTTGGCGGCAAGAATTACTGCGCGGTTTGGTCAGGGTAGGGAGGCCGAACAAGTGGAGGTGGCGATTACTGATAAGACTGGGGTGGAGCGGGTTGTTACTGTTGCGCCGTTGCCTCAAGCTGAATTGCCTAAGGATTGGTATATTTGAATACGAACATGGCTATCAGCCGCTATGTGCTGATAGCCATGTGGATTTAAATGCTTACGCTTCTTCGTTGGCGGATTGGCTATCCAGTTGCATGCCCCTGATGATAATCATCAGTTCATCCCGTTGCCGCTTTAGTGGAGCCAGTTCAGCTTCAAGATTGGCGATGTTTTCAGAGACAGTGCCTTTTGAGTCATTGATTTTTCTCAACATGCTCAAACGGTTTTCAATTTGCTTTTTATGGTCTTTAATTTGGTGCATTAATGGTGTTAATGCGCCGTTGCTCCACATAATGGCATCGTTATGTGCCATTTTTATGGTGTTTCTGGCTTTGGCGACCAATGTGTTGTAAAGCTTGTCAATAACGATATGCTGTTCGGTCATCGCTACTTTGGCGCTTGTTCGGAAGGCTTCGCCCTCTTCAAAGATATGTTCTAATTCAATTTGGTAATTGCTGACTGAAAACAGCTTTACATCAATTTCCCTAAAGCCATATTCATCACGGAATTTTTTGTGGATTGCCAATACCAAGCGTCTGGTTTCATTGGTAATATCAATTGAATTACCTAATAAGTCACGTAGCTCATCAAACATCTTACGCATGTTTTGTTTCATGCCGTAAGTGGTCAGGCTTTTTGCCATATCAGATTTTGCTTGGTTGACGATCTCATCAACTTTCTCGTTGGCAAAAGAATCAATCAGCATTTTCGCTTGGACTATAAATACCCGACGGCTACTTTGGAAGTTTTCCACATTTGCCATGTAGGCATTTTGTTTGTCGCGGGTTTCTGCCATTAATTTGCCAGTCATGTCTTGATTGCGGAAATCAACTTTTTTGAATTCCTCAAGTTGTTCACTGGCTTGGGTTAATGAAGTAGTTACCAAATTAAATGACTCGCTCACCATGCTGCCAATATCGCGGCTGACGGTTTCGGTCATGATGTTGCGTTTTTGTTTAAGGATGTCGACAGCGAGGTAATTTTCCAAACCGGGCAAGCGGCTTTTTTCTAATAAGTCTTTGTCCCCTTTTACTTTTGCCAGCAGTGCTTGTTTGGCAGAAACCGGAAAAATAGCGTCTTCATTGATTTTTAAGATAGTAGCGGATGCTTGTATTTGTGATTTTATGGATGCGTCATAAGCAGCATTGCCTGCAATGTCATCCCACATAGCATCAATTTTGTTCATCACCACTGCCAAACCTTGGGTTTTGCCAGCACGGGCGCGACCAATATGGTTTAGCCAGATTTCCAAATCACTTTTTGTGACCCCTGTATCGGCAGCTAACATAAAAATGATAGCTTGGGCATTGGGCAACATGTTGAGTGTTAGTTCTGGCTCGGTACCTAAGGCATTTAAGCCTGGGGTATCAATAATCACCAAGCCTTGCATTAATAACGGATGTGGAAAACTAATGAGGGCATGACGCCAGCAAGGGATTTCTACTTTATCAGGATTAATAACGCCACGGCTTGCGGCTTCTTGTTCATCCCATAAACCCAATTTGTCAGCCAGTTCCAAATCAACCTTTTTGGTGGCGATAAGCTCCTTAAAAATCTCCTGCATTTGCGATGGCGATTTAGGGTTTAACTTAAACTCAGTCCAGCGGTCAGGGATTTGTTTGAATTCAGCCAGTGACAAGTCTTCAAGACGGCTTTCGATATTTAATAAACGGATATAGCTGCCGCCTTGCTCGTCATAAAAAATTTCAGTTGGCGACATGGTGGTGCGCCCCGGTGAAGACGGTAACAAGCGTACGCCGGAGTCGGCAAAAAACATCGCGTTAATTAATTCAGTTTTTCCGCGCGAAAATTCGGCGACAAAAGCCAAACTAATCTGGTCGTTCTGTAGGCCATTAAGGATGTTTAAAATACTGTTGGTGCTATGGGTGTCATTTAAATTATAACGGACAAGCCATTCTTGATACATTTCAATAGCTTGTGTCAAATTTGCACGCCACTGCGAATATTCGTGCATTTTGTCTTTAAATTCCAAGTTCCTCATGGCAAACCTTTTGTTATTAACACAGATAAAGAAATTCGAACATTACATTCGCCGGATCGATGGCTAATTGTAGACCAATTATTTTAACATCAGAACAATTAATCGGTTTTCCCTAAACGCCGTAGCATTTTTGGTATTGTTTTATGGTGTTGATTTCGGCTTGTGCGCCAGCTTCTGCCAAATAATCGACAATTGTTGATAGGCTGATAATAGTTAGTACCGGAATACCAAATTTTTCAGTCACTTCGGCAATTGCTGAGATAGCATTTTGGCCTTTTTCTTGTCTGTCTAAAGCGCAGAGCACCGCGCAAGGCGTTGCTTGGGCTTGTTTGATGATTTCTACGGATTCTCTTACGGATGTGCCTGCGGTGATGACGTCATCAACGATAACGACATTGCCTTTTAATGGTGCGCCGACCAATTCGCCGCCCTCACCGTGATCTTTGGCTTCTTTGCGGTTAAAGACATACGGGATGTCGCTGTTGGTAATCTCTGCGTAAGCAATGGCGGTTGCGCTTACTAAAGGGATGCCTTTATAGGCTGGGCCATAAAGTATATCCACTGGCAGGTCTGCTTGGATGAGCGTTTTTGCATAAAATTGGCCTAATTTAGCCAATCTCGCCCCAGTATTAAATAAGCCAGAGTTAAAAAAATACGGGCTAATACGCCCTGATTTTAATTGGAACTCGCCAAATTTTAGGGCTTCACATGCCAAGGCATAGGCTATAAATTCTTTCTGATAGTCAAGCATAGTATCCATCGGTTTGTTGGCAGGTTGCCGTGAGATGCCCATTAAGGACTTTTTTGGCAAACAGGAACTTAATTAAGCAATTCTAGTGCCATTTGGCGGGTTAATTAAAATAAAGATAACGACATGAATTTTATTGGATTAATGATGCGTGTTACTTTGGCAAATATACGGTGTAAAGCAAAGTGACAAAAGTGCGTGTTTTAGACAAAAAAAGTCACAATAAATGGTTTTTAACAATTGTTAAATAATTTTAAACACAATATCCCAAACCCCATGCCCTAAACGTATGCCACGCTGCTCAAATTTAGTGAGCGGGCGTGATTCTGGTCGCGGACAGTAGTCGCCCGTGGTGCTGGTATTTTGGAATAACGGGTTGGCGTTCAAAAAGGCTAGCATCTTTCCCGCGTAATGCTGCCAGTCGGTTGCGGCATGAAAATAACCGCCTGGTTGTAATTTTTTGCTTAATAAGTTCAGAAAATCAGGGTTAACGATGCGACGTTTTTGGTGCTTTTGCTTTGGCCATGGGTCGGGGAAGAACAGATGCACGCCCGCTAAGCTATGGTCTGGTAGCTTTTGTTCCAAAATCTCGATGGCATCGTGGCAATAAATCCGCACATTGTTTATTTGCTGTTGATTGAGCAGCATCATTAAATGCCCGACACCAGGTCGATGTACTTCAATGCCTAAATAATCGTTATCAGGATTGTTTTTGGCGATTTCTGCCAAGCCTTCGCCATTGCCAAAGCCAATCTCCAAGATTAATGGCGCACGACGCCCGTATACCTGTGAAAAATCATAGCTGGCTTTAGGGTCTAAGCAGTAAGTATCCCACAGTGTATCCAGTGCCAATTGTTGCCCGCCTGTTAAGCGGCCTTGGCGGCGGATAAAGCTTTGGATTTTTTTTTGTAAGCTTGGTTGGTCAGGAGCGGCAGGCATGGCGGTACAAAGGCGATGGCAGCGACAAAAGGGTGTCGTTGCAGAAGAAATTAGGGATGTAACTCATTTGTCCACGAAAAACACGAAATAGTAAGAAAAAGCTAGATAGTCGGTAAAGGTAAAAATTAAGGTGATGTTGTTTTTCAAAGATGGCATCAAAAAATCCTTTTGTTGACATCTCTTTCGTACAATCACTTAACTTCTTAGCTCTACCCATTAATTTTCGTGTCGTTCGTGGACATTATAAATATGCGTAACGACAGTTATTTAGAAAAACAAGCCATCAATAGGTGACGAAGCAGAAGCAAAACGCTTTCTGGGCATACGTCCTGCTAGATAAGCTTCCCGTCCAGCTTCTATGCCTTTTTTCATGGCAGAAGCCATAAGGATTGGGTTTTGGGCTGCGGCAATGGCGGTGTTCATTAACACACCTGCACAGCCTAGTTCCATAGCAATTGCGGCATCGGAGGCAGTGCCTACGCCAGCATCAACCAAAATCGGCACCTTGGCGTTTTCAATAATGGTGAGGATGTTGTAAGGGTTGCGTATGCCTAAGCCTGAACCAATTGGCGCGGCTAAGGGCATAACGGCGACGCAGCCGATGTCTTCTAAGCGTTTGGCGGCGATAGGGTCGTCGTTGGTATAAACCATGACATCAAAGCCGTCTTTTACCAGTAGCTCAGCAGCAACAAAGGTTTCGGCGACATCTGGGAACAAAGTGATTTGGTCTGCCAGCACTTCCAGTTTTACCAACTTGTGTCCGCCCAATAATTCCCGCGCCAAACGGCAGGTTCTGACCGCGTCTTCGGCGGTATAGCAGCCTGCGGTATTTGGCAAGATGGTGTATTTATCGGGCGAGATAACATCCAGCAAGTTCGGCTCACCAGGATTTTGACCAATATTTGTACGGCGGATGGCAACGGTGACAATTTCTGCACCGCTGGCTTCAATGGCAAGCCGGGTTTCTTCCAAATCTTTGTATTTGCCGGTACCGACTAATAGCCGCGAATGGTAAGTTGTGCCAGCGATGACAAAACTATCATTTAAGTTGCTTTGTCCGCCGCCAATGGCATGGACGATTTCCAACTGATCGCCTGCTTGTAAAACTTGGCTGGCAAATTGGTTAAATGGCAGGATTTCTTTATTCAACTCGACGGCAATTTTTTTTCCGGTTAAACCTAAGTCGGTGAGCAAATCAGCGACTTTGCTGTTTTCGGCGATTTCACGTTGGTCGCCGTTGACAAAAATCATCATACGTTCAAGCTCCGGCTAGCATCAACTTTACGGCGTTGTTGTACAGATTTGGCAAGATGGCGCAACAATGGCACAGAATCTTCCCAAGACAAACAGCCATCGGTGATGCTTTGTCCATAAACCAGCGGCTGGCCTTCAACCACTTTTTGGCTGCCCGCTTTTAAATGGCTTTCAATCATCACGCCCATGATGCGGTAATCGCCACTGGCGATTTGTCCACCCACATCGTCACCAACAATCAGCTGGCGTTGGCATTGTTTCAAGCTATTGGCATGGCTGAAATCGATCATGATATTGGGGCGTAACTCGGCTTTTTTTAGGCCTTCTGCCACTTGTTCAACACTGACCGCGTCGTAATTGGGGCGATCATTACCGCCGCGCAAAATAATATGCACGTCTTCGTTGCCAGTGGTGGAGAAAATGGCAGAACGGCCTGATTTGGTCAGCGACAAGAAATGGTGGGGGCTCATCGCCGCGCCGATCGCATCGATAGCGATTTTAATCGTGCCATCGGTGGAGTTTTTAAAGCCAATAGGGCAAGACACGCCAGATGCCAGTTCGCGATGGCCTTGGCTTTCGGTGGTTCTTGCGCCAATCGCCCCCCAAGCAATCAGATCAGAAATGTATTGTGGGCTGATTAAATCCAAGTATTCGGTAGCCGCTGGCACGCCGATGGTGTTGACATCCAACAGCAATTCCCTAGCAACGCGCAAGCCTTTGTTGATATTGAAACTGGAGTCCAAATCAGGGTCGTTAATCAAACCTTTCCAGCCCACAGTTGTGCGGGGTTTTTCAAAATACACACGCATGACAATCACTAAATCGTCGGCTAGCTCATCCTTCATGCCTTTCAGCAATTGCGCGTATTCTTTGGCAGCGACGGGGTCATGAATTGAGCAAGGGCCGATAACCACTAAGAGGCGGTCATCTTCGCCTGTCAAAATCTTATGGATTTCGGCGCGGGCGGCTAGTGTAGTTTGTGCGGCGATTTCGCTAATCGGCAATTCTTCATGGACTTGGATAGGCGCAATAACTTCTTTAGTTTCGCTAATCCTTAAGTCATCAGTGTTGTATTGTGTTTGCATGATAGCTACCAAGCTGTGGCTTTGTGACAGGTTGAGAACGTGTTTTAAAAGCGGCTGCGCGGTTCGATTGCAGCGTTGCGCGGTGCTCGAAATCCTCATGTACGTTCTGTACACTCCGGTTTCGCTTTGCACTCAAACCGCTCGCGACACTTTTAAAACACGTTCTAGGTGTTAAATCGCAGCATTTTAACTGGTTTCTAGCGGCTTTTGTTAGTTTTTGCTTAGCGTCTGATGTACTTCAAGAAGCTATAAGTGAAATCTACGGAGGCATCATCATTAATGTCTTCGCGTTGCTGTTCTAGCCAATCTGCCGTAGGCCACTCCGGAAAAGCTGTGTCGCCGCTGAATTCTTTATTAATTTCAGTGATATAAAGTGTGTCAGCTTGTGGCAAAAAACGTTCGTACAGGGTCGCGCCGCCAATGATGAAAATTTCTTCGGCGGTGGTACAGGCAAACGTTAAGGCTGCATCGGGGTCTTGGAAAACTAAGCAACCAGCGGCTTGATAATTAGCATTACTACTAACGACAATATTGGTACGGCCTGGTAATGGCCTGCCGATGGCTTCGTAGGTGTTGCGTCCCATTAAAATTGGTGCGCCTAGGGTGATTGCTTTAAAGCGTTTTAAATCCGCCGATAAATGCCAAGGCATTTGCTTGTTGGCACCGATAATGCGGTTGCTTGCCATAGCAACGATGAGAGAGATTTTCATTTTATTGGCTAGCCTGTGTTTGCTATTCTGAGGGTTACTTTTTGAAGGCATCATACTATGAAAAAAATATTGCTTGTATTGACTGGTGGCACGATAGGCTCAACCGTTACTGATGGCGCAATCGGCACCAACCCAAACAGCCGCTATCAATTACTGGCGATGTTGCAGGCGCAATACCCTTGGCATGAGGAATTTGCTTTTCATGTCATCCAGCCTGTTGAGATATTAAGCGAGAATTTGCAACCTGTGGTCTGGGAAACGGTGGTCGCCGCCATCATCACAGCACAACCTCAGCAATATCAGGGCATCATCATTACCCACGGTACAGATACTCTGGCTTTTTCGGCATCCGCATTAAGTTTTTGTTTGCAATCATTAAACCTGCCTATATTGCTGGTTTCTAGCGATTATCCCTTAGCGGATGACCGGGCAAACGGGTTGGCTAATTTTATCTGTGCTTTGGAATTTATTCGGCAAATCCAGCAAGCTGGCGTTTTTGTCCCGTACCGCAACCAAGGCCAAACCATGCAAGTGCATTTGGCGACACGTTTGGCCTCTTGTTTACAGCTAAGCGGTGATTTTATTACCGTCCAACAGAAAAGCTATATGCAGTTTGCCGATGGCAAATTCAGCTTATTGAATCCGTCTACAGTGCTGGAAAAGTCCCCGCCGACAACAATAAGTCCGCGTTTTTCCCAACGGGTGATGCTGGTAAAACCCTATCCCGGCTTGAATTACCAACATATCGCCATTAACCAAGTCGATGCGGTGCTGCATGACTTGTACCACTCAGGTACGGCGGCAGTGTCTAGTCAATGGGGTAGCGATTATTCCTTGCTAGATTTTGCCCAGCGTTGCCAGCAGCAAGGTGTTGCGCTGTATTTGGCGCCATCGGTCAAATCAACGGCGGTTTATGACACCACCAAGGCGTTAATCGACCACGGGGCAATCATGCTTTGGAATATGTCTTTGGAAGCAGCCTACGCCAAGTTGCTGCTCGCTTACGGTAATTTTAATGATACCGCAAGCGTTATGGCGTTTATGGCAGCGGATATTGCGGGGGAGATTATTGAATCGCCATTGCAAGCCAATTAATCGATATATTCTTCTTCCAAAGCATCGCGGCGGTGTTTCCGTATCAGGCTTTTTAACGGTAGAAAGCGGCTGGCGGAAAAGCGGTCGCGGTTACCGTAGTGGGTTTGATAGTCTTCCAACGAACGGCGGATGACTTCATGCGCTTCTTCACGACCGTAAACATTGGTGATTTCACAACTGCTGGCTTCACCAGGCAGGTTTTTGTAGGTGAGAAAGTAATGTTTGAGGCGGTTGATATAAGAGATAGGGCAGTCAGAAACATCATTCCATTGCCGATAAAATTCATCGCCTTTTAATACCGCGATAATTTTGTCATCAGCTTCGCCCTTGTCTAACATGCGGAAGCCGCCAATTGGGATAGCTTGCACGATAATATTGCCATGGGTGACGCTGCGTTCACTGAGTACGCAAATATCCAACGGGTCACCATCGCCTTTGGCGACCATTTTGCCGGATTTTAGTGCGGCGAATTCAGCCGTTCTTTCGGCACAATAGGTTTGCGGGATAAAGCCATATAAGGTGGGGACAGTATTAGAAAACTTTTGTGGACGGTCGATTTTTAAATAGCCGCTCTCTTTATCGATTTCATATTTCACGGTATCGGTCGGAACAATTTCAATAAATGCGGTGACGATATTGGGCGATTTTTCGCCTGGGTCGATGCCATGCCAAGGATGGGCTTTGTGTTTTAAGTTCATTGAGAGTGCCGTTGTTGGGAATGCGTTTTATATTGCGTTGAAAGCAATGAGTATAGGTAATGGATGAGAAATTTACCGTAATTGACTGAAAATTGGCTGAATCAAGCTTGCTCTAAAAGTAGTTTAGCAAATTCATCCGCTGGTAAGGGTTTGCTTTTTAAATATCCTTGATACATATCACAGCCGTGTGCTTTTAAGAACGCCAGTTGCGCCTCGGTTTCCACGCCTTCTGCCAACACTTTAAAGCCGAGTTTTTCGCCGATTGCCAATATCGTCGTGGCAATGCCAACATCGCCATTACTGTTTGGAATATCGTCGATGAAGCATTTGTCAATTTTTAGCACATCCACCGGGAAGCGCTTTAGATAGGCGAGGGAAGAGTAGCCAGTACCAAAATCATCAATCGCTAAACGTATCCCTAATGCCCGTAGCTTATGCAAAATGCGGATGGCATCGGCTTCGCGGGCCATTAATGCCGTTTCGGTCAGTTCCAATTCCAACTGCGCGGCGGAGTAGCCAGTTTCTAACAAAATGCGCGTGACCAAAATATCCAATTCGCATTGCATAAACTGATGTGGCGAGACATTGACGGCGAGGCTAATGACTGGCAGGCCAGCATCTTGCCATTGTTTGCCTTGGCGACAGGCTTCATACAATGCCCATTCACCAATTTTTAGAATTAGGCCATTTTCTTCGGCAAAAGGGATAAATTTGATCGGCATAACTAAGCCATGCAAAGGGTCTTGCCAACGCACCAAGGCTTCTGCGCCAATAATTTTGCCGCTAATAATGTCTACTTGCGGTTGGTAGTAAAGACGTAAATCATTGTTAGCAATTGATTTCCGTAATCTCGCTTCCAAGTCGGTACGGGCGCGGGCAGCGACCGTTAAATCCTCGGTAAAATACGCATAGCGACCACGGCCTTGGGATTTTGCTAGATATAAAGCGGTATCGGCCTGTTGCAATAAGATTTCCGGCGTATCGCTATTTTCAGGGAAGACACTGATGCCAATGCTCGCGCCGATACGCACTTCACCGTGAGGATTAAGGTAAAAAGGTTCGCTTAAATCATCAATAATGATTTTTGCCAGTCGCCCAGCATCATCGGAATCACTAATATCTGTTAGTACCAAGGTAAATTCATCACCACCTAAACGGGCGACGGTATCCATTTTCCGTAAGCGTTTGGTTAGCCGTTCTGCCACTTGCTGTAACAGGTCGTCGCCAGCCAAATGCCCAAAGCTGTCGTTGACGTGTTTAAAACTATCCAAATCCAGCATCATTAATGCCAGTTGTTTTCTGTTACGTTGTGCCGATTCTAAACCGTGTTGTAGCCGATAAAGCAGTAATACCCGGTTTGGTAAGCTGGTTAAAGGGTCGTGGTGCGCCAAAAATTCCAATTTTTGCTCGGATTTTTTTAGCACCGTTAAATCGGTAAAAATCCCCGTGTAATGGGTGACCTTGTTGAATTCGTCCGTCACGGTGCTGATACTCAACAGTTCCGGATAAATTTCGCCATTTTTCCGGCGATTCCAGATTTCACCTTGCCAAAAACCATTAAACCTAACGGCAACGGCTATTCTTTGGTAGAAATCATGGTCATGTACGCCAGAATTTAACAATTCCGAGGTTTCTTTGCCGATGGCTTCTTCTTGGCTGAAGCCAGTTGTGGTGGTGAAGGCCTTGTTAACCATAACGATTTTTTTACGGGCATCGGTAACCACAATGCCTTCCATGCTGCGTTCAAACACCTGTGCGGCAATCCGCTGTTGCGCTTCGCTCTGTTTGCGTGCAGTAATGTCATGGGTTATTGAAAGTACTGAAGCTGTACCACTTTCGCTATCTAAGAGTTGCGTAGAATTAGTTTCCAGCCAACGGCGTGTGCCCTGCAAACCGATAATTTCAAATTCTAATGTCCCCGTTTCGCCGTTTAATGTGCGCTTATGCAAATCCATAAAGGCATCGAAATATTGAGGGCGAATAAAGGCTTTTATTCCAAGTTGATTAATTTTCTCCACAGAATCGACTTCCAGCATTGCCAATCCTGCCATATTCATATCTAACACCGTTCCATTGCTATCAGTGGTTTTTACGCATTCCGGTTCGTTTTCAATGATTGCTTTTAAGTACGCCCTGTTTTTTGATAGCGCCAATTCGCTTTCGTGGCGAGCCGCCTCATTGGCAAAATTGTTGATGGCATAATCGAGGTCGGCAACGATTTCTGATAGCAATTTCTGCACTTCTTCATCGAAAACATCGGTTTCTGCACTATAGAACGTAAAAGCGCCAATGACTTTGTTTGCCCTATGCAAGGGCAAGGATGCGGATGCCGCTATGCCAGCGGCTTTCTTGGCTTGATACCATGGTTGGGGATTTTCAATAGCATCAATGTTTTGATGCCAAACAGCTTGATCCAGATGGATAGCTTGTTCGGTTGAGCCGCAGAAAAAAGGGCCATTTTTATCGGTAGTGATTTGGATGTTATTCAGGAAATCGAACTGTTTGCCAAACTGAATAAGCGTGTTTACCTGTTGGCTTGTGTCATCAACCATGCCTATCCAAGCCATGTCCAAGCCGCCAAATTCAACCACATGGCGACAAGCTTGCTCAAATAATTCCGCCTCGGATTTACAGCGGACGATACTTTGGTTACACAAGCTCAACGCCATGTAGAGGTTTTTTAGTCGCTGAATTTTTTTTGCATCCAACTGTTTTTCCAACAGTAATTCGGCTTTATGTTGGGCAGTTTGCCAGTTTGAAATGGCATAGAACAGTAAAAAACCACTACAAAGAAAAAACACCACTTCAACAAGTAACTCAATGGAGTTGAAAATGGATTTTGGGAAAATGCCATACAGTAAATAATCAGAAAACACCGCCCAAACCAGCGATACCACAACATAAAAGCAGGCGATTCTGCGGGCTGACCAATGATTATTATGCATGGCGTATTCCTTTACTCTGAATGGACAACATCAAACACCGTGCCGCGAATGGCGACCACTTTAACTTTGGTGGTTAAATCACAATCGTCGCCATGTACTTTCCAAATGGTGTCGTCGACTTTTATTTTGCCTTGTCCGTTTTCAATCGCTTGGTACAAATTGAACGTCCGGCCGACATACTGTTCGCCGCGCTTGTTTAAGGTGGGGTGGTCAGTTTTTTGATTGCGGGCATTTTTGGCCATGAATTTCCACGCCAAAATACTGATGATGGCCAATAGCGAAAACATCAGCAATTGCCCAGATTGGGTAATAAAGGGCATTAACAAAACCAATAGCCCTGTAATGGCGGCGGCAATCGCCAGCCATAAAAAGAAGAAACCAAAAATCAAAATTTCCAGCACTAAAAAAACCAGGCCGAAAACCCACCAGTACCAAAACTCCCAAGCGAATTCAAACATGACGGTGCCTCAGGGTTAGCTACTGGTTTTGTTGCTGGCGGCTTTCGCCAATTCGGTAATGCCACCCAGTGCGCCGATAACGCTAGAGGCTTCCAGCGGCATAAAAATCAGTTTACTGTTGGGTGAGGTGGCAACGTCTTTCAGGGATTCAATATATTTTTGAGCCACAAAATAATTCACCGCTTGAATATCACCTTTGCTGATGGCTTCAGAAACCATCAAGGTCGCGCGGGCTTCGGCTTGTGCCAAACGCTCGCGGGCATCAGCATCGCGGTAAGACGCTTCTTTACGGCCTTCAGCTTCCAAAATAGCCGCTTGTTGCGCGCCTTCAGCTCGCAGAATTTCGGATTGGCGCAAACCTTCGGCTTCTAAAATAGAGGCACGTTTCAAACGTTCTGCTTTCATTTGCCGCCCCATGGCTTCAACTAAATCTTTTGGCGGGGCGATGTCTTTGATTTCAATACGGGTGACTTTTATGCCCCACGGCGTCGTGGCATCATCCACCACCGACAGCAAGCGGGCGTTGATGTCATCACGGCGGGACAGCAATTCGTCTAAATCCATAGAACCCATCACGGTACGGATGTTGGTCATAACCAGATTTAAGATCGCCCAATCCAGCTTGCTGACTTCATAAGCGGCTTTGGCGGCATCCATCACTTGAAAAAACACCACGCCATCCACCGTCACCATAGCGTTGTCTTTGGTGATGACTTCCTGTGACGGCACATCCATGACTTGCTCCATCATGATGAGCTTTCTGCCGATGCTGTCGATAATCGGCATAATAATGTTTAAACCTGGGGTTAGCGTGGCGGTGTATTTGCCAAACCGCTCGACGGTGTATTCCATGCCTTGTGGCACCGATTTGACACTCATAAATAACAGCACGACAGCAAAGACCAACAGCACTAAAACGAAAATTGCAAAACCACTCATAAAACCTCCGGTTGTTTAGACATTGTTTTTATTGCTGGCTATTGTCAAAACCAGCGAAAGCGATACATCATCATCGTGGCAAATACGGTTTTGCCAGTGCGTTAGTTATAGGCACTCGGCTATAATAATGCAAATTCAAGCAAATAAAAGTTAAACAGGTAAGCGATATGATTCTTTTCTCAATCAATTTGGCACTATTAACCGTGCTGTTTTTTATAGTCGGTATGATTAAGCCTAAATGGGCGTTATTCTTCTTAAACGCACCTACGCGTTTTTTAATTGTTGCCATCACTACCGTTCTGGTGATGATAACTCTGACGGTTTATGGTGAAGGCGTAAGACGCGCAAAAGAAGAGCGCGAAGTAAAAACGCCTGTTGCTAAAGAGCAAAGTGTAGTCCCTGTACCCGTTCCTGCCCCGGCTGCGCCAGCCACAGCACCTAGTGAAACTACTCCTGCTGCCCCGGCTAAAAAATGGCTGCCGTAACAACGGTTGCCGCTGCCGCCATTGTGCAATTAGGCGCGCCAGTATTGCGCGTACCAGCGGCAGAAGTCACCGATTTGCAATCTGACGATACCCGCAAGGACATCGCCGTGATGCGCGCCTCCCTCGCCGAAACCCAAGGCGTGGGCTTGGCGGCACCGCAAATCGGCATCTCCAAACGCATTATTATTGTTGCTTCCAGACCCACGGCGAGATACCCCAATGCGCCGTTGATGTCGCCGACCGTGATGCTTAATCCTAGCTATCAACCGTGTTCAGAAAGTAAAGAAAAAGGCTGGGAAGGCTGTTTAAGTGTTCCATCAATCCGCGCTTTAGTGCCGCGTTATCTGGATATAGACATCCGCTATTACAGCGAACAAGGCGAATTGGTCACTGCCAATTTGCAGGGCTTTGTCGCGCGGGTGTTCCAGCATGAATACGACCATCTGGAAGGCATGGTGTATTTGGATAGAGTTGAAGATAACCGCGATATTGTTGCTGAAAGCGAATATTTCCGGCAGCAGATGTAATGGTACTGCTGGAATCTAAAGCCTGTTTTGCACGTAGGATGTGCCGACGATAGAAGGCGCATCAATCACCTTGACACTATCTTTTGAAATCCGTTGAAGAATCGCTTTACACAAGCTCGTACTGGATCAAAGTTGAATTGTGTCGGTATTGTTTTCGTAGGGGCGAGCGGCTTCTCGCCTTATCGCACCCGGATTTGATACGGATTCTTAAAAAGGCGGACAGCCGTCCGCCCCTACGTAGTTGGATTAACCCGACAAAGAATCATTGTCTGAGAATTTTGTAACCCATTCCATAAAGACTACCAAGATTAGAAATTTTTCAACGGTTACTAAAGCCATCGCTATAGCTATAATGGCATTCCCTCTGCATAACCGTCGTTTACTATCCCAACCATGTCTGATAACTACCCGTTCGAACGCGATTACGCTTTCGATGCTTTAAAAGTCCCCCCCAATTCCATCCAAGCCGAACAATCGGTGCTAGGTGGCCTGATGCTGGATAACCAAGCCTGGGATTCAGTGGCAGATAAAGTCATCGAAAGCGATTTTTACCGCAAAGACCATCGGCAAATTTTCCGTGCCATCGAGCAACTTGCCGAAAAACAACAGCCGTTTGACATCATCACCATTTCCGAAGCCTTAGCTTCCATCAACGAGCTGGAAAATGTCGGTGGCTTGGCTTATTTGGGCTTGCTGGCGAAAGACACCCCCAGCGCCGCCAACATCGTCAGTTACGCCAATATCGTCCGCGACCGCTCAGTATTACGGCAACTCATCCATGTCGGCACCGACATTGCCGATTCCGCCTTCAATCCCGAAGGCCGCGAAACCGCCGATTTGCTGGAACACGCCGAACGCGAAGTATTTAAGATTGCCGAGCAACGCCAGCGCGGGCAGGGCGGTTTTATGCCGATTAAATCGCTGTTGGCAAAAGCCGTTGACCGCATTGAAACCCTGTACGAACAAGACGGTAACATCACAGGCGCGGCAACTGGATTTACCGATTTCGACCAGCTCACTTCCGGTTTGCAACCATCGGATTTAATCATTGTTGCGGGCAGGCCATCGATGGGTAAAACCACCATCGCCATGAACATGGCAGAAAACGTCGCCATCAAAGGCGATAAACCCGTGGCGGTGTTCAGTATGGAAATGCCAGGCGATGCCTTAGCCATGCGGATGATGTCGTCGTTAGGGCGTATTGACCAAAATAAAGTCCGCACGGGTAAACTCGATGATGACGAATGGCCCCGATTAACCTCCGCCATCAATCTGCTGGCAGAAACCAAATTATTCATCGACGATACCCCAGCGTTATCGCCCACCGAAGTACGTTCCCGCGCCAGACGCTTAATGCGCGAACACGGGCAACTGGGTTTGATTGTTTTGGATTACTTACAGCTGATGCAATCGCCATCCAGCGGCGACAACCGCGTACAACAAATTTCCGATATTTCCCGTGGCCTCAAAGCCCTAGCCAAAGAGCTGCAAGTTCCGGTAATTGCCTTATCGCAGCTCAACCGGAATCTGGAACAACGCCCTAACAAACGCCCAGTGATGTCGGACTTGCGCGAATCCGGCGCGATTGAGCAGGATGCCGATTTAATCGTGTTCGTGTACCGCGACGAAGTCTACAACGAAGACAGTCCCGACAAAGGCATCGCCGAAATCATCATCGGCAAACAGCGTAACGGCCCACTAGGCACAGTGCGTCTGACCTTCTTAGGACAATACACCCGTTTTGAAAACTTCGCGGGTGGTTCTTACAGCGATTCGGACTATGAGTAAATCGCCCATCAATCCCGCCGCCTTCGCGGTACTGGACTTGCCCGCCGTCGCCCATAACTTAGCTGTGGTGCGCCAACACGCACCCGCCGCCAAAGTGATGGCAGTCATCAAAGCCAACGGCTACGGACACGGCCTAACCCGCATAGCACAAGCCTTAGAAGCCGCCGATGGTTTCGCGGTGGCGCGGGTAGATGAAGGCGTGCGCTTGCGGAAAGCAGGCATCAGCCAACGCATTGCGGTCTTGGAAGGCTTCACCCGTAGCGAAGAATTAGATTTATTACTGCAATACCAATTAGATGCCCTAATACATTCACCCAGCCAATTGCCCTTGATTGCCGCTCATCAAGGGCAAGCGGAAATCGCCGTCTGGCTAAAAATGGATTCCGGTATGAATCGCTTAGGCTTCAAACCCGACGCCTTTGCCGACGCTTACCAAAGCCTATTGGCCTGCCCGTTGGTAAAACAGCCCATTAATGTCATGACCCATTTGGCAAACGCCGATGACCTGGGCCACGCCATGACTTTGCAGCAAATCGACCTATTTAACCAGGCCGTACAAAACTTGCCCGGCGAGCGCAGTATCGCCAACTCAGCAGGTATTTTAGGATGGACGCAAGCCCTAGCCGATTGGGTACGCCCCGGCGTGATGCTGTATGGCATATCGCCATTCCCCGACAAAACCGCTGCCGATTTCGGCCTAAAACCCATCATGAGCCTGCATTCACGGTTAATCTCAGTTAAACAGCTAGCCGTAGGCGATAGCGTCGGCTATGGCGCCAGCTGGGTTTGCCAACAAGCCACTACCATGGGTATCGTGGCAATCGGATACGGCGACGGCTACCCGCGTTACGCCAAAGTCGGCACCCCCGTGTTAGTCAACGGCAAACGCGTACCGCTGATTGGCAGGGTATCTATGGATATGGTCACCGTGGATTTAGCCAGCCAACCCGAAGCCGAAGCAGGCGACCCGGTAACCCTTTGGGGCGACACATTGCCCGTAGAAGAAATCGCCGCCTGCGCGGATACCATCCCCTATACTTTGGTATGCGGCATTACCCAGCGCGTGCAGATTGTTGAGGGATCGGTTTTAGGTTCGGTTTTTGGCTAAGGCCGTTAATTGATGGTGATTGCCAATAAATCGCCGTGATTCAAAAATGCTGGCTTAAATGTAGGATGCACCCAAGGGCATAAAGGCTGACGACAGGAAGCCCATCAATCTAATTGCTTTCTAATGATGGGCTTCCTATCGTCAGTCCATCCTACCTATTAGTGTTGCCAATCCAACATGCCAATCCCCGCCAAGCCATTACGCATCCTTGCTGTGTCCGGAAGTTTACGGGCAGCTTCTTTGAATACGCTGTTATTACAAACCCTCGCCACACTTGCACCTGCGTCGATTGATGTCCAACTGTATCGGCATTTAGGTGACTTGCCGCTGTTTAATCCCGATTTGGAAAAGCCATTGCCCGAACCTGTGGCGGATTTTAAAAATCATATCCTCAGCGCGGATGCCGTGATTATTGCAAGCCCGGAATATGCCCACGGGGTGACAGGGGTGATAAAAAACGCTTTGGATTGGCTGGTTGGTACGGAAGCTTTCGTCAATAAACCCGTCGCTTTGCTGAATGTTTCCGGGCGGGCGGTACATGCTTACGCGGCGTTGCGGGAGATTGTCACCATGATGTTCGCCAATATCATCGATGCGGCATCCCTGACCATTCCCTTGTACGGTAACGGTTTGACCGAGGCGGATGTATTGGCTAATCCGCAAACCGTGCAGGATTTACAGGCGGTTTTGGTGGCTTTGCAGCAGGCTCAAAATTTAGAATAAAGCCAAGACATAATTATTTATCCAGCTTCAATAACTTTTTGCATATGCGCTTTGGATTGCGGCGGCAATCAAGAACGGGATAGATAGTTACCGTATCGCCGACTATTTTATAGTAAACCACATAAGGAAATCGGTCGATTTATAGGGGTTAGGCTTCAATCTTAGATTCTGCCCGTGAAATCATCTGCCCAACATCTTTACAGGTATTGATATGATGCAATTCAATTTCAGGGTGTTGGTTTCTGAAAACGCGAAAAACTTCATCGGCGAAAGCTTGCCCAATGGTTTCAACTCCATCAAAATCAAAAATAACAATTTTGAATCTATCAATACGAACCAGTAGCCTTTTGGCTTGGGAGCGTGAAATCAGTTTTTCATGACCATATTGTGCCAGACGAACAGGAACAACAGTTTTTGAAAAGCTATAATTTTCGTCTGAAAAACTATCAAAAATTTTTGTTGTTGTTCGCGCCGTATTGTTATTAAGCTTCATAAAAACACTTGTTCCTGACTGTGTTTTTTTCGTTTCTAGAATCCAATCTTCTACTTTGTTATGTTGGTGTGAAAAATATACATTTCCTGACAAAATCTTGAAGTCATCAAACATACGGGATGAAAAAAATATCCCTTCGCCGGAATGATTAGCTGGATCAGTGGTTAACTTTCCTTTTGAAAGCTCAAGCACAGCATGCCTCTCATCGATTAATTCCAATTGGCGCTGAATCTTTTTAAATATACCTTCCCCATCGTCGTAGATTTGAACTTCAGTGGTTGTAGCTGTTTTTTCCAAATGAATGCTTACATTTTTTCCTGATGAATGGTCTATGGCGTTATTTAGCATTTCAGTAAAGCCGTAATTCCAAATGTCCATAACGTTGTCTGGCATTTGGCCGAGCCGTGGAGAAATTTCATTTTTCCAAATAACATGCTCTTCAAGTAAGTTGCTTAAATCATAAATATGATCCCATTTTTCAAGAGGCTGCAAAATGTAATGTCTGCTGCGTGTGGAGCCACGTACAAGTAATGCTTGTTGTTCCACTAAGCAGTGAATGTGTTTATTTACGGCTTGGCGGGATATTTCAAATGTTTTCGAAGTAAGATTAGCGACATCATTTGGATATTGTTCAACATTAGCAAGAATAAATTGGCGAATTTCTTCGCCTCTTTTGCGTAATTTAGCCATATAAAACTAGCCTCTAATTGTCAATATTAAGTTTATTCATTGTCAATTAAATATATTTCTTTGTCAATCTGTTCTGGCGGTCATTTGGTTTTTTCTGTATTGATGGGCTTATCAAGTCGGCAAACTAAACGTAAACATCGCCCCTTGTCCGGGTTTGCTGAAAGCTTCAATGGTTGAGCCGTGCAATTCTAAAATCCTCTTGGTAATCAACAAACCTAAACCGCCACCGCCGTGGCTGCGGTTGCTGCTATGTCGTAGCGGCGAATGGCGTTCAAACAAGCCGCCGAGATTTTCTTCGGCAATCCCTTTGCCCGTATCTGCTACCCGTACGCTGACGTTGCCGTCTGTCGGCAATAATTCCAGATTGATGCTGCCTTGCTCTGGGGTGTAGCGCAAGGCATTGTCGATTAAATTACTTAACACCCGCTCAATCATGGCGATGTCGGCGTACACCATTGGCATGGCCTGATCTAAAGTAAAGTGGATGTGGATGTGTTTTTTCTGCGCCGCCAGTTCAAATTTTTGGATGACATCTTGGATCAGCTCTTGCAGGAAGAAATGTTCAAAACTGGGGCTGGTTTCTTCGCATTCCAATTTTGCCAGTTCAAACAGTTCGTGCGCCAATTGCGCGACCCGCTGGCTTTGGCGCACGGCTACGGTTAAATATCGGTGTTGTTCTTCCGGCGTTAGGTTTTCGCTTTTGCGTAGCAAGGTTTCCAGATAGCCTTGCATGGAGGTTAATGGCGTGCGTAAGTCGTGGGAAACATTAGCTATCATTTCCCGGCGCAGTTCGTCTTGGGCGTGGATTTGCTGGATTTGCTTGCTGATGCGCTCCGCCATGTGTTCAAACGTGCAGGCCAACTGCCCGATTTCATCGCTACTGCGAGTGATTTTTGGGCAAACATGCAGGCCGCCGGAAAAATCCATTTTTTCAAATTCGGCCATCGTGCCGCTTAAGGCGTTTAGCCTGCGGGTGATGGCGGCAAACAATCCCAATCCCGCCAATAAAGTCAACACTAATACCCCAAAACCTGTCCACATCGCGCTTTGGAACACATGGCCTTGCCAGACTTGGTTTGCCAAGTGTTGGTAATCTTGCCCAGTCAAAATAATGTACAAATAGCCGACTTTAACGCCGTCCTGGCGCAGTTCGGTGGCGCTGAACACATTGGCGGCATCAGGATTGCGTGGGTTATCGCCTGTTAATGGCAGGTGCTGGTTGTCTAAAAATGCTTGGATAGGCGCGAGGTTAACTTGTTGTAAAAGTAAGCGTTCGTCTGGGTGGTGATGATTGGGTTGAAAGGCTTTGATAACACCGTTGTTATCCAACAAATACACTTCAATGCTGGGGTTGACGATCATCAGCATGTGAAATAGTTCAGCTATGGCAGATTTGTCCAGCTCATTGGCTTTGGCTAGCGGCCAGTGTTTGGCGATATGTTTGGCTAAGTCTTTACTTAAGCGTTGTACGATTTCCTGTTGGTGATACTTGGCGGCGACTAAATCCAAGCCGCCACATAAACTGCCAAACAATAAAATTAGTACGGCAAAGGTGAGGGCGATACGGCTGTAGAGTGATTTGAATTTCATGCGGTCAACTCTCTGTTATCAGAGAATTTATAGCCCACGCCCCAGACGGTTTGGATGAATTGCGGTTGGCTGCTGTCGCGTTCAATTTTGTTGCGTAAACGGTTGATGTGCGAGTTGACGGTGTGTTCGTAGCCATCGTGTTGGTAGCCCCAAACTTGATCCAATAAGGCCATACGGGTGAAGGCTTTACCGGGGTTTTTGGCGAAAAACAGCAACAACTCAAATTCTTTGGCGGTCAGGGCAATGGCTTGGTTGTCCAATTTGACTTCATGGGCAATGAGGTCAATGACCAAGTTGCCTGCGGTAATCACCGAGCTTTTGTTTTGCGCGGTTTTGTTGATGGCATCCACACGCCGGAAAAGGGCGCGGATTCTGGCCACCAGCTCAGGTACGGAAAAAGGTTTGCTCAGGTAATCGTCTGCGCCCAGTTCCAAGCCCAATATCCGTTGGGTTTCGGCGGATTTCGCGCTGATGATGATAATCGGCTGGTAATGCGTCATTTGCCGGACTTGTCGGCAGATTTCCAAACCATCCATTCCCGGCAACATCAAATCCAGCACCAGCAAATCGTAAGTTTGTGTCTTTAGGCGATTAAGCCCAACTAAGCCGTTAGTTACAACATCAATCTTGTAACCTTCATCACGCAGGTTAATGTCCAAAATATCGCCAATATCGGGATCGTCTTCAATAATCAGTAGGTGTTTCATGGCTGCGGTCTTGGGGAAAGGATGATTTAGGGTAGCAATGTTAATGCGCGCGGACAAATCACTTTTAAATGATTTCTCTGTGACCATTTCGTGATGTTTGGCTGGGCAGAATAGCCCTGCCTTAGCCAATTGGCTGAAAGTTAGGCAAACCTTAATTTCCTGCCCCGGAGACTCTACGATGAAATTTCCAAAGAAAACCAAACTGTTAACTGCCGTGCTGTTAGCTACATTAGCCACGTCAGTGCTTGCCGAAGGCTTGGGTGATAATGTTATGCCTGCGCCCCCTTCCATTGGCTCAGTTGTGCCATTGACGTATTTTGGCCCAGCGCCTTCCAGTGTCAATCCAAGCTTTATTGGCCCGTATCAGTTATTGACGTCAAGTAAGGTCAATATGAACCGTCTGACGGTGACAATGCCTTTGTATAAAGCGGTCTCTCCAGAAGGTGAAACCTATTGGTATGTGCTGACAGACAGTAATGATAAAGCTAACTCAGAAGCCTTGGGCCTGAACTTTTCCGGCAAATTGACTTATGCCGATACCGGACGCGGTGTCCGTCATGGAGTACAGCAATTTGACGGTACGGTGAAATTTACCACGCCGCAAGCAGGTGTTAATTTCGCACCTTTTTACAAATTGGTGCCGGGTGAGGCGCCAAATTTATTTCCGCCTAAAGAATTTAGGGCCGGCTCAGTCGGTCAGGCCAATTACAGTCCATTAATGAAAATCGACAATGTTGGCGGCTATATTTACAACGCCCCCATTGTTGCCAAAGGCTCTGAAGAGCAGTTGAACGCGCTTTGCGATGTGAATGCCGATAAACGTTTGGTTCATGACAAAGTTCGCCGAATATGTCCCGCTGAAGGTACGGTGGAATTAAAACTGACATTGGGATTCACATTTTCACGGCCTTTACTGTATTTAAGTTTAGAGGCTAGCCATGAGTTGCCTGCAACCATGGAGGGTGCGACTTATGCGCCAGCGATGCAAGATATTGGTGTAGGTCGTGATGATAGTGCATTTAGTGCCGTTGAACGTTTGTTTGCCGTTATAAATGGCCCTATTGGCAAAAACAACCCACAACGCCAAGGCTTTAACAGTGCACTGGCAGGTGATGGCAATGCCTTAAATGTTTTAGGCGGCATCCCAACCGTCGCCACCGATTACAGCCCGTTATGGGATGTGAATGCGGTTGAATGGACAAAAGACGCCATCGATAAAGGCTACCGTTCACGGGTACTGGGTGAATTTGAATTGCTAGGTTTAGTACAACAAGGCTGGTTGACTGGCCCAGGTGGTGCAAAATTTGGCTCAACAGGCTTTATTGTCAATTGCCCACCAGTGATGCGTTTGTTGTAAGTATTAAGGTTTCGCCCATCAGGCTTTTGATGGGTGGAATGCTTTGACTGCATAGTGCGGTTTAAACAGACCTGTCAGGTTTTAAAAACCTGACAGGTCTTGTTTTCGCCCAACGGCTAAGCCGGAAAAATCAGAATGATCTGGCACTAGGCTATTGTTTACTAGAAGGATTAAATCCATGAATCCATTAATCGACAGAAGAAAGTTTTTACAATTGGCAAGCTTAGGGGGCGGTGCGGCCTTCATGTCGGGTTTGGGCTTTGAGGTGTTGGCTGCCGACCGTTTAAGTGCTGGCGTTGCTGCGGAAGATTTTTATTTTGTGCAATTGTCCGATACCCACTGGGGTTTTAAAGGCCCAGATAAAAACCCCGATGCTGCTGGCACCTTACAAAAAGCCGTCGCCGCCGTTAACGCTTTGGATAAACAGCCCGATTTTGTGGTGTTTACAGGTGATTTGACCCACACCACCGACGATGCTCAAGAACGCCGCCGACGGATGTCGGAGTTTAAAGCCATCGTTAGCGAGCTGAAGGTTAAGCAGATTAAATTTATTCCCGGCGAACACGACGCTTCCTTAGATAAAGGCGAAGCTTACCAAGCTTATTTTGGCGATTTGCATTACAGCTTCAACCATAAAGGCATCCATTTCATCGCCTTGGATAACGTCTCCGATCCTGCCGCGCAACTAGGACTAGCCCAGTTAGACTGGTTAAAAGCCGATTTGCAAGCCTTAGCCGCCAATACCCCAATTGTGGTGTTAACCCATCGCCCGTTGTTTGATTTATACGCCAAATGGGATTGGACTACCCGCGATGGTCAGCAAGCCATCGATTTGTTGATGGCCTTTGAAAACGTCGCGGTTTTTTACGGGCATATCCATCAAGAACATCACCACGTCACCGGGCATATCGTCCATCACGCGGCAAAATCGCTGATTTTCCCATTGCCCGCACCCGGTTCTGTGCCGAAACGCGCACCGATACCGTGGAACCCCGCTAAGCCTTACAACGGTTTGGGTTTTAGAAATATCGAAGCCTATCCTTGGAAAAATTACCGTCTCGACGAGAAAGCCATCATCTCAGGAGAAACGCTATGAAAGCGTATTGGCATAAATGCCTGTTGTGCTTGTTATTGCTGACTCCATTGGCAGCAACTGCCAACGCCGAGCCAACGGTTATCGTCATCAAAGCCAGTAAATTCTTATTCCAACCCGCCAAAATCGAGCTGAAAAAAGGCCAAACGGTGATTTTAGAATTCACCAGCAGCGACAGGCTACACGGCTTTTCGCTACCGGATTTTGCACTGCAAGCCGATATAGAACCAGGCAAAACCACGCGGATTAGCTTTACCCCCGATAAGGCCGGCACGTTTGTGTTCCGTTGCAGTGTTTTTTGCGGTGATGGCCATGAAGACATGGCGGGGGAGATTGTTGTTAAGGATAGTTAGGCGCGTCCTTAAGACCATTTATTCAAGCTCTGGTTAAAAACGTAGAAGGTACAAACAAAAGCATTATGGCTGGCAAATAGATATAAGGTGATACTTATGGATAACTTGCATTTTATAAATCAACAGGCTATGCCGCTTGATTACCGTATCAAAATAGGCGGCTGCGAATACACCGGAAGTTTGGAGACTATGACGCTCAATGGCGCATTTTTGGCATATCCTCAACAAGTTTTGCCAGATAGTGTTGAAAATATCAAGGAAATTGCTCTGCTTTTCAAACAGGAATGGCAGTTTTTTGCTTGCGAGATAGTTTATGCAGCTAAAGTCGAAAATGGTATTTTCCCCTATGGTTTTGCAGTTGCTTTCCTTGAAGACGATGCCACACAATTGGACGTGTTCTGTAAAACACTATAGGTTAAGGAGCTGCTGAACAAATTTCCTGAAATAAGATAATAACGCATTCGGGTTTTAGTTTTGCGTTGCGTCTGTCGGCGGGAGCTTGGTCCCGATTATCGGTGCTCCGCTTAGATTTAATGCAAATCGTGCCTAGTGACAAATTGGCCGGCTCCATCATGGCTTTTAGAGTCTTACCAACTTTCAATAATATCCCAGTCTGGTATCTTATTGCTTCCTTTAGCTGATAGCGGTCTTTCAAGAGCTTTCTCGGCTTTGGTCTGATTGAAAAAGCTTAAAACTATATCGGCTTACCTTCTTCATTTTATATTAGGTGCACTTTGGTATAACCCTGAGTGCCACTTGCCATTTCCCATATCCATGAATAAACAAGCTTCGTGGCACTTATTTTTTTATGTTGCCCTGCTTTGTACTCATTGCAACCTAAGCCTTGCCGACCCTCATGCCACCGTCACCCTAACTACTGACAACATCAACAGATGGTTTACTAAAACCAACCACAATGTCGCTTTGCAAGCCAATGTTGACTACCAATATGAACGCGGTTTTTTTTTAGGCAGTTCGGTTTCCAATATTGATTACGGACACAAAAAATACGACAAATCCGCCCATGTCGAAATCATCCCTTATCTGGGATGGAATGTAAATTTGAGCAAACAATGGCGGGCTAACACGCAAATATCACGCTATATATTCGATGGAAAAATGTATGGGCATAACGCCGATTACAACGAATATTATCTGTTTTTACATTACAAAGACTTATTCACTGGCAGAGTTTCTTATGCCGATGACTACTACCATTTGAGCAAAGATGCACTGGATTATGAACTGACGGGCAAATATCCACTGAGCAACCAATTTGAATTTTCCACAAGTTTTGGTTACAGCCAAACCAAAGCGGCACTCAATGCCGATTATCTGTATTGGAACGCGGGTATCACCTATTTTTACAACATTTTTGCTATCGACCTCCGCTATATGGATGCAACAGAAAACAATACAAAAGAAAATCTTGTTGAAAAAATGCGTAAAAAATTCGACCTGCCCCTGCTGAACACCAATATTGTCTTGTCTATCTCTGTCGGCTTCTAATTTATCGGCAGAAATTACTAAGAACGTATTTTAAATAATTTAACGCCATTGAACCTTTTAGCGCTTTTTTACAATGGACTATTGAATAGCAAGCATGTCGGCTATCTGACTCAAGGCGCGACTCAATGGGACATAGATTGGATAACAAAAACTTCCGCATCAATAATGAAGAAAAAGCCTTACTGTTACGCATCTGTAATGCCGATCAAGCAGCGCTGGAGCATTTGTACAACAATTATTATCCCCGCCTGTTCCGTTTTATTGGCAGGATCACTTGGCAAGATGACCTGATTGACGAAATCATCAACGACGTGATGTTTACGGTGTGGGAAAAGGCCAACACCTATAATCACCAATGCCAACTGTCCACATGGATTTTCGGCATCGCCTTCAACAAAGCCCGTCAAGCGGTACGCAATAGCAACCACGCCAATGAAGATTCGCTGGAAGAAATAGATGCCGATAACGTCGTTTTCGCAAGCCCAGATGCGGGTTTAAAACAACTGGAAATGACTGATTGGCTAGATTCGGCCTTACAAAAGTTATCGCCAGAACAGCGCGCCGTGATTGAACTGACCTACTTTCAAGGTCTGCACTACAGCGAAATTGCCGTGCTGATGGACTGCCCTGAAAATACCGTGAAAACCCGAATGCACTATGCCCGTAAAATTTTAGCGACCCATATTTCGGCAGACGAATACGCACCGTTATAGCGATACGCCCAACCTGCGAGACTTCAACATGAATTATCCTGACAACACCCCCTACACAAACCATGAAAAGGTTTTGTTGCTGTTACCGTGGCATGTCAACAAAACCTTATCCGGCAAAGAACAGGCTTTGATTGAACAACACTTAAAAGTTTGCCTGACCTGCAAACGCGAACTCAACAACCTGCAAACTTTAGCGGCTGCTGTTAAACAAAGCGAAACCTACAATACGGCTAATCCTGCGCCGCATGCAGCCTTTGCACAATTGCAAATGCGCCTGGAAAACCCCAACAATCTGCCAGCAGCCAACGCGCCAACCAAGCAACGGCAAATTAAATTAAAAAGTTATAAATTATCCGCCTTAGCCGCCAGCGTGATGATTATGGTGATGTTGCCCAATATGAACACTCTCAACAATATGCTGGGCAATGACTACCGCACTTTGTCCAATGCCGAACCCAGCAGCACACCGCCACACGCGCTTAAAGTGATTTTTAAGGCCGAAACTGGGGCGCAAACCATCGCGCAAATCTTAGCATCTGTTGAAGGCCATGTTATCGACGGCCCAAACGAACGAGCACTGTACACCATAGGCTTTAAGCAAACCGATGCCGATACGCTGAAAGACAAATTAGTAGCCTTAAGAAAACGCCCCGATGTCATCTTTGCAGAGCCGTCTTACGACCTTGCCGCCAACCCCTCATCCCAAAAGGCAAAGCCATGAAAGCGGCGGCGGTTTTTCAATGCCTATTGTTAACAGTGGCGTGTTTATTGGCGATGCCTTTAAAAAGCGAAGGCATCAGCGCGAAAACCTATGAAACCTCGCCGCTTTACAATAAAAACAACGCCGACCATCTGCTCTTGGTGGCCTTCAAAGATGCGTCCATTAAAAGGATGCCCAATACCGCCACTGGTTATCGGCAGCGCGGTAGTTACAGCAGCTCAACATGGAGCGAAGAAGTCAGCGAGCAAATCGCCCATGACTATCATCTGCAAAAACTCACCGAATGGCCGATGACCGAAGTGGGCGTGCATTGCGTGGTTTACCAAGTGGCATTGAATGAATCAGTCGCTGATACTTTAAAAAACTTGTCGCAAGACCAGCGCGTGGACATTGCCCAAACCATGCACGTGTTCAACACCAAAACCCATGAAGGCAACGACCCGTACCACACGCTACAAGCCAATCTGCAAAGCATGCACATTGACCAAGCGCACCGCACAGCCACGGGCAAAAACATCACCATCGCCATGATTGATACGGGCGTGGATAGGCAGCATCCGGATTTGTCGGGGCAAATCAGCCAAAACGAAAACTTTGCCGAAGGCATTTCCGCCAGTTTTGACAACGACAAACACGGCACGGCGGTCGCAGGCGTGATGATTGCCAAAAAGGACAACGGCATTGGCATCGTCGGCATTGCCCCCGATGCCAGACTTATCGCCCTAAAAGCCTGCTGGCCTGACAGCGACGATACTATGTCAGCGGCCTGTAACAGCTTTACCTTGGCCTTAGCGGTAAATGCCGCCATCAAATCGGGGGCGGACATTTTGAATATGAGCCTAAGCGGTCCGCAGGATCCAATTTTGGAATTGTTGCTGAACAAAGCCATTGCCGAAGGCATGATTGTAGTTGCCGCCGATAACGGCCAATCGAGCAAAGAAAGCAATTTTCCGGCCTCGATGCCGAATGTGATTTCCGTGCAATCTTGCCAACCTGCCGCCAATGCCGCGCAAAACATTAGCGCGCCGGGCGACAAAATCCTCACCACCCTGCCGCATAGCACTTACGACTTCATTTCCGGCAGCTCCATTTCCGCCGCCGAAGTATCGGGTATTATTGCCTTGTTATTGGAACTGAAAGGCGATTTGAGCATTGCCGAAGCCAAAACCCTGTTGCAACAAGCCACGCTTGGCATTTTAGCTAATATTAACGCTAACCAAGCGGTCTCAGCTTTATGTATGCAGACCCATTGCCCATCTGAAAACGTATCCTTAGCACATAAAATCCTCGATTGGCCCAACAAGTCCTTTGCTAACGCCTTTAATTAACAATCACACCATTAATTAAAGTCATACCTTGAACCATTAACCCAAGATCGGGAATTAAAAGGAAGGCAGGCATTGTTTGTAATTCATTAACAACTCGCCTGCCTAATTCCCCTCTTAGTTTTATCAACGGTTAAAATTGTTAAAGGAAATTGGTTATGAATACAAAATACGCATTAGCTATAAATACCAGCGCCAGCAGCCGTCGTCGGTTATTACCCGCAGCCATCTGCGCATTATTGGCAATAGGCATCAGTGCACCCACATTTGCCGGAACACTGAGCTTTAAAGCCAGCAAAATCTATCCACTTGGCCCTGCTGCCGTCGGCATTGATGTAGCGGACATTAACAACGACGGCAAACAAGATGTGATTGGTGCTGACAAAGTTAACGGCTCGTTAAGCATCCTGTTTGGTAAGGGCGATGGCACATTCGCCCGTAGAATCAATTATCCTGAAACCGCGTTCAGCTTAAATAACCCTGACATTCGTTTCCTAAAAATCATTGCCAAAGATGTTAGCCCGCTGTTTCCAGGTGTTGAAGTCAACGTATTAACTAACGGTCAAATTTCCCAGCTGAACTTAATACAACGCCCACAAGATCCTCCTCAGGGTATTTTGGTCGGCTTTGATGGCACTACAAGTGGTGACCTAGTTGATTTTGCCGTAGAAGATTTCAACCACGATGGCATCTTCGATGAAGCTAGCGCTTCGTCACAAGGATTTTTTGAAGTGGATTTGCGTGGTAAAAACCATCAATTTGGTTTGAATAGCAAGCATATTTATGATGGCGGACAGGTCTCAGTCAAGAGTATGCTGACTGGCGACATCAACCTCGATAGTCATATCGACATCATCACCTTAGACAGACAAGCTGCGCAAATGAACGTCTCACTAGGCAAACGTGATGGCAGCTACCCAACCAAAACGGCTTATCGCGCGCCCATTGGGATAGACGATGCCACCATTGCCGACCTCAACAAAGACGGCAAGCCCGACGTGATAATGACTAGCGCACAACATAACGGTGGTGGTATTAGCCTGTTTTTGGGCAATGGCAAAGGCGGATTTAAAACGCCTAAAGAATTCGCTGCCAAAAGTGCCAGCCAACGCCCCAGCCACTTAGCGATAAGCGACCTCAACGCCGACGGCAATATGGACGTAGTTGTATCATTCCTAGATAACACCGTAGGTAGCAGATTTAGCGGCAGCAACGAACTGGGCGTATTTTTAGGCAACGGCGACGGCACTTTTCAACCCAATACCAACCTTATCGTCGGCAATTTGCCGGATACCTCCACTGAACCAGGCCAAATTGTCATCAAAGATGTCAATCAGGACGGTAAACCGGATGTACTGGTCGCCACCGTTTCTGGCGTAGCGGTGTTGTTAAATACTAATACCTTGTAATACCTAAAACGGATAGTCCATTAGGTCGGGCAACAGCCTTACCGTTGCCCGACATTCAATAGTACGATGATGGAAAATTCTAATGAAACCGATAACCCAACAATTATTGGGCAGCGTTAGGCATGAAGGGTAAAGGCTATGATTCAGACCAGTTCGTGTTCGCCATCACAGCCAGCTTGGGCATTCCTGTCATACCCTCGAAAAAGAACAGGAAAACGCCAAGGGCGTTGGACAAAACCCTTTATAATGAACGTAATTTGGTTGAGCGGCTATTATTCCAGAAGTTAAAGTATTTCAAGCGTGTGGTCACGCGCTATGAACGCTTGGAAAGGAATTATCTTGCCATGCTCTGCTTGGTTTCCACGGTAATATGGCTCAATTGAGAACGTCCCCTAGATAGCTTGAATGCCGAAGTGCAAATTATTTGCTGAGTGATAACAGAAACTTATAACTCAAACATACTAACCAAAGTCTCAGAAACCAATCGTTGTGTTTTGGCATCAACTGCGCCAAGTTTTTTAATCAGCCGAGATTTATCTACAGACCTAATTTGATCCAGCAGTATAAGCCCTGTTTTATCGTGAAATTGAAGGGCTACCCGCGAAGGTGCGGTAAAGCCTTTAGTAGTCTGGGGCTATTAAAAAAGCATTTAGGTCAAGCATTTCATTTGGCGAAATAATGACGCATGGCCTGGTTTTCTTAATTTCACTGCCGATACTTGGATCAAGCTGGATCAGGAAAATATCAAACCGTTTGATTACCATTCCCATGTTTCCCCTGTCGCTAGTTCTGCAGAATGGTCAGTTTGGTGGTCTTGCTGTGCCTCTAGGCTGTTCAGTTTTTCAAATTGTTCTTCCCAACCTGTCCGGGAATTTTTTATCGGTTTGATTAACAAGCCATTTTCTACAACTTGTAAGGTAAGCTCTTGGTTTTCTAAATGAGCTTGCTGGATTAATGTTTGCGGGATTTTGATGCCTTGGGAGTTACCGATTTTGATTAAATGCGCCATTGTGGACTCCTTGATTTACAGGTTTTTTCATTTGCTTTAAGCGGTGTTGATGGGCTTCCTTGCGTCAGCCCATCCTGCATTCGAATTACTTTTCCAAATAAGTATAGGCATTCAAGCCTGCGACTAATTCTTGTTCATATTCTTGCCGTTGCGCGGCGTTTAAATCACTTTTGGCGAGTTTTTCTTGGAAGGCGGTTTTTAGTTCTTCGCTGCTGATGTGTACGTAATCCAGCAATTCCGATACGTCTTCGCCTTCTTGTAGGTCGTAAAAGTGGTAGCCGTTGTCGTCGAGTTTGATGTTGATGGAGTGGGTGTCGCCGAATAGGTTGTGCATGTCGCCTAAGATTTCTTGGTAGGCGCCGATCATGAAGAAGCCGATTAAGTAGGGCTGGTTGCTGGCGATTTCGTGCACGGGTAGGGTGGTTTCGATGTTTTGCCCGTCGATGTAGTGGTCGATGCTGCCGTCGGAGTCGCAGGTTAAGTCTTGCAGAATGCCGCGCCGCGTGGGTTGTTCGTTGAGGCGGTGGATGGGCATGATGGGGAAGATTTGTTCGATGCCCCAAATGTCCGGCAGGGATTGGAATAGCGAGAAGTTGCAGAAGATTTTGTCGGCGAGTTTTTCGCTGAGTTCTTGCAGGATGGTGGCTTCGCTTTGGTTGGCGGGGTTGGCGGCTTGTTTGATTTGTTGGCAGCGGATGGCGTAGTCGTTTTCTGCTTGCGCGAGGCCTGCGATGCTGATTTTGTCTTGGGTGAAGCGCACGCGGGCTTCGGATAAGGCGAATTGGGCGTCGTGGTAGAGTTCGACGATATTGTCGTTAGCGGGCAGCGGCGTTTGTGCGGCGGGGTTGCTGTACACGGATTCAATGTCGGTGACGTTGGTGATGAGTACGGCGTGGTGGGCGGTGAGGGCGCGACCGGATTCGGTGATGATGTCGGGTTGCGGCACTTGTTTTTCGCGGCAGATGTCGGCGAAGCTGCGGACGATGTTTTGGGCGTATTCGTCGAGGCTGTAGTTGATGGAGGATTCGCGGCGCGAGTGGCTGCCGTCGTAATCTACGCCTAGGCCGCCGCCTGCGTCGACGATGTCGATGGCGGCACCGAGGCGGCGTAGTTCCACATAAAATTGCCCGGCTTCTTTGAGGGCGACTTTGATGTCGTGGATGTTGGCGATTTGTGAGCCCATGTGGAAGTGCATGAGTTTTAAGGTGTCCAGCAAGCCTGCGCGTTTTAGGCGTTCGACCAGTTGTAGCACTTCAAAGGCGTGGAAGCCGAATTTGGATTTTTCGCCGCCGCTGTTTTGCCATTTGCCAGCGCTGATGCTGGAGAGGCGGATGCGTACGCCGAGCTGTGGTTTGATGTTGAGTTTGGCGGATTCTTCGATGATGTATTCGAGTTCTAGGGGTTTTTCTATCACTAAATACAGGTTTAAGCCCATTTTTAGGCCGATTAATGCCAAGCGGATGTAGGCGCGGTCTTTGTAGCCGTTGCAGACCACGACGCATTCGTTGGATAAGGCCATTATCGCCAGTAATTCCGGTTTGCTGCCTGCTTCTAGGCCGATGTTTTCGGCGGCGAGTATGCCTTCAACCACTTGCCGTTGTTGGTTGACTTTGATGGGGTAAACAGGGGTGTATTTGCCTTGGTAGGCGTTGTTGGCGCTGGCTTTTTTAAAGGCGTTTTGTAGGCGCAGTACGCGGTCTTGGAGAATGTCGGTAAAGCGTACCAGCACGGGTAGGGACAGGTTTTTGTCGTTTAAGGACTGGGCGATTTCGTATAAATCTAAGGCGATGTCTTTATTGGCGCTGGGTTTTACGCAGACGTGCCCGTCGGCGTTGATGGCAAAATAGCCGTCGCCCCAATTGTTGATGCCGTAAATGTCTGCCGATTGCTGGGTAGTCCAGTTTTTGCCTTGCGCTGAATTCACCATGGTCTCCGTGTTGTCGAGTGATAATGGCCTCTAATATAACCTGAGTTGTGGCGGAAAAAGGCAATTTTTAATGCGCCGATTGCCTTTGCTTTCGGGTTAATGCTTTTATTCCTACCAGCAGTCATTTAAACTTGTCGGCTATTTTGGTCGCCAACGTAATGGCTTAGGTTTTAACAAGCTATGTTGAATAATTTTTTTGTAGTCTTCCGAGCAATTTATGCCATTTGATCCGGCTTTTTCCACGTCTTATTTCGTGGCATTTTTAATGGGCTTAATTAGTAGCCTGCATTGTATCGGTATGTGTGGCTCGATCATTGGTACTTTAACGCTGAGTTTAAGTCCTGAAATCCGCCATAAAAAGTCGTTATTGTTGCCGTTTGTGTTCAATTACAACTTAGGGCGCATCACCAGTTACACCATTGCTGGCGCGTTGGCTGGAATTATCCAGTCGATTGCGGTGATGCACATGAGCGAGATTAATGGTCATCGCTTATTGCAGATTTTCTCGGCGATTATCATGGCGAGTGCGGGTTTGTATATTGCAGGCTGGTTTCCGCGCTTTGCTTACATCGAAAAAATTGGCGTGCATTTCTGGAAAAAAATCGAGCCTTACGGGCGTAAATTAATTCCAGTGCAAAACCGTAACCAAGCATTTTTGTTCGGCATGGTTTGGGGCTGGTTGCCTTGCGGCTTGGTTTACGCCGCCTTGGCAGTGGCAGCAACAGCGGGTGATGTCACTAAAAGTGCGTTGACTATGCTGGCATTTGGTCTTGGTACTTTGCCTGCTGTAATGGGGGTGGGTATAATGACGGGTATATTGACGCGGTTATCGCGGATGCAACGCTTTAAGCAGGCTATCGGCTTATTCATGATTGCCCTCGCCCTGCTGGCGGCTATGCCTTGGTTAAATCCAATGGCGTTTATTTCTAACCATGCAAATCATTAACGAGGCAATTATGGATTATTTTAGTGCGATTATCGGGCAATCTCCCGCGCTGGATTCCTTAATTCGTAGTGCAAAAATCGCTGCCGCGACTGATGTTACCATTCTTATTAAAGGCGAAACGGGTACAGGTAAAGAAGTGTTGGCGAATGCCATCCAAAAATCTAGCAGCCGCGCCGGTAAAAAATTCATCACCTTAAATTGTGCCGCTTTGCCGGAAAGCCTGATTGAATCAGAGTTGTTTGGTCATAAAAAAGGCGCATTCACTGGCGCTAGCGGCAATAGCCAAGGGCTGTTCCAAGCTGCTGACGGCGGTACTTTGTTTTTGGATGAAATCAATTCTTTGCCGCTGACTATCCAAGGCAAATTATTACGCTTTTTGGATTCTGGCGAATGTCTTGCCGTTGGCGATACCAGCACTTATAAAGTGGATGTCAGGGTGATTGCCGCCACCAACACCGATTTGAGTGACCAAATTAAAGCCGGGCAATTTCGCCAAGATTTGTTTTACCGCTTGAATGTCGTGCCTTTAGAATTGCCGCCGTTGGCAAAACGTAGTGAAGATGTTGAGCATTTGGTGAAGCATTTCTTAACCATGTTCGCCACTGCCCACGGCATTGCCGCCCCGCAATTTAGCAAAGCCGCCATGAAAGTGTTACGCACCTATAAATGGCCCGGCAATATCCGCGAATTACGCAATTTGTGTGAGCGTTTGAGCATCCTGTTATCAGGTGCGGTGATTGAGCCAGAAAATTTACCCGCCGAATTTAAGGCAGTTGCACCATCTGAAAACGCGGCCTTGGAAGGGAATTTTGTGTTGCCAGAATCAGGCTTGAAGTTGGATAGCTTAGAAGCGGATTTAATCAGCCAAGCATTGAGCCGCACCAAAGGCAACCGCAGTCAATCTGCGCGGTTGTTAGGTTTATCCCGCGATACCTTGTTGTACCGTATGCAAAAATACGGATTTACTACGCATTAATTCATTTGCAATCGACTACACTGATGTCATCGTTCCCACGCTCCGCGTCACTGCCATTAAGTTAAGCGGGAATGGCTCCCTCTCCCTCAGGGAGAGGGTTGGGGTGAGGGGATAAAATTAAGGAAAAATGCTTTATTTTGATCCCCCTCATCCTAGCCTTCTCCCAAAGGGTGAAGGGGCTTTTTCCTTAACTTAATGGCAGTCGCTCCGCGTGGTAACGCATCCAGCAACGCTCCTGCGTTGCGGAATGCGACGCTGGAGCGTCATAGGCGACATTCCCACGCGGAGCGTGGGAACGATGTGCGATAAGTTACGTTGCTTGATCTTTCCACTTCTCTTTTCTGGCTTTTTTCTTAGCTTCCTTCTCGGCGCGGATAATTTCCAACTCTGCCAATTCTTCAGTCATCATCGACGGCGTTTCCAACGTTATCCGTCCCAAAGTTCCTGCACGCAATTCTTGTAATAAAATCTTGGCGACTTTATCCAGATCGATAAGCCCGCCAGCGCGTAAACAGCCGCGTTGTTTGCCGATAACGCCTAAGAGTTCGGTTTCGCTGCGCGGACAAGTTTCCAATTGATAACGGCTTTTCACCAAATCAGGGTATTCTTGGATCAACATTTCCGCTACAAAATAAGCGATGTCATCATGGTCTATCGCGGTATCCTTGATAGCGCCTGTTGCCGCCAAACGGTAGCCCGTGTTTTTGTTTTCCAGATTCGGCCAGAGCATACCCGGCGTATCCAGCAAAATAATGCCGTTACCAATATCGATACGTTGCTGGTGTTTGGTGATAGCGGGTTCGTTTCCGGTTTTGGCAATCGTGCGCCCTGCCAAGCAATTGATTAACGTCGATTTGCCGACGTTAGGGATGCCGATAATCAACGCCGTCAGCAAGCGGTTGCTTTCTTGCCGATTGGGCAACATCCGGTGACATAATTCCGGTAGTTGCCGCGTCCTTTCTGGCTGATCGCTAGTGATGGCTAAGGTTTTCACCCCTTGTTCCCGCTCCAAAAACGCTTGCCATTGTTGGGTGCGGTCGGGGTCTGCCAAATCGCTTTTATTGAGGATTTTAATGCACGGTTTATCGCCGCGCAGCTTTGACAGCATCGGGTTTTGGCTGCTGAACGGGATACGCGCATCCAGCACTTCTATAACCAAATCGACTTGCGGCAATATCGCTTTAACTTCCTTGCTGGCCTTGTGCATGTGACCAGGGTACCACTGAATGAGCATAATGTTCCGTTAACGGGTATAGCGGTTAAAATAGCCTAGTAGAACATATCCCTGCCTTACCACCAAACCATCTAAAGAAACTTATGCAGCAAACCACTATAAAAAGCAGCTTTTACGCGTATTTATCCCGACTGCGTTGGATTAAACGCTGGGGCTTGAAACGTAACGCCAATCCGGAAAATGTGATGGAACATAGCTGGGAAGTGTCGGTGATTGCCCACACTTTGGCGTTGATAAAAAACCGTTATTTTGATGGCAATGTTGATGCCCAAGCAGTGGCGACAGCGGCGTTGTACCACGATGTCACCGAAGTTATCACGGGCGATTTACCGACACCGATCAAATACCATTCCGAAGCCATCAGCTTGGCTTACAAGCAGATTGAAAACCAAGCAGAAATGGAATTGCTGAATTTATTGCCTGACGGCTTACGCGCCGATTTTGAAGCGCTGATTTGCCATGAACGCTTGCCGGAAGAGCATCGCTTAATTATTAAAGCTGCCGATAAAATTTCCGCGTATTTAAAATGCCAAGGCGAATTAAAAGCGGGAAATCGGGAGTTTGAAGTGGCGGCGGAGCATTTGGCGGAAGCTTTAAGAGACTCCGACCAACCGGAAGTGATCTTTTTTATGCAAGCCTTTGTGCCAAGCTGTGGTTTGACTTTAGATGGTTTGATGAAGACTTATTAAGCCAGTTTTGTCACGAAATCCTAGACCTTTCAGGTTTTAAAAACCTGAAAGGTCTTCTCATTTTGAGAAGGTGACGCCATTGTGTCGCCCAACCTCGCTGCAATTTATACTTAAGATTCTGATTTCTTCCGTAAGCGTTCAGTCAAAACCCGCATAACATTCAAAGCAAAATACGGATGCTCTTGAACAAGGAAAGTGAAATATTTTTCGTTGATGGCAACCACTTGGCTGTCGGTTTTGGCGATGGCATTGGCGGAACGGATTTTTGCATCAATCAATGCCATTTCCCCAAAAATCTCCCCCGCGCCGACCAATACCAATTCTTTGCCGTCTAAAGTAATGCTGACTTCCCCAGACTTGACAAAGTACATCACCTCGCCAGCTTGTCCGATTTCAAATATTTTTTCGCCAGCTAAAAACGTTTCAAAATTAGTGTCGTTATTGAGAATATTAAAGTTTGGGTGTAAAGACATGGTGATTCCTAAATAAATATGGCTGGAAAAGATGTAGCTGGATGGTACACGCCAGCCTGAGTATCTGCAAGACACCGCTTTACAGCTGGTTTTTAGGGGAAATTTATAAAAGCGTGTCATATAACCTATTGGGTGTGTCATATCACACACTTTTTGATTTTAAATTGTCGTCAAGGATGTTGGTTTTTATTTTTAATTATTGAATTACATAGACTTATAATTTTTCTGGGTTTCTGGTGTATTATTTGCTGCCATTATCGTTGGGATTTTCATTTCTTTTGGTCGCCGCTCGCCCACGCGAAAAAATACTAGATTCGATAACACCACGGTTATCATCCTTGTTGGCTTAAAGGCATTTAATTTAAGCATTTCAATAGATAAATTTTTAATCAAAACAAACAATAACTTATGTCATCAAATAAAAAAACTGCGATTCGTTTGGCTGTTACTACAGGCGTTCTTCTTACCAGTAACCTCGTTTGTGCCGACCACGGCTCGCTCGGCTTTGGTATTGGTACAGCTTCGCCTATCATCACCCAGCCGGGTATTACCTTGCCCGCTAATATGTGGGCGGCGGGCATCATCACCCAGTTCTCCAGTTTTGATCGCGCTTCTGATGACAAATTATTGGCCTTAAAAAACAGTGGCAATACCGATGTCCATAGCGTCGATACCTTTTTACAACCGTCGGTGTTTATCGCCAATGGCATCACTGATGACCTGACTTTAGGTATGAAAATCCCCTACGTCATCCGTTCTGGCGTGCGTTCGCCCAGTGAAGATGAAGACAGCGTGACCAAACTGGGCAACCCTAGCGGTTTTGGCGATATTTCCCTATTTGGTCAATACCGTTTTTACCACAGTGCTGATAACCTCAACCACGCCGCGTTGACCATCGGTTTAAAAACCCCGACTGGCGAAACTACTATTAAAACCTTGCAAGGCGATGCTTTTGAAACCCATCACCAACCAGGCAGCGGCTCTTGGAACCCTTCCGCCGGGGTTTCCTTTACCCGTGTAATGGGATCGTTTTCATTTGATACCAATGTGCTGTATTCGGTGGCGACCGAAGGCGCACAAAAAACCAATTTGGGTGATAACTTTGGCTACAACTTCGCCTTGTCTTACGCATTTGGCGCGCCCGCCCGAAATGCGTTTTTCTCTGCCAGCAATAATGCGCCATGGACGGCAGTTCTGGAGTTGAACGGCGAATGGCAGGATTATCAAAAAGCCGCTGGTGTGCAAGATCCTAATTCCGGCGGACATACCATCTTCATTTCTCCTGGTATGCGCTTTTCTGGCGGTAAAAACTGGAACACTGCGTTGTCCGTGGGTGCGCCGATTGTGACTGATTACAACGGCTACCAAACGCCGCCGGAATATCGCATTACTTACCGCTTAGTGATGGCGTTTTAATATGGCTGCCACTAAGCCTTTCGGATTGCTGGCTCTGGCGTTATTGGCGTTAACGGCTTGCAGCACCAGCCATCAACATAGCATCAGTGCAGGCGCGGCGGATTATCAACATTATCCGGCGGGCGGCGGTTTGTACATTGCGACGACCTTCGCACCCGATGGCAAATTGTGGCGGTTTGTGCCGGAAAAACAGGCGGTTTACGTCGATTATTCCAGTGACTTTGGCAAAACCTTCAGTGCACCTGTGAAGGTAAATTCAGAAGCACAGAAAATTAAAGTCAGCGGCGAAAACCGTCCCAGCATCGCCATTGATGATGCAGGCCGGATTTTTGTGATGTACGCCGCCGAAGGCACGCAACCCAGCGCGGTGTTTACCAGCGTCTCTACCGATAACGGGCGAAGCTTTTCCGCGCCAACGCCTGTCAGCGATAAAGCTGCCGAAGCCAATACTTACCAAGGCCAATTGGCAGCCAGCCCGAATGGGCAAGTGCTTGCTTTTTGGCATGATGAACGCGATCGGCTCGATTGGAAGCAGGCAGGCAATGCCATTTATTCGACCAGCAGCCAAAACCAAGCCTTTAAACCTGTCGCGCAAAAACTCGCCGACACCCTCTGTGATTGCTGCCGCATTGCCGCCGCCTTTGATACCGACGGTCAACCCGTGTGGCTGGCGCGGTTTATTTATCCGGGTAGCATTCGCGATCAAGGATTGATTAAAGGCCAGAAAAATTGGCGGGTGACATTTGATGATTGGTCGATTGAAGTTTGTCCAGAACACGGCCCAGCGTTGGCGATTAGCGACACAGGCCGTTACCACATGGTCTGGTTTACTCAAGGCAATGCCCGCCAAGGGATTTTCTATGCAAACTCCAGCGATAAGGGAGTGCAATTCTCCACGCCGTTACCATTAGGGAATGCCGAAAAGTTGCCCAGCCATCCCGATGTTATCGCCCAAGGTCAGCAAGTCGCCGTGGCGTGGACAGAATTTGACGGCAGCAAAACCCAGTTAGTGGTGATGCAATCGCCAGATGGCGGACAAACATGGCAAGCCGCCAAAACCATCGCCGACAGCAGCGCCGAAGCCGATTTCCCGCATTTGCTGCACCATCAGCAAACCTTGTACGTCTCTTGGAACAGCAAAAATGAAGGCTATCGTTTGCTGGCTATCCGTTAACCCAATAATAAAAATAACATTATGTCGATTTCTGCTTTTGCCCGTTTACTGGGTTTGCTTTGCTGTTTAACTATTTTCAATGTCTGGGCTGAACCTGCTAGCGCCACACCACAAGCTTTTGTTTCCGGCAGTTATAAACAACTGCTCGCCAACCACACAAAACAACCATTTGTGTTGGCGATTTGGTCGGTGAATTGCGTTTCCTGCATGAAAGACATGGCTTTGCTGCGTGAAATTCACCAGCAAAACCCAACTATAAAGCTTATTTTACTGGCGGCAGACGACTTATCCGCTAACGAACAAATCCAAACTATCTTAGCTAAATTGCAATTGACTGATGTGGAAAGCTGGGTGTTTGCCGATGAAAACGACCAAAAACTGCGTTTTGAAATCGATCCGAAATGGTATGGGGAAGTCCCAAGGACGTATTTTTTTGATGCCGCGCAAAAACGTACAGGGGTTAGCGGGGTGTTGTCGAAAGAAAAATATCAAGATTTGTTGGGCAAGATGGCGGCGATGCCTTAGCAAAAAGGAGTCCAAAACATGTTTTGGACTCCTAACGTTTGATTGCCTTAAATTTTCCCGTCCAAGCCCATTTGGAAATATTTATGGGTGATTTTGTCTTGGTTTTCTAATAACCAATCGATATCTGGGGTGTTGGTCATGGCTTTGTGGATAGCCAATGCCATAGCTTTACGGTGAATATCAAACAGAATTTGGTGATCCAAATTTTCATCGGTAATAACGCTGGGGTTTAACCAAACCGAGCAGATAATGCCCAAATCATTGGCTTTTTCTTTCGGAATGTCGCCTGCGCGTACTGCATCCAACACGCCGTTGGCAATCGCCGCTTGTACCGTGCCCATCAAAATATTGGTGTATCGGCTATTGTTTACCGTCACTTTGCTGACCATTAACGTCACCGGACGTACTTGAATGTCGGTGTTTAAAATGGCAAATACTTTGGAATGGCCTTTGGCTTGATTGCCTGTTAGGGTCGCCAAAGCTACGCCGACTGGGCCGTCCAATTCACCAATAATAACTTCCGGCTCTGCCGCTGTACCTGGTGGCCCACCTGCAACCAAAGCTTCACCCGTCCGCATGATAATTCGTTCGCTCATTTTAGGTCTCCTGTATTAATGCTGATTAAATTTACCCCAGCAGGATAGCATGATTTGGCTGGCTGCTTAACAGCAAGGATTCGTTGCCAGAGACGGTTTTCTATGGCAAAGTCAGTTGCCTATTGGATTGTGCTGATGGCTTAAGTTTGTCCACGAAATACACGAAAAAGCACGAAAGGGTAGAAGTTATTGTCGGTATTATTTTCGTAGGGGCGAGCGGCTGCTCGCCTTGTCGCGTCAGGATTTGGGATGGATTTTTAAAAGGCGGACAGCCGTCCGCCCCTACAGGGATAGATTGCCCGACAAAAAACCGTTTTTTGATGCCGTTCGTGCCTTTTCGTGTATTTCGTGGACAAAAAACCTTAAATTAAAACCGGAGTTGCCTATGTTAGAAATGATTTTGCTGGTGGTTTTGTTGGTTTTGGTGGTGTTTGTTTTTATGGTCGTTAAGCAACCGGACGAGTTTGCTATAAGCCGTTCGCGCACCATCGCCGCCCCAGTTTCAGCGGTTTTCCCGCATGTCAATGAATTGCAAAAATGGCAGGCGTGGTCACCTTGGGCGACTATTGATCCAGCGGCGGTGCATAATTTTCAAGGCCCAGAATCTGGCGTTGGTGCGGTGATGGGTTGGTCGGGCAATAATAAAGTCGGCGTAGGCAAAACCACCATTGTTGAATATCGCGCCGATGATTATCTGCAATTCAAATTAGAATTCCAAAAGCCCTTTAAAGCCACCAATAAAGCCGAGTTTTCTTTTGAAGCCGAAGGCGATAGCACCACGGTAACTTGGACGATGACTGGGAAAAATACCTTGGTTGGCAAAGTGATGTCGGTGTTGATGAATTGCGAAAAAATGGTCGGCAAACAATTTGCCCAAGGCTTGGCAAATTTGGAAGCTGTTGCCGTTAGCAACGCTTAAGTTTTTGCGTTGCTGATGATTAACCATAGCCTTGCCATTGCCATTTCTGGCTACCAAAAATATCTCTCGCCTTATAAAGGTTTCTGTTGCGCCCATAAAGTGCATCATGGTGGCGTGTCTTGCTCGGAATTTGTCAAACAAGCCTTACTGCAAGATGGTTTGTGGCAAGCGACGCCGGACATACGCCAGCGTTTTCGGGATTGCAAAACCGCCGCTTTGGCGTTGTCGGCAAACCAGCCGCCGCGCCAAAACCGCAACCGTCGCCAGCCAGCCGATCGTCATAAAAGCCACGCCGCGGATGTTTGCGATTGCTTAAGCGGCATTGGCGAGCTGCCTTGTGGCAGTTGCCATTTGCTGGAATTTGAGGCCGCCGAAGCCTGTGCCTGCATCTCGTGGTGATAGATTTGTTATCATAAGCCATTGAATGCTGGCACGTCGCCGCTTCGCCTACCCAAAAGAGCCTTTTGTGACTACCGCCTTTTCCTCGTTACCGTTAGACCCCGCCTTACTCGACAACATCGCCTCGCTAGGCTACACGCAGCTCACCCCCATCCAAGCCGAAGCCTTGCCGCATATTTTGGACGGCAAAGACATCATCGCCCAAGCCAAAACTGGCAGTGGCAAAACCGCCGCCTTTGGTATTGGCTTGTTGTCGCGTATCGATTTCAGCCGCTTTACCGTGCAAGCCCTAGTGATTTGCCCAACCCGCGAGCTGGCAGACCAAGTCTGCAAAGAACTGCGCTTGCTGGCGCGGTTTACCCAAAACGTGAAAATCTTGTCGTTATGCGGCGGCGTGCCCAGCCGACCACAAATCGACTCGCTAGGCCACGGCGTGCATATCGTGGTTGGCACACCAGGCCGCTTGCAAGAACATCTCCGCAAAGGCAATCTAAAACTTAACCGCCTGCAAACCTTAGTATTGGACGAAGCCGACCGCATGTTGGACATGGGTTTCTCAGAAGTGATTGCCGATGTGATTTCCCAAACCCCGAAACAGCGGCAAACCTTGCTGTTTTCGGCGACCTATTCCGACCCGATCCGCGACATCAGCAAGCGTTTCCAAAACCAGCCGATCAGCGTCAGCATCGACAATAACCATCACGACAGCGTTATCGAACAGCGATTTTTCCGCGTTGACAAAGCCAAACGCATCAATGCCTTGGGTTATTTATTGGCCTATCACCGCCCAGAATCCACAGTGGTGTTCTGCAATACCAAACGCGAATGCCAAGATATTAGCGCCGCCTTAGATAACTGCGGCTTTTCCGTACAAGCTCTGCACGGCGATTTGGAGCAAAAACAGCGCGACCAAGTGCTGGTGCGTTTCGCTAACAAAAGCTGCTCGATTTTAGTCGCCACCGATGTTGCTGCCCGTGGCTTGGATATTAAAGACTTGCAGGCGGTTATCAATTACGAATTGCCGTGGGATCCGGAAATTTATGTGCACCGCATAGGTCGTACCGGACGTGCAGGCAAACAAGGTTTGGCGTTAAGTTTGTGTCTTGAAACCGAAATGGAGCGAGTTAAAGCGGTTGAAGAGTATTTAAAAATCACCGCCAAATGGGACGAAGTCGCGCCTTTCCAAATGAATTACCAAGAACGCTTCCAGCCGCCAATGGCGACCTTATGGATAGACGGCGGACGCAAAAACAAACTCCGCCCCGGCGATATTTTGGGGGCATTAACAGGCGAAGGCGGCATTCCGGGCAGTGAAATCGGCAAAATCACTATTTTTGACGAGCAAGCATTCGTGGCAATCCAGCAAGAAAGCATCAATGCCGCCTTGGCTTGGTTACAGAAAGGCAAGATTAAAGGCCGCAGTTTTATGGTGCGGAAATCTAAGTAATTGGTGTAGGTAGGATGGGCTGAACGCAGTGAAGCCCATCAGGGTAGTGGCTTAAATCTGGCGGGTGGGGTACAAGCCTAGACTTGTACTAGCGCAAGCCGAGCAGAGTACCAACCGGAATTACAACCTCATCAGAATCAAAACGATGGGCATCACTGTGTTCAGCCCATCCTACCTTACCGAAATTATTTTTAGTGGGCGACCAGCTCGTCGTTGCTACCGCCGTTGGTGCTTCATAGTTGATTTCTTTCTTCCCCAAATAACCCCAAAGGCAATCGTAATCTCCATGAACCGCCGAAAATTCCTGCAATTCCTTGCTGCATTAGGCTGTTCGCCGTGGTTGATGTCGCCTGTTAAACAGCGGGATGCGCGGCAGTTTGGGCAGGTTACTTTGATGCACTTTACCGATTGCCACGCGCAGTTGCTGCCTATGTATTACCGCGAACCGTCGCTTATTGTCGGTGCGGGGGCTGCAAAACAATTGCCGCCGTATTTGGCGGGGCAAGCAATGTTGGATTTTTTCGGTATTGCCAAGGGTTCGGCGGATGCTTATGCGCTGTCATCGGTGAATTTTGCTGAGGCGGCGCGGGTGTTCGGAAAAATGGGTGGCTTTGCACATTTGGCGACTTTGGTTAAGCAAATACGCGAAGCGCGGGGGCATGAGAATACCTTGTTGCTGGATGGCGGCGATACTTGGCAGGGTTCGGCGACGGCGTTGTGGACGCAGGGCGCGGATATGGTTGCCGCCTGTAATTTGCTGGGCGTGGAGGTGATGACCGGGCATTGGGAGTTCACTTATGGCGATCAGCGGGTTCAGGCCTTATGCCGGGCGTTTAAAGGCGATTTTGTCGCCCAGAATATCCGCTTGACCGAGGAGGCGCAGTTTGCAGCAGGTATTGATAGCGATCAGGTGTTTAAGCCGTATGTTATCAAGCGTTGTGGGCAGGCGCGGATTGCGGTGATTGGGCAGGCGTTTCCGTATACGCCAATTGCTAATCCCCGGCGGTTTGTGCCGGATTGGCGTTTTGGTATTGAGGAGGCGCATCTGCAAGCGTTGGTGGATGGTATCCGGCAGCGTAAAGAGGCAGAGGTGATAGTGCTGTTGGCGCATAACGGTATGGCGGTGGATTTGCAGTTGGCGGCGCGGGTGACGGGCATTGATGTGATTTTGGGTGGGCATAGCCATGATGCCTTGCCACGTCCGGTGGTGGTAAAAAATGCGGCGGGCAGCACGTGGGTGACCAATGCGGGTAGTCACGGTAAGTTTTTGGCGGTGTTGGATTTGGACATCGCTAATGGGCGTTTGCAAAATCTGCGTTATCAATTACAGCCGATTTTTGCCAATTTGTTGCCACCAGATGCGGCGATGCAGCAGTTGATTACGGGTATTCGTCAGCCGTATCTTGAAAAGTTGCGCCAACCGTTGGCGGTGACTGAGCAATTGCTGTATCGGCGGGATACGTATCACGGCAGTTTTGATGGCTTGTTGTTGGCGGCGTTGCTGGCGGTTAATGATGCGGAGATTGCTTTGTCGCCGGGGTTTCGTTGGGGTGGCAGTTTGTTGCCGGGGGATGTTATCCATTATGAGGATGTGTTGAATCAGACGGCGATTACTTATCCGAATAGTTATGTGCGGCTGATGTCTGGCAGGGATTTGCAGGCGTTGCTGGAGGATGTCGCCGATAATGTTTTTAACCAAGACCCGTATTATCAGCAAGGTGGCGATATGGTGCGGGTGGGCGGCATTAGTTACCGTTGTCAGCCGGAGGCGGCAATGGGGCGGCGGATTAGTGAGTTGCGTTGGCCTGATGGCAGTTTGTTGGCGGCGGATAAGCTTTATAAGGTGGCAGGCTGGGCAGGTGTGGGTGAGCCCTTGGCGGGCTTGCCTATGGATGAGCTGGTGTGCCGTTATTTGCGGCAGGGGCGTTTGTCTTAAAACAGGTTCTTAGCGGTGTAGGATCAGTTCCAAGACGAATTTGCTGCCAAAATAGGCGAGCATTAATAGCAAAAAGCCGCTTAATGTCCAATATAAGGCAATCTGCCCGCGCCAGCCATAACGCCATCTGCCTAGCAATAAGCCAGAAAACAGTAGCCACGCGGAAATGGATAGCACGGTTTTATGGACTAGGTGTTGGGCGAATAGGTCTTCTATAAAGACAAATCCGCTTACTAAAGAAATACTTAAGAACAATACGCCAGCGGAAAGCATCTGGAATAACAATGATTCCATGGTTTGCAGGGAAGGCAGGGATTGGGCAAAACGTTTGGGCGGGTGGCTTTTCAGTTGTTGGTCTTGGAATGCCAGCAGTAAGGCTTGCAGCGCGGCAATGTTGAGTAAGCTAAAGGCGATGATGGATGCCAGTATGTGGCTGGTCATTGCCCAACCGTGGCTTGATAGTTGTTGGTTACTATCGGCGAAAAAGCGGTCAAGTACCAGCATGGCGGCGGCTGTTGGGAATATGGCTATCCCCAGCTTGGCAACAGGCTTGCTAATGGCGGCAATCAATAAGATTAAGGCGACGATGCCTGCAACTAAGGCGGCGGTGCTGAAAAAGCCAAAGTTGAAGCTGTGGTTTTCGTTGATGTTTGTTAAAACATACAGGCTTTGCAAAATGGCGGCTAGCCACGCGGCAATCAGTGCGGATTTTGGGGCTGGGGTTTTGGCGATATGGCGGATCAGCAAGTAACTGCCGACGCAATAACAACAGATAGCTAAGCTGGCAAAGGCGGTAACAAGCATTGCAGTAGGTGGACGTGGCTTAGGGCGGGTGCATACGAGTCTTTAGCTATGGTAAACTATCCGGCTAAATAGTCCTAGCCCAATCTGCCCGTGCATATTGGCATTTTTACCTTAAAAATAACAATAATTCAGCTATGTTCGATAATTTAACCGATAGTTTAAGTGCTACCCTTAAAAATCTTCGTGGTCAGGGCCGTCTGACCGAAGACAATGTCAAGGACACCCTGCGTGAAGTGCGTATGGCTCTGCTTGAGGCCGATGTTGCCTTGCCAGTGGTGACGGATTTTATTGAACAGGTTAGGGCGGGGGCGTTAGGGCAAGAAGTCCAAAACAGTCTTACTCCTGGGCAATCACTCATCAAGCTAGTTCAGGCTGAATTGGTGAAGGTGATGGGGGCCGCCAATGAGGGCTTGAATCTGAAAACCCAGCCGCCAGCCATCATTTTAATGGCGGGTTTACAAGGTGCGGGTAAAACCACTACGGTCGCTAAATTAGGTCGTTGGTTGCAGGAAACCCAAAAGAAAAAAGTCGGCGTGGTCAGTGCGGACGTTTACCGTCCTGCGGCTATCAAGCAATTGCAGACTTTGGCAGAAGATTTATCGCTGACGTTTTTCGATAGTGATATTTCCCAAAAGCCTGTTGATATAGCCAAAAACGCTATCGAAGCTGCCAAGCGCAAGTATTTGGATGTGCTGATTGTCGATACCGCAGGCCGATTGCATATCGACGATGAAATGATGGGCGAAATTAAAGCCTTGCATGCGGCGATTAATCCAATCGAAACCTTGTTTGTGGTCGATAGCATGACCGGGCAAGATGCCGCCAATACTGCAAAGGCCTTCAATGATGCCTTGCCGTTGACGGGTGTAATCTTGACGAAAGCAGATGGCGATGCTCGTGGTGGTGCGGCGTTATCTATCCGGCATATTACAGGCAAGCCGATTAAGTTTATTGGTGTCGGTGAAAAAACCACGGCGTTGGAACCATTTTATCCAGACCGGATTGCCTCGCGCATTTTGGGTATGGGCGACGTTTTGGGTTTGATTGAAGAAATCGAACAAAAAGTCGATAAGGAAAAAGCCGAGAAGCTCGCCAGAAAAATCCAAAAAGGTAAAAACTTTGATTTGGAAGACTTCCGCGAACAATTGCAGCAAATGCAAAGTATGGGTGGCGTGAGTTCTATGTTGGACAAATTGCCGGGTATAGGCAATGTGCCGCAAGAGATGAAAGATAAGGTCAACGATAAAATGATTGCCCGCCAGATTGCGGTGATTTGCTCCATGACCAAGCAAGAACGTAAGCATCCAGATTTAATTAAAGGCAACCGTAAAAAACGTATTGCCGATGGTTGCGGGCAAGAATTGCAGGATGTTAACCGTTTGCTAAAGCAATTTATGATGATGCAAAAAATGATGAAGAAGCTGAAAAGCGGCAATATGGCTAACATGATGCGCGGCATAAAAAGCAATATGCGCGGCTTGAGAAGATAGTTGTTTTATAGCGGCTAAACACTGCATAACAACAGAGTGCATTGATTTAGACAGTTTTTTCTTCACTTATGAATAATTTCGCGTAGAATAGGCGGATTATTTTTTGACTAAATGTTTTCTGAGGAATTTAGATGGTAACCATTCGTCTTTCCAGAGGTGGTGCAAAAAACCGCCCTTTCTACCATGTTGTGGTAACCAATAGCCAAAGCGCCCGTGATGGTCGTTATATTGAACGCATTGGTTTTTTCAATCCGTTGGCGCGTGGTAATGAAGAGCGTCTGCGTTTGGATGATGAACGCGTCAATTACTGGCAAGCCAACGGTGCTCAAGCATCTGACCGTGTTGCCAGATTGATTAAAGATGCCCGTAAAGCTGCGGTAGCGGCGTAATTTGTCTGAGCAAAAGCTTATAAATGTCGGAAAAATTTCCGGCGTTTTCGGCATCAAAGGTTGGGTAAAAGTATTTTCCTTTACCGGAGATCGCGGCAATATCCTTGATTATTCGCCGTGGCAATTAAAAAAAGCAGATTTAAGCAAAACCATTAATGTTGTTGATGGTGCGCTGCAAGGTAAGCTCGTTGTTGCTGCATTGGAAGGTATAACTGACAGGGATCAGGCAGCCAGTTTAATCGGTTGGGATATTTTTATCAGCCCTGAGCAACGTCCACAGGCCGCTGATGGTGAGTATTACTGGTCGGATTTGTTGGGTTTACAAGTTGAAACCAAAGAAGGCGTGCCGTTAGGTGTCATCGATAGCTTGCTGGAAACCGGTGCCAATGATGTTGTTATTGTTAAAGGTGAGCGTGAACGCGCCATACCTTTTATACAAGGACAAAGCATTGTCAGCATCGATTTGCAACAGGGCAAAATGATAGTCGATTGGGATCCTGAATTTTAATGCCGATAGGAAACTAAGTATGCGTTTCGATGTGGTGACCTTGTTCCCAGAAATGGTAACAGTAGCCGCAAGCTACGGGGTTACTGGTCGGGCAATTGAACGTAAATTGGTCGATTTGTCGGTATGGAATCCTAGAGATTACACCGAAGATCGCCATAAAACTGTGGATGACCGCCCTTATGGTGGTGGTCCAGGCATGGTGATAAAGTATCAGCCTTTGCACGATGCAGTACAGGCCGCGCAGCAGCATGAAGTCGCTAAGCGAAAAATTGTCTATTTAAGTCCACAAGGCAGACCATTAAGCCAGTCGTTGTTGACAGAAGCCATTGGCCTAGATCAGCTTATTTTAATTGCAGGCCGCTACGAAGGTGTTGATGAGCGTTTCGTCCAGCTGGATTGTGATGAAGAATGGTCGCTGGGTGATTATGTCATCAGCGGTGGCGAGTTGGCGGCTTTGATTGTCATTGATGCTATTACCCGGTTATTACCAGGGGTTTTGGGCGATGAGCAATCGGCACAACAAGATTCGCACATGCAAGGTTTATTGGATTGTCCGCACTTTACCCGTCCAGAGCAATTGTCAGATTTAGCCGTCCCTGCGGTTTTGCTCGGTGGCAACCATGCGGAAATTGATCGCTGGCGTATGAAACAAGCACTCGGAAGGACTTGGCAAAGACGTCCGGATTTGTTGGAAAACAAACAATTGAGCGTAGAGCAGGAACGCTTGCTCAAAGAATTTATAATCGAATTGAGTTAATTAAGGTGTGGTATGAATATTATTGATGAACTGGAAGCACAACAGTTAAAACAAGTGCCAGCATTTGGCCCAGGCGATACCGTTGTCGTACAAGTAAAAGTAAAAGAAGGCGAGCGTGAGCGTATCCAGGCGTTTGAAGGTATTGTTATCGCCAAACGTAACCGTGGTTTGAACTCTGCCTTTACCGTACGCAAAATCTCGCACGGCACAGGTGTTGAGCGTGTGTTCCAAACACATAGCCCGATGATTAATGAAATTCAAGTAAAACGCCGTGGTGATGTGCGTCGCGCTAAATTGTATTACTTGCGTAACCTGACTGGTAAAGCAGCGCGTATTAAAGAAAAATTATAAGCGTAGCTTTTGCAAGCAACAAAAAAGGCAGCCTAGGCTGCCTTTTTTGTTGCTAACGGTTTAGCGTTGACGTTAAGCCGGATTCAGTAAGTTCAGCAGCAATTGTGCTTGTTCTGCTGCTTCATGTCCCATATTGGTTAGATAGCCGCCATCACTTTGTGTGACCAAACCCTTTTGGAACAATCGTTCAGTGGCGGCAACAATCGCCTCTGGTGCGGTGCTTTTATGGACTTTAATGCCTTCTTGTGTAGTGCTGAGGTTATAGCGTACCAAGATATTTAATTCTTCCACTAATTTTTCTGTGTATGGCATAGCTTGCTCTCCTTGTTGTTTAAGTGCACCGGAAGCATAGAACTATTTCGCTTATATCGCTATTTATTATTTACTCAAAACCGTTTAAGCAGGTTCTATGGGAGCAGCAAGCTTGATTGCTTATTGTGGATAAGCAACACTTGGTTGGGCTGTGGGGTTAACGGCTTGGCTATCAATGCTGCTACGCAAATAACCTGTCAAATAATTCATGATAAGTTCTGCTGCTTCCTGTTTTTGGCTGGACACGGCAATTTGCACATAAGTGGCATCCGCCAAGCGATGGCAATTGACGATGGCGATGCTTTGCTCGCCAAAGCCACCAATAGTGCCATTGCCACGGTCATCAATTTCCAAGTTCATTTTGCCCATGATTTCTTTAGTGCGTTTTTGGCACTGGTCGAAACTAAATTCATGTTTCATAAAACTGGAAGTGGTAAGTGCTGGCGGTGCGGCATAAGCATTAGCGGAACACGCTACTGAAACAATAATGGCCATTAAGGAATGTTTGGCGGTCATTTTCATAAATACGGATTTTTGTTGGAATTAGTAAGGGAAGTTGGCGATAGCTAAAAGCGTGTTAAAACTGACAGTAATTTCTGGGTTATACGACGCGGTCATCGGGTTCGTTACCAGCAAAAAACGCCGCGATATTATTCAGTACCCGATTGCCCATAGCAGTACGGGTTTCTTCGCTGGCACTACCGATGTGCGGCAACAGGGCAACATTATTTAAGGTGAGAAAGCCTGGATTCAAATTCGGTTCGCCTTCAAACACATCCAATCCCGCACCTGCAATCCAGCCTTCTTTTAAAGCTTTAATTAAAGCATCGCTATCGATTACGTCACCACGAGCGGTGTTGATTAAATGGGCGGATGGGCGCATAAGCCGCAAGCGGTCTTCGTTGATTAAATGTTTAGTGGCAGCGCCGCCAGGGCAGTGCAGGGAGACAAAATGCGCTTCACTCAACAGGGCTTCCAGTGTATCGCAACGCTCTGCCTTTAATTCATCAACAATGGCTTGATCTGGTGCGGAAGGCACATAAAACAAAATCTTCATGCCAAAACCATGATGGGCTTTGCGGGCCATGGCTTGGGCAATACGACCAAAACCGATCAGGCCTAAGGTTTTGCCAGTGACTTTTTGCCCCAGTAATTGCGTTGGCCCCCAGCCTGTCCATTGTTTGTTAAGTACCATACGTTCTGCTTCTGGCGCACGGCGGGCGGACATTAGCAGTAACAACATGGCAATATCGGCGGTGCAATCGGTCAATACATGCGGGGTGTTGGTGACCAGCACGCCTTGTTCTTTGGCGGCATTGATGTCGATATTGTTGTAGCCCACACCAAAATTACCAATGATTTTAACGCGGCGGTTTTCGACATTGATAATATCGGCAGTGATCGGATCGGTTACGGTCGGCAATAAAGCATCGGCGGATTGCATGGCAAGCTTGAGTTCGTCCTCGCTCATGGGCGTGTCAGACTCGTTCAGTTGCACGTCGTACAAGGCTTTCAGCTGGGTTTCCACTTCGACAGGCCAGCGGCGGGTGACAATAACTTTGGGTTTGCTCATAGAGAACTCCGTACAAGAGAGGGGATGTGTGGAGTATAGCGTAACTCGGCGGTGCCGGTTAATAGAGCTGGGCTAAGAATTTAGCCCAGCAACAAGACAGGATTTGCTAGTAGCAATTACTTGGCAGTTGAACGGTAATATTCAATGGCTGCCGCGACGCCGCTACCTGGGACAATATCAAAACCGCTGTCCAATAAGGCCATTTCCACGCCAGCGATGGCGCCCAACATAGAAACGTCGTTCATATCGCCAACATGACCAATACGGAACACTTTGCCTGCCACTTCTGACAAGCCAGCGCCTAAAGAAATGTTGTATTTGCTGAATGCAGTGCTGATAACAGTACGTGCGTCTTTGTCTTCAGGGACAACCACGGCGGTTACGGTATCGGAAGCAAAGCCAGGTTGGGCGCATTCTTTCATGCCCCAAGCAGCAACTGCCCGACGTGTACCTTCTGCCAAACGGTGATGACGTGCGTAAACGTTTTCCAAGCCTTCTTCTAACAACATATCTAAAGCTTTACGCAAGCCGTACAGCAGTGGCAAGTTGGGTGTGTAAGGCGTGTAGCCGTTAGCGTTGTTGGTCATTTGGTCTTTCAAATCCAAGAAACAACGTGGGTAAGTTGAAGTTTCCACGGCTGCCAAAGCTTTTTGGCTGAAGGCAACAAACGCGCCGCCTGCTGGCAGCATAAAGCCTTTTTGTGAACCGCTGATCGCACCGTCCACGCCCCACTCGTCCATGCGGAAATCCAAGCTGGCAATCGAGCTAACGCCGTCAACAAACAAAAATGCAGGGTGGCTGGAGGCATCCATCGCTTTACGGACGCCCGCGATGTCGCTGGTAACGCCTGTGGCAGTTTCGTTGTGGGTTGCCAAAACGGCTTTAATGGTGTGGTCGCTGTCTTCTTTTAGGCGTGCTTCCAATTGGTCTAAAGGAATGCCCATGCCCCAAGGCACTTGATGGATTTCAACTTCAAAACCCAAACGTTTCGCCATTTCTGCCCATAAGTGGCTAAATTGGCCAAAACGGTAAATCAACACTTTATCGCCAGGGTTTAAGGTGTTGGTCAGGGCAATTTCCCAGCCTGCTGTACCAGTAGCAGGATAAATAAAGGCTTGTCCGGTTTCGGTGCGGAAGATTTTTTTCAGGTCTTCCAATAATGGCGTCAATAATTTAGGAAAAATCGGCGAGCGATGGTCTTCCATGGCGACGTGCATGGCATTAAGGATTTCGTTAGGAACGTTAGTAGGGCCTGGGATATAAAGGTGGTTGCGACCAGCCATGGTTTTGCCTCAATTTTAAGTTGTTGAAAGATTGATTAAAACTTTGATTGTAACAAAGCAAAGTTGAAAAAATTGGCAATCATGACATAGCAACCATCAATCGGCAAGATTTGATTTTTTACTAAAAATTGACATTAATCGCCCTAAAAGTAGAATGGTCGGTTTATTTTGGCTTCGGCTTGCCCAAAGCGCCATTTCGCACTGAAAAATCAGCGCGCTATCAATGAGATGAGGAATATTGATGAGTCACACTTTATATACAGCGTCGGTTCAACGGGTACAACGCTGTGAATTAGCCGTTCCAGGATCGACACCTGATCTGTTCGAAAAAGCCCTGAAAAGCGGCGTAGATTTTATATTTTTGGATTTGGAAGATGCGGTTGCTCCAGACGATAAATTACGTGCCCGTAAAAATGTCATTGAAGCCATCAACGATTTAGATTGGAAAGGTCATGGCATTACCGTTTCTGTGCGTATCAACGGCTTAGATACCCAATATATGGTGCGTGACGTAGTCGATTTGGTTGAACAAGCAGGCAGCAAAATCGATACCATTTTAATTCCAAAAGTCGGCGTTTATGGCGATGTTTACATGGTTGAAGCCATGTTGAACCAATTGGAAATGCAACAAGGCCTGAAAAATAAAATCGGCATTGAAGCTTTAATTGAAACCGCATTAGGCATGGCAAACGTTGAAGACATCGCCCGCCAAGGCGCACATGGTCGTTTGGAAGCCCTGCATTTTGGCGTTGCCGATTATGCCGCCAGCAACCGCGCCCGCACCACCAATATCGGTGGACTTAACCCAGATTATCCAGGCGACCAATGGCATGCCGCTATCAGCCGCATGACTGTCGCTTGCCGCGCTTACGGTTTGCGCCCAATCGACGGCCCATTCGGTGACTTTAAAGACCCAGATGGTTTTATTTTGGCAGCCAAACGCGCCGCAGCCTTAGGTTGCGAAGGCAAATGGGCGATCCATCCTTCACAAGTCGCATTGGCGAATGAAGTATTTACGCCACCTGCTGCCGAAGTGGATAAAGCCCGCCGTATTTTAGTTGCCCTGCAAGAAGCGGCAGCTCAAGGTAAAGGCGCTGCGGCGCTAGATGGACGTTTAATCGACGCTGCATCAGAACGCATGGCTAATAATATCGTCCGCGCCGCTGAAGCGATTGCGGCAAAAAACCAATAACACCAGTGCAGATGTGCAAGCATCTGCAGTTAATTTGACACACAAGGAGATGCTGTGGATATTCATGAATATCAAGCAAAAGAAATACTAAGCGGTTACGGTATTAAAATCGCTGAAGGCGGTTTGGCTTACAGCCCAGAAGATGCAGTACAACGGGCGCGGGAAATTGGCGGACATGTTTGGGCGGTAAAAGCGCAAATCCATTCTGGTGCGCGTGGTAAAGCGGGCGGTATCAAAATCTGCAAAACCCACGACGAAGTCGAAGCGGCTGCGGAAGCTTTATTGGGCAAACGTTTAGTGACCCATCAAACTGGCCCTGCGGGTAAAGTGTGTAACCGTTTGTATATCGAAGCGGGTACTGACATTGCCAAAGAAATTTATTTTTGCTTTTTGGTTGACCGTTGCGCCGAGCGCATTGTCATGGTCGGTTCTGCCCAAGGCGGTATGGATATTGAAGAATTGGCGCAAACCAATCCTGAAGCCATCACCAAAATCTACATTGAACCTGCGGTTGGTTTGCAAGATTACCAAGCCCGCGAAATGGCATTCAAACTGGGTTTTGATGCCGAAATCATCAGCCATGCTGTGAAAACCATCAAAGGTTGCTACCGTGCGTTGCGTGATTTAGACGCCAACATGTTGGAAATCAACCCATTGGTTGTTACCAAAAATAACGAATTGGTCGCTTTAGACGCGAAAATGGGCTTTGACGAAAACGCCCTGTTCCGCCAATTGAAAATCTCCGAATTGCGCGACAAAACCCAAGAAGACCCACGCGAAACCGCTGCCGCTGACCGTGGCTTAAGCTATGTTGGCTTAGATGGCGACATCGGCTGCATGATTAACGGTGCGGGCTTGGCGATGGCGACCATGGACATGATTAAACTGGCTGGCGGCGAACCTGCCAATTTCTTGGACGTTGGTGGCGGCGCATCCGCAGAACGTACTGAAAAAGCCTTCCGTTTAGTATTGGCTGACCAAAACGTTAAAGCCATGTTGGTGAACATTTTCGCGGGTATCAACCGTTGTGATTGGATTGCCGAAGGTGTGGTGCAAGCGGTCAGAAAAATCGACATGAAAGTGCCATTGATCGTGCGTTTGTCTGGCACGAATGTGGAAGAAGGCCAACGCATCATCAGAGAAAGCGGTTTGCCGATTATCACCGCAGAAACCTTGGCAGAAGCGGCGGAAAAAGCCGTGCAAGCGCGTAATGAAGTTGCCGCCCGTCTCTCAGCGGCTTAAGGAATATCAGAATGGCTATTTTAATTAACGAAAACACCCGCATCATCGTCCAAGGTTTCACGGGCAAAATTGGCAGTTTCCACGCCCAAGACATGATTAACTACGGCTCAAATGTCGTTGGTGGCGTAACGCCAGGTAAAGGCGGACAAACCCATTTAGGCTTGCCTGTGTTCAACACCGTTAAAGAAGCGGTTGAAGCAACTGGCGCAGAAGCCAGTATCGTGTTTGTACCGCCTGCGTTTGCGGCAGATTCCATCATGGAAGCGGCGGATGCTGGCATTAAATACTGTGTGTCTATCACTGACGGTATTCCTACCCAAGACATGATGACCGTTAAAAACTTCTTGCGCCGCTTTCCAGTGGAACAACGCATGATTTTGACCGGCCCCAACTGCGCCGGCACTATCAGCCCAGGTCGCGCCATGCTCGGCATTATGCCAGGCCATATCTACATGCAAGGTAACGTCGGCATCGTCGGACGTTCTGGCACATTAGGCTACGAAGCAGCAGACCAATTGAAACGCTTAGGTTTGGGTATTTCCACTTCAGTCGGTATCGGCGGCGACCCTATCAACGGCAGCTCGCACCGCGATATTTTGGAACATTTCGAAAATGATCCAGAAACCAAAATCGTCATCATGATCGGCGAAATTGGCGGCCCACAAGAAGTGGAAGCGGGCATTTGGGCGAAAGCCAATATGACTAAACCGGTGGTTGCTTATATCGCGGGTTTGACTGCACCAGAAGGCCGTCGTATGGGCCATGCGGGTGCGATTATTTCTTCAGCGGGTGAAAGCGCGGCGGAAAAAGTCGCCATGTTGCAAGAACTCGGTGTGATTATCAGCCCTACGCCATCGGCAATGGGGCAAACAGTTGCTGACGTATTAGCAAAAATGTAAGTTGTCGCGCATAAGTTATTTGCTATTTTAGGAGTACAAAATAGGATTTGTACTCCTAAGCAAAGCACTTCAAGAATCGAGATTTAAAGCGTTTTCCAAGTTAATATCGATTGATGGGCTGACGTAAGGAAGCCCATCAAACTAGGTAGCCCCATGATGGGCTTCCTATCGTCAGCCCATACTACGTTTAGTTGTTTCCTAGGAAACACTGTCACCTTGCCTATCTAAGGCAATGCTTGTTCAGGCGCTTGCGCCGTCTTTTCAATGTTCGCTGGCGCTTTAAGCTGGCTCATCTCCGTTTTCAATTCCGCCACCATAAACGCTAAAACGCAGGTGATTGCCAAGGTAATGGCGCTTATGCCTAGCAATAAATAGCTTAGCGTATTACTGCTGGTGACCTTCGCGGGTTTGCTGGTTTTCTCCCTTACCATTTTAGGTATCGCCGGACGTTCTTCAGTGGCGGTGTTAACCATTATCGGTGCTGCGGCAAAATCCCTAATTTCTTCACTATCTAAATCGATAACCGCAGCGGTATCTGTGGTGGTCGCGATTGCCAAACTTTCATCAGCAGTTTCCTGAATGCTTACAAAAGTATCTTCAACCGCAAAAGCGTCATCGTTTGGTTTTTGATGAATGTCTTCAACCAAAACGAAATCCGCTGTTTTAGATATTTCAGCTAAAGCGTGGTCATCAAAACCTGAACTGGCAATCATGCGATCCATCGTATCTTGGTGGTTGTTTGCCGCATTCATCGGGGTAACAGCAAGAAAATGGTCATCAGCCATCACCTGAATATCGGCTAATAACACATCCTCGTCTTGTCGGTTTAAATTGGAAGTAAACGGGCTTCGGCGAGCTTTTGAGGTTTTTTTCATTGAATTTCGCATAATGGGATTTAAGGGCGGGAAAATGAAAGGCTGTTTTTTCAAGTTAAAAGCGGTTAATGTTTAGCTAGACGTTTTCACGTCAGTAGGGCATGATAAAAGCCGAGACAGGACTTTTAAGAGTCCATTCTTCAACTCGATGCTATTGTTTATATTCTATATATAAATCGGGATAGTTTTACTAAAGTTAGCCGCCAAGGCCAAATCTAAGTAAAGTTTGTCTTATTCAACGATAAACTGCCAAACTTTTTATTAAATAGCATGCAACTAGCCATTACTGTATTAGGTAACAACCCCATTAATTTTATTGCAGAAATATTGGCGGTTATCCGCGATTGCAAATGCAATATTATAGAACTTCGCTCATCTTCCCTTTCCCAGTCCACAGCCGCTTACTTGTTAGTGCAAGGCAACTGGAACCAAATCGCCAAACTTGAAAGCATGTTGGAATTTTTCGAGCGGCGTGCAGATATAAAAATCAACACCCTAAGACCTGAGATGCGGGAAAAAAGCAAGGAGCGCCTGCCTTACTCATTGGAGACCTTATCGTTAGACAAAGATAACGTAGTCGAATCTATCGTTTCTTTCCTGATGGTGAGGGACATCGCGGTAGAAGAAGTTACCGCCAGCTCGTATCAAGCCCCATATATTCAAAACACCGTATTTTCCACCAAGTTTATCATTCTAATCCCCCCCCAACAGCATTTGTTATCACTGCGCGAAGAATTCTTGGATTTTTGCGACCAGTTAAATATCGATGCAATTCTTGAACCCATAAAACGATAGGTTTAATGATGTCCGACATAGCAATTGGCAGTCTTGTGCCTGATTTTCAGGCATTGTCCACAGGTGATAAAACCCTAAGCTTAGGGGATTTTCGTGGTAACTATCTGGTGTTGTATTTTTATCCCAAAGACAACACCCCAGGTTGTACCCAAGAAGGCCAAGCGTTCCGCGACCATATCGACCAATTTACCGCACTGAATGCCAAAATTATTGGCGTCTCCCGCGATAGCGTCAAAGTCCACGAAGGCTTTAAATGCAAACAGGCATTCCCATTCGATTTACTGTCCGATAGCGACGAAAGCCTCTGCCAAATGTTTAACGTCATCGCCATGAAAAACATGTATGGCAAACAAGTCAGAGGTATAGAGCGCAGCACTTTTTTGATTAACCCCGACGGCATCTTGGTGCGCGAATGGCGGAAAGTGAAAGTAAAAAGCCATTGTGACGAGGTATTGCAGGCACTAACGGAATTGGCAGGAGCATCAGCATGAATATAAAAACCACACCGGATAAAAAACTGTTTGTACTGGATACCAACGTATTAATGCACGACCCCGCCTGTATTTTCCGCTTTCATGAGCATGATATTTTTATCCCCATGATTGTTTTGGAAGAGCTGGATCATGCCAAAAAAGGCTTTACCGACGTCGCCCGTAACGTCCGCCAAGTCAGCCGATTTTTGGATGAACTCATCCGTGGCGCTAGCCAAGAAACCCTAAATGACGGCTTGCCGCTAAGCCATGTCGAACATCGCCCCAGCTCAGAAACCGTAGACTGTGACGGGCGCTTGTACTTCCAAACCAGCGCTATGAACGCGCTGTTACCAGAGAGTATGCCCGGTTCCATCGCCGATAACTCCATTCTCAGCATCGTCTTAGCGCTCACCAAAAAACTCCCAGACGTTAATGTCATCTTAATCTCCAAAGACATTAACATGCGGATTAAAGCCGCCACCTTAGAGCTGCTCTCAGAAGACTACCACAACGACCAAACCCTCGATGATATTGACCTGCTGTACAGTGGCGCGATGGCCTTGGACAGCGATTTTTGGGAAGAACACGGCTCAAAAATGGAATCTTGGCAAGAAAAAGACCGCACCTTTTACCGCCTGCAAGACCCGCTAGTCACCGAATGGTATCCCAACCAATACCTGTACATGGATGACGAATTCAATTTTGAAGCCATCGTCCGCTCCTGCCAAGGCGATGTCGCCGTCTTAGAATTGGCGCGCGACTACCGCAGCAAACACAACAACGTTTGGGGCATCACCGCCAAAAATCGCGAGCAAAATTTCGCCCTAAACGTCTTGCTCGATCCAGAAATTGATTTCGTCACCTTATTAGGCACAGCTGGCACAGGCAAAACCTTAATAGCCCTCGCCGCAGGCTTAGTAATGACCTTAGAGAAAAAACTCTACAACGAAATCGTCATGACCCGCGAAACCGTCCCCATCGGCGAAGACATCGGCTTTTTGCCCGGTACTGAAGAAGAAAAAATGGCACCGTGGATGGGCGCATTGATGGACAACCTAGAATTACTAGGCAGCCGTTCTGGACAGAACGAATGGGAACAGGGCGCAACCAAAAATATCTTGATGAACCGGGTAAAAATCCGCTCATTAAACTTCATGCGCGGACGCACCTTCCTCAACCGTTTTTTAATTATCGACGAAGCCCAAAACCTGACCTCCAAACAAATGAAAACCCTGATAACCCGCGCCGGCCCAGGGACAAAAATCATTTGTATCGGTAACTTAGGGCAGATAGACACCCCGTACCTAACCGCCACCACTTCCGGTTTAACCTACGTGGTCGACCGCTTTAAAACCTGGGAACACGGCGCACATATTACCTTACGCCGTGGCGAGCGCTCACGCTTAGCGGATTATGCGTCGGATATTTTGTAATTAATCTAAAAAGTTATTGTAAGAAAAAGGTGTGAAAAACCCGTTTTTCACACCAACAATTACCAAAACATAGAAGGCGATTAATAAGTTACTGTTCAAAAGCTTTTTAACAATCGCGGTAATTGGATAGCTTAATTTTAGGAGTCCAAAACATGTTTTGGACTCCTAAATAAGAGTTAAAGCTAATATTTTGTGCAAGCCTATCGTTATTCGCCTTTCCCATAAAGCCCATCACTTTTATCCATATCCCCCGTTTGGCTATATAACAACGGTTTACCATCCTGTAATTTCGCGGCGGCGATCACTTGGCAAATAGCCAGTTTGTGGTCGCCAGCATCACAAACATGGCTTAATCGGCAATCAAAATAAGCCAAGCTGTTTGCCAATATCGGTGCGCCAGTTTCTGCGCTCAGCCAGTCGTAGCCAGCCATTTTGTCCTTGATACCGCCGCTGCCAAAATGTTCGGCAGCAGCGTATTGCTGTTGCGTTAGTACATTCACCGAGCAAATTTTGCCAGCTTGTAATAATTGGTAAGAGTAATTACTGGGGTTGATGCTGATCGCTAACAGCGGTGGATTGAAGGATACTTGCATCACCCATGCGGCGGTGAAGGCGTTATGGTGTTCGCCATCGCTGACACCGATGACGTAAACACCGTGGCTTAAGGTTTTAAATAGATCAGCCAGCTCAGTCATGGCCTTGTACCAGTTGGATACGCATGGATAAATCCACGGCGTGCAGGTTTTTAGTCAACGCGCCTATGGAAATGAAATCTACGCCAGTTTCGGCAATGGCGCGGATGTTGTGCAGGCCGATATTGCCGGAGGCTTCCAGTTCAACTTGTCCAGCGTTGATGGCGACGGCGGCGACCATATCCGCCATGCTGAAATTATCCAGCATGATACGGTCAGGCTTGGCGTTTAGGGCTTGCTGCAATTCGGCTAAAGATTCTACTTCCACTTCAATCGGCATATTACTTTGCTGTCTAGCTGTCGCGACCGCGAGGGCAATAGAGCCTGCGGCGATGATGTGGTTTTCTTTGATTAACACGCCATCGTACAAACCCATGCGGTGATTATGGCAACCGCCGCAGGCTACGGCGTATTTTTGTGCGTTACGCAAACCGGGCAGGGTTTTGCGGGTGTCCAGCACTTTACAGCTCGTGCCTGCGACGGCATCCGCATATTGCTTTGCCACGCTGGCAGTGGCGGATAAGGTTTGTAACAGATTGAGTGCGGTGCGCTCGCCTGTTAACAGTCCGCGCGCCAAACCGCTGAGCTTGCACAGCACGGTGTTGCTGGCGACGTTTGCACCTTCGGCGACTTGCCAATCAATCTGCACATTGGCATCTAACTGGGTGAATACCGCGTTAAACCAAGCTGTGCCGCATAGCACCATGGCATCGCGGGTGATGACTTCGGCAGTGGCGTAGGTGTCAGTGGGGATTATCGCGGCGGTCAGGTCGCCGTCGCCAAGGTCTTCGGCAAGAAATGGGGCAATATCAATGGTTGGTGAGGGCATGGCAGTGTCCAAAAAACTCAAATAAAAGCGGCAGAACGCCGTAGAATAGCATGTTTGCATATCCCCCTTAAGCTTGAGTGCATGGCGTTGACTTTATCCATTACCAACCACCGCTCCGATATTGTCGGGCTGAAATATATTTATCCTGTGTTGTCCAGACGCGCAGGCGGCCTGTCTATTGGCATCAATTTCAATACCAATAACGCCTGTAATTGGCGCTGTATTTATTGCCAAGTGCCGGATTTGATAACGGGTAGCGCACCTGCGTTGGATTTCGCCTTGTTGGAGCAAGAATTGCGCGGTTTTTTACAGCAAGTGCTGCACGGGGATTTTTATGATGTTTTCCAAGTGCCGCCAGAACAGCGGGTCATCAAAGACATTGCCATCGCGGGCAATGGCGAACCCACCAGCTTAAAAGAATTTGCCGAAGCCGTTGGCTTGATTGGGCGCATCGCCACAGAATTGGGCGTATTACCACAGAGCAAATTTGTGTTGATAAGCAACGGCAGCCTCATTCATTTGCCGAAAGTGCAAGATGGCTTACGGGCGTTGCACCGCTATGGTGGCGAAGTGTGGTTTAAGTTGGATAGTGCCGATGACAGCCGCCGCAAGCTAATCAATAACAGCGTGCAATCCACCGCCGCCGCATTGGCAAATATGCGGATAGCATCCGGGTTATGCACCACCAAAATCCAAACTTGCGTGTTTGAATATCAGCAACAAGGTTGGTCGTTATCTGAGCAGCAAGCTTATTTAGATGCGCTCAACAGCATTAAAAACGATACTGCTATCGAGCAAGTAATGCTTTATACCTTAGCGAGAACCTCAGCGCAGCCAGAAGCAGGCGGGCTAGAAAAATGTTCCGCAGCGGACTTGGAAGCCTTGGCGGATAAGGTTAGGGCATTGGGGTTTAGTGTTTCTGTTAGTCTTTAGACAAGTCAGGAGCGCGGGCATCTTGTAGGTTCCCAAGTCATGAGAATTATTCACAAATGCCGGGGGCAAGGTAGCGGCAGCGCGAGCCCGAAGGGC
>CAIYRS010000004.1 GCA_903928685.1 uncultured Methylococcaceae bacterium
ACCTCACGCCCACCTTTACAGGGCGTTTCGCTGGTTGTTACTGTTGCGCCATGCATTTCGGCAATGCGCTGGACAATTAAAAGCCCCAATCCATTACTATCACTGATTCCTTTTTCAGTAAGTGGCTGAAGCAAAGCAGATACCTCCTTTGCACCAACGTAAGCACCCGTATTGACAACCGCGATAGCCGGTATGCCTACTCCATGCGGGAAATCAAAGTAACATGGCCTTCAGCATCATGCTGCAGGCCATTACCAACCAGATTGTAGAGCAAGCGGGTCAATGCCTGTGTTTTGAAGCGAATCATTGGCATAGCGGCCAAATCCAACTGCAAGGAAACGCCCGCTCGCTGATATTTGCCTTGCACATCTGCCAATAATTGGTTGATATCACCTTGCACCCATGCTTCATTGGCATCCAGATTTGCACAAGCCAGCTCAATAGTCTGCTTTAGGATGACGCCCATTTCAGTGATATCTTCCCTCATACCGGCTATAAATTTTGATGACTCGGGATTAAGCAGCTCCACTGCGATGCTTAACCGACTTAAGGGGGTACGCAAATCATGGGAAATCTCGGCCAAAAAATCCTCACGCTCTTTTATCATGGTGTTGATATCTTTACGCATGCCATTGAGTGCATCAGCAAGGACGATAATCTCGGTGCAACTACTCGGGTCTGGCGTAATGTGTTTAATTTTTTGATTTTTCCCCATTTGCACAGAGTCTTCAGCGAGCTTAAGCAGTGGCGTACTAATGCGTTTGGCAACCCACCAAGCCATAAAAATAACAGCAAAAAACAGGATAAACAGTACTGATAAAGAAGACCTTTGCATAAATTGACTACCGATAAAGGTGGCGCCGATTGCGAAGAGGGGCGGCTGGTTTTTTTGCCCCCATATCATAGGGACAGGATCAGCTTGGTAGCTGACGGTCAATTTTCCTTGCCACAATTGATCGATTGTTTTTGTTGCAACCAGCAAGGCTGGATGGGGCGGCAACTTGTCTGTTGTATTTTCGACCCTTCCAGACACCAGCTTAAAATAATCATTGCTGTCTAGTGCGTCAGAAACCTGCTTTATCAGGACAGCATCGGCATGACTAAAAACAACATCCACTATCCGCATTAAAACGGACTGATATTGTCCCATTCTCGTTCCCACATACGAAGCACCTACCAGAAAAAAAACGGATATGGTGATAATTTGCGTGACCAGCAATATCAAGACAAACCGCAACCAGATTTGACTGATAAAAGTCTGTGCACTAAAAAACTTCATGACCTTGTCTGATCCAGAGCAGACGTCATAAAAACATACCCAACTCCCCGCACTGACTGAATGTATTGATGCGGCGATGAGTCATCTTTAAGCCGTTTACGAAGGCGCGACACCAACATATCGATATTGCGCTGCTCGATTTGCTGGCCACCGCCCCTAATCTGGCTGGCTAATTGATGCCGCGATAGTGGCTGGCCTGGCGTACCGGCAAGAATCTTAAGCAACTCAAACTCATCGAAGCTAAGCACTACAGCTTGTCCGTTACATAACAAGACCCTGGACGAGATATCCAAAACAAAAGCGCCAAAGTCAAATGTCACCGGCGTTGCTTCTTCAGCATTTAAAGGCTTGTCTGGAATTCGGCGCAAAACGGCCCGGATACGTGCGACCAGTTCACGCGGGTCAAAAGGTTTTGCAAGATAATCGTCCGAACCGTATTCCAAGCCGAGAATTCGATCCACGATCCCATTCCTTGCCGTCACGATCACTATAGGTATTTCATCGCCTTCCGCCCGCAATCTTTTGCAAATTGAGATACCATCCTCGCCCGGCATGTTGACATCAAGCACCAAAAGATCGCAATAAAAGCGTTCCCGTTGTCTTTTCATTTCAATAGCATCTGCTGCCAACAGGGTATCAAAACCTTGCGATTCAAAATAGTTCGCCAAAAGATTACGATGGCGGTGATCATCATCAATAATAAGAATTCTCTGCTTCATGGCTCAGCTTTTAACGTAACATGCCTGACGGTTTTTTTAGTCTATTTAACTAAAGTCAAAATACTTTTGTAACAAAAGGTAACAGCTTGTTACAAACCATTCGGTGTTAACCCAAATAGTGTCATCCACCCAAGAAACCCAGGCCCTTTACATAAGCTACGACAAATAAACGTTCAAATTGTAACAGAACCCACCTATTAACCGTCCTATAATTTACATTTTTAACTAAAATTCTTACACGTTGTTATCTTTTGTTACAATTTTAAAGTGGCGTTTAGTGGATTTTTTATTTATATTTAGAAGATTTATTCAGTTTATTAGGTAACAGATGCTTCATAAAAGCCGCCTGCTATACATTTTTGACTCTATGTGATTTACAGTGGGCGGAACACATCATTAAAAATGTAAGCTGATCATAAGAAGAATTGATATTACC
>CAIYRS010000005.1 GCA_903928685.1 uncultured Methylococcaceae bacterium
AGGATAGGAAGCTCTAGCTTCGAGAATGATAGGAAGCTAGAGCTTCCTATCCTGCATTCCCAAGCCGGAGCTTGGGAACGAGCGCCAAAACCACAGAAATTGTCTGCGTAACACCAGTGATTCATTAGCACGCTTAATTTTTTTGCCAAGTTTGTATTTTTCTGTAAATCGTCGAAGGGCTAACGCCCAACATAGCGGCGGCTTGGGGGATGTTGTCTTGGCAATGGCGGATGGCGTTTTCGATGGCGGCTTTTTCAACTTGCCAGAGCGGTAGGATTTCGTTGTTTGCTAACAATGTTTCCGGTGTTTTGGCAGGTTTGCCAATAACGGCTGTGCTTTTATTAAGAAAGGCTTTTAACGGCGCGGGCAGCATCTCGGCCTGTATCCACGGGCCTTTATTTAATACCACGGTATTACGCATAACATTCTGCAATTCCCGCACATTACCAGGCCACGGGTAATTGATAAAAATGCTTTCACATTCTGGGCTTAATCCCTGAAAGTTTTTTTGCTCTTCAGTACTGTAATCCGCCAAAAACCGATTGGCAATCAGTAGCACGTCTTCTTGGCGTTCGTGCAATGATGGCAATTGGATAGGGATAACATGCAAGCGATAAAACAAGTCTTCGCGGAAACGTCCGGCGTTGACTTCTTCCATAGGGTTTCTATTGGTGGCGCAAATAAAGCGAATATCCACTGATTCCATCACCGAACCGCCCACTTTCTGGATTTTTCCAGTTTGAATAAAACGCAGCAATTTTGATTGCAGCTCAATATCCATTTCGCAGATTTCATCTAAAAATAAGGTGCCGCCATCCGCTTGCGCTGCCGCGCCTTTGCGTTCGCTGGATGCGCCCGTAAATGCGCCTTTAACATGGCCAAAAATTTCACTTTCCATTAAATCGCGAGGAATCGCCGCACAATTTAAGGCGATAAACGGTTTATGGCTTCTAGGGCTTTGTTGGTGGATGGCTTCAGCGCAGACTTCTTTGCCTGTGCCGCTTTCTCCAGTGATAAATACCGTGGCTTTACTGGGGGCGGCGCTATCAATAATGCGGTAGACGGTTTGCATGGCTAAGGATGAGCCGATAAAACCGTGGTAACTGTTGCGGAAATCTTGCCGCAATAGCTCGATTTCATCGTTAAGGCTGCGGCTGTTGAGGGCGTTGCGTAAGGTGACCAGCAAGCGTTTGCCAGTAAAAGGTTTTTCGATGAAATCAAAAGCGCCATAACGCATGGCATCAACGGCGACATCAACACTGCCATAAGCGGTGATAATAACGGTCGTGCAGGGCAGTTTTTGCTCATTAATCCTTTTTAAAATATCCATGCCGTTCATATCTGGCAGGTTTAAATCCAACACCACCACTTCCGGGATATTTTCATCGATAAAATCCAAGGCTTTCGCGCCGTTGTTAACAGGGTGTAAGCGGATTTTTTCATGGCGTAAATAATCCTGATAGAGCAAGCTCAGGGACGGGCTGTCTTCAATCAGTAATACAACTGGGAGATTTGTCGTCGCCATATGCGGAATTTACGGGAAGTTATGATTGATTAGTATAGTCGCTAAGCGCTTTAAATGTCGGTAACCAATAGGTTTTTAGCTTTTTCGCCAACATAAATGCTTGCTCTTGGTTGTCGTGTTTGCAGCAGAAATTAATTTGTTCCGACATTTCGCCCAGTTTGGTCGCGCCAAATGTGGCGGATTCGCTCTTAAAGGTATGGATTTCTGAGGCTAATGCGGAAAAATCTTGGGCGTTGATGGCGTTTTCAATCAGCTCTAGGCGTTGCTCGGCTTGTTGTAAAAATACCGCCATTAATTGCGGAAATACCGTTTCCGAGGTTTCTTTCTGCAATTGTGCCAATACTTGGTAATCAACCAATGGCTGCTCAGGGTTTTCGATCAGCGTATCAGCCTCATCAATAAAAGCGGTGTCGGTAGCTATCGGGCTTTGCAAAAGCTGGGCAATGTGCTCAAGTAAATTCGCCATGTTAACGGGCTTAGTGAGGAAGCTATTCATGCCAATTTCTAAGCAGGCTTTGCGTTTATCTTCAAACGCACTGGCAGTTAGGGCAATAATGGGTGTGGATTGGTTTGGTCCAGGTTGTTTACGGATGTTTTCGGTAGCCTCTAAGCCACCCATTATCGGCATAGATAAGTCCATCAAAATAACGTCATAGGGGGTCTGTTGGCTTTTCTCTATGGCAATCACGCCATTGCCCGCTATTTCCACTTGATGCTGGGCTTTTTCTAACATGGATTTAATGATGAGTTGGTTGGCTAAGCTATCTTCAACCAACAAAACTTTGTAACGGACGGCATCGGGATGGTTTGCTGGCGTGTTGGTGGCAATTTGTTGCTTACAGCCATCGTCATAATTGGCTATAGCGGTTTTTATCAGCTCGTTAACTTGGCTGATTAAAATCGGTTTGCTCAATTGTTCATCAAAGTTTTTTAGCCAGGCTTGGTTGGTTTGTTTATGGGTAATATCGCTTAACAAGACATTGACGCAATTGAATTGATTGCTCGCCTTAAAGGTTTGCATGTCGGTGAAGGAGAAAAACGGTAACTGCCGCTCATCAATAAAGACGATATTCAATTGCGGGTCTTTAGGGATTTCATCAATATGGCTAACGTATTGCACCTGACCGCTGACATGTTGCAGATAATGATACAAAGCCCGCATACTTTTTAGTTTTGGGTTAACCAGAAAACAATGCACAGCCGTTGATGGCTTAGGGCTGACTAAGGGTTCTTTGCCGACATTGATGGTAAACCAAAAAGTACTGCCTTGGCCTTCGATACTATCTACATGGATTTCACCGCCAAATGCCGCCACCAAGCGGCTGGCGATGGCTAAGCCTAAACCTGTACCGCCGTATTTGCGGGTGGAGGTCAGATCAGCCTGGCTGAATTCTTCAAAAATTAACGGTTTTATTTGCTCGGCGACACCAATGCCTGTATCGGTGACGGAAAATTGCAATAAACAGTCCGCTTCTGGCGATAAACTCGCGCTTAATTTAATTTCAACATGACCAACATCAGTAAACTTAATGGCGTTTGAAACCAGGTTTAACAAGATTTGTTTTATTCTGGCGGCATCTATCAAGACGTTTTCAGGAATTGGGTAATCAATAACGGTATATAGCTCTAAGCCTTTTTCGCTGGCTTTAGCGCCAATGATTGCCAATACCGAATCGACAATATCCAGCAACGGAGCAACTTGTAGATCAATATCCATTTTGCCTGCTTCAATTTTAGAAAAATCTAAAATGTTGTAGACCACTTCCTGCAACACCAAGCCAGCTTGCTGTGCGGTTTTTAAGTACAAGGCTTGTTCGCTGTCCACTTCCGTCGTCATTAATAGCTCGGTCACGCCCATCATGGCATTCAACGGCGTGCGGATTTCATGGCTCATTGCCGCTAAAAATTGCGATTTCGCGGTGTTGGCTTTTTCGGCTTCAATGCGGGCATTTTCTATCGCTAAACGCGCCAGTTTTCTTTCGGTGATGTCACTGATGAATGAAGTAAAGCCGATTTGATTGTTGATGGTAATCGGCGCAATTACCAGTTCAACCGGAAATTCTTCACCGGATGCCCTTAGTGCACTGATTTCAATGCGTTTTCTAAGATTATTATCAACGCCAGCTTGTAATTGTTGGGCGATCTCTGCCAAATTTACTGAGCGATATTGTTGCGGGATGATTAAGTCCACTATCGATTTTAAATACACCTCGGCTTTGCTATAGCCAAACATCAGTTCGGCATTGCGGTTAAATTCATAGATTAACCCCGCTGCATTAATGGTGACGATGGCATCCAAGCTAGACTCTAGCACCGCCTGTTTTAAGGCTTCGCTGTCTTTTAATTGTTGTTCGGCGAGCACGCGAAGGCTGATGTCTTCAAAAATAATCACCACGCCAGATAATTGCCCATTTTCTAAAATCGGCGCACTAACAAACCTGACCGGAATCGCTGCGCCTGTTTTGCTGTAAAAAGTCTCGTGGCGGACGTGTTTGTGGTTATCGGCAAAGGTTGCGTAAAGTTCGCAGGGTAAGGCTTTTTCAGCATCGTGGGGGCTGCCGCAATCGGCACAACGCTGATCGGCAGTGCTTGCGGGACAGCGGTTTTTTTGGATTAAACAATGCGGTTGTTTGCCGATACTTTCTGCGCTTTGCCAGCCAGTAATTTCGCTGGCGGCAATATTGGCGAAGGTGATGGTTTTGTTTTTGTCGAGCACATAAATGCCCGTACCTGCGGAATTTAAAATTAAGTCGAGGCGTTGGTTTTGGGCGCTGATTTCCGCTTGCATTTGCACAATCTGGTCTTGCTGCTGATGCGAGGAAGCACTCAGTAGCGACAACTGTTTGCCTAAACGCCGGATTATCCAAAAGCTTGCTAGCAACTGTAACGTCAATGCCATGACAGTGATAGTTATGGCGGGCAGTTGCGGCATAGACGGCAGCCAAGCCTGCGCCAAACAGCTAAGGATAACCGCAGCCAGCCAGCCAGCGATCAGCAATAGCATGGTGGCTTTCATAGGATTAGGTGGTTTGCTTGAGGAATTCAAAGTAATGGCACTCTTTTTAAGAAGTAACAGAATTTAGTTGTTTTAAAACTTCGCCGGAATGGGAGCATTTACAAGTTTTAGATTCGGGTTTTAAACACAATACAATAAGTTAAGGGCTTAAGTATTAAAAATCAGTCTATTGTATTTGCGTAGGTCGGGTTAGCGATAGCGTAACCCGACGAATTCAGCATCAAAATGTCGGGTTACGCTATCGCTTTTATGCCCTTTGGGTAAACCCGACCTAAGGCGCTATATTTTCGTGCCTTTTCGTGTCGTTCGTGGACAGTTTTTTTAAACCAATCCCCGCCGCTTACGGAAAAAACCGTTGCAAGTACAAACCTGTATACGATGCCGGATTGGCGGCGACGGTTTGTGGTGCACCTTCTGCCAATAAAGTCCCGCCGCCATCGCCGCCTTCTGGTCCCATGTCGATTAACCAATCGGCAGTTTTTATCACATCCAAATTATGTTCGATGACAATCACGGTGTTGCCGTGGTCACGCAGCTTATGCAGTACCGTCAATAACTGTTTGATGTCGTGGAAATGCAGGCCTGTGGTGGGTTCATCGAGGATGTATAAGGTTTTGCCAGTATCGCGTTTGGAGAGTTCTTTCGCGAGTTTGACCCGTTGCGCTTCACCGCCAGATAATGTGGTGGCGTTTTGCCCTAAGGTGATGTAACTCAGGCCGACTTCAATCAGCATTTGCAGTTTGCGCGCCAGTGATGGCACCGAGCTGAAAAATGCGGTCGCGTCTTCTACGGTCATCTCCAGAATTTCGCTAATGGTTTTGCCTTTGTAGCGGATTTCTAAGGTTTCGCGGTTGTAGCGCTTGCCGTTGCAATGTTCGCAATGTACGAAAATATCCGGCAAAAAGTGCATTTCCACTTTAATCACGCCATCGCCCGTGCAGGCTTCGCAGCGTCCACCTTTAACGTTAAAACTAAACCGACCTGGGGAATAACCGCGTGAACGTGCTTCCGGCGTGGCAGAAAACAGTTCTCTGATTGGCGTAAACAAGCCTGTGTAAGTCGCCGGATTGGAGCGCGGTGTGCGGCCTATGGGGCTTTGGTCAATATCGACGACTTTATCAAAATGCTCTAAGCCTTCTACGCCGTCACAAGCGGCGGGGATAATGCTGGCGCGATTAACAAAGCGGGCGGCGTGGGCGTAAAGGGTGTCATTAACTAAAGTGGATTTGCCCGAACCAGAAACGCCCGTTACGCAAGTGAACAAACCGACCGGAAAGCTGATGTCGACATTTTTTAGGTTATTGCCGTGGGCGTTGATAAGGCGGATTTGTTTGTCGGGATTATTGGCGGTGAGCTGTTCGGGGACGTGAATGCCGTTGCTGCCGGAGAGATATTGTCCGGTCAGCGAGTTGGGATTGCCGAGAATATCCACCAAACTGCCTTGGGCGATAATTTGCCCGCCATGTACGCCTGCGCCTGGGCCAATATCGACAATATGGTCGGCGGCGCGGATGGCATCTTCATCATGTTCGACCACGATGACGGTATTGCCCAAATCCCGCAGCCGGAACAGGGTGTTCAGCAGCCGTTGGTTGTCGCGTTGATGCAAGCCGATGGAGGGTTCATCCAGCACATACATAACGCCAACTAGCCCTGCGCCGATTTGGCTGGCAAGGCGGATACGTTGGGCTTCGCCGCCGGATAAGGTGTCGGCGCTGCGGTCTAAAGTGAGGTAATCCAAGCCGACATTCACCAAAAATTCCAAACGCTCTTGGATTTCTTTGACGATTTTTTGGGCGATTTCCCCGCGTTTGCCGGGCAAATCCAGTTGTGAAAAAAAGCTTAGCGATTTGCGGATAGGTAGTCGGGTGATTTGAAATATCGGCAATTGCTCAATAAACACATGCCGTGCGGCGGTATTCAGTCTTGCGCCGTCGCAAACATTACAGACTTTTTGCGATAAGTATTTCGCCAGTTCATCACGTACCGATTGCGAATCGGTTTCGTGGTAACGGCGTTCCATGTTGGTAACAATGCCTTCAAAAGGATGGCGGCGGGTTTTGTTACTGCCGCTTGCGCCGGGAAAATTAAACTCAATGCTGTCTTTGCCGCTGCCGTACAAGAGTATGTCTTGAATGTTTTTCGGCAATTGGGCATAGGGCGTTTCGGTATCAAAGCCATAATGCACCGCCAACGACAGGATGATGGGGTAGTAATAAGTGCTGCGCCGATCCCAACCGCGTATCGCGCCGGCGGCTAGGCTGAGTTCAGGGTTGTGGACGATTAAGTCGGGGTTGAAATGTTGCCTAACCCCCAAGCCGTCACAACCGCTGCACGCGCCTTTGGGGTTGTTGAAGGAGAAAATCCGAGGCTCTAATTCGGCGATGCTATAGCCGCAAATCCGGCAGGCGTAATGTTCGGAAAATACCAGCTCGGTATGGTCATCCTCCAAACTGGCGGCAATGGCGATGCCGTCGGCAATGCGTAGGGCGGTTTCAAAGGATTCGGATAAGCGCAAGGCGAGGTCTGCGCGGATTTTGAAGCGGTCAACAATCACTTCGATGCTGTGCTGTTTTTTGGCATCTAGGGCAGGGGCGTCATCAAGGTCGTAAACTTCGCCATCTATTCGCGCCCGGATGAAGCCTTGGGCGCGAAGATCATCCAGCAATTGCAGATGTTCTCCTTTGCGCTGTTTAATCACGGGCGCTAATAACATCCAACGTTGTTCTTGCGGTTGCGATAACACCAAATCCACCATCTGGCTGACGGTTTGCGCTTCCAGCGAGGTGTTATGCTCAGGACAGCACGGCGTACCCGCACGGGCGTAAAGTAAGCGTAGGTAATCGTAAATTTCGGTGATGGTGCCGACGGTGGAGCGGGGATTGTGTGAGGTGGATTTTTGTTCGATGGAGATGGCGGGGGAAAGGCCTTCGATGTGGTCAACATCGGGTTTTTCCATCATCGATAGAAATTGCCGGGCATACGCGGATAGTGATTCCACATAACGCCGCTGGCCTTCGGCATAAATGGTGTCAAACGCCAATGATGATTTGCCAGAGCCGGAAAGCCCGGTGATGACGATCAGTTTGTCGCGGGGTAGGTCAAGGTCGATATTTTTTAAATTGTGGGTCCGCGCACCGCGTATGCTGATGGTATCCATTTAGGTTTTCTTAATAAATAAAGTCAAGCATCATACGTTTAAAGGCTTATGTGCTGCAACTGTCGGCGAATAAGTTAATATACGTCAGCGTTAGTTTTACTGGGAGATTAACCTTGGTGCTAAGCTAGCCGGAAATCAGTTATCGGATGGGAATGCCCAGGCTTTGAACAACAGTTACCGTTTGGATGGTAACTTAGGGATTTACCTGTGCCGCAAATTTTATAATGGATAATAGTTAGGAAAACCTTGGATGAATTTTTTTACAAGACGAAAACTTAGCGCGAAAGCCAAATTTAATACCTATTATTTTCTTTATTGTTGTTATGAATTGATTTACGGCAAGGTGTTGTTGCATAACAGCGGCTATTTCCCGTCTGACCTTGCTGACGAAAATGCCTACCAGTACGAGCTATATCGGCAGTTAATGGCTGCCGGGGAAATATCGCAAAATACTGCGCTAGATATTTGCGATATAGGCTGCGGGCAAGGCCATGGCAGTGTTTTTTTGTTGAAGAATTACTTACATAAAGAAAGCCATCTTACCGGTTTAGACATTGCCGAAGTTGCCATTAAATACTGCAAATGGAAGCACCGTAAACTTAAAAATGCCGTCTTTAAATTAAGCCAAAATGGTATTCCCTCCACAGCGGAAGCGTTTGATGTTTTTTTAAGTGTCGGGTCTGGTGTGCCGCACTACAGCAAACTGCTGCAAGAGGTGTATCGCTGTTTAAAGCCATCAGGAAAATTTGTTTTTTTTGAACTTTATGAAACTAGAAAAGAGCTGGCGTTGGATCAGCTTATTACGCGAAATGGCTTTGAAATTACTAAAAAAATAAATGTTACACCGAATCTTTTGCTGTCCCTGACTAACGATAATGAGCGAAAACAGGCGCTATTATCACGCTTATGGTTTTTACCAAAAAAAGTCGTGCATTTTTTACACCACTATGCAGGCACCACGGGAACAGAAAAGTTTGAAGCCTGTGAAGCCGATGAACTCAACGGCTATATCTACGTGTTACGTAAATTACCGGATTTAATTCTTGGGAATGTGGATTTATGGGATAACGGGTATTTAAAAGGCTGGGCATTCGCTTTCAACCATCATCAGCCTGTTAAGCTGCATATTATTGTCGATGGTCAAGTGATTGCGGAAACCATTGCTAATCAGGATCGTAAAGATGTTGCCAGTGCTTATGGGAAACAAAGGTTGAATACGGGGTTTTCTGTCGCGTTGCCTTTAGCTGAGAACGCGCGTAGATATTCGGTAAGAGTGATTGATTCAGAAACCAATTTAGAAATTACCACCGAAGATTTTATGATTGGCGGTTAAGCAAGTACCAAGCTGCAGGCATTTTTTCCGATGGTTGCTACGTTATTTTAATCCCTGAATTTCCTCGGATGCAGTGCTGGTCTCATCTTTTAAATTCACCCCAGATAGTTTCAGCTGTTCTGCTGTGTCAATTAAAAACAATAACTTATATAAAGCCTGTGCGTAGCTCAAACCATTAGCGTGGATATTGGAAATGCAGTTGCGGTCGGCATCGGTGCTGATGCCGGATTTGGCTTGGTAGGTGAAATAAATGCCCATGCTGTCCGGCGAGCTTAAACCGGGGCGTTCGCCAATCAACACAATGCACAAACGCGCTGCAAAGCTTTCGGCAACGGCATCACCAATTGCAACCCGCCCGTACTTGGCTAAGCACACAGGTGGCAGTTGGTAATTTCTCGCTTGTAATTCCGGCAACAGCAATTTTAAAAATGGCTCGGCATGATGGGCGATGGCGGTGGATGATAAACCATCGGCGACCACGACGACGGCGTCAAAATCCAATAAGGCGTGTGCTGTTAAGCATTGTTGCGAAGCTGGGTTTAATAGCCGTCCTAAATCAGGTCGTTGCAAATACAGGCGTTGATTTTCGGCTTGGCTTTGCACACTCAGCGAGCTAATCCCGTTTGCTGCCAAGCGTTCTGCAAGCTCCGTAAAATCCAGCGGAATATTCACGGCATCCCGCGCTAAAGCGTGGGCAAGTTGGAAGTCTAAACAGGCGCGGGTCGGCAAACTTATGCCAGCACGGCCTAAGGCGATTCGGGCAGCGGTGAATTGGCTTAAGGATTGCCAAGGGTCTGGGGTGATTGGCTGTTGGTCGGTCATAATCATGGTTAGTAGATTTGCCAAAATTCAGTTACGTTTCAATCTATTCTATAAGGTATGTGTATTATTTGGTTGGCAAAAGTCCCACGCTACCGAACAAAGCCGGAACATCCTTCCTAATCAAACGGTTATCGCCATCAAATAGTTGATGCTGTTGTAGCCATTGTTCAAACTCCGGCGCAGGCCGTAAACCCAGTACTTGCCGTACATACAAGGCATCATGGAAGGATGTCGATTGGTAATTCAGCATGACATCGTCCGCGCCTGGCACACCCATGATGAATGTGCCGCCCGCGACTGTAAATTGTGTCAGCAACATATCCATATCATCTTGGTCGGCTTCGGCGTGGTTGGTGTAACAGACATCACAGCCCATCGGCAGGCCTAACAACTTGCCGCAAAAATGGTCTTCTAGCCCTGCCCGGATGATTTGTTTGCCGTCGTACAAATATTCCGGACCGATAAACCCCACCACCGTGTTGACCAGCAAGGGTTTAAATTCTCGCGCCACCGCATACGCCCGCGCTTCGCAAGTTTGCTGATCCATGCCTTCGTGGGCGTTGGCGGATAAGGCACTACCTTGTCCGGTTTCGAAATACATGCAGTTGTTACCGACTGTACCTCGTTTCAATGCTAAGGCCATTTCGTGGGCTTCCTGCAACATCGCCAAATTGATACCAAAACTATCGTTGGCTTTTTGCGTGCCAGCAATGGATTGGAACACCAAATCCACTGGCGCACCTTGTTCTATGGCCTTCATGGTGGTGGTGACATGCGCCAACACACAGGCTTGGGTAGGGATTTGGTAACGCTCGATGACGTCGTTAAGCAAGTGCAACAAGCGCGTGGTGGCTTCCAGATTATCGGTAGCGGGATTGATGCCGATGACCGCATCACCGCAGCCATACAGCAAGCCGTCTAAAATACTGGCGGCGATGCCCGCAGGATTATCGGTGGGATGATTGGGTTGCAGGCGGGTTGACAGGCGGTTTGCTAAGCCTATCGTGCCACGGAAGCGGGTGATGACACGGCATTTTTTCGCTACCAAAATCAAATCTTGGATACGCATGATTTTCGACACCGCTGCGACCATTTCCGGTGTCAGGCCAGCGGCGATGGCGTTCAAAGTGGCGGTATCGGCTTGGTCTGACAACAGCCAGTTGCGGAAATCGCCGACGGTGAGATGGCTGATAGGCGCAAACGCTTGCGTGTCATGGCTATCGATAATCAGCCGCGTCACTTCGTCGCTTTCGTAAGGCACTAAGGCTTCGGTGAGGAATTGTTTCAGCGGTACATCCGCCAACAGCCATTGCGCCGCCACTCGTTCCAAATTATTCACCGCCGCGACACCTGCCAGATAATCGCCGGAACGCGCCGGACTGGCTTTTGCCATCAAGTTGCGTAGGGTTTTGAAATCGTAAGATTGGTTGGCGAGGTGGGTTTTGTACATGGCAAGCAATTGGCGGAAGTTAAGGAAAGGGGAGGCGGTCTAACGTTGCTGCCGCCAACCGTAATAAACTTGCCCGTCATCGCATCGCCAGCTTAAGCGCTCGTTTTCTTTAGCGCTGGATTGCAATTGGCAATGGTGATTCTGCTTAAATTGCTGCCAGCGACCATCATCGGCATCGGCCCGGTTATTAAGGCTATAGAGTTTGACGGCAGCGATGAATAAGACAAGAGCAACGAGGCTGCTGATGGGATTACGGCGGATAAAGGCGAGGTTTAATGCAGTTAGATTGTTTTTCATATTAACCTCACATTTAAAATGTGCTGGACGTTTAAAAGCCATTATTTCCGCGGGAAGTTATATGAAACACGTATTTTTAAGTGTTTTTGTACTTCTCGTGAAAATATTTCGCCCGTTTTTTTGCATTTTCATTGGTATTTCTTGCCCAATAAATATCGGGTTTTTGTTTCGATACAGCAGGTATGCCAGTGGCTACAGAAAAACGCGGGACATCTTTAGTGATTATGCTGCCAAAGCCCAAAATGGAGCATGCTCCGATGGTGACTGATTTAAGGATACTGACCCGTTCCGCAATCCAGACATGGGGTTCTATATGAACTATCCCTTTAGGTTCATTTAATTGATCGTCGGTATCGACGTTAAAAATGGGGTGGGCATCTGAATTTCTTATCACAATATCGTATGAGAACATGCAATCGTCGCCGATAATTATTGCTGGCTTTGCTGAGCCGGCGCCTTTACCTGAGATCCAAGTATTTGTTAGGGTAGTAGTTACACCACTTCCAATTGCAATAAAGTCATCTGATTGGAAGGATCTAACGTCAAGTTTTTTTAAGAAGCAGTTGTTGCCAATATAAAGTAAAGAATTGTCACCATTAAAAAAAATAGTGATATTTCCCCTTAAATTACTCCCCAAAAAAACTTTACAACCACTGGAATCCCTAAAGTCAATGCTGATATTTGCGGCAATTTTTAAATCTTTCACAAATATACGCCCGTTGCCTTTGACGTTTATTTTTTTAAATTCATTTACTTCAGAATATAGCGTCTCATCAATAGAAAAGTTTTCTATTGACTGTTTTGCAATATCAATTGTGTCCATAGCTAACCTTTTAACAATAAGAATGAATTTAGGCTGGTCTGTAACCAGCCTAAGATTGCTAAAACTTTAGCCTTTAGTCCATTTTGCAGCCAATTGTGCAGAGAATTGGCCGAAATAAGTGCCAATCACAATTGAAAGGGAAATGACCACTAATGGGTTGGTTAACGCCACGCCCAACAAAACATCTTTGGTTAAGGTATCAGGTGTTTGTAATAAGTAAGCGAAGGTTGAAGAATAACCCAAAACGCTGGCTGGGATAGTCGCCAATTGTGGGATATTGGCAGCAAGGCACATAAATAACACCACAACCGCTACGATGATGGCGGCAGAAGCAGAGAAACCAGGAAATTGGTCAGCATTCACTTCTGTTAACATCAATGCGGTAATCCACGCCATCAACACACCAAAAATGCCGCAAACAATGGTGTTTACTAACGCTTCTTTGCTTGCGCCTAGGAAGAAATAAGCCGCCCAAGCGATTGTTGCCGCCCAGATGAAAAATACACCGCTTAACGGGCCAACGGCTAAAAATGTGGCAACGCCGGCCAAAACGCCAATGCTTAAAGAAAGTGCTGTAAGTTTGTCCATCGTGTATCTCCAAAAATCACATTATTGAATAGGTAATTAACTATCACATGCGCGCGGGCTGCGATGGTTAAACTCGGTTAACCAAGTAATCTAAAACCTGATTGCCTTGAATGGTAGCAGATAATCCAAGTTAGATAAAACTTGCCTATTTGAGTTTGGCTGTAATTTAAGTATAACTTATGTTGACCACGAGATACGTAAATGGTGACGAAAGCATTTAAATACGTTTTAGCCAATACTGGTTGCAAAAATATATGACTAAACAACAACTTTATAGTGACTGGGACAGTTTTTTAAATTCATATATATGATTTTAGAGATGATTTATTAATGAAGTGCTGAATAAATCCTTAGACAAACTAAGTCTGAACTACACTTTGGATAATTCTAGTGGTTATCTACATCAGGGGATATTTTCTATCTTTTATTGATTTAGCCAAATTTAAAATATGTCGGTTATTAGGTGCTTTCTCTATTGATTTTGCTATTAATTCATCTGCGATAGTAAATTCCTTAATTGACGCAGCAAACTTAATAGCATTTAACAAGTAGGCCAAGCGTATAGGTTTTTTCAACTCGACTAATTTAGCGAGAAGCTTGGTTGCTTCTTTGGTTTTACCCATTTGCAGATAAGCTTCAAAAGCATATTGGATGCCTGTGGCATTCAATTTTTCAGTAGTTGTTAATACTTCCTCGAATTTACGCTCATGAAGCAAACAAAGGCAATGCAATTCAAGAGCGACACTATCTGTTGGATTCATTTTAATAGCATTATCAATACAATATCTTTTTAACGTAGAGTTTTTAGTCCGCAGTCCTAAGTTAATAAAATATCTTGGAATAGTTTTTCTTGCTTTTATAAGCAAATAAAATTCGTAATCAGTTAGCGTGTTGTTGGTTAAATGCACTATCAATTTACTGATTATTCGCATCTCTACTAATGCTTTAGCAATTGCATGGCCAGAAAAAGGTACTTTAAGAAGTCTAATGTTGTTTCCACTTAATCGGTCAACATGTAATTTATCTAATTTGTAGAAGGGATCGTAAATGATGGTGACCTGTTTGGCGTAGTTGCTACAATTTGCCCCATCGTAAAAATCACCTTCCCAGTTTTGCTTCCATGCTAATGGAAACCTTGTTTCCCACGGTACTTTTTTTTTGTCCATTGTAGTCTGAGGACTTATGGCTATTACTGAACAATCGGGTATAGCCTCAGCAAATGCTAGGGCAGCAAATCCACCCATAGAATAGCCGTAGAGAATTACTTTTTTAAAGGATGAAACAAATACTTTAAATTCAGTTGAGCGAAAAAAAATGTGTAAATCAATTTTTCGATACCAATCACCTTGTTTAGGTTTTATTCCCAATAAGGAATGATTTCTTTTTTGCGATAAGAAATCAAATCCCCAAGGCTTTTTACTACCTAAAGGGTTATTTGGATAAAAAGGTTCGAAAGTAATAAATAGCGTTTCATCACCTTTTGCGAAGACAATATTGTAATTTTGTAAATTGAGTTGTTGGACTTTAATGCCGTTAATTAGAGATTCTTTTTCAAACATACCAATTTAAAAATTATTTTATTACCAAGATGGCTTTGGATTTTACAGATTCAGTAATGAATTAAGTATTTTTTTATCAAGATATGAAACACGATTGTCTGACAGTGTTTGATTATCACTAAAAACATTCCCCACAATCGCCAACAGTTAAAACCAATCAGCAATAAACGCTTATAATGCCAAACCTACTGTTTATGGCTGTATTTACTAATGTCTTTAGAAACTAATCCTATCCCCCCCGTGTTTACTGATCTTGCCCTTGACGGCCCCTTATTGGATGCTGTGCAAGCACTCGGTTTTCAGCGGCCTACGCCTGTGCAACTGCAAGCCATCCCGCTGGCTTTGGAAGGCAAAGATTTGCTGGTCAGTGCCGAAACCGGTAGCGGCAAAACCGCTGCTTATATGTTGCCCAGCCTACAACGCTTACTGTCTTCGCCAACGTCGCTATTTGGTACACGGATATTGGTGTTAACGCCTACCCGTGAATTGGCGCAGCAAATTTTTGGTCAGTGCCAATTATTTTGCCAATTTACGGATTTAAAAGTCGGATTGGTGACGGGTGGTGATGATTTTAAACAGCAAAAATCGGCAATGCGCCGTAATGCCGAAATCATTATCGCCACACCAGGGCGTTTGCTGGAGATGATCGACCAAAACGCCCAAGATTTTACCCAGCTCAACGTGCTGATTTTGGATGAAGCCGACCGCATGTTGGATATGGGTTTTAGCGAAGACGTGTTAAATATTGCCAAACGCTGTAATCCCGATCGGCAAACTTTGCTGTTTTCCGCCACGCTGACCCATTACGGGGTCATCAAAATGGCGGATAAGGTATTAAAAAACCATCAAGTAGTGGCTTTAAATACCTTGCATGATGGGCATAGCAATATCGACCAGCAGATTATTTTGGCGGACGATCAGGAACACAAACAAAAATTATTGGCTTGGCTGCTTGGCAACGAACCCCATGACAAAGCTTTGGTGTTTACCAATACCCGCAATAAAGCCATCGAAATGCACGAATTGATGCGCCAAAAAGATTTGCGCGTGGGGATATTGCACGGGGAAATGGAGCAGCGCGACCGTAATCGGCAAATGGCTTTGTTCCGTGATGGCGTTATCAATGTGTTGATGTCCACCGATTTGGCGGCTCGTGGTTTGGATGTCAAAGGCATTAACTTAGTGGTGAATTTTGATGTGCCGCGCAATGCTATTGATTATATCCATCGCATAGGCCGGACTGGTCGCGCAGATGAACAAGGCCGGGCGATTACCTTGGTAAAAAGTACCGAATGGAATCTGATGGCGGGTATCCAACGATATTTAAAACAGCGGTTTGAGCAACGCACTATTGCTGAATTAATCGGCAGTTATAAAGGCCCGAAAAAAATCAAGGCTTCCGGTAAAGCGGCAATTGGCAAAAAGAAAGCGGTGACTACTAAAAAAGCGCCAGCTGAAAAGGTGAAAATCCGACATCGCGATAAAAAGAATATCGGCAAGCGTCGCCAGCCTAGTGCTAAGCCGGAATAGTTTGTTGTTGGCGGGCAGGATGCCCGCGCTCCGGCTTATTTGATTGTTGGAGTCCAAAACATGTTTTGGACTCCGTTGATTTAACAACTGTTTAGGAAGTTTTTCGTGTGCTTTCGTGTTGTTCGTGGACAACCTTAGTGCAATCCACTAACGACTAAAGCCCCAACCAATTTTGCGGCTGCAAATACTTTTCATACAACTGCGCTTCTGGACTGCCAGCTTCTGGCTGCCAATTGTATTGCCAACGCGCGGCGGGCGGCATGGACATTAAGATAGATTCGGTACGACCGCCGGATTGCAATCCAAACAAAGTGCCACGGTCATAAACCAAGTTAAATTCCACATAACGGCCTCGGCGATACAATTGGAAATCGCGTTCGCGTTCGCCATACGGGGTGTTTTTGCGTTTCTGCACGATAGGCACATACGCTTGGCTGTAATGGTCGCCAACGCTTTGCATAAAGGCGAAACATTTGGCAAATTCCCATTCATTTAAATCGTCGAAAAACAAGCCGCCCACGCCACGGGTTTCGTTGCGGTGCGGTAAAAAGAAATAGCTATCGCACCATTGTTTATAGGTTTGGTAAGTGTCATCGCCAAACGGGTCGCAAGCGGCTTTGGCGGTTTTATGCCAGGCAATGACGTCTTCTTGGAACGGGTAATACGGGGTTAAATCAAAGCCGCCGCCAAACCACCAGATAGTCGGTTCGCCCGCTTTTTCGGCGATTAAAAAACGCACGTTAGCGTGTGAGGTTGGCACATACGGGTTTTTAGGGTGGATCACTAACGACACACCCATCGCATGAAATTGGCGATTAGCCAGTTCCGGGCGTTTGGCGGTTGCCGAAGCTGGCAAGTTAATGCCCGACACCGATGAAAAATTAACACCACCTTGTTCAAATACCTCGCCGCCAGCCAATACCCGCGTCCGTCCGCCACCGCCTTCTTGGCGTTCCCAGACATCTTCAATAAAACGCGCCGTCGGCTCTTCGCCTTCCAAGGCCGCGCAAATGCGGTCTTGTAGGCCTAGTAAATAGTTTTTTACGTTGGCAATGTCGTCGTTATTCATAGGTAAGCTGATCGGTAAGGTTAAAAAAGCGCCATGCTACCAGTTTTTTAAACGCAATCCAAAAAGTCCCCATGTTTTTCGTGGTTATTGTTGGCGTAGCGATAATCGAATGCCAAAAACGCCGTAACATTGATTTTCCGCATTTTTGGCGCAGGGTTTTATGGGATAATCATCGCCATCTCAATTTAGCAAAGCTCTGACTATTATGATTTATCCAACCATAGAAGCATTTGTTGGCAATACCCCCTTAGTGCGCTTGCAACGTTTGCCAGGCGAAACCAGCAACACTATCTTGGTCAAACTGGAAGGCAATAATCCGGCTGGTTCAGTAAAAGACCGCCCAGCATTAAGTATGATCCGCCACGCCGAAGCCAGAGGCGACATCCAGCCCGGCGACCGTTTAATTGAAGCCACCAGCGGCAACACCGGCATCGCCTTAGCAATGGCAGCCGCGATTAAAGGCTATAAAATGACTTTAATCATGCCCGACAACATGAGCGAAGAGCGCCGTGCTTCTATGAAAGCCTATGGCGCGGACATCATTTTGACGCCAGCAGCGGGCAGTATGGAAGCGGCGATAGATTTGGCAAGAACCATGCAAGCGGCAGGCGAAGGCAAGATTTTGGATCAATTCGCCAACCCCGATAATCCACGCGCCCATTATGAAAGCACTGGCCCAGAAATTTGGCGCGATACCCAAGGCACCATCACCCATTTCGTCAGCTCAATGGGAACGACTGGCACCATCATGGGCAATTCCCGCTATCTAAAAGAACAGAATCCGGCGATTGAAATTATCGGCGTGCAGCCTGAAGGCGAGTCCAAAATCCCCGGCATCCGCCGTTGGCCGAAAGAATATCTGCCGAAAATTTATCAAGCAGACCGGGTAGACCGCATAATCGACGTTGACCAAGCCACTGCCGAAGCCACCACCCGCGCCTTAGCCGCGCAAGAAGGCATCTTCGCAGGCATCTCCTCCGGTGGCGCTGTAGCAACGGCATTAAAACTTTCAGCAGAATTGGAAAACGCCGTCATCGTGGTCATCATTTGCGACCGGGGCGACAGGTATTTATCTACAGGCGTTTTTCCTGGTTAATTTAGGAATTTGTCCACGAACGGCACGAAAATACACGAAAAATACCTTAGACAATTTACGTTAAACAGTGCGCGCCTTTCTCCCGTTTGCCGCGTCGAGCACCGGAGTATTTGACGGGAATAGCCCGAAGGGGCGCGGCAGGGAAGCCGCGCGGCGGCAAAGGGGCAGGAAGCCCCTTTTGCCGTCCCCCGACAAATGCGAGGAGCGCAAGACATGAGCGGCAACCGGGCCGCCTTTTCTTTGGCTACTTTCTTTTGGCGGCGCAAAAGAAAGTAGCTCGCCTTCGGGTGCGAGAACCCGATTAAAATAATTCTCGCGATAGCGAGGCATTATTTAATTTTCTTATAGGTAGAGAGCGTTTGTGTAACATAAGCTAGTTAACCGAAACTACCTTACTCCATCAATTACTACCATCCCGCGTGTCCACCCTAAAACCGCCGGATACCAAGCACACTTAATTGGAAATCACCACCAGCATGAAGCGCACACGATCAAGAAGAAAACCGTTACCAACCACACCTGTAACTGCTGTTATCACCTCGCTAACCCACGACGGGCGCGGCGTTTGCCATATTGACGGCAAAGCGGTGTTTGTTGATGAAACCCTGCCGGGCGAAGAAGTCGAATTCTTATACACCGACATCCGTAAAGATTACGCCGAAGCCAAACCCACCAAAATAATTACCCGCAGCGAACATCGCGCCGACGCCTTATGTCCGCATTATGGCGTTTGCGGCGGTTGTAGCTTTCAACATGTTGAAGCCAACGCACAAATTGTTATCAAGCAAGAATTGCTGGCAGAACAATTCAAACGTATCGGCAAAGTTGAAATTCCAGAATTGTGGCAACCGCTCACCGGCCCGCATTGGGGTTATCGTCGCAAAGCGCGGATGGGCGTGAAATACGTCGCTAAAAAAGATCGGGTCTTAGTTGGTTTTAGAGAACGCCGCCACCCGTATTTGGCAGAAATTGACAGCTGTATCGTCATGCACCCCACCGTCGGCACGCATTTGACGGATTTGGGCGACATGATCGCGCAATTGACTATCCGCGAAAAAATTCCGCAAATTGAAGTGGCGATAGGCGATGACCAATGCGTATTATCGGTGCGGGTATTAGAGCCGCCCACCGATGCCGATATTGAAATCATGCGCGCCTACGGGCAGCAACATGGCATCTCTTTGTGCCTGCAATCCAAAGGTCCGGATACCATCCAACCCTTGCCTGGCGAGCCAGAAATCACCCCGACCTACAGCTTGCCAGATCACGGCATAGAATTTAAATTCCGTCCGGCGATGTTTACCCAAGTCAATTACGACATAAACCGCCAGATGATAAACCGGGTACTGGCAACCTTAGACTTGCAAGCCACCGATACCGTGCTGGATTTGTTCTGTGGCTTAGGCAACTTCACCTTGCCGATGGCGAAATATGCAGGCTTTGTCGTTGGTGTCGAAGGCGACCAACCCTTGGTTAACCACGCCATGGAAAACGCCCGCCATAATGGCATCAGCAATGTCGAATTTTACGCCGCCGATTTAAGCAAAAGCCTAGAAGGCCAAGCCTGGGCGCAACGCCGTTACAATAAAATCTTGCTAGACCCCTCACGCGCAGGTGCATCGGAAGTCTTGCCGCAACTGAAAATTTGGCAGCCAGATACCATCGTCTATGTGTCCTGCAACCCCTCAACCTTGGCGCGTGATGCGGGTATTTTGGTAAACGACTTAGGCTACCAATTAGTGAAAGCTGGGGTAATGGATATGTTTCCACAAACCGCGCACGTTGAATCCATCGCCTTATTTGTAAAACCTTAACCGCTTGCATACAGACCAATTATGAGTAACGACTATAACGCCGCCGCCATTGAAGTCTTAAGTGGCCTAGAACCGGTGCGGAAACGCCCCGGCATGTATACCGACACCACCCGGCCTAATCACTTAGTACAAGAAGTGGTCGATAACAGCGTTGACGAAGCCATGGCAGGCCATGCCGACAGCATCGATGTGGTCTTGTTTAAAGACGGCTCGGTACAAGTGCGCGATAACGGACGCGGTATGCCAGTTGACATTCACCCCGAACAGGGCATCCCCGGTGTGGAAGTTATCCTTACCCAGCTACACGCAGGTGGTAAATTCTCCAATAAAAACTACCAATTTTCCGGTGGTTTGCATGGCGTGGGCGTGTCGGTGGTGAATGCCTTATCTGCCAAGTTGGAAGTGGAAGTTAAACGCGGCGGTAAAGTGTATTTAATCACTTTCGCCGATGGTGAAAAGCAAACCGAGCTGACTGAAATTGGCAGCGTCGGCAAAAACAATACCGGGACATCGGTACGTTTTTGGCCTAATGACAAATATTTTGATTCCAACAAAATTTCTGTTTCCCGGCTTAAACACATCTTGCGCGCCAAAGCGGTATTGTGTCCGGGCTTAAAAATCACCTTAAAAATTGAGCAAACTGACGAAGAGCTGACTTGGTGTTATCAAGATGGCTTAAAAGAATATTTGCTGGATCGGGTTGGCGATATTGAATTTTTCCCCGAACAGCCATTCATGGGCAATAGCAAAGCCAACCACGAAGCGGTGGAATGGGGCATCGTTTGGTCGGTGGAAAAACTCCCGGAAACCTTAGATGAAAGCTACGTTAACCTCATCCCAACCGCGCAAGGCGGCACGCATGTTAACGGCTTACGCGCAGGCCTGACCGAAGCAGTGCGCGAGTTTTGCGACATCCGCAATATCTTGCCGCGCGGCGTAAAAGTCGCGCCGGAAGATGTCTGGGAAAATTGCCATTTCGTGTTGTCGGTAAAACTGCAAGATCCGCAGTTTTCCGGGCAAACCAAAGAGCGCCTCAGCTCGCGGGAATGCGTGGCCTTTATCTCCGGCGTCGCCAAAGATAGCTTCAGTTTATGGCTAAACCAACATCCGGCGGAAGGCGAAAAAATCGCCGAAATTATTATCAACAGTGCCCAAAAACGGCTGCGTACTGATAAAAAAATCGTCCGGAAAAAAATCACCCAAGGGCCAGCCTTACCAGGCAAACTGGCGGATTGCACCGCCCAAGACATCAGCCGCACCGAACTGTTTTTAGTGGAAGGTGATTCCGCAGGTGGTTCTGCCAAACAAGCCCGCGAGCGCGATTTTCAAGCCATCATGCCGTTGCGCGGTAAAATTTTGAATACTTGGGAAGTGGAATCCAACCAAGTGATGGCCTCGCAAGAGGTGCACGATATTGCCGTCGCCTTAGGCATAGAGCCTGGTTCGAACGATTTACAACACCTGCGTTACGGTAAAGTCTGCATCTTGGCGGATGCCGATTCAGACGGTAACCACATCGCCACCTTGATTTGCGCGTTGTTTTACCAGCACTTTAACGCGCTAGTGAGGGCAGGGCATGTGTTTGTCGCCATGCCGCCGCTGTACCGAATCGACATCGGCAAAAAAGTGTTTTACGCCTTGGATGAATCGGAACGCCAAGGCGTGTTGGCTAGAATTAAAGCCGACAACCTCAAAGGCCAAATTAACGTGCAACGTTTTAAAGGTTTGGGTGAGATGAATCCCTCGCAATTGCGGGAAACCACCATGAACCCCGACACCCGCAGACTGGTGCAGCTAACGGTTACAGACGACGACGACACCAGCAGCCAATTGGATTTGTTACTGGCAAAAAAACGTTCGCAAGACCGCAAATACTGGCTGGAAACCAAAGGCAATTTGGCGGATGTGGTTTAGTTTCCACCCCATGAAAACTGTATCTTGAAAGATAAAATTCTTGCAGTATGTTGATTACTGCAAGCATGTAAAGATACAGGTGATGCCAGAAGCGGCAGCCCTATAGGATGTGCCGACGATAGGAGGCGCATCAATCGCGTAAAACCCAACTGATGCGCTTCAACTTTAATTCATTCTTCTATTACATTCTTGCTTGAGTGAAACATATTCGTGAAAACCAATAATCTTTATTTAATTATCGCTACTTTTATTTTATCAGGGTGTACAGCTATGAAACCCTCAGAAACTGATAATGACAACGCCATTGCCGCGCAAGTCAAACAACTCATCGCGCAAATGACTTTAGAAGAAAAGGTCGGGCAAATGGTGCAAATCGACTTTTCCGTGATTGGCGATACCAATCCCGCTCATCAAGCTTGCCCGATTGACCGCGCCAAGCTCGACAACGCTATAAACCATTACCATGTCGGCTCTATTTTAAACACCCCGCACACGCCGGATAACAAAGCCCAGTCGGTGGCAACGTGGTGCAAAATTACCGAAGAAGTCCGCCGCGCCGCCGCCCAAAGCCGCTTAAAAATTCCGGTCATCTACGGCATTGATGCCATCCACGGCGCGACTTACAGCCAAGGTGCCACGTTATTTCCGCAAGCCATCAGCATGGCGGCAACTTTTAACCCCAAACTCAGTGAACAAGAAGGCGAGATTACCGCCCGCGAAATCCGCGTCTCCGGCTTGCCGTGGAATTTCTCGCCAGTGATGGACATAGGCCGCCAACCGCTGTGGCCCCGCTTATGGGAAACCTACGGCGAAGACGTGCATCTTGCCAGCACTTTGGGCGCTGCGTTTATTAAAGGCCATCAAGGCGACGACTTTTCCGCACCCGATAAAGCCGCCACCTGTTTAAAGCATTTTGTCGGCTACAGCTTTCCCATCAACGGCAAAGACCGCACGCCCGCGTGGATTAGCGAACGCATGTTGCGCGAATACTTTTTGCCCAGCTTTGAAGCGGGCATAAAAGCCGGATCGCCGACTATTATGATTAACTCATCAGAAGTAGACGGCATTCCAGGCCACGCCAACCACCATTATCTGACCACCATTTTGCGTGATGAAATGGGCTTTAAAGGCTTTACCGTCTCCGATTGGGAAGACATCATTCGCCTGTACACCCGCGATAAAATGGCGGCTTCGCCAAGAGAAGCGGTGAAAATCGCTGTTATGGCAGGCGTGGACATGAGCATGGTACCGCTGGATTTTTCCTTTTACGACTTGCTCTTAGATTTAGCGAAAGCAGGCGAAGTGCCAATGACGCGGATTGACGAAGCGGTCAGCCGCATCCTGACCGTTAAAGTCCAAACTGGCTTGTTCAAGCCCGACCACCAGCCGCTGCCTGCCGAAAACAACTTCGCCACGCCCGCCGCGCAAGCCATCAACCTGCAAGCCGCGCACGAAGCCATCATCTTGGCAAAAAATGACCACGCGGTGTTGCCGTTGCAAAAATCCGCCAAGGTATTAGTCACCGGGCCAACCGCCAATCTGCTCAGCGCCTTGAACGGCGGCTGGACCATCACTTGGCAAGGTGATAACGAAAGCTTGTATCCCAAAGACAAACTCACCGTGCTCGCCGCTTTACAACAAAAATCCCCCGGCAATATCACTTATGTGCCAGGCAGCGGCTTTGATAGCGAAATCGACATCGCCAACGCCGTCAGCGCAGCTAAAAACCAAGATGTCATCTTGCTGTGTTTGGGCGAAAAACCCTATACCGAAACTATGGGCAATATCGACAACCTCGACTTGCCCGCCGCGCAAACCAAGCTCGCCCAAGCCTTATTGGCAACTGGCAAGCCCGTGGTATTGCTGATGCTCGGCGGTCGCCCGCGCATCATCACCCCCATCGCCGAACAAGCCGCTGGCGTCGTGCTAGGTTTTCTGCCCGGCATGGAAGGCGGACGCGCCATCGCCGATGTCTTACTGGGCGACTACAACCCCAACGGCAAATTGCCCATCACCTACCCACGTCACCCCAACGGCATCACCTTATACGATTACAAACCGATTGAATCCTTAGACAGCAACAGCTACAAACCGCTCTATCCATTCGGGCATGGCCTCAGCTACACCAGCTTTGCCACCAGCGGTTTGGCAGTGGCTAAACCTAAGATAAAAATGGGCGAATCTGTAGACGTTACCGTCAATGTCAAAAACACAGGCAAACTGGCAGGCCAAGAAACCGTGCTGCTCTATCTACAAGACCTCGCCGCCTCCGTCACCCGTCCCAACAAACAACTGAAAGCCTTCAAAAAAGTGCCATTAGCCGCTGGAGAAAGCCAACAACTGCGCTTCACCTTAACGCCGCATGACCTGTCGTTTATAGGCGTAGATTTAAAACGCGTGGTGGAAGCGGGTGAGTTTGAGGTGAAAGTGGGGGATGAAGCGGTGAAGTTTGCGGTGGTGGAGTAGTCGATTCGGAGTAAAAAAACAGGTTTTTTTACGTCAACCAAACTGCTAGTTGCGCTAGTTAGAAGTTAGACAACAAAACTGTTGTGCAAAATATTTGTTGCACAACAGTTTTGTTGCTATGGTTTTCCCGTCATTAATTTACGGGCTAAACGTATGTCTTCAATAGATTCGATGCAAATTGTTCTTGGTGGTTCAGTTATCGACAATAACTACTTTCCCCGAAAGCAAATCACTGAAAAACTGAAACGGGCTTTGGAAGTTGAAAGCGTTTTGTTTCTCGCGCCACGACGCACGGGTAAAACCAGTGTGTTGTTGGATTTAAGTAAAGATATGCCTGGGCTAAAGGTATTTCTGTATCTTGAAGGGTACAGTCATCCCGAACAGTTGCTAAACGCTATGCTAGAAGGATTAAGTAAAATTCAAGACGACGCATGGCAGAAAAAAATAAAAGAAACTAGCCAATATCTTAAAGGCATGAAAATTAAAGGTATTGAGTTTGCCCCCGAAGATTGGCGCAACAAAGCAGAAAGCTTGGCAAAGCATTTACAGGAACTTGATGAGCCGATTTGTTTTTTTCTTGATGAATTTCCTGTCATGGTTGACCTAATCGCTAAAACCCACAATGTTCAACTCGCAGAAGTAGTGCTGCATTGGATGCGTACCTTACGTCAACATCCTAATAATAAAGTACGTTTTTTGCTATCTGGTTCCATTGGTTTGGATGGTATTTTGCGTAAACACAGCATACGCGGTGTCGCAAACGATTTACGCCGCGAAGAACTCAAGCCGCTCACCTTCGAAGAAGCCTTGGCTTTTACGTTAAAGCTAAGCCGCGACAACCAAATTACATTAAGCGAAGACCTCGCTCGCAATTACCTGCAACGCCTAGGCGCGGGGCTTTGGCCTTTCTTAATCCAGCTTTTTGTCGCCGAATTGCAAGACCAAGACACACCGCCCACCAGCCCCGCCGATATAGAACGCATCTTCCACACCATCGCCCGCAGCCAACGCAACCAATACGCCGCCAATATGTGGGACAGATTGCGCGATATTTTCACCGAAGCCGAACCAACCATCGCCCGCGCCGTGCTGAAATTAATCGCTGCACAACCGACAGGCATCGCCCCTGAACAACTACGCGGACAATTGCCGCAGTTTGAAGCCAATGATTTTGACTATGTGCTGGATGTCTTGCAGCACGACGGCTACCTGACCGAAGCCGATAACGGCAATATCTGCTTCTTCTCGAATTTGTTGCGGGATTATTGGTTGTATAAAGCGCGGGTTTAAAAAGCGTCGGAATACGCAAGAAAACCAAGGCTAGAAAATACCTATATAATAATCCCATATATTATTCCTATGAGATAGTCCTATGAAAACAGTGAATGTCAGCGGCTTAAAAAACAACCCCAGTGAAGCCTTACGCATGGCGCATGAAGATTGGGTGCTGGTAATGAACCGGAATGAACCAGATGCGTTAATGATCGGCGTTAATGCCTTAAAAATCATGGATATGCCAGGCGTACGCAAAGCCTTGGCGACATCATTGTTCAGGGATGGGGAATTGTCTTTAGCCCGCTCTGCCAAGTTGGCCGATACGCCCTTGGCTGATTTTATAGCCCATGTCTCCCGCTTGGGCATTGCAGTCATTAACCAGACCGCCGACGAAGTCCAACAGGACATGGATAGCTTGGATCAATGGCTAAGCCAAGGCTAACGCATGGCAGGATTTGTAGTCATTGATTCCAGCCCGTTAATTGCTTTGGCGATGGTGGAGGGTTTGGTCTGGTTGCCCAAACTTTTTAATACCGTTTACTTACCGGAAACTGTCAAGCGCGAAGTATTGCCAGGCAAAGCTGCCCGTGGCGAAGAAGCCATCGCCAAAGCGCTCGCTGAAGGTTGGTTGAAAGTATGGCCTGAGCCGATAACGCCTAACCTTGATATGGACTTGGATGCAGGCGAAACCGATTGCATCAATTTGGCGTTGGCTTATGCGGATCAGGTTCTGTTAGTGATGGACGAACGCGCAGGTCGTGCGGTCGCCAAGGAAAACGGCCTGCGTGTCATTGGCACCGCTGCCATTATCGGTCAAGCCAAAAAGCAAAATTTGATACCGTCAGCGCGCGCCGTCTTTCAGGTTTTGCATGCGTCAGATTTCCGCATCGCTCCGGCTGTCATCAATCAGGTACTGCTGAGCGTGAACGAATAGGTTACGGTCAACAGAAATTTAGCTGTAGGGTACGCACAGCGTACCCTCACTGTCATTAAGTTAAGGAAAAATTATATGAACCAAAGGTTTAAACCGTTCGTGCTGAGCTTGTCGAAGCATGAATGGTTTAAGCCTTTGCTCCCGGATTTTTCCGCTCATCCTTCGACAAGCTCAGGACGAACGGAAAAATCCTGACACATCCAGTCTATCCCATTGATAGGTAATACTAATTCTTAACTTAATGGCAGTGACAGCGTACCCAACAAACAAAACACATGACCTACAAAGACCCAACCCTAAACCTCTACAACCCCGCCGCCCAAGACCCCGAACAGCTCTTGGCGGATTTCATCGACCGCAAAAGCCTGCTGGATAAAATCCTCGCCATCGTCCGCGCCAATACGCCGGACAGGCCGCAGCAACATCTGGTGTTAATTGGCCCGCGCGGCATGGGCAAAACCACTTTGTTGTGCGCCATCAAACACACCATCGAACGCGACGAAGCTTTAAACGCCGAATGGTTGCCGTTACTGTTCCAAGAAGAGCAATACGGTATCGGCGATTTGGCGGATTTTTGGCTGGAAGCCTTGCGCCATCTGCAAAAAAGCAACCAAACCGCCGACCGCTTGCTGGCAGAAGATGCCGACAACCTCGCCGATCTCGCCAAACAAGCTTTTCTGGATTTGCTGGCGGAAAAAGGCAAACGCGCCATTTTGTTAATCGACAACCTCAACGACATCTTTGCCAACATTGGCGACGACCAAGCCCTGCACAGCCTGCGCGCCTTGTGGATGACCGATCCGCGCACCATGGTCATCGGCGCTGCGCCCAGTTATTTTGCTGAAATCACCGAAGTCGATCAGGTTTTCCATGACTTTTTCCTCAGCTTCTCGCTGGAACGGCTCACCCAAAGCGAACTGGAAGATTTCCTGAGCCGCTACGCCGAAAACCAACACGACGATGCGGTGTTAAACGTCATCGCCAACGCCCCAGAACGCGTCGCCGCTTTGCGCATCCTCACCGGCGGAAATCCGCGCTTGGTCAAACTTGGCTACCGTATCGTGCGCGACGGTTTAGACGGCGATTTACGCCACGACTTGGAACGTATGATTGACGAAACCACGCCGTTTTTTAAACACCGCATCGACAGCCTCGCCAAAGAAGCCCGCCGCACTTTCGATGCCATCGCCCGCCGCTGGGATCCCATCACCGTGGACGACATCCGTCGTGAACTACGAAAACCCTCCAACAGCGTCAGCGTGCAAATCAAACGCTTGATTGACGAAGACTTTATCGAAGAAGCCGCAGGTAATCCTAAGAAAAAAAGCTACCAAGTCAGCGAACGCTTTTACAACATCTACTACCTGATGCGCCATAGCCGCGAAGGCCGCAAACGCCTGCGCTGGCTGGTCGGCTTTATGCAGACGTTTTATACCAAAAAGGATTTTAAGGAATGGGCAAAGCGTTTGGAGAGGGATTTGTCTGAGCCACTGTCGTATGGAATGAGGACGATGAAATTGGCGTATTTACATGCCTTGAGTGAGGCGGCGGATGATGATAGTCGTAATGATGTGTTTGAAGCGATTGTGCGGGATGCGATAGCCCATAACGACAGGACGGCATTGGATGAAGAAATTATTGATAATGATCCGATAGAGCAGCATGGTTGGCTCTATTTGCTTGCCGAAGTGGCTTGGTTGTTACCTTTGGAAACGCGTCGCATATTGGGTTTTAAGCCGGATGCCGGAAATTTTGATCAAAAATTGCGAACGGCATTAGCCGAAAATAATTTAACCGCAAAAGCAGAAGCTAGATTAATCGAATTGGTTGATTTTAAAAAAGAAACCGCCAAAAAGTCGCGTGCTATCGGTGTTATCTTGAGTAGGCTATTTGATCGTCAACAAGCGGCCGAAATCGCCTTCCGTAAGTCTATCGGACATGATCCTGAGTATGTTTATGCGTGGAACAATTTGGGCATTGCTCTAAGCAAGCAAAACCGCTTCGAAGAAGCTGAAGCCGCCTACCGCAAGGCTATCGAACTCGATTCTGAATTTGTCCATGCTTGGATTTGGTTGGGCAACGCCCTAGAAAACCAAACTTATCATGAAGAAGCCGAGGCCGCTTATCGCAAAGCTGTCGAACTTGATCCAAGTTATGAACATGCCTGGAACAACCTCGCTGCAACATATTTGTTCGATCTAAAACGCACCGAAGCAGGTATAGCCGCCTTAGCGCAAGGTTTGGTTTTAAACCCTGATTACGGTTACGGTCGTTATGTATTAAAAAACTTCTGGCAACAAGCCCTACCCACCTTCGCCCAACACATCGCCAGCAACCAAGACGGCGCAGAAAACCTCCGCACAGCCATGACCGACGAGCTACTGGCACAAGCCATCAACGGCAACGGCGCGGCAGTGCTAGCCGCCCTACAAGCCTTGGACGAAACCGCTCAGCAACCCTTCGAGCCATTGCTGTTAGCCTTACAAGCCCAAACTGACCGCAGCATCCTCTACCGCATCGCCCGCGAAAAACGCGATTTGGTGTTGGATGTGATGGCGCGGATTGATGGCGAGCAATCTTAACCATCGTTCCCACGCTCCGGCGTCACTGCCATTAAGTTAAGAATTAATATTATCTTTCAATAGGATAATATAGGATGTGCCGACGATAGGAGACGCATCAATCGCGTAAAAACTCGACAGATGCGCTTCGTTCCTCAGCACATCCTATTTTGCTCACGGATTTTTCCGTTCGTCCTGAGCTTGTCGAAGGATGAACGGAAAAATCCGTGAGCAAAGACTTAAACCATTCATGCTTCGACAAGCTCAGCACGAACGGTTTAAGTCACTGCCATGAAGTTAAGGGAAAAAGCATTAATATTCAGAATATTAGATTGACGCTCGTTC
>CAIYRS010000006.1 GCA_903928685.1 uncultured Methylococcaceae bacterium
TCCTCACCGACCGCTGCAATAATTCCGGCGAAATGTTCTTCCATGGTCTTCAGTCTCACTTATAAAAAAATAGTTGGAAGTATAGCACTACCCCAAGCATTACTGCCACATTTTGAGCATATCCGGCTTTATTGTCAGCAACTTTTTTGTCCTTACGCCTCTAGTCGTTGATCCGTAAACTTTAACGCCTCAAGTATCACCTGCTCATCTGCGCCTGATTTGCTGACATTCTCACTGATATATCTGCGCCAACCCCGCGCACCCGGTTCACCATGAAAAAGACCCAAGATATGCCGGGAAATACTATTTAAACGGACGCCAGCTTTAAGCTGCTCCTGAATATAAGGCATCAATAACGCCACAATGGTCTGACGTGAAAGTGAATCGTTAACCGCACCATAAAACCACCTGTCAACATCCGCCAATAAATAAGGATTGTGATAAGCCTCCCGCCCCACCATAACACCATCAACCTGGTTCAGCATCTCATCAGCCTGCTCCAACGACGTAATGCCACCATTAATAATAATCTCCAAGTGCGGAAAATCTTTTTTTAATTGATACACCAAATCGTAACGCAACGGTGGAACATCCCTATTTTGCTTGGGCGACAAACCACTTAACCAAGCTTTTCTGGCATGAACAATAAACGTTTTGCAACCGGAGTCGCTAATCGTAGCCACAAAATGCACCAACTCTTCATAAGAATCAAGGTCATCAATGCCAATTCTTGATTTAACAGTCACCGGAATGGCAACCGCCTGAATCATTGCCGCAACACATTCAGCAACCAGTGCCGGATCAGCCATTAAACAAGCGCCAAAACGACCATTTTGAACCCGGTCACTGGGACAACCCACATTCAAGTTAACTTCCGCATAACCATAATCTTCAACCATTTTGGCACAACTAGCCAAATCGTGTGGATGACTACCGCCCAATTGAAAAGCCAGTGGATTTTCAACCGCATCAAATTGCAAAAACCGATGATGATCCCCATGAATTAAAGCCCCTGTCGTTACCATCTCCGTATACAACAACGCGTGTTGTGAAATCAGTCGATGAAAAAAACGACAATGCCGATCTGTCCAATCCAGCATGGGCGCAACGCAAAATTTTCTGTTTAATGCTTTGTTATTAATCACAGTGTTATTCATTTAATTTGTTATTCGACAGTACCGACCGGCATCCAGTGATTACAGTATTTTTAACTGCTCTTTAACTCGGCTAACATTATCTGTAATTTGCTGAGCCGTATAAGGAACAGCGGCAAATTTCCCCCAAATTGGCACAGGCCAGGCTTTATCAATTTGATAACGAACGACATGATGAAGGTGTAACTGCGGCACCAGATTGCCTATTGCGGCAATGTTCATTTTATCGGCTTTATAAAGCGTCGCCAGCTTTTCCGCGAGATAGCTGGATTCTTGGATGAGTGTGTGCTGATCGGCTTTACTCAGCTGATAAATTTCCGTGATATCGGCTTTTTCCGGTACCAGAATAAACCAGGGATATTGGCTGTCATTCATCATCAATAATTGACACAAATCAAAGCGGCCAATAGTGATGCAATCTTGCATCAAACGGGGATGTAACTGAA
>CAIYRS010000007.1 GCA_903928685.1 uncultured Methylococcaceae bacterium
CAGCAGGAAAATTTCCAAACCAATGGCCCATTGCAAGGCATTGACAAAATTCTTGTCTTTGTATTTGAACGGCACGACCCCGCAACCGGCATCGCATTCGATGTCCATGACCACCCATTTGCCATTGTGGGCATGGCTGGCATTGGCAAATTGGCGTTGCGAGTCGCCGGAGGCGGTGACGGTTGCGCCAAACAACACTTTCCCCACATCCATGGTGATGTTCTTGTTTTTGTTGAAGGCTTCGGCAATCTGCGCCGCGCCGGAGGAGAATTTGAAATCGCCTTCAGTGCCGTAGCTGTGGAATTGGATGTGCGTCAAGTGCATGGGCAAGCCGCCGATGCCTTGGATGGTGTCCAGCGTAGTTTGCACGTTACCGGGTACGCCTAAGTTACAGCCGTGGACATGCAGCGGATGGCTAACGCCCAATTCTTTAACCGCGGTTGCCAACACTTGCAAAATGTCGCGTGGCGTTACCCCGTAATGGGCGTTTTGCTCGTCCAAATCCAGTTTGCGCTGGTTGAATTTGAAGGCATTGATGCCGCCAGGATTCACGACTTTTACGCCGATGGCTTTAGCGGCATTCATCGTCCACGCGACATAATCGTTGATGGCTTTTTGGTCTTTTTTGGCGGTGAGCATCCGCAGCAAATAATCATCGCTGCCGAGCATGACGTAACCGCCTTTGTCCAAAATGGGAATATCGCCCATTTCCATGTGCGCTTGGCGGGCGTTGATCGGCAATACGGCGGGTTCAAACCCAGCGGTGTAGCCCATTTCTGCATAACGGTAGCCTGTTACAAACGTGCTGGGCATGGCGTGCCCGCAACCGGAGCGGCAAATATGGGTGCTGGCGACAGGGTCTTGGCGGTGATCTTCCGGCAACATGGTACGGGCGATATTGCCTTTGCCGCCGCCGATGTGCGTGTGCATATCGATAGCGCCGGACATCACGACTTTGCCCCTTAAATCGTATTCTTTATCGGGTTTGGCTTCCGCTGGCGGGTTGATGATGCGCCCGTCTTGGATGTAAATATCTTGTTGTTGGCCTGCGATGCCAGCGGCGGGGTCGTAAATGGTGCCGCCTGTGAGTTTGATTAACATGGGGTTTCCTTAAAACGGATTTTGTAATTTAAAAATACAGTAAATTGGCGATAGTTTGGTCGCGTATAAATGTTTGCTGATTATTGGGGAACAACAACGACAGGCGTTAAACCCATGCGCGTGGCTCGTTTAGCAAATTTTTTGTCATCAAAAGAAGCCATTTTTGCGCAATCTTTATAGCTGGCGTGATGCAAAGCATCGGCAAAATCAAGACCACAATTCATAGTGGCAACAGCCTGTTGAATATCCTCCCTGTCTTCTAAACTGACATATTCAAGCGACAGCAAATGATGGAATACAGTGGCTATTTCTGTGGCTGAAAAAGCGTAGTAACCACGCATTACCCATTCAAATTCTAGCAAAACAGTTTTGCAAACCATCAGGGCTTGGCCAGACTCCATAAGTGACCTTGCAAGCTCATGTTGCTTTTGAGCTTCTTGGTCAGCTTCATCCTGAATGTAATAACGCGCCAAAATGTTGGTATCAAGCCCTATCATCGTTCAATAAATTAGCTGGGTCAAAATCGGCTGGTACAGCGGCCCGACGGCTTTTTAACATGCCAAATCCTGTCGTGACTTGTTCAGTATTGTCATCGCTCAGGCGCAATTCGATATGGTCACCTACAATGGTGGCTAACATTTTACAGCCTGCATTGATACCCAATTGCTCCCGAATGCTTTTGGGGAGTGTTATTTGCCCTTTGCTAGTGACAGAGGTGGTTTGCATGGTGTCCTATTAATACTATGTGTTATTGGCTTAAATTCATTTAATCTTGTGCCCAAGTATCAAATATCTCATTCACACTCATTGCCAATTCTGGAAATAGATACGGCACGGCAATATCATCGTTGGTGTACATGTGCTGCAATTCATATTTTTGTTGTTCGTTTAATACGAATTGGTGAATGGCTTGATGACCAGGAAACACTAGCCAATATTCCATCACACCGCTTTCTTGGTAAAGCTCATAGTTGGTGTGGATTTCCCGTTTGGCTGTGCCTTTAGAGAGGATTTCAATAATCCAATCGGGTGCGCCGTTGCAGCCTTGTGTATCGAGTTTTTCTTCCGGTTGACACACAACGCAAATGTCCGGCTGGACAACGGTGTGTATCTCTTCATTTTTTAAGATCGATTTTTTGCGGTCATAAAGCCGGACATCAAACGGTGCGGCAAAAACACGGCATTTTTTGTGCTTAAAAAAAGCGTGTAGCAGCGCGTGTAAATTTCCAGAAATGCTTTGATGAGCAACGTTCGGCGCAGGCGACATCAGCATAATCTTGCCTTTAATCAGCTCCACCGCTTCCTTTAACTGCCATGTCAAATATTCGGCATAGCTGTAGCTTTGGGTTAAATCCAGTTGGTCGAGGAGGATGATCTTAGGCATAAGGCTCTCAATTTTGTAGCTACATCGTTGGGTTACGGCTAGCGCCTAACCCAACCTACATTGAGTTTCTATCGCATTCATTACGTCTGCGGTGCTTGGCAAACCAGAATCCCGCAATTTTTTCAACCGAATTGCCACAACGCTATCCATGCGGTAAACATGTCCGGCGTGGTCGATGCCGGGTGTGCCGACGGGGATGAACACATCGGGTTCTTTCTCAAAAACCATGCCGGAGCGTCCGACGACAATGGTTGGCAAGTCGGTCATAGGTGGAATGGAAGCGGTGTTATAGGCTTGTACCCAAACCAGCGCGTCCGCTTCGCCGTTTGCCACTAATTCACGGGAATCATTCAGGAACGGGTCGTATTCGGGATAGCCACGGCTAAAGCTTGTGCGTGCCGGATAGCCTGTCGTCCAACCACAAACTTGGTTGGCGGTTAGGTCGCCTTCTTTGCCTGACAGCGGCAAACCTGAACAGCGCGTATTCATGTCATTTAAGTCTTTAATCATTTCTGACAGGGTTTGTACGGTCAGATCGGCTTGGCGGTAATCCAGTTGACCTGCCGACCAAGTGACTACGCCGTATTTTGCGGCTTTCAATTGGTCGGCAATGGTTTGCAAGTCGCTGACGGCAATGCCCGCCACGCTTTCGGCGCGGATCGGGTGTTTTTTAACTAAAGCCCGTAACACGGCGATAACTTCCGGCAAGTCGGCGGTGGCGCATTCCAAGACTTTGGCTTTATTGCCATTTGGTGAGGTTGAAGCCTCAGTAGACGGAGCTTTGCCCAGATAAATCACTTGGCGTTGGCTGCTGTCCTCTAAGAACATGGCATCTGTCCACAGATACCGTTCAAAAAAACGCGGTGCGAAGGATTCCAAATCCTTACCGACCACCAATAACACATCGCAACGGTTTTTGACTTCCGCCAGTGTGGTGTTCATCCACCCTGAGTCTTGCAAGACTAAATAATTAGTGCGTGCACGGGAAAAATTCATTTGATCGACCACCGCACCAACGCGGTCTGCTAAGGCCAGCAAGCCGCGCATCCCGTTTACGTCCGTGGAGCAACCGCCAATCACTGGCAGTTTGGTGTCTTTCAGTAGCTCGGCAGCTTTGGCGACAGCGGCTTCTAGGCTGACTTCCTTGCCGTCCACGCGTGGGCTGGTGTCGCTGATGGGCTGTTCAAACAGTGGCGTGTTGACCGCGCAGCCGTTGGCGATCACTTTCACGGTGTTACCGTCTATTTGGATGCTCAGGTCATCGGTGCCGATGCCGCAAAAAGGACTGGGTACTTCGGTTATTTCGGTCATTAACGGTCCTTACAAGAAGAGTTTTGGTAGGTTGGGGATGGCCCAACGGCTTGGTTTTAGTTTCGGTATTCTAACGCGATTTAAATTGGCTGTCTTAAGAAACACGGCAATGAGCAAGGGCTGGCGCATTAAAATGAAGATATTAGCCACATAATTAAATACTCAAAGACCGTGCTGTTGATGGCAAAACTGTGTTGTTTATCTGCAGCGGCACAATGCCGACACGCGAACGCATCGTAAAAACCACCAACTGCGCCTGTGCCGATTACTAAAACGTTTAGTGTCATGGATTGGGTAATTTAGAGTTTATGCCTTGGACAATCCGATCAGTCTGTTGCTAACCGCTGGCCAAATATCAGAATATACCCAAGCCGAATCATTGATTGCAGGCTTTACCACTGGGTATGTTTTGGCGGATAAACGCTACGATTCGGATCAGTTCGTGGCCGCCATAACGGCTAGCCAGGTTGTTATTACTGTCATACCCTCGAAAAAGAACAGGAAAACACCAAGGGCGTTGGACAAAACCCTTTATAAAGAACGTAACCTGGTTGAGAGAAGTTAAAGCATTTCAGGCATGTGGCTACACGCTATGAGCGCTTGGCAAGGAATTATCTGGCCAAGCTCTGTTTGGTTTCCACGGTAATATGGCTCAATTGAGAACACCAATTCGGCGCTTGGATCGGGGAATAGGATGTGCCTACGAAGAAGTGCATCTGTCGAGTCACGCGAACGATGCGCTTCGTTCCTTTTATGCCCTTTGGGTACAGCACATCCTATTTTTGCTGAATCATAGCTTTAGGGGGGATTTCCATATAAGAAACCCCACCCTAAATTCCAGAATCTTACAAAGTTTTTAGTTACCGTTAATCGTGGCTTTTTTCTCTTCAAAACCGCTATAGCCAATATGGCCTGACCTTTCTTCCTCTTCTGAGACAAATTTGCGATGGGCTGAATCAGTCGATGCTTTATCAGGATTGTTACTAGGAGCAACCGTTACAGTGCCAGTGGCTTGTTTGCCGTTAACAGCTGCCTTCTCTTCAAAACCGCTGTAGCCAATATGCCCTGATCTTTCTTCCTCTTCGGAAACAAATTTGCGATGGGCGGACTCAGCCGATGCTTTATTGCCATCTTTATCATGGTTAACCGATTCAGCATTGGCAGCAAAGTGTTCAGAGCCAGCAGTTACATCCGCAAATAAAGGTGCAGAAACTAAACAAGCAACTAAAGCAAAACTGGTATAAATATTTTTGTTCATGGTAATTCTCCAAGAATAAATTATGTTTGATGATGTTAATTTCGTATTTTTCCGTCCTTGGTTTAAACAAGTTTGTTATCCATCACAATTGTCATTAAGCAGCTTCAATGCCATCATGTAAAAAAATTAAAAAAGACATTAATAATCAATTACTAAAGAATATTTTTTGAAGAAAAATAACCGTAAAATTTTATCTTGTTTGCTTTGGGCCATGGTTAAATGGTTGAAATGAACACTTTTATTTGGTTGAAAACATCAACATGAATATTGATTTGATGAAGTAGCGTTGTTGCGTAAAAGAATAAGAGTCTGAATCAAGATTCTGACTTTTTAATCCCTAAGCACTTGCTTTAAAAAAGGAATCGTCAACTTGCGCTGTGCTGCCAGCGAGGCTTTATCTAGCTTATCCAGCAATGCCCAGAGTGAAGGCAAATCACGGTCGAAATGGGTGAGCAGGAAGCGCCCGACTTGTGGGGATATGTCAAAACCGAGTTGTCCTGCTTTAAACATCAGTGAATAGGATGTGCCAACGGAGAAGGCGCATCTGTCGAGTTATACGAACGATACGCTTCGTTCCTCAGTACACCTTAGTTCATCTTATTGGGTTGTTAATGCTAAGACCGTGTTGTTTAACCACAGCATAATCGGAGCGACAACACCGAATTATTTATCCAACGTTATGTAGGGATTTTAGCTGCATAAAAATAACTACTGCAGTATTTTCGTCGCTAACGCCGCACCAATTTTTTCGGCAAGTAACACAGGGACTGCATTTCCAATTTGGCGCATAGCTTCACCCCATGCCCCCTTAATAACAAAGTCATCTGGAAAAGTTTGTATTCGCTTCGCCTCAAAAGTTGTGAAATATCGAACACTACCGTCATTAAAGCGAATCATATTTTCACCACCGGGTACACCGTGTCCACCTGCCTTAATGGTTTTAGACGGCCAATCAAAATCACTGCCCGTATGTCCTGGATAAGTGCGGGCACCATCACGAAAAATATGATCAATTATTCCGTGGTTTGATTTCGGGTCTGGCGCATCAAATAAAGCATCTCGGATAGTTTTCCAAGGTAGGGATTCGGGTTCAAACATGCCATACCTATCATATAACTTGGCTATTTTTTCTTTAAAAGAGCCTTTTAAAACAGGACGTAATGATTTTTGAATTTTATGACGCTCCCAATATTCCCATGTTATGTACATATCCCAAAGTAGCCTATCTTCAGAGTGCGTTGCTGATGGAAATATCCAAGGTAGACAAAGGTCACTCCTAATGCCAACAATAACAACACGTTCGCGTGTTTGTGGAACACCATAATCGGCGGCATTGATTAACTTAAAAGTAACATCGTATTTTTTTTGCGTTGGATTATATCGATCAATATTCCGGAGCTGGTCAAGATGGTGTTCCCAATTTGAGTTTTTCGAAATGGCAAAATCAGGGTAACCCAGTCTTAAAATGATATATTCAAAATAATCCGAAAAACTTGGGCGAAGTAAGCCTTTTACGTTTTCAAATACAAAGGCTTTTGGAACAAGCCGTTCGATAGCCCTTATGGCATAAGGGAACATGTCGCGACTATCTTGATTGGCTTGATGCTTGCCGCCAAGTGAAAAAGGTTGGCAAGGTGGCCCGCCAGCGACTAAATCGATTTGCTCAAGACTATCTAAATCAAAATCTTTAATATCACCAAAAAACACACATTTGGGATCAAAGTTTTCAACGAGAGAATTACAGGCGTGTTTATTGAATTCCACAAATGCAGCATGTTTAAATCCTGATAACTCTAAACCTTTTGCTAATCCTCCTGCTCCTGAAAAAATTTCAAGGGTTCTCATATTGACACCCCAATGTTTGTAGATGTAGCTGAGTATTAGCAATGATTACGCTTTTTTCAGTATGTTTACCATTGCATTTATTAGCCAAAACTCTTCCTTCGTGAATAACATCCCAATCTGATTTTGCCTGCTCATACCGACCACTTCCGGGATCATGATTGCCAAAACCATCAACAACGGTATTCCAAAGTGGCTTGTTGAGTTTTATTAAAGCAGCTTCGATTGTGCTAATCATGTCTGAGCCTTCATCTTCAAAAATGATGAAGCGACACATAAAATCCTCAAGGCTCAAATCATTGCTTAAGCTAATGTTTCTACTGTGTTCTTTAAGTCAAGTAATAAGTTCGCGCGATGTGCTTAGTGTGTTTTCAGAAGCACGAGATTGCCTCCATCCTTTGGGAACAGCTTTTCCAACATAGATAGGATAACTATAAGAAAGACGATTTAATTCTGCGTATTTTTTGTATAAAGAATTTTGTCCTGTGTAATAAAGGGCATATACGCCTGTTCCCAAGAAAGATTCAGGCGGTGGAAGTGCATGAACAGGTGTTCCGTTAAAAAATCTAATTGCATCTTTTACCAATTCCGCAAATGCTTCATTTTTGTAAACATGTTCATTACGATCAAACGATTGTGGTTTCATTGAATAAATATTTCCTTATTTCAATAGAAGTATTTTCTCATACGGGATAATTTGTTGTACTGAATGCTCATTTGAATGGCATCCATACATAACTTTAATTACAAGGTGGTTTTAAGATGATATTCATTCTAATTAATCCCTAAGCACTTGCTTCAAAAAAGGAATAGTCAACTTGCGCTGTGCTGCCAGCGAGGCTTTATCTAGCTTATCCAGCAATGCCCAGAGCGATGGCAAATCGCGGTCGAAATGGGTGAGCAGGAAGCGTCCGACTTGTGGGGATATGTCAAAACCGAGTTGTCCGGCTTTAAACATCAGCACGGCGATTTTGTCTTGGTCTTGCAGGGGCTGTAGTTTTAAGGTTAGTCCCCAGTTGAGGCGGGTTTTTAGATCGGGCAGTTTAATGCCGAGTTGGTCGGGCGGGTTGTTGGCGGCGAGGATGAGGTGGTGCGCCAAGCTGCGGTGTTGGTTGTAGAAGTTGAACAAGGCCAGTTCCCAATCGCTATGGCCTGCGAGAGCGTCGATATTGTCCAAACACACCAAATCCAATTTTTCTAAGCCGATTAACAACGCCGGATCAGGCAAGTTTTCAGCAGCAAAGGCGAAATAAAAGGCTGATAACCCTTGTTGGTTGGCTTGTTGGCAGCAGGCTTGCAATAGATGGCTTTTGCCGAGGCCAGATTCTCCCCAAAGATAAATTTGCGCTTCGCCCGCGCCTGTTGCGCTGGCTTGTAAATGCGTTAGCGCTTCTTGGTTACTGCCGGGGTAAAAGTCGCTGAAGCTTTGGTTGGCGCGGAATTCGAACGCTAAGGGAAGTTGTTCTGCCATGTTAGTGTCGCTTCATACCACGCACATAAAAATTCGCGCCAAAAAATAGTAGCAGGCTGAATGCGGTTTCCAGCAAGGCGTACAGCCGTGCGTCTGGGCTTACGTAGGCTTCAATCGTGCCGTGGATGAAGTAAATCAGGCTGATGTAAGCCGCCCACGAGCAGGGTTTCAGTTGCTTATCTAACATACCGCGCATCGGCAGTAACAAGGGCGTGACGGTGATTAGCAAACGCAAGGCGACAGGAAAGTCGGTTGGTGGCATCAGCACGGTAGGCCAGAGCATCAATAAGGCGAATAAGCCGAAGAAGCCGATTAAGGCTAAATAATAGAAATAAATGGCTTTCATCTGTTGGCTTTTAACTGGCTGGCAGTGGTTGCTAAGCGTGCACCCAAGGCGCGGCAAAGGGCTTTTTCATCCTCACTTAAACCGCCATCATCCATAGCCACATGGCTAGCACCATAAGGGCTTCCGCCTGTGGTGGTTTCCCGCAGCGCGTGTTCGCTGTAGGGCAAGCCTAAGATCATCATGCCGTGGTGCAGCAACGGTAACATCATGCTTAGCAAGGTGGTTTCTTGCCCGCCGTGCATACTGCCTGTGGAGGTGAATACGCCTGCGGGCTTGCCGACTAATGCGCCGGAAATCCATAGCGGCGTGGTGCTATCCAAAAAATATTTCAGCGGCGAGGCCATGTTGCCAAAATGAGTGGGGCTGCCTAGTGCTAAGCCGTCGCAGTTTTTTAAATCCTCCAAACTAACGTAAACCGCGCCTTCTTGGGGAATGCTGGGTGCGGTTTTTTCGCAGATGGCAGAAATTTCCGGCACGGTGCGTAGTATGGCTTCTGCGCCGTCAACGGAGGCGACACCACGGGCGATATGGTTAGCCATTTCAGCGGTGCTGCCGTGGCGGGAGAAATATAAAATCAGGATGTTGGTCATGTTGCTCATAAGATGGTTAACACTGCTTCGGGTGGACGACCGACAGCAGCTTTGCCGTTTGCCATCACGATGGGGCGTTCAATAAGGATAGGATGGGCGATCATTGCGGCGATAAGTGCTGGCCTGTCTAAATTTGGGTCAGCCAGATTAAGGGCTTTGTAGTCCGATTCTTTGGTACGCATTAATTGCCTTGGCTCTAGGCCGAGTAGCTGCAAAATGCTATCTAAGGTTTCAGCGCTTGGCGGTGTTTTTAAGTACTCAATAACCGTCGGCTCTAGCACTTGTTCTTTCAGCAAAGCCAGGGTTTGTCTGGACTTGCCGCAGCGTGGGTTATGGTAAATGGTTACGCTCATGGTGGATAAGCCCCCGTGAAAACAAAGCGGTTATAATAGCACCAACAAAACTCTTATGATGAAAGATGATGGATAAATTAAAACAGTATTGGTTGTTGGCCCGATTTGATCGCCCGATAGGCACGTTGATTTTACTCTGGCCGACTTTATGGGCGTTATGGGTGGCAGGTGATGGCAAACCGGATGGCTTGGTGCTTACCGTTTTTGTCTTAGGCGTGGTGCTGATGCGGGCGGCGGGCTGTGTGATAAATGATTATGCCGACCGCGATTTTGATCCGCATGTAGAACGCACCAAACAACGCCCCATTGCCGCAGGCAAGGTAAAGCCCAAAGAAGCCTTGATATTATTTGCGGTGCTGTGTCTGATTGCTTTCGGACTGGTGTTATTGATGAATATCTACACCATTTTATTATCGTTTATTGGCGCATTCCTCGCCGCCAGTTACCCGTTTATGAAACGCTACACCCAGTTGCCGCAAGCCTATTTAGGTATCGCTTTCGGATGGGCAGTACCGATGGCCTTCGCCGCGCAACGTGGAGAGATTCCTCTTGTTGCTTGGTTGATGTATCTGGCGGTGATGTTATGGGCTTTGGTTTACGACACCATGTATGCCATGGTGGATAAAGACGATGATTTAAAAATCGGCGTTAAATCCACGGCGATTTTATTTGGCGATTACGACCGCCACATCATGGCGATATTGCAAACCATTATTATCGGTTTGTTAATTGCCGTCGGGATATTGGCACAACTGCAATGGCCTTATTACCTTGGTGTAGCAGCGGCGACGGGCTTGTGCGGCTATCAACAAAAACTGATTTTCCATCGCCAAAAAGCCGCTTGTTTTAAAGCCTTTTTAAACAGCAATTGGTTTGGGTTGGCGGTGTTTTTGGGATTGTTGGTTAGTTATCAGCTGTAATTTTTTCACCGCAAAATACCGTTGATTGCTTGCAAGCATGACTAAAAGTTTCCCTCAGCAAATGGATAACGGTAAAATCCGCGCATTTATCTTTTCACTGGAGCAATAAACACATGGGCAGAGCCTACCAAAACCGCAAAGAGTCAATGGCGAAAACTGCGGGTGCAAAAACCAAAGTCTATAGCAAATACGGACGTGAACTTTACGTTTGTGCCAAAGCTGGCGGCGCCGATCCGGACGGCAATTTAGCGTTACGCGGTTTGATGGAACGCGCCAAAAAAGCCCAAGTACCTTCCCATGTAATCGACAAAGCCTTAGATAAAGCCAAAGGCGCAGGCGGCGAAGATTTTTTCCCAGCCCGTTACGAAGGTTTTGGCCCAGGCGGCTGCATGGTGATTGTCGATTGCCTTACCGACAACCCCAACCGCACCTTCAATGATGTGCGCCAATGCTTTACCAAAACCAAAGCTAAAATCGGTATTCAAGGCGCGGTCAGCCACATGTTTGACCACTCAGCGATTCTGGCTTTCATCCATAGTGATGAAGAAGCGGTTTTGGATGCCTTGTTATCAGCCGATGTCGACGTGACCGATGTAGAAAGTGAAGACGATAAAATCACCGTTTTTACCCCACCAGGCGACTACTTTAAAGCTAAACAAGCATTGGCAGATAGTTTAAGCGTGACTGATTTTGACGTCGATGAAATCCAATTTTTGCCAAGAAGCACCACCGCAATCAGCGGGGACGATTTGATTATGTTTGAAAAATTCTTAGATATGCTCAACGAATTGGATGACGTGCAGAATATTTATCATGATGCGGAATATTAAATAAGCGCTTATCCATCAATTGTTGTCGTGTATTTAATTGGAGTCCAAAACATGTTTTGGACTCCACCTATGTTGAATATCTAAAACCACTGTATTTCAACCCGTCCCAAACATTGCGCCATTAAAGCGTAATCGAATTGCCCAGGCTCCATACTAAACAAATTGGCTGTGCCGCAAGCCACGGCGAGTTTTACAGCATCCTCCAAAGCCAAGTCTTGCACAAACGCCACCGCCACGCCTGCCAATAACGCATCACCACAACCGACATGGCTATGTATCGGTTCAGGTAACTCGTTAAGCTTTGCCGAAAGCACGCCTTGCTCGCCAACGACCAACACCCCTTCCGCACCTCTGGAAACCCAGACCCACTTTACCCCTTGGGCAATAATCGCTTGCGCGGCGACGATGATGGTATGGGTATCGATTAAATTTTCGCCAGTAAGATCCGCCAATTCCTGTTGATTAGGTTTGATAGCATAAGGCTTGGCTTTAATGCCTTCGCGTAGCGCTGCACCGCTACTGTCCAAAAAAACCGTTACCGATTTTTGCTGACATAAAGCGATTAAAGTTTGGTAAAAATTCTCCGGCGCACCTTTCGGTAAACTGCCAGAAATCACCACCACATCACCCGCAACAACCAAGCCATCAAGTTGTGCCAATAACCGTTGGCAATCGGCAGCGGTAACGCTAAACCCAGCGGTTCGTATATGGTTTTCTTGCGCGCTTGCCGTCGCCCGCAAGGTAATATTGGTGCGGGTTTTACCGTTGACGGCGATGAAGTCGGTTTGTAACAGCGGCGAGCTTATCGCAGTAAACGCCGCTAAGGATTGCTCACCGACAAAACCTAAGCAGCGCACCTGCTGGCTTAGCTGCGTTACAGCCTTACCGACATTAATGCCTTTACCACAAGCAAAATCATGGCTGCTTTCAGCGAGTATGGCATCGCCCGTTAAATCTTTAACGGTAATAAAAAAATCAATCGCGGTATTTGTGGTGATGGTGATGATGTTTGCCATAACAAGTTGAGTGTTTTAATAATGCGAAGGAAATGCTGCCGTCAATACCGCTAATTGCTCGGCGGGCAATTGCACTATCAATTTCACTTGTTCGGTGAAATCTTGCTGGATGATATAACCGTTAATTTTCTTTAATAAATACTCTAAAGCTTGCAGGTCTTTGTAATCTAAATTCAACGGCACGGTTAGCCAGTCAATATTCGGGATTAGCGTTGCGGCTTCGATGACATGTTTGGCGGTGTTGCCATAAGCGCGGGTAAGCCCCCCTGCCCCCAGTTTTATCCCGCCGTAATAGCGGATGACAGCAACTAAGGCATTGACCAAGTTTTTACCCTCCAAATGCAGATAAATCGGTTTGCCAGCAGTGCCTGGGGGTTCGCCTGCATCGTGGAATCGGTAAATTAGGCCATCTGGAGCTTTTATCCGGTAGGCGAAGGCGATGTGGGTGGCGCTAGCGTGATCGATATGCAATTGCCGTAATTGGCTATGCGCCTCGGCTTCGCTGTTACAGGGGCTGAGCACACCAATAAAGCGCGATTTTTTGATGATTTCTTCATAGATTTGTGGCGCTTCAACGCAATACATCCGCGCTTAACGTAAGAATTGGCTAAACAAGGTATTCAACACATCAAGCATACCGATTTCGGTATTATCGGCCCGGTATTCCAAGTGCTGATTGGAAAGGCCCGAGGGTTTTTGGGGCGGGACAGCTTGGGTATTTTTGTTCTGCAATAGATCACCACCAGCCGATTTCCATTCTAATAAATGCGTTAACTCGCCGTTTTCTAACCAAATGCCATGTAATTGGCATTGGTCAACCACCACGCCGCTTCGGTAGGCAAATACATGACGGTTCATGAATGCTTGGCAGACGGGGCATTTAAGATATTTAAACGGTTTATTGCCTTGGTAGCGGTCTTGGTTGATGGTGTCTAGCAATTGCAGATTGATTTGTAAGCTTTCAGAAACCGTTGCCGCCAATAAGGTTTCAACTTGTCCAGGATTAAAAAATAAACCGTAACAACCGTTGCAGCGATGTACCAAAATATCTGCACTTTTAATGGTGATATTTTCTAGGTTGATTTCGCACTGCGGACAATGTTTGTCTTCGGCAATACCATTGCTTTGGTAATGGTGGTTACCTTGCAGATCAATATCATTGCGGGCATTACAGTAACGGCAAACGGTGGTACTCGCCATTAACGGTGCAGAACAATAGGTGCATTTAGCCATGTTAAAAATCGTTTAACAGTTGTTGTTTTTTGCTGGCGTAATCTTCATCAGAAATTAAACCTGCATCTAACAAGCTTTTAAGCTCAGTCAGTTTAGTGGTGATATTGCTTGCGGCAGCCGTTGGTGGAGTGATCGCTTGCGACAGGTTTTGCCCAAAGCTGATACCGGCTCCCAATCCCATACCCATTCCCGCCCCGCCGCCTTCGTTTCTGGCAGCTTCGCGCATGGCTTCCAATTGCTGCAATTGTGCGTAATCCAAACCTGCGGCTTTGGCGGCTTGGGCTTCGGCTGTCAAATCGGCAATGCGGTTGATACGGGATTGGGTTTCTTCATCAAAATCCGTGCCTTCAATACGAAAATCGGTCAGATGTAAACCAAGTCCGGTAAATATGCCCGACAAGGTTGTTCGCATTTCTAAGGCAATGTCATCGCGGTTTTGGTCAATATCGGTATAGCTAAAATGGCTGCTGGCAAGAAAATCACTCAGCGGTTGCAAAAACCGTGATGCCATTACGGTGCGGAAATCATCGATATAAAAGGCTTCTTGACTGCCGACAACAGCTTCAAACAAATGTCGCGGTTCAACAATCCGGTAACTGTAATTGCCGAATGCTTTTAAGCCCACAGGAAAGTGGTATTGCGGGTCTTGGTATTTGATGGCTGAGGTGGTGCCCCATTTCTGGTCGATGATGTCGGTGCGTTTAAAAAAATAAATACCGACTTTATGCTCGCTTTCAAAAAACTGCATTACCCGGCTGATGGTTGTCCAAAACGGGATGTTGTCAGTTTTTAAATTGATGGCACACGGCTCTTGAATCACCGCTTGCACTTTACCTTTATAAACGAAAATACAACCCTGCCCTGGGCCAACTATCAACGTGGAAGCGTTTTTAATTTCGTCGCCATTATCCGTCCACTGTTGGAACAAACAATTTGCATCCGGTTGTTGCCATTCAATTACCGAACGTAGCTGCCGTTTTATGCCATCAAATAGTGCCATTTTCACATTCCAAAAGTTATGAATAGACGTTGATTGTATGTCAATATGCGGTTTTTTTTATAGTATGAATTCACCACCGACATCGTTAAGGAGATCAGATGACAATAAAAGCATTTAAAGGCCGCTATCCCACACTCGGCGAAAGCGTGTTCATAGACGACTCTGCCGTGGTAATTGGTGATGTTACCTTGGGCAATAACGTGTCTGTATGGCCGACAACCGTAATACGCGGCGATGTCGAAAGCATTACTATCGGCGATGACACCAATGTACAAGACGGCGCGGTGCTGCATGTTTCCCATGCGGGCAAGTTTTCACCTGTCGGGCAGCCGTTACGGATTGGCAAAGGCGTAACCATTGGGCATCGGGCGGTAGTACATGCGTGTACTGTTGGTGATTATTGCTTGGTCGGCATTGGTGCCATCATTTTGGATGGTGCGGTGCTTGAAGATTATGTGATGCTGGGTGCAGGCGCATTAGTTGCGCCGGGTAAACGTTTAGAAAGCGGCTTTTTATATGTCGGCGCACCCGCCAAACAAATCCGCCCGTTAAGCGTTACTGAAAAGGAATTTTTAGCCTATTCGGCAGAGCATTATGTGAGTTTGAAAAATAATTATTTGGAATAATCAACGCTGCCAATGCCCCGATTTCCCGCCCGCTTTTTCCAATAATTGCACCGATTGGATCACCATACCCCGATCAACCGCCTTGCACATATCGTAAATGGTCAGCAAGGCGATTTGCGTAGCGGTTAACGCCTCCATCTCCACGCCCGTTTGTCCGGTGGTTTTTACTGTGCATTGGCAGCGTATCCGTTGCCGTTCGGTTTCAATCTGAAAATCCACCGACACATGGCTGATTGGCAAAGGATGGCATAGCGGGATTAAATCAGCGGTTTTTTTTGCCGCCATAATCCCCGCGATTCGAGCAATCGCCAGCACGTCACCTTTTTTATGGCCGCCTTCGGCAATCAATCTAAGGGTATCGGCTTGCATCTCAATATAACCTTCGGTGACAGCCACCCGGTCAGTTATGGCTTTGTTGCCGACATCCACCATATGGGCTTCGCCGGATTCGTTAAAATGGGTCAGTTGCGGCATTTGTTCAGTACAATGGAAAAAATGGCTATTATCTTGGTATTTGTTAACGGTGTGAATGTTTATGTCAATTAAAGTGCGGTACTTCGCGAGTTTAAAAGAGCGTTTGGGGTGTTCAGAAAGCCACTTAGATTTTGCCGAAGGTTTAACGGTACAGGCGGTTTGGCAACAGCTAAATCCGGATTTAAGTTTGCCGAACAACATCTTGGCGGCGGTAAACATGGATTATGTAGGCTTAGATGCCATTGTTGCCGATGGTGACGAAGTGGCGTTTTTCCCGCCAGTGACCGGAGGTTGAAATGTTGATAACAATAGCCGAACAGGCGTTTGACCCTTGGCAAGCCGTACAAACTTACCAAGCCGAACATTTGCCTGCGGGCAGTTATGGCGCAACCAGTATTTTTATCGGCACTATGCGGGATTTTAACGAAGGCGCAGACATTACCGCGATGTGCTTGGAATATTATCCCGGCATGACCGAAAAACAACTGGAAAAAATCGTTAGTGAAGCCAGCCAACAATGGGCGGTGTTAGATGCGCTAGTTGTCCATCGGGTTGGCGACATCCTGCCCAACGACCCCATCGTCATCGTCGCCGTCTGGACAGCCCATCGCGGCGACGCCTTCGCCGCTTGCCGTTACATCATGGAAGCCTTGAAATCCAAAGCACCGTTTTGGAAAAAAGAGCAATTGGTATCTGAGCAAGTGCGCTGGGTTGAAAGCAATACCGTCAACAAAGCAACATAAAATGAGAGTGCGGTCATCTTGACCGCACAACAGGCAGGATGACTCAAATTCCACCTAACAAAACAACTGAAAAACAGACCATTTAGATAGACGTTTATTTTTCGAAGAGACAAATTTACGCGATTTGCACAAATCAATTGACAAAAAAGTTAGCATCGGCAATTCTTCTAACTTCTGTTTTATCAAGAGATGCAACAATGAAAAAGTGTATTTGTAATTTGGTCTACAGTTTATTTCTAATTTTGTTAAGTTCCTGTGCCTCAACGCCGCCGCCAACTGAAAACGTGGTTGAACATAAAGATGGCGACAGGACCCTAGTTCGCAGACCACCAGCGGCTGAACCACAGCTTTTGACCGCCCCACCAAAATCAGTTACCACAGCCACAGCCAATAACAAACACGCCTTACTGATTGGCGTTGGTCAATACGATCCCCCATATGAATTAGAAGGCCCACCAAATGATGTTGAAGATTTAGAGCAAGCCTTGTTAAAGAACTGGGCGTTTTCAAGTGAAAACATCACCAAATTAGTTAATAAAGACGCCACTAAAAGCAATATTCTGCAAGAAATTAAAAAAATGCAGGAAACCACAAAGGCTGGCGATGAAATATTTATCTATTTCAGCGGTCACGGCACCAGCGCCAAAGATGAAGGTTTTGGTGGTGCAATGAAACTGCCTTATTCTTCCGGCGCTATAGTTCCGTATGGATTTAAAGGCAAAGATTCGTTAATTGTTGGCAAAACCGATTTAAAGCCGTTACTGACTAAATTAGATCAAGGCGATCGGCATATGTTGGTGGTTTTCGATTCTTGCTACTCAGGCAACTCAGTCCGTAGTTTATTTTCAGGCGGTAAGGCCAAAACCAAAGCCCGTTTTATGAAGCTTCCCGCTTCCGAAGCCGATAGCAGCCCCTCTGAAGAAATACCCGCAGCAAGTAAAAGCATGGCGCGCGTCGAACCCTATCCCTACCGAAATATCGTTTATATGAGTGCCGCACAAGAAAATGAAACGGCAAACGATATACCCGGTGGTAGCCGTACCTTTGATGGCCAAGCACATGGCGCATTCACTGACGCTTTACTACGTATTTTAAACAAACAAAGCCGTGCTGACATAAACAGCGATGGCAACATTACCTTCCAAGAAATTTACGAATCCTCCAAAGATTTAGTCGCGCAACAGCATTGGCCGCAAACGCCGATGGCACTCCCCTTAAATAGTGGCAATTCCTCAGCAACAGCCTTGCCTGTTTTTAATACTGGTTCAGTAACCGCCGCTACCGTCAAACCAGCCGCCCCCGCAAACAACACACCATTACGCCTATCTGTTTCCGCTTTGGGTGCAGAATTCCAATCGGCATTAACAGGCTTAAGTGGCGTGCAACTGGATGACAGCAATCCTGATTTAGTTATCGCCAAATCGGGCAACGGTAAATTAACCGTCGCTACAGGTTCTGGTGACCGTATTACCGATGATTTGGGAATTGCTACACCGCAACAATTGAGTTCTTGGGTTCAAAGCCGCGCTGCATTTGACAAACTGGTAAAACAATCCAAATCCAAAGCAGATTTTGCAGTCAGTCTTGAATTGGGCAATGGTTTGGCAGGATCGGCTGTTATTGAAGGACAGCGTTTCAACTTTACCTTACAAGCAGAACGAGCCGCCTATTTATTGCTGCTTTCGGTCAACGCACAAAACCAGATCAATGTGCTTTATCCCTTTAACCCACAAGAGCTGGAAGCACGCGATGGCAATAAAGCTATCCATTTTCCAGGCATAGCCGATAACGAATTGATTGAAGCAACTGCACCATTTGGCAGCGACCAATTGCTGCTGCTGGCTTTTGATGCTAGTGCAAAACGCCCAGAAATTTTGGATTCATTGATGGGAAAAGATCAATTATCAATTGATGCCGTAGAAATGAAACAGCTTCAAGAGGCGTTGCAAACAAGCCAAGCCCATTATGCAGCCTCCTCGCTTTCATTGGTTTCGGTATCTAAGGCTGATGCATCTAAATTAGTCCATCAATAATTATGATGGCACAAAAACAATTTGATATTTTTCTGTAAGTTTTTAACGTTTTGAAAAATTTAATAAATATAAAAGGGGATCAAAATGAAGTTGATAAAAAATAGTTTTTTATTATTACCTTGTGCCATCTTATTTATTTCAGGATGTGCACCCAAATTAGTCAAAGAAGAGGCTACACAAACAGAAGCTAAAACAGTTAAAGCTGATGTTAAGTTGGAAATGTTAACCCCACCAACCTCAAAAAAATTAGCTGAAAGCCTAATAACACCATTAGAAATCGGTCAATTTAGGGTTTTAGGTAGTAATGCTACTGGTCTTGGCGAGTTAATTTCAGACAAAATTAATGCAAGCATTAACCAAACTGGGTATGTTCAAGTTGTAACTAAAAGTGCAAAAGCAATACTTAGCGGCACGGTAACTATCAGCCAATTAGAAAATGGGGCTTCTAGTAAAAGCTTGCTTCAAAATACACTTGAAAGTGGCGATAGCTCGGAGACAGAGCCTGGCGCTGGACAAGATAACTCCGCTTTGAGTGGTTTAGGGGCAAGTGCCCTTAACAATGTCGGTGGGGCGGTATTGAATGTTTTTGCTGGTGGCGTAGGGACAGCTTTAACTAGCCAAACCATGCAAGAGTCATCTAAAAGAATTTCTGCTGTTTTGGTTTATAAAATTACCGACACCAGTGGACAAATTTTAGTTTCAGGAAACTTGGAACACGAACTGAGCGAAAAACAGACCGCCATGCTACTTAGCAAGGGAATGCCTACTAGCATGAATGCTAACCTTTCAAGTGATTCTCGCATCACTAATAAGTTATTAGATATTATGGCTGATAAAGTAGCCGAAGAAGTTAGCCCTCATCCTCATGTATTTTTATTTAATTGGATTTCTACTGGCTGCGGTGTCGATGATTCATTTGATTCCGCAATAAAATATGCCTCACAAGGTTTAGACAGTGAAGCGGAAGATAAATGGAAAAAACTTGAAGTCACTGCAAAAGACAGCAAATGCCGAGCCGCATCGCTTTTTAATCATGGGCTTTTAAAACTTCGTAAAGATCAAAACTCAAAGATAAATCAAAAAGAAGCTTATGACATGTTTGTAGAAGCTGACGCATTAGATTCTGGTAACAAAGAAATTACGACTGGCATCAAAAAATTGAAAAAAATTGCTTTCACCAACTATGAGCCAATTGATCCAAAATCTCTAGCTGCGTCAGATATTGGTAAATATCACTTAACGGTAATGACAAAACCCAGAAATTGTGACATCACCATCATTGAAGCTGATGGTGAAACCGACTATGAAGAAGGTATGGCTTTAAAACCAGGTGATTACAAAGTAAAAGTTTCATCAGGCAACAAAAGTAAAACCAAAAAACTAACCATTAAAGATCGTGATGTGACTTTGAATATAAAACTGTAAATCTTGAAGCTGCATCTTTAAAACCTATATAGGTGAATAATTATGAAACAACTCAAATATTATCTTATTGTTGTTTTTACAATGCTTTGTTTGTTTGCAACAAGTATTGGCAATGCCGTTATTTGTGAGCCACCATTCTGTGATAAAACCAAAGAAAAACGTTTTGGAGAAAGCGGCGAACGCTTTGCCTTAGTCATCGGCAACAGCAGCTATCCAGGGCAAGCACAATTGGCTAATCCACAAAATGATGCGACAGACATTAGTCTAAAGCTTGAAGAAATGGGGTTTAAGGTAGAAACCTTGACCAATACCGATTTTGCCAGCATGAAAGCGGCTATTGATCGCTTGGGCTCTAAACTAATTCCTGGGGCGAAATCGGTAGGGTTATTCTTTTTTGCCGGACACGGTATGCAGCAAAGTGACCAAAACTTTTTGATACCCGTCGATACGGTAGAAAAAATTGAAAGCTCCGGTCAAGTTGATGGCAATGCCGTTTCACTTAATCAAGTCGTAGAAGCCATGAATAATGCCGGTGTGAGCATTATTGTTTTAGATGCTTGCCGAAATAATCCAATGGCTGAGTCCATTTCAGGCAGCGGGCGCACCTTAAAACGGGCTGAAGCATCAGCGAGTTCTGGGCAAACGTCAACCACTCGGCAAGTCATGGGGTCAGGTTTGGCACAACCGCCAAAAGCAAAAAATCGTGCTTTATTTGCTTACGCCACCTCGCCTGGCGATACCGCAGCGGATGGCACTGGGCACAATAGCCCATTTACCACAGGCCTGTTGACATCCATTAGAAAAGAACATCGCTTAGAGGAAGTGTTTGCTGAGGCTGCCGAGTCAGTGCGTACTACTACCAGCAAAAAACAAACGCCTTGGTTAACCCATTCATTAGGTGATGTAAGATTCTATTTTTAATAACAACGTTCTGGTGTGAAAGCAGCCTATTTCATACCAGAACTAAATTAGCAAAATTAAAAAGCGGTTAGGGATTACCCCAACCGCTTTTTTTATTATTTCTTTTTGTACAACATGATTTGCTTAACTTCACCTGAGCTTTTTTCATACTCAACAATCGCATCATATTCTTTCGCAGGGTTGTACATTATTTTATCTTGTGCCAAATCAAACAGCTTTACAGCCATATCCATTAAAAGAGACATGTCTTTAGTAGGTGTTGGCGAATATTCTTTAAGCTGAACATTGCCATTTTCTTGTTTGATTTTAGAAAGCCATCTATCAACACGTTCTGGCAATTTATTCACATTCAAAGGTGTCGACGGTTTAATAACAAACTTATCTGGATTTTGGCTAAGTTTACTGGATAAATCTTGATCGAATACCCCAGAATCAAAAAACGTCGCTTCCGTTAAATTTTCAGGTTGCTGATGCTCTTTTTTCACATCCCCAGCACAGCCAATCATTTGTGTAGCTATTAACAATAACAATAAATTTTTCTTAGTCAGCATTTTCTGTTTCCTTTAATAATTAAAAAGTGGGGATCAAATTAAAAGCGCTTTTAAAAAGAACAAAAACCGTTGAATAAAGACAGTGGCATTGAGTTCTATGTGCAGATAATAACTGATATTTACTGTTAATTTCTCGTCTAATGCTACTTTTAAGCGAGTCGCCATTTTTGCGTAAAGATTTTTCGGGCATCCTGCCCAAAAATCCGCAAAAACTACGCGACGGTTAGATTACTCCGCAAGCCCGCGCCGTCCTGTCACAATATCGCCCCGACCCAACAAGGGGATCGGGTCATCGTGCCACTGACTCTACGCCCTCAACATCGCCCGGTTACATTTTATTCTTCGCAAAAAGCATGCTCGAAAAAACGCCGGTTGCGATAAGGGCTACGCGGGACTAACGGCACTAACTTCTCCCGACTCCGGTTCGAAGTTCCATGTGCCGTCAGCGAATGATATATTGCCTAGCTAGCATTATATCAAAGCGCATGATCAGAGTTTGTATAAGGGCTGAGACGAAAAGTCTGTCAAGTAGATAAAACCCATGCGCTTCCTTTCTTAATACTGAATGGTATCCAAGTCCTTCCCTAATGGGAAAGAGGCTGTATGAACAAGCGGAGCACGGGGAAATGAACATAATCGGTGTCGGTGTCAGCAAAGCCAAACTGGATTGTGCTTGGCTAAAAACGGATAGCAAAATCAAGGCCAAAACCGTCAATAACACACCGGAAGGTTGGCAACAATTGGTCTTGTGGGCCCAGCAAAACGCTGGCCTTGAAATTGGCGGACTGCACTTTGTGATGGAAGCGACGGGCATTTACCACGAAAACCTGGCGGCATGGCTTTACGACCACGGTGCCAACGTGTCCGTCGTCAACCCGGCCCATGTCAAGCACTATGCCCAGAGCTTGGGCGTGCAGACCAAAAACGACAAAAAGGACAGCGCCATGTTGGCGCGTTACGGGCAGCGGGAACAGCCCAGCCTCTGGCAACCCGCTCCGGCGGAAGTCAGGACACTCAAAGCCTTGCTGGCCCGTCTGGCGGCGGTCGAAAAAGACCTGCAGCGTGAGAAAAATCGCCAGGAGAAGGCCATCGTGGCGGACACGCCGGACACCGTCCTGAAATCCATTACGCACATGATCGGGCTTTTCGAGGCCGAACAGGCGGCCTTAGAAAAACTCATTGACGAACACATCAAGAAGCACAAAAAACTAAAGGACAACAAGGTGTTATTGGAAAGCATACCCGGCGTAGGCAAAGTGATTTCACGGCAGATGCTGATGGTGCTGGGTTCACACCAGTTTGCCAGTGCCAGCCAATGTGCCGCCTATCTCGGCTTGGTGCCCGTGCAGAAGGAATCGGGCAGTAGCCTCAAAGGCCGCCCGCAACTGGCAAAAAACGGTAGCCCCAAGATACGCGCCAAACTCTACATGGCGACCGTCACCGCAACCCGCTATAACCCTGACATCAAGGCCCAGTATGAACGCCTGACCGGAAAGGGTAAAAGCAACATGTCAGCTCTGGGAGCCGCCATGCGGAAGCTGGTACAGATTTGTTATGGTGTCATAAAACACCAGCAACCCTATCAACCACAAGTGGCTGTGTAGCCTCTTGTGGTTGGTGTGGAGAGATGGTATCTATCCGGGACTAACGGCACCAACTTCTCCCGACTCCGGTTCAAAGTTCCATGTGCCGTCAGCGAATGCCACGCATGCTAGGCCGCTCAAAATAGGCATTGAGTATCTGCTCTTTTTCTGCCTCGCTGTGCTTGGACTTTCTGGCATTAATGACACCTCGGCGGCCGCAAGCTTTGCAGATATATTGCTGTTTGCCGCTGTCGGAATGGTCATTTTTTATCAAATCAGTGCTTTCACAAGCCTGACATCGGTAGGTGATTTTTTTCTATCATGTGATGAATTATCCATCATCACTATAAATTTAACCACTACCCGCGTAGGATGTGCTGAGAAACGTAAGCGCATCTGTCGAGTTTTCGCGGTTGATACGCCTCCTATAGTCAGCACATCCTATATCCATATTAAATTAGCCCATGCACGAACTCTCTCTGCTCGAAAACGTCCGTGAAATTTTGGAAGATCACGCTATCCACCAGCAATTTTCCAAAGTCAACCAAGTCACTTTAGCGGTCGGTAAGTTGTCGTGTATAGAACCGGAAGCCTTACGCTTTGGTTTTGATGTGGTGATGAAGGGTTCGCTGGCGGAAAATGCTAAACTAATCATCACCGAATTACCTGGGCTGGGTGAATGCCGCCAATGCAAGCAACAAAGCGAATTGCTCAATTTGTACAACCCGTGCCCTTATTGTGGCAACCCGCAAATGACGGTACTGAAAGGTACGGAAATGAAAATTAAAGATTTACTGGTCAGTTAAAGGAAAAATCGATGTTAAGTATGGGTCTTAAGAGTTTTGAATTGATAGCCTTTTGTTCAGCCCATCCTATTAGCTGATTGGCATTTTTTTTGCTGTCGCCATTGCCTATGTATTAGAGGCTGCTTTGCAGATTCCGTTTTGTCTATTCACAATTCGGTGCATGACGCTTCGCTTATACACCCTACTTTGTTCTACCGTTTGTGAATTTATATCTAACTATGTCCGCTATCACGTGCCGAGAGGATATTATTTTTTCAAGTTTAATTTGCTGGAGCGACAAATACATCTGTAACTGAACTCATTGGCCTATTAAGCGATTTTCCTCCCGAACGGTTAGGCATCATATAGACGCCATTATGACATTTCCCGAACTATGAGGCGCTTGCTGGAGTTAACGGGGCAAGATCAAGCCGATTGCCAATGCAAACGCACACAACCATCATGGCTTTCTTGGTAAAAATCTGCGCTAAGCCAACGATCCGCCACTGCCGCCAGCCGACCATCCAAATAAATCAACGGCATTACTGACCTTTGCCAAGGCGGAATCCCGGCTTCTTGGCAAAGCTTTTTCAAATCGTGGCTACCTTGCCGATGCGGCAAACGGATTTTTTCACCACCTTGCCGATACTGAATGCTTATTTGCGCTTGCTGCCACACCGACAAATCAATGCCTTGTGATGCCATTGACCAGCGCAAATAATCGCCGCCGCCCAAATACAACGGATTGGTTGAGCTATCCCATACCCCTTGAAAAGGACTTTCCGCCGCTTTAGTTTGCAAACAAAACAATTTGTTACGGTAACGCCGCAAGCTATAACCCTTGCCCGCCAACAGTGGCTCACGGTCTTCATTCGCCGCCAGCACTTCGGTAAACAATCGCCCTAAAGTGGCTTGTGAAGGCATTTTTAAGCCCATTTGCCCAAACCATTGACGAATCACCCAGCGCTGCTCGGCAGCCGATAGCTGCAATAACTTGTCGATAGGCAAAGTGTTGTCGGTTAAATCAATCAGGTTTGCCAATAAATCCTTGGCGACATCTGCCAACATCGCTTGCGCCTCTGCACAATGCCGTGCCGACCGCGACACCGATTTTGCCAATCCAGGCCAGCGTTGCTGCAATTGCGGCACGATGTCATTGCGTAAAAAATTGCGGTCATAATCTGAAAGCTTATTGCTTGGGTCTTCAATCCACTGCAAAGCGTGGCTTTTGGCATACTCATCAATAAGGTGTTTGCCAATGTTTAATAACGGCCTAAGCAGCAAGCCCGAGCCAAACACGGCAATTTCAGGCATTGCCGACAAGCCCTTTAAACCACTACCACGAAATAATTGCAGCAACACCGTTTCCAATTGGTCTTGCTGATGTTGCGCCACCACTAGTAAATCTTCCGATGACAATAACGGCTTCAATGCCTGATAACGGGCATTTCTGGCGGCTTCTTCCGGACTTTCTCCTGGTTTTGGCGAAGCATTAACCCGCAACACCAAACAATCAACCCCTAATGCTTGTGCGGTATGCTGGCAATGATCCGCCCAAGCATCCGCCGCCAGTTGCAGCCCGTGATGCACATAAACGGCGGACAACTTATTTTTTATCATTGGCGAAATTGCACATAAATGTAGCAAAACATGGGAATCAACACCGCCGCTATAGGCGACATAAATACGCTTTGCCTGCTGATGCTGTGGCAATAACGCCTCAATATTCAATACCATGCAACCTCTATCTCGAATAATTCAATAAACCACCAACCCAGCTTAGCACCACACACCAGCCAACCAACACAGTGCAGATTTTAACGAAAACGCACCAAGCAAGTGACGACACGAAAATAGCCACAGCAGACTGGCTAAAGCCTTAACAATAGCCCTATAATTGCCCAAGATAGCCAAATTTAAGCACTTTAACCTTACGGAGTAACAAATGCACACTATTACCTTAATCAAAGGCGACGGCATCGGCCCATCAATTATGGACGAAGCGGTAAAAGTGATAAATGCCACTGGCGTTAAAATCGAATGGGAAGAAGCCTATGCAGGTCTGTCCGCGTTTGAAAAATTTGGCACGCCGCTGCCAGAAGAAACCATGGCCTCGTTCGACAAAACCCGCGTTGCCTTCAAAGGCCCGCTAACCACGGTAGTGGGTTCTGGTTTTAGAAGCATCAACGTCGCCTTACGCCAACAATACGATTTATACGCCAACGTCCGTCCTGCCAAAAGCTGGGCCGGCATCAAAACCCGTTATGAAGATGTTGATATTGTTATCGTTAGAGAAAACACCGAAGGCTTATACGTCGGCTTGGAACATTATTTGTCACCGAAAAAAGACATAGCCGAAAGTTTGGCAGTTGTGACCCGCACCGCTTCTGAGCGCATTGTTGAATACGCTTTCCAATATGCCCGCGACAACAACCGTAAAAAAGTCACCGTTTGCCACAAAGCCAACATCTTGAAATTCAGCCAAGGCTTGTTTTTGGATGTCGCCCGCGAAGTGGCGGCACGTTACCCTGATATTGCTTTCGACGAAAAAATCGTCGATGCGGCCTGTATGCACATGGTGATGAAACCTGAGCAATTTGATGTTGTGGTCACCACCAATATGTTTGGCGATATTTTGTCGGATTTAACCGCAGGTTTGGTTGGCGGTTTGGGCTTAATTCCAGGTGCCAACATTGGCGCAGATGCCGCCTTGTTTGAAGCCGTCCACGGCAGCGCACCCGACATCGCTGGCAAAAACTTAGCAAACCCCATCGCCGTCATCATGGCAGGGGCAATGATGTTAAGCCACATAGGCGAAGTGGAAGCCGCTGAAAAAGTGATTAAAGCAGTAGAAAAAGTGGTTAATGAAGGCATTTATGTAACACCTGATTTAAACCCTGATTCCAAATACGGCACCATAGAAATGGGTAACGCCATCGCCGCAGCAGTGGAATAAAAAGATAGTTATTAGTATTTTTTCTGCAAACCTTTCAGGTCTTCAAGACCTGAAAGGTTTTAATGTAAGTGTAGGTTTTATGCGGCACCGGAGTAAAAAAACATGTTTTTTATTCCAAATACTTAAATAAACCCAATACGTTGGAATCAAAGTAAAATCCAAACACACTTGCATTAACCCCATCCTCGTATGCCTTCAATAAAGCAGTTTTTTCGCCACCATCCCCATCCCCGCTTAGTTATAGCCGTCATTATCGGCGTTGCTTCTGGCCTTATATTGCCTACCGATTGGCGATGGGTTACCAAAGCGCTAGTCGGCTGGAATATTATGGTATGGAGTTATTTGCTGTTGATGGCTTGGCTGATGTTACGCGCCGACCATGCGCGGGTGATAAACATCGCCAATCAAGAAGATGAGCATGGCGCGACTATTTTGGCATTATTTTCGATAGCCACTTTAGCTAGCATTGGCGCGATTATCTTGGAATTGTCCGGCAAACCGCTGGCAGATTCATTAACGCCTTACAATTATTTACTGACCGCAGCGACCATTTTGGGATCTTGGTTATTTATTGGCGTGTTATTTACCTTCCATTATTCCCGCTTGTATTACAGCAGCAATAGCGGACAACCATTGTTGCGGTTTCCTGATGAGGAACTGCTACCGAATTATTGGGATTTCTTATACTTTGCTTTCACCATTGCCGTAGCCGCGCAAACAGCGGATGTTTCGGTTACCAGCCGTTCCTTGCGAAAGGTGGTGCTGTCGCAAGCCATTTTGAGTTTTTTGTTCAATGTCACTATTGTCGGTTTGTCCATTAATGTCTTCGCCAGCTTACTCAACTAAGGAATCCCTGAACAAAGCCTTGGACAAGCTCAGGCCGAACGGTAACTAATTGATGCCGTTCGTGCTGAGCTTGTCGAAGCATGAATGGAATCAATTAGTTCAGATATTCCCTTACAACCATCACATCCGCAAAGGCGTAACCTGCCCGGTTTCCCGATAACGGCGATAATCCTCCAGCACCATTGCATGGTCAAACGCCAATAATTCCGGCTGCGTGGCAAAAGTAAAAATGCCACAATTTTTGGCATCATCCGCTGCTTTTGGCAAACCATTGGCTTCGGCGATATAAACAGCCGTCACTGTGTGATTACGCGGATCACGGCTAGGATTGGAATACAGCCCCAGCAACGCCGTCAAACGCACATCCAAACAAATTTCTTCCTTAGCTTCACGCACCGCCGCGTGTTCAATGGTTTCGCCGACATCCACAAAACCACCCGGCACCGCCCAACCATAAGGCGGAAAAGCGCGTTCAATCAACACAAACGGACGTTCAGGTAAATCCACCAGTTCGATAAGAATATCAGCGGCAAGTAATGGGGTGATAGGTTTCATATGATTCTCCAAAAATCAAAATATTAGGTAGCCTGTATGTGGCGTTAGCGGAATACAGGAGTGGCAAAGCCATGTATTCTACTGCGTTGCATACAAGCTACGCTTTATCTATTAAATCACCACAAAATCCGCATAGGTCAATACTGGATGCGTGGTAACGCCCAACACTGCTATTTGCACCGCCGTGCCAGCACCGTTGCCATCAGCATCGTAGTAGAGTCCACCCGTAGCTTGATTGTAGACGATAAAATCATCAGCATCTGTTGCTGCATTGCCGAAGATTAGATTATTTAAGTCGAACATGCCTGTGGTTTGTAACTTAGTGAAAAGCGCGTTTTCTAATTTAATTGTGTCATCCACAGGATTAAAATCGGCGATTGTATCCACCGTGCCATCAAACTTACCGTTGAAAATAAAATTATCTTTGCCTGCACCACCGCGTAAAATATCCGCCCCCGCTCCGCCATTAAGGCTGTCATTACCATCACCGCCATTTAATAAATCACTACCTTTGCCACCGACTAAATGGTCATTGCCAGCTTCTCCATTGAGCAAATCATTTCCTTCACCGCCATTTAAGTAGTCATTACCGATGTCGCCATCAAGCAAATCATTACCTGCATAGCCCGTTAATTTGTCATTACCGTTACCACCTTGTAACAAATCGTCTCCAGCTGTGCCGTTTAAAGTCAGGCTGTTGAAATAGGGCACCTTGCTGGTAATGATACTGCTAACGCTTTCCAGCGCCCCCGAACCATCGGTATAGCTGGCAAGCACATGAATGGTTTTACCAGCATCCGCGGCACTGACTGTGTAGCTATTGCCTGTGCCGACTTGGGTATTGTTAGCAAACCACGTGTACACCACAGTTCCTAGACCTTCTTCGTCAAAAAGGGTGTTGCTTACCATCAATGTTTGTTTGATTTCTGGTTTACTGTTGCTGATAACAACATTACCTTTAGGGGCGTTGTTGGTGATGGTAACAACATCGTTGGTGTTAATATCGGCACCGCTGATGACACCGGAGCTTAATAACCCAGCCACCGCATTGCTGTTGCCGCCATAATAGCTATCTCCCCAAGTGACCATCGAGCCGTCAGTACGCAAGGCGGTAAAGGCAGCTTCAGTGGAATAGATTTGCACTACATCCACCGTGCCGTTAAGCTGCGCTGCCACCGCGCGGCTGTCGCCACCAAAACGTCCCCAAGTAACCACCGAACCATCGGCACGCAAAGCGGCAAAAGCATCACTAGTGGAAAAGATTTGCACCACATCAATCACACCGTTGAGCTGCTCCGCCACTAATAAGTTATTGCCTCCTTTATAGAACTCTCCCCAAGTAACCACCGAGCCGTCGGCACGTAAGGCGGCAAAGGCATAATCATTGGAATAAATTTGCACCACGTCAACTGTGCCGTTGAGTTGCTCTGCCACCTCGCTGCTATCGCCGCCATAGTTAAAATTGCCCACGTCATAATATCCCCAAGTAACCACCGAACCGTCGGCACGCAAGGCGGCAAAGGCAGAACCAGTGGAAAAGATTTGCACCACGTCCAACGTGCCATCGAGTTGCGCCGCCACTGCACTGCTGTCGCCACCTTGTTCGATATCACCCCAAGTGACTACCGAGCCATCGGCACGCAAAGCGGCAAAGGCAGAACCAGTGGAATAGATTTGCACCACGTCCAACGTGCCATCGAGTTGCACCGCCACCACGCTACTGTCTCCACCGTAATATTTATACCCCCAAGTGACTACCGAGCCGTCGACACGCAAGGCGGCAAAGCCTGAATAGGTGGAATAGATTTGCAGGACGTCCAGCATACCGTTGAGCTGCGCCGCCACCATGCTGCTGTCGCCGCCAGACGCACCATACCCCCAAGTAACTACCGAGCCGTCGGCACGTAAGGCGGCAAAAGCAGAACCAGTGGAATAGATTTGCACCACATCCAGCGTGCCGTTGAGCTGCGCCTCTACCGCACTGCTGTCTCCACCAGATGTAGCGTTCCCCCAAGTAACTACCGAGCCATCGGTCCGTAAGGCGGCAAAGGCAGAACCAGTGGAATAGATTTGCACCACATCCCGCGTGCCGTTGAGCTGCGCCGCCACCACCAAGCTGCTATCGCCACCCATATCACTACGCCCCCAAGTAATCACAGAACCATCGGCACGCAAAGCGGCAAAAGCAAAACCAGTAGAAAATATTTGCTTAACATCCAACTTGCCGTTGAGCTGCGCCGCCACTGTGCTACTGTCGCCGCCATATGCACTATTCCCCCATGTGACCACAGAGCCATCGGCCTTGATGACGGCGAAAGCACTGAAATTACGAAACTCTCCTAAACTGTGACTAGGATAAGATTGGATATTATTGGTTTTGGTTACGGTATAAGCGCCCATAGTAATTGCCTGTATAGTGAATTAATGTCAATCGATAAGGTTTCTTAACTTGTGTTTTCGGTTTTTCATGCCGTTTTCTCTAGTATTTCGACCTGTTAGGCTGGCGAGGTAAACTAACCCATAACTCATTATTTGTATAGCCATATAGGATATGCCGTACCTACAGGACATAAAAAATATGAAACGCATCATTCGCATTTATGGACGCGAATGATGCGACTTCTTTAGTCAGAACATACTATTGCTTATCCAACTGCAACGACATTTATTAGAAATAGCTTAGATAAAGCCTTCAATAAACTGAGTCTGAAAAGTAATTAATTCTGTTCTTTATCAATTGCAGGGGGAAACGCTCTTTAAGAATAGGTCAGTTCCCGAAAACCTGTGAATTTTGAGCGGAATCAATTCATTCAGCACTTTCTTAACCTAACAATAAAAAATCGTTTTTTCGTGACGTTCGTAGACAAACCTATTTACTGCTGCGCCAACCAATAAGCATCCAGTTCTGCCAAGTGCTTGAGTTTTTCGGCGATTTTTATCTCCAAACCTCTCGGTACGGGGTGATAGTAATGGCTGCCTGCTAAGGGTTCTGGGAAGTAGTTTTCGCCTGCGGCGTAGGCTTCGGGTTCGTTGTGGGCGTAACGGTAGTCTTTACCGTAATCTAAGGACTGCATCAGTTTGGTGGGGGCATTGCGTAAATGCACGGGGACGGGTTGGCTGCCGCTGGCTTTGGCATCGTGCATGGCGGCTTTGTAGGCGGCGTAAACGGCGTTGCTTTTCGGCGCACACGCCAGGTACACCACTGCTTGCGCTAGGGTTAATTCGCCTTCTGGGCTGCCTAGCCGTTCTTGGGCTTCCCAGGCGTTTATGGCGATTTGTAAGGCGCGGGGGTCGGCATTGCCGATGTCTTCGGAAGCCATTCTGACGATACGGCGCGCCAGATAGGATAAGTCGCAGCCTGCATCAATCATGCGGCATAGCCAATATAATGCGCCATCTGGCGAACTGCCGCGCACGGATTTATGGAGGGCGGAAATCTGGTTGTAAAACTCTTCGCCTTGGTTATCAAATCGCCGCACGCCGCCTGTAAGCACTTCGGTGGCGATGGCTTCATTAATGGTTGTGGTGTGTTGCGCGGCGGCAAGTTCCACGGCGAGTTCTAGCAAATTTAATAAGCGACGGGCATCGCCGTCTGCCGTTTGGGCAAATTGCTGTTTTATGTCGTCGTTGATGGTTAATTCGGGATATTGGCTGGCGAGTGCTTGCGCTAAAACTTGGATTAAATCATCGCTAGTCAAGGCGTTCAGCACATATACTCGTGCCCGTGACAGCAAAGCGTTATTGAGTGCGAACGATGGGTTTTCGGTGGTTGCGCCAATAAAATACACAGTGCCATCTTCAACATGCGGCAAAAACGCATCTTGTTGGGCTTTGTTAAAACGGTGTACTTCATCAACGAACAATATGCTGCGCCGATGTTGGCTAAGTTGGATTTTTTTGGCGGCTTCGACGGCTGCTCGGATGTCTTTAACGCCAGACAATACCGCTGAAATCGGCATAAATTCGGCATCAGAATGTTTGGCAATCAGCCGCGCCAAGGTGGTTTTGCCAGTGCCTGGTGGCCCCCAGAAAATCATGGAATGCAGGCGACCAGAAACGATGGCTTCATACAGCGGTTTACCCGCTTTTAAGATGTGCTGCTGACCAATATACGCCGCCAAAGTGTTGGGGCGCATTCGGTCTGCTAGCGGTTTGGTAAGATCATCAAACATCGCTTACTCAGCGAAGACATCGGCGTTTTTAGGGGCTTTAAATTCAAACACGCTGGCATTAATGGGGGTGTTGGTTTTCATATTGGAGAAATAAATGCGCGTTAATTGCCCGAAGTTGTCGCTCAATTCCATGCCGCTCAGTGCGCCTTTATCCAAACCAATCAATAAGTATTTAAAGCTGCTTTCGGCATTTTTTGGCACCAATTTTATCCATTGCATAGTGCCTTCTACGCCTTGCTCTTCCATGGCGTAGTTGGCTTCTAAGGAGACATCACCGCTTAGCAATAATGCGGGGGTTGAGCCAACCGATTCATCCAGTTTTTTGATGGTGACTTGTTCCAAATCGGTATCGTAAAACCACACTTTGCCGGAGGTGGAGACGATTTGTTGTTGGAAAGGCTTTAAGTAATTCCAGCGGAATTTGCCCGGACGTTGCAGATAAAACACGCCAAAACTGGTTTGTGCGGGATTGCCTGCTTCGTTAAGCAGCACTTGTTTGAAATCGGCGGTTAAGGAATGGGTGGCGGCTAAGTAGCTTTTTAATTGATCGACGGGTTTAGTGTCTGCTTGGCTGACGGCAGTCACTAATAAACTGGTCGCCAATAACAACACACGAAAGGTAAAACGCTTGTTCATAACTTGCTCTAGGTCAGTGTTATTCGGGTAAGGTTTATTCGGGTAAAAATTCTTCAAACCAGGTTTTTTCTTCTTCAACGGGGGCGTTGCCACAATCGGAATAACTGGTCGGCTCTGAACCGACTATATAAGGATATTCTTTGGCATTACCGCAAGCGCCTTTTGCCAACAAGCCGTTGCTGCGGTCTACGCGCACCAGTTTGACATTATCCGGCGGTGTTAAGTTGACGGGTTGGGTGGAAATACTCCGCATCAGGTTTAGCCAAACAGGCAAGGCCCCGGTTGCACCTGTTAATCCTATCGGCTTGTTGTCATCGCGACCAACCCAAACCACGGAGAGAAAATCGCCAGTAAAACCTGCAAACCAACTGTCTTTGGCATCGTTGGTGGTGCCTGTTTTACCCACCAAACCGTAATCTCTGGGGAAAACACTCGATGCTATCGCGCCTGTGCCTTCGGTCATCACTTCTTGCAACATGGTGTTGACGATATAAACCGCGCCCGGGTCAACTGCTTGCCGGACATTAAACGGATAGCTTTGCAGATGTTCGCCGTTAGCGGCAATAACGGCGCGAATCGCCTTAACAGGGATTAGAAAACCGTCGCCCGCTAAGGTTTGGTACATTTGCGTGACTTCCAAAGGCGTTAGTGATGATGCCCCCAGCAACAGCGACGGGAACAGATCAACTTTTTTACTCACGCCCATGTCAGCCAAGGTTTTTGCAGTGCGGGCAATGCCGACATCCATACCAATACGTACGGTCGCCAGATTGTAAGATTTCGCTAAGGCTTTGTGCAGCGGGATGCGCCCGTGTTCTTTGTGGTCGTAGTTTTTCGGTATCCAATCAACGCCATTTTGCCCATGCACGGTAATGCTGCTGTCGTTTACCCGCGTGGTGATGGTGTATTTGTCGGGATAGGCCAAGGCGGTCAAATATACTACTGGCTTAATTAATGAGCCTATCGGGCGCACGGCATCTAAGGCGCGGTTAAAGCCAGTGGCGGTGTTGTCGCGTCCACTAATCATGGCGACAATCTCGCCGCTATCGCGACGGGTAAGGATAACGGCGGTTTCCAAATGCTTAGCTTTGGACTGTTTCTCCAAATCATTCAGTTTATTGGTGACAATATCTTCTAATGAATCTTGGATTTGGGTATCTAAAGTAGTGAAAATCCGCAGGCCATCAGAGGTGAAATCTTCTTCGTGGTATTCCTCTTTCAAGCGGCGTTTGACTAAATCCAGAAAGCCAGGATAACGGTTGGCTTGGCGTTGGGTGCGGGGAATAACACCCAATGGCTTGGTTTTGGCGGTATCCACTTGCTCTTGTGGCAAATAGCCTTCCAGCACCATTTCATCCAGCACTAAATTTCGGCGTTGGATGGCGCGGTCGGGAAAGCGGCGTGGATCGTACTCCGAAGGCCCCCGCACTAAGGCCACTAAGGATGCCAATTGCTCCAAAGGCAGGTCTTTTAATGGCGTACCAAAATAAAACTCGCTTGCCAAACCAAAGCCGTGTACACCGCTAGCGCCATTTTGGCCTAGGTAAATTTCGTTTAAATAGGCTTCTAAAATTTGGTCTTTGCTGTAACGGAATTCCAGAATAAATGCCATCACCGCTTCTTTCAGTTTGCGCGATAGGCTGCGTTCCGAACTTAAATAAAAATTCTTCGCCAACTGCTGGGTGATGGTACTGCCGCCTTGCACCATGCCACCCGCCCGCAAATTAGCCCAGATAGCACGGGCAATGCCGCGCAGGGATACACCAAAATGCTGGTAAAAATCGCGGTCTTCGGAAGCCAATAAACCTTTGATGAGCGGATCGGGGGCATCGCTCAGCTTAATCAACACCCGATCTTCTTTAATGGTGGGATAAAAACTGCCGATTTGCACCGGATCCATGCGGACAATGTCGATTTCCTTGCCTGTATGTAAATCTACCAGCGCATTAACACCTGCCACACCGAAATTCACTTGCATCAAACGGCTGGTCTGGGTTTCATCCCAAAAAGCAAACTCGCGGGTGCGGACGCTGATTTGGCCTTCGCCTTTAAAGTAAGTACCTTCTACCGATAATTTGCTGTCCTTGCGGTAATGTAATAATTTCAGTAATTCTTCAAAGCGGTTTATGGACGTGGTGCTACCTGCGTATAAATCCACAGGACTGGCATAAACCCGCGCTGGAATCGCCCAACGTTTGCCATCAAACTGACTACGGACGGTGTAATCCACATAGCCCACATACAACATCAACACAAACGCCAGGCCGGAAAGAGCAATCAACAGTAAATTGCCCAACCAGTTAAAGCCTCTTCGGGTTAGTGTTTTTTTGCTGCCATAGCGCACGCTGGGTTTTTTAGAACGGTCTGCCATAATGTCATCAGGGAGAAAAGGAAGCTTTGGCTATTATACATAAATAGCATAACTGGGCATGTACGCTGACTTTATAGCTGGATAAGTGAATGTTGGATGAATTGGGTTAGGATATAAATTATGGAACCGCATCTAGTATCGCTGCATTTAGATGGCTTTCCACAAGCCTATCTTTTAAAAACATCCATTAATAAGCCATTATATTTTGGGAGGAATAATGAAAAATTGTGTTATCCATGTTGGCATGCATAAAACGGGAACATCATCCTTACAACAATCGTTTTATCAGCAATTAGATAACGATCAGTGGCTGTACCCTATTTTTGATAAATCTGAAAATCACAATCGAATATTGGGGATGCTATTCAATGAGCATTTTTTATTAAAACAAAAAAATAATCGTCTAAAGCAACTTAACCCCAAAAACCAGTTGGAAGAAAATGAAATTATCGAAAATTTTGTCGGTAAATTTACAAATGAAAGGCAATCTCTATTGGCAATCTGGGATTCCGTGCTTAGTAAGTGTACCTCTGAAAATGTATTAATTTCCGGTGAAATACTTTGTTCACTTCAATTCACTGAAATTGAAATAGCAAAGCTTCGCGATACTATTAAGAAATACAGTAGTAGCTTTCAAATTATTGGATATGTAAGGTCGCCTAAAAGCTATATGGAAAGTGCTTTTCAACAAACACTAAAAACAAACAACGTTAAATTAAATTTCAATCAATTATGTATTGATTACCGTAAAGTTTTTGAAAAGTTCGACAAGGTTTTTAGTAAAGAAAATGTAAACCTTCGTAAATTTGACCCAGCATCGTTCCCTAATAGTTGTGTTGTCCAAGATTTTTGCAAACAGTTAAATATCGGCTTCCCGGTTGAAGCTATTAAAAAAACCAATGAAAGCCTTTCTCATCCTGCTGTTTGTTTGTTATACACCTATCGTCATTACGCGCCACTAAACAGTAAATTTTTCTCAAATCAGCAAAATCATTTATTGGTTAATCACTTGACAGAATTATCTGGCGACAAATTCAAGTTTGCCCCTTCGGCTGTTATGCCAATTATTGAAGCGAATAAAAATAGCATTAAATGGTTAGAAGAACGCATCGGGATCACTTTAGATGAAACCATAAAGGAAAGCGAAACCGACATCCATTGTGAAAACGATTTATTCCAGCATCAATACGAAAGTTTACAGTGGTTAGCCGCTAAATTATCCCCATCCCATGTTAAACAATGCCGTCCTGAAATGCCCTCGGAAACAGTTGCCTTTTGGATGTATGAATGGCACAGCCAATTGGTAGCGCAAAACAAGCCCAATAAACGCAATAATCCCTGAGCCAACAATCATTTCAATTTGTAAAGTTTATCGAAAAGCAAAAAATTAAAAGTTACCCACAAAACGTGTGGATAACTCTGTGTGTTAATTGTTAGATTGATGGCTTAGTTGCGGTTTTTACAGCAGTTTTGTTAAATCGTACAATTCTAAGTCAGAATATTTATTTTTTAAAAATCAATAACTTGAATAAATTTTACTCTCTTAGCAAACAGCGCTTGACATCATCTAAGTCCCTGATTGTTTCTGTGGGCAACTGCTTTTGGCAGCAACCTTATCCTTTTATCCGCAATTTAAGTAGGCACGATTACAAGAATGCAATTACAAGCTCTCAAAATAAGAACAGCGATTGCATGTAGAACTTAGTTAACGATTCTTTGTCGGGTCAATATAAGCCTGAAGATGTCGACGGCTGTCCGTCTTTTTTAGAACCCTTAGCAAATCCTGTCGCTACAATGCGAGCAGCAGCTCGCCCCTATGAAACAATACTTACAATTAAACATTGACTGGATACTAGTGTAACGATGCCTTAAAAACATAAATACCCCATTAGTTAAAAAGCGGATGGCAATAATTACAAGTTACCCACAAAACCTGTGGATAACTCTGTGTGTTAATTGTTAGCTCAATCGCTTAGTTGCGGTTTTTACAGCAGTTTTGTTAAATCGTACAATTCTAAGACAGCATATTTAAATATTAATAATCAATAACTTAAATTACTTACACCCACCTAGCAAACACCGCTTGACATCCCCTAAGTGTCTGATTGTTTCTGTGGGCAACTACTTTTGGCTCAAAACCATTTTCGGTTTATTCACTGCCTGCGTGTTCATCCCAAAGCTTATCCAATCGTTTTGCCGAAACCGGAAACGCCGTCTTCAATTGCTGGGCAAACAGCGATACCCGCAGTTCTTCAATTGCCCATCGGAACATATGCCGCTCAGCGATTACCTGGTCTTTTTTCATACGCTTTTCCACATCTTTCCAATAACGCACGGCGTAACGGTTCACTTCTTGGACTTTTTGCGGATTGTTATCTCGTTTATCCAAACGGTATTGCATGGCTTTCAGGTAACGGGGGATGGCTTTCAACTGCTCGTGTGGAGTGGTGCGGACAAAACCTGAATAAATCAGCAAGGCCAGCTGTTGATTTAAGTCTTGCGCGAGCGGGTCGTTGGCGTTAAAGCGTTGCAATTGGCTTTGTAAGGTATTGTATAAAGTTAAGATGTCCAGCACGGTTTGCCCGGCGGTATTGGCAAAGCTCAACAGGCCGTTTTTGTTTTGCTTTAAGCTTTGCTCAAACACCGATTGGCTGCGGATATTGGCACCATTGATGAACACGCTATCCAAAATCATCGCCAACATATCATTCTTATAAGTATGCACTTGCTCATCGGCTAATACCGGATGCTTGGGCAAACGTTGATATGCCAATTCAGCGGCGGCAGATTGCGGCATATTTTTTAATAAATAAGTGCAGTCTTTGCGTAATTGCAATTGGAATAAGCGCAAAAGACCTGCGTGATGTTGGTGTTCGGCTTTTTGGCGGGTATCAAAAATCCGCACGCCGACCGCATCGCCCTCATCAATAATCGCCGGAAAACCGCTAAAGGTTTGGCCTTGCTGGATGAATTGGTAATGCTCTGGCAAGTCGTCAAACGCCCAGCCAATACAGCCAGTGAAATTCAGTTCATCGGCGGCGATTTGGTCAAAACTGTCGCCCGCTTTTACCGCATGGGCAAGCTGGAGTTTTTTCAGATCGCGCCCGTAATCCAGCAATTTGCCGTTTTCGTCGATCACGCGGAAATTCATTTTTAAATGCTCCGGCAAACCCTCCATAGTCCAAGCATTCAGCGGAATGGCTTCGCCAGTGAGTTTGCGTAAGCGGTTGCCCAGCCATTCATAAAGTGAGCCTTTAAAATCCGGCTCAATTTCCAAACATTGTTTGATGGTTTGCGGCACTGGCACAAAATGCTTGCGGATTTGTTTGGGCAAGGCTTTAACCAAGGCCACGCATTTTTCTTCCAACATCCCCGGTACCAGCCAATCGAACGGCGTGGCGGTGAGTTGGTTGAGTTGATGCACAGGAATCACGGCAGTTACGCCATCTTCGTCATGCCCAGGTTCAAAACGGTATTGCAAGGGAATAGTCAGGCTGGCGATTTTCTTGCTATCGGGATAATCCCATTCGTTAACGAAACCTTCTTCCTCGCGGGTTAAATCTTCCTTGGTCAAAAATAGGATTTTTGGATTGGCTTTTTCCGCAGTCTTACGCCATTGGTCTAAGGTGATGCCATTAACGACTTCGGCGGGCAGTTTGCTGTCATAAAACTGATACAGCCATAACTCATCTTCAACCAAATCCACCCGTCGGCCTTTGTGTTGGATATAACCGACTTCTTCCAGCAGCTTTTGGTTGGCGGTAAAAAACGGCGCGTTGCTATGGTATTCGTGCGACACCAAAGCCGATTGGATAAACATCATCCGCGCGCCATTGGCATCGACATTTTCATACGGAATTTTGCGTCCGGCTTGCAACGTCAGCCCGTACAGCAAAGTGCGCGCGTACACGGCAGTACGTCCGGCTTTTTTCTCCCAATGCGGGTCGTAATAATTGTGTTTGACCAAATGCGCCGCGCATTGCTCTACCCATTCTGGCTCAATTTTCGCTACGGTACGCGCATAAACTTTGCTGGTTTCCACCTGCTCCGCCGCCATAATCCACTTAGGTTTTAATTTATGCTGACCAGAACCTGGAAAGATATAAAACTTTAAACCACGCGCACCTAAGTATTCGTTTTGCTCATGGCGAAAACCAATATTCGATAACAAGCCCGTCAGCAAAGCAAAATGGATTTGCTGATAATTGGCGGGATTTTCATTGGCTTTCATGCCCAAATCGCCCTTAATCACTTGCATGATTTGCGCGTGGTTGTCGTACCACTCACGCATCCGCAGGTAAGACAGGAAGTTATCGCTGCAATATTTCCGCAACTTGCTGTTAGACAGATGCTTTTTTTGTACTTCAAACTCATGCCATAAATTCAGCAAAGTCATAAAATCGGATTCAGGATGCCGGAAAGCTGCGTGTTTGGCTTCGGCTTGCGGCATTTTGTCGGCGGGTTTATCGCGTGGGTCTTGGATGCTCAACACCGCAACGATGATGGCGACTTCCGTTAAACTGCGTTGCTCATTGGCGGCAACCAGCATCCGCGCCAATTTCGGGTCGGTGGGGAATTTCGCCAACTGCCTGCCGATGTCGGTCAAGCGGCCTTCCTTATCCAGCGCGTTGACTTCCTGCAACATGGTTTTGCCATCGCGGATCATCTTATCGTCCGGCGGCTCAAGGAACGGGAAGTCGGCAATATCACCCAACTTTAACGCCGCCATTTGCAAAATCACCGCCGATAAATTGGTACGCAGGATTTCCGGCTCGGTAAACAGCGGGCGCGCCTCGTAATCTTGGCGCGAATACAAACGAATACAGATACCTTCCGCCACCCGACCACAGCGCCCTGCCCTTTGGTTGGCGCTGGATTGCGATACCCGCTCTATAGGCAAGCGTTGGATTTTACTTTTGTGGCTGTAACGGCTGATGCGCGCGTGTCCGGTATCGATTACGCCGCGAATGCCTGGCACAGTAAGCGAGGTTTCGGCAACGTTAGTCGCCAACACAATCCGCAGCTTGCCGCCTTTGGGGTTAAACACCCGTTCTTGTTCACTGACGCTGAGTTTGGCGTACAACGGCAGGATGTCGTATTGGGTGGGATGGTGTTTTTTTAGCGATTCGGTGGTCTCGCGGATTTCGTGTTCGCCGCTTAAAAAAATCAGCACATCGCCGCGCAAATCCCGGTATAGCTCATCGACAGCATCGAGGATTGCCTGCTGCAAATCATCCCGGCTTTCGTCTTCCTCTTCGTCCTTTTCCTGCTCAATCGGGCGATAGCGCACGTCCACCGGAAACGTCCGCCCAGAGACTTCAATAATCGGCGCATCATTGAAATGTTTGGAAAAGCGCTCGGTGTCGATGGTCGCCGAGGTGATGATGAGCTTTAAATCCGGACGCTTCGGCAACAGCCATTTCATATAGCCGAGCAGAAAATCGATATTCAGGCTGCGCTCGTGGGCTTCGTCGATGATGATGGTATCGTACTGGTTCAAGTACGGATCGTTCTGCGATTCGGCCAGCAAAATGCCGTCGGTCATCAGCTTAACCAAGGTTTCCGCGTGGGTTTTGTCGTTAAAACGCACTTTGTAACCAACCGATTTGCCGATAGGCTCGCCTAATTCTTCGGCAATACGGTCAGCGACCGTCCGCGCGGCAATCCGCCGTGGCTGGGTGTGCCCGATAAATCCGGCAGCACCTCGGCCTATAGCAAGGCATATTTTCGGCAACTGGGTAGTTTTTCCTGAGCCAGTCTCGCCGCACATAATCACCACCTGATTGGCTTTGATTAAGTCGGCAATATCATCTTTTTTATAAGTGACGGGTAAATCGGGGAAATTTAATGGCGGAATACTGGCAAGCCGCTGGTTTCTGGCTGCCACCGAGCGGGCGATTTTACTGGCGAGTGCGCCGAGTTGGCTGCTGGGGTCTTTGCCTTTTTGGTATTCGCTGCGGAAACGGTCCAGCTGACGTTTAAAGCCGTGCCTATCAACATTAAGGCACAAAGGAAGCTGATTGCTGAGTTGTTTAATCTGATCGGAAGAGGACATTAAAACGGCTAGGTAAAATTAAGGCTATTATAATAGCAGTTTGTCGGATGTCGCTGTGCGGGCTTTACCGAAACAGCGACAACGCATTCGACCCGTTTAACCATTAGAGGAGCAAGCCATGAACATTTCATCTGCGTTATTACCCGATTTGATTGATGCCGTTGCCGATACCATCGCCAGCCATGCCGAAGAAGTGACGGCATTGGATCAAGCCATCGGCGATGGCGACCATCTGATTAATCTGCAACGCGGCTTGAATGCGTTAATGGCGCAATCCGATGAATTGGCAGAATTAGCTTGGCCTATCGCTTGGCAAAAAATCGGCATGACCATGATGTCCACCATTGGTGGCGCATCCGGCTCGTTATTTGGCACCTTGTTTGTCGCCATGAGCAAAGCCGCGCGCGAATTGCCACTCAACCAAACAGGCTTTGCCGAGATTTTTATGGAAGCCGTCAATGCCGTCAAACAACGCGGCAAATCCGATATTGGCGAGAAAACCTTATTAGACGTGTTATGTCCTGTCGCTGATTATTTGCAAACCGCAGTGGCTGAAAATGTTGAACTAGCAACCTTGCTGACCGAACTGGACAAAGTTGCCATAGCAGGCATGGAAACCACCCGCGATATGCTGGCAACCAAAGGCCGGGCAGCATTTTTGGATGAACGTAGCCGAGGACATATAGATGCAGGCGCTAAGACCACGCAGTTGATGATTGCGGCGGTGGTGGAGGTGTTGTTGGCGGCTTGAGTTTTCGCTAGCTCCCAAGCTCCCGCTTGGGAGCTCTAGTCCGAGAAGCTCTAGCTTCGAGAAAACAGGAAGCTAGAGCCTCCAAAACCGCATTCCCAGAACAAGCGAACACAAGCCGTTCGTGCTGAGCTTGTCGAAGCATGAGCGGCTTGTGTTACGAGTGACGGATTTTCCATTCATCCTTCGACAAGCTCAGGACGAACGGAAAAATCCTTAACTTAAGACGGTGAAGCTTCAGCTTGGGAATTCAAGTCAGAGAAGCTCTAGCTTCGAGAAAACAGGCAGCTAGAGCTTCCAAAACGGCATTCCCAAGCGGGAGATTGGGAACAAGCTAAACCTAAAAACACAAAAATATCGCCAAAAACTTGCAATTAAAATTATTCAGGATAAGTTGATATTTCCAATAATTACAATTAAAAGCAAGGAGTTATCTCATGAAAAATCTTTATGGTTTTTTAGTAGCTATCGCTGGCGTGGCGGTGCTTTATTCAATTTTAGTTTTTATGCCTATGTTGTTTACTTATATTTCGTCTGGCGATTTTCGCCCGTAAAATTTAGTTGTCACTCGGCGTGCAAAAGCTTTGCACGCCAAACTCACCAGATTTTCCCTGCTTAACAACCCCACCGTAATGCCGCTGTATGCACTGGCGCATCCCAAAGTGATAGCAAGTGCTCATCCATTAAACTCAAAGTGATAGAACATCCTGCCATATCTAATGAAGTGGTGTAATTCCCGACTAACGAGCGGGCGATAATAACGCCGCGTTGTTGCCAATAGTGCGCTGCCAATTGGTAAATCATATACAACTCCATGTTGGGCGTTGCGCCAAAACCGTTGACATGCAATAGCACCGATTGCCCTGCTTGCGGCTGCAATTCGGCATCAATCGCGCTCGCCAATTGTTCGACGATGGCGGTGGCAGTCGCCAACGGCAAGGTTTGTCGCCCATGTTCGCCGTGAATGCCTACGCCCATTTCCATTTCGTCATCCGCCAATTGAAAAGTCGGCACACCCAATGCAGGCACGGTGCAGCTACTCAAAGCCACGCCCATAGACGCTGTATTTTGGATGAGCTGTTCGCCGATTGCTTTACAGCTTGCCAAATCCGCGCCGTTTTCTGCCGCTGCACCTAGGATTTTTTCGACGATTAAAGTACCAGCAACACCGCGCCGTCCGTTGACGTGATTTTTCGGCAGGGAAACATCATCATCAATCAAAACACTGGCATTGGCGCAATCTAGCATTTCGGCGGCAATCTCAAAATTCATGACATCGCCTGCGTAGTTTTTGACGATAAACAACACGCCACCGCCAGTTTCCACTGCTTGCGCCGCCGCCAACATTTGGTCTGGGGTCGGCGACGTGAATACTTGGCCTGGGCAAGCGGCATCTAACATGCCGAAACCAACAAAGCCGCTGTGCAGCGGTTCATGCCCTGAGCCACCACCAGAAATCAACGCGACTTTGCCTTTACGGCTGGGTGTTAAGCGGCTAATAAAATTAGGCTGGCTATGCAGCTGGACTATATCGGCATGAGCTAAAGCAAAGCCGCGCAAGCTTTCGTCGAGTAAGCTTTCTGGGGTGTTGAGGAATTTTTTCATGGTTAGGATATTTTTATTGTTATGTAACTTACGTTACGCAGTAACGCGCTTTTCTACCGTTTGCCGCGTCGAGCACCGGAGTATTTGTCGGGAATAGCCCGAAGGGGTGCGGCATGGATGCCGCACGGCGGCAGATGGGCAGGAAGCCCATTCTGCCGTCCCCCGACAAATGCGAGGAGCGCAAGACATGAGCGGCAACCGGGCCGCCTTTTCTTTGGCTACTTTCTTTTGGCGGCGCAAAAGAAAGTAGCTCGCCTTCG
>CAIYRS010000008.1 GCA_903928685.1 uncultured Methylococcaceae bacterium
AACTGGCAGCAATAACCTAACAAAAAAAAGGAAAGGACAAGACAACTTCGCATAATGCACGTTATACAAAAAAGCCCGCGTGGACTGATATTTTCCACGTGGGCTTTGTTACATAACGTTGAGGGATATTATGCGAAATTGTGGCAGGTGGTTTGGTGGTGGGTTAAAAGCCCTCTGATTGGTCATTGTGTGGCCTTTGACGGCTATCGACGATGGGCATCTCACGCTAAGGAGTCTGCCGACGGCGGATAGCTGCCAACGAAAAGGAAAAACATAATTCCGATGGCGATGCCATGTTTTTGCAATAACTTACTGTGGAAGTAAATAAAAAACTGGCGTTTTTGTAATTCACAGTACAAACCAACCATCAGATTTAACCCACTATCATTTTCAGATACTTACCAGCATAAAGCTGCCCAACCGCCAAACCACCATCGTTCGGTGGGATTTGCTCGTGGCAGTATACGGTAAATCCGGCGTTTGCTAATGGCTGGAAGGCTTTTTCCATTAGATAGGCATTTTGCATACAACCACCGCTGAGGACGACAGTTTGCTGCCCGACTCGTTTAGCGATTGCCAACATCATCGCCGCCAAGGTGTGGTGGAATTTTGCGGCGATGTCGGCGGGCGGATGGCGACCGATTTCTGACAACATTTGTTCAATCATAATTTGCCAGTCGATAACCACTGATGCGCCGTCAATGAGATTAAATTCATAACGTTCACCTGCGATCACGCTTTTGCTTGCCAAGGCTTCCAAGGCCATTGCCGCTTGGCCTTGGTAATGGTTAATCTGGCATAAACCCAACAGACTGGCGACGGCATCAAACAAGCGCCCTGCACTGCTGGTGCGTGGGCAATTGATTTGCTTATGTAACGCTGATGTCAACAAGGCCAATTCCTGTGTCGAAAACGGCAAATCGTCGCGCTCAAAAACCGCATCACCGTAGATTTCATAGAGCAATCCTAAAGCCGCCCGACGCGGTTCTGCTATGGCTTTAGCGCCGCCGGGCAAAGCGAAGGGGCGTAAATGCGCGTAGCGTTGATAGCCATCTGCTTGGATCAGCAAAAACTCCCCGCCCCACAAACTGTTATCGTCACCCAAGCCAGAGCCATCCCAAACGATGGCTAATGCGGGTGGCTCCAGGCCGTGTTCCGCCATGCAGGCCAGCGCATGAGCGTAGTGATGCTGCACGGCTTGGCGAACACCTGGCAATTGGCTGGCAAACTGGCTGCTGAAATAACCACTGTGCAAATCATGCTGGCTACGGGCGGGAGCGAATTGGTAAAACGCCGTTAAGTCTTCAAGTGTCTGTCGAAATTGCTGCTGTGCCGCTTCGGTTGCCATATCGCCCAAATGTTGGCTGAGGATAATATGTTGTTGATCGCTGATGGCAACCGCGCTGTTGACTTGTCCGCCGACTGCCAACATCGGCGGCAATTGATTTTTAAAAGTAATCGGCAACGGCGCATAACCGCGCGCCCGCCGCAACACGGTGATTTTACCGTTGATAAGTCGGACGACTGAATCATCTAGCGGGCGCAAGATGGCGCGGTCATGGCTGAGAAAAACATCGGCAATGCCTTGCAAACGCGATAAGGCTTGCGGCTCGTCGATACAAATCGGTTCGTTATGGCGATTGCCACTGGTAGCAACCAACGGCAAGGCGAAATCTGCCAACAATAAATGCTGCAACGGCGAACACGGCAACATAATCCCCAACAAGCCAGTATCGAACGCGACAGCCTCGGCGATCTCGGCATTATCTCGACGTGTCAACAACACAATGGGCGCAGCTGACGATAGCAGCGCGGCGTGTTCTAAGGCATTCAGCACTGCCAATTTTTCCGCACTGGCGACATCGGCAACCATCAAGGCAAACGGTTTGTGGGCGCGGCCTTTCCGTAACCGAAGCCGCGCTACCGCCTGTTGGTTAGTGGCATCCACTAGCAATTGGAAACCGCCAATATTTTTCATCGCGACGATATGCCCTGCCCTCAACAAAGCAATCGCATCAAGCAAGGCGCTGTCTTGTGTGGCTAAGACATTTCCTGAAGCATCCAGCAAGCGCAATTGCGGGCCACAAGCGGGACAAGCCAAAGTTTGCGCGTGGCAACGGCGGTTGGTGCTGTCGTTATATTCCTGTTGGCAGTCCGCACATAAGGCAAAATCCGCCATGCTGGTGTGGATGCGGTCGTAAGGCTGTTTACGCATCACACTGTAACGCGGCCCGCATTGGCAGCAACTGGTGAAGGCATAACGGTAATAGCGGCTGTCGGGATTGAAAATCTCCTCGCGACAAGCTGGACAAGTGGCAATATCCGGCAACACAAATACCGATTGCCGCCCATCTACCACACTGGTTTTTATCTGGAAATCGGTAAATCCCACCAAGGGCTGGCGAGTTATCGCAAGTGATTTAATTTCGGCAAAGGGCGGTAGCTTAGTTTTTAAATCATCTAAGAATTGCTGCTGCTTGGCCTCAAGACCTTCAATCGCCAAAACCACACCTTCTTGGCTGTTGGCAATCCAACCATGTTGTTGATACTGACTCGCAAGACGGGCAATAAAAGGCCGAAAGCCCACGCCTTGGACAAAGCCCTGAATACTGATGTTTAAATGCGCTTTGTTAATGTTATCGCCTATTTTAAAGATGAAATCCGCTAAAAATTATTGCTGAAACAGGCAATCGACATAATTGGCGATAATCATTTGCTTATGATCGCTATCTACGAGTTGCTCCGGAAATTTTTCAGTTATCAGCCGTATACAATTGTCTTTATGATCTTTAATGGCCTGTACGCATTCGGCTTCAGTCAATTCGTACTTGTTTTTGGCACAGCTGCTTTGCAAGTTTTCGGAGATATTTTCAAGTGCGCTGACATCCAAACCGGAAACTTGCAGTGCCGTCGTGGTTACGGTTTTGCCGACTTGTTCGTCAAGCTTTTCAGCGTTGCTAGTTTGTTGGTAGGTATTGGAAATTATCAGATAAGCAACGCCAACAACGATAAAAGCAATTAACAGTAAACGTTTTTTCATAGATGTACGCCCAAGATATTAAAAAGATTTTAATGGAAATTTGGGGTTGGGCTTAATAGCTGTCGTCATTATAAGCCAGAAAAACAACATGCCATTTAGTCGCTTCAACTTAGAGTACGCGACAGTTATAAATACGCTACTTCACATCCAAAAGTTCCAGATACTATCTGATGTTACGCACTCACTTTTTTGAGACGACAATAAAAAATAATGAATCGCTATCGCGATGTTTTTAAATCGGGTTCTCGCACCCGAAGGCGAGCTACTTTCTTTTGCGCCGCCAAAAGAAAGTGGCCAAAGAAAAGGCGGCCCGGTCGCCGCTCATGTCTTGCGCTCCTCGCATTTGTCGGGGGACGGCAGAATGGGCTTCCTGCCCATCTGCCGCCGTGTGGCAGCCATGCCGCAACCTTTATGCCCTTGGGTGCTTCGGGCTATTCCCGACAAATACTCCGGTGCTCGACGCGGCAAACGGGAGAAAAGCGCGTTACTGCGTAACATCAGATACCAATTCTGCCTTTAATAAAAACCATAATAAAGCCACGTGTTTATTACAACCAATTCACAGATGGCTGTGGTGAAAAAAACCAAAGCAACAAAGATAGTAAGTTTTTTAAAAGCCAAACAAAGCTACTTAACATTCAGAAAATTTTTTCAAATAAATCAAAGGTTTTTACGTTTCAGAACAGTAATAAATACGGAAAATCCAACCAAAAAACAAGTTGGCAAAGTTATTGCAATTAAGCTTTTGTGTCGATTCAACTGACATTTACCACAAGCTGGTCAATGCTATTTTCCCGTTACTATCCTGAGTGCCAGAACCATGATGACTAAAACACCTACCGTTCTAGGTTTAGCCTGCCTTTTGTTGTTGGGCGGCTGCAATCAAGCAGAACACGAAAAACCCGAAGAGCATCCAAAACTGGAGGCGACCACACCGTTCCGTGAGGACACCGCCGTCACTAAGGAATACGTCTGCCAAATCCACGCCATCCGGCACATTGAAGTCCGTGCTTTGGAACGTGGCTATTTGCAGAACATTTTTGTCGATGAAGGCCAGATGGTGAAGCAAGGGCAGCCGATGTTCAAAATCATGCCCAATATTTATCAGGCCGAGCTTGCAAAAGCTCAAGCCGAAGCCAGTACGATGAATATTGAATACCTCAACACCAAAGCCTTGGCGGACAAAAAAATTGTTTCCACCAATGAATTGGCGTTGGCAAAAGCCAAGTTGGACAAAGCCTTGGCGGATGTGAAGTTAATGGAAACCCACTTAAACTTCACCGATATTAACGCGCCGTTTGACGGCATTATGGATCACTTGCAGGCCAGAAACGGCAGTCTTTTGGATGAAGGCGATTTGTTGACCACCTTGTCCGACATCAGCAAATTGTGGGTGTATTTCAATGTTCCGGAAGCGGAATACTTGGATTTTAAATCCCACAAACAAGGCAACGCGCCTGTACAAGTGCAGCTGCGGATGGCGAACGGTCAGGTGTTTAACCAAACGGGCGTCATCGAAACCATCGAAGCCGATTTTGATAACTCCGCCGGCAACATCGAATTCCGCGCCACGTTCCCCAATCCTGACAAGCTGCTGCGGCATGGCGAAACGGGGACGATTTTGATGGCGAAGCCCTATCCGAACGCCATGTTGATCCCGCAAAAAGCCACTTTCGAAATCATGGATAAAACCTATGTGTATGTGATTACACCGGAAGGCAAGCTGGAACAACGGCTTATCCATATCGAAAACGAGCTGCCGCATTTGTTCATCATCAAAGACGGCTTAAAAGATGACGACAAGGTTTTATTGGAAGGCTTACGTAAAGTCCATGCTGGCGAAGACGTCGATATTGAGTTGAAGTCGCCGGAAAAAGTCCGCTCAGAACTTGAGTTGTATACCGAATAATCCTGCCGGAAGAATCAGCCATGTTTAATATTTTTATCAAAAGACCCGTGATGGCGATTGTGTTGTCGTTGGTGTTTGTGTTCATGGGGTTGCTGGCAATCCGTTCTTTGCCGATTTCCCAGTTTCCCGACATTGCCCCGCCACGGGTCATGGTTTCATTGGCATATCCCGGTGCCAGCGCCGATGTCCTAGTGCAATCATCCCTGATTACCATTGAACGCGCCCTTAATGGCGTACCCGGCATGAAATACATCATCTCTGATGCGACCAGCGCTGGGGAAGCCGTCATTCAAGTGCTGTTCGATTTGGGCGTTGACCCCAATATAGCGATGGTTAACGTGAAAACGCGCCTGGATCAGGTCATGAGCCGACTGCCAAAGTTGGTACAGCTGGAAGGGGTGGTTGTCGAACGGGTGCAACCCAGTATGCTCATGTACATCAACCTGTACAGCAAGGACAAAAACGCGGATCAGAAGCTGTTATACAACTATGCTTTGGCCTATGTGATTCCGGAAGTCCAGCGGGTCTATGGCATTGCACAAGCAAAAATATTAGGCAGCCGCCAATATGCGATGCGGATTTGGCTGAATCCTGACCGGATGCGTGCTTATAGTGTCTCGGTGGATGAAGTGATGGATGCCGTTGGCAGTCAAAGTATTATCGGCAGGCCAGGCCGAATAGGCCAAAGTACTGGCATTGCCGCCCAGTCCAAAGAGTATGTATTGGTCTACAAAGGCCGCTACAACAAGCCGGAAGAATACGAAGACATTATTATCCGCGCCAATTCCAAAGGCGAGATTCTGCATCTGAAAGACATTGCCAAAGTCGATCTCAGCAGCGAGTTTTATGATATTTATTCAGATAAAGATTCATTTCCTTCCGCTTCGATTGTGCTTAAGCAAAACTACGGCAGTAATGCCAGCAAAGTGATCGAGGATGTGAAAGAAAAATTAAAAGAGTTGAAAAAATCCTTCCCTGATGGCATGGATTACGAAATCAACTACGACGTGTCGCGCTTCGTGGATGCGTCCATTGAGAAAGTGCTGCACACCTTGGCGGAAGCCTTCGTACTGGTGTCTTTGGTGGTGTTTGTGTTCTTGGGCGACTGGCGTTCCACCTTGATTCCGGTCTTAGCCGTGCCGGTGTCGCTGGTCGGCGCATTTGCGGTCATGTCGGCATTCGGGCTGTCCATCAACCTTATCACTTTGTTCGCGCTGGTGTTGGCGATTGGTATCGTGGTCGATGACGCGATTGTAGTGGTCGAAGCGGTACACGCAAAAATGGAAACCGAACATTGCACACCGTTTGTCGCGGCGAAAAAAGTCTTGGGCGAAATCGGCGGTGCAATTGTGGCGATCACCTTGGTGATGGTATCGGTATTCATCCCGATTGCTTTCATGGGCGGGCCGGTCGGGGTGTTTTATCGGCAGTTCTCCATTGCTATGGCCTCGTCGATCATCATTTCGGCGATTGTGGCCTTATCCTTAGCACCGGTTTTATGCGCGATGATCCTGAAAAACAACCACGGCCTAGCCAAGCGGAAAACGCCGATCAGCCTGTTTATTGACGCTTTCAACGCCGTTTTTGAAAAAGTCACCGGACGTTACGTCAAGCTGCTGAATGTGGTCGTCATGCGCCGACTCGTAACTTTTGGGGTTTTGGCTGGTTTTTGCTTTGGGATTTATACCGTCAACCTGACCTTGCCTTCCGGTTTTATCCCCGGCGAAGACCAAGGCATGATTTACGCCATTATCCAAACACCGCCTGGCTCAACGTTGGAAGTGACCAATAAGGTGGCACGGGAAATAGAAGCTATCGCCAGTAAAATTGATGGCGTGCAGTCGATTTCTTCTTTGGCCGGCTATGAAGTGCTGACCGAAGGGCGCGGTTCCAACGCTGGCACAGTCATTATTAACTTGAAAGATTGGTCAGAGCGTAAATATTCCGTCCAAGATGTTATCCGCGAGTTGGAGAAAAAAACCCATGACTTAGGCGCGTTCATTGAGTTTTTCGAACCGCCTGCCGTTCCAGGTTACGGCGCGGCATCCGGTTTGGCTTTGCGTTTGTTGGACAAAACCTTGGATACCGATTACCACGAGTTTGACAAACTCAACCAAACCTTCATGGCGGCGCTACGTAAACGCAAGGAATTGACAGGCCTGTTCACTTTTTATGCCGCCAATTACCCGCAATACGAGTTGGTTATCGACAATAAATTGGCGATGCAAAAAGGCGTGTCCATCGACAAAGCCATGAACAACTTGGACATCATGATCGGCAGCACTTACGAGCAGGGCTTTATCCGCTTCAATAACTTTTTTAAAGTTTATGCCCAAGCTAGTCCTGAATTCCGCCGCTTTCCTACTGATGTCTTGAACTACTATGTAAAAAATGAAGAAGGTAAGATGGTGCCCTATTCCGCCTTCATGACCATGAAGAAGCGGCAAGGCCCCAACGAGATCACCCGTTATAACCTCTACAACTCCGCCGCTATCCGTGCCGAGCCTGCCGTTGGCTATACCAGTGGTGATGCTATCAAGGCAGTCCAGGAAGTCGCCGCCGAAGTGTTGCCACAAGGTTTTGATGTTGCTTGGGAAGGCTTGTCTTTCGATGAAGCGGCGCGCGGCAGTGAAGCGCAGGCGATTTTCGGCGTGGTGTTGATCTTCGTTTACTTAGTGTTAGCAGCGCAATACGAAAGCTTTGTCTTGCCGTTGGTGGTGTTGTGTTCATTGCCGCCGGGCATTTTCGGGGCGTTCTTCCTGTTGAAAGAATTGGGGCTTGCCAACGACGTTTATTCCCAATTGGGCATGGTGATGTTGATTGGTCTGCTGGGCAAAAATGCGGTGTTGATCGTGGAATTTGCGGTGCAGAAACAAGCGCAAGGCTTAACGGTTTTGGAAGCGGCAATTGCTGGCGCTAAAGCACGTTTCCGGCCTATTTTGATGACTTCGTTCGCCTTTATCGCGGGTTTGGTGCCGTTAGCCATCGCCACTGGCGCTGGCGCAGTCGGCAACCGCACCATCGGCACGTCGGCCTTAGGCGGTATGCTTTTCGGCACGGTGTTTGGCGTGGTGTTGATCCCTGGCTTGTACTACATCTTCGCCAAAATGATCGAAGGCAAAAGCATGATTAAAGACGAAGACCTTGACCCTTTAACCGAAAAATATCACTACGGTACTGACGATGTTCAAGAATAAAACTTATCAGCTGGTGTTGTTGGGCGTGGCAGGGTTGATGCTGCATGGCTGCGGCATTCCCGATTTAGCGGTGAAAAAGCCCGATTCGCAATTGCCCGACAGCTTTAAACCCGCACTTACCCAAAAAACCAATACCGCCAAAATCCAATGGAAGACTTTTTTTGACGACCCCAACTTGTTAAGCCTGATCGACACGGCGGTCGCCAATAACAAAGAAGTCAACATTATGTTGCAGCGCATCAGCGTTGCCCAAAATGAAATCCAAGCGCGGCGCGGGGAATACTTGCCGTTTGTAAACTTTGGCGCAGGTGCGGGCGGCGACAAAACCGCCGACTTCACCCGCAACGGCGCGGTTGAAGACAACCTAAACATCAAACCGGGCCAAGCTTTCCCGACCTTTTTGGGCGATTACCAATTCGGCCTGATTTCAATCTGGGAAGTGGATATTTGGAAAAAACTCCGCAACGCCACCAAAGTGGCAATGCTGGAGTACATGGCTTCCATTGAAGGCAAAAACTTTTTAGTGACCAACTTGGTCGCCGAAGTGGCGCATTCGTATTATGAATTGGCGGCCTTGGACAACCAGTTGGAAAATCTGGAACAAAACATTGCCATCCAGAAAAACGGTTTGGAAGTGGTGAAAGAACTGCAAATGTACGCCCGCTCCACCACCTTGGCGGTCAAACGTTACGATGCGGAAGTCACCAAAAACCAAAGCAAACGTTATGAAATCAAGCAGCAAATAACTGAGGCGGAAAACCGCATCAACTTCCTGTTGGGGCGCACACCGCAGCCGATCAAACGCACCTCGGCGGGCTTTATGGACATCAAACCGAAAATGGTCGATGCTGGCATCCCCTCGCAATTGCTGCAAAACCGCCCCGACATCCGCCAAGCCGAGTTGGAAATGTCCGCCGCCGATTTGAACATCCAAGTGGCGCGGGCGAATTTCTATCCGTCTTTTGCCATCAAAGCTGGCGTGGGGTTTCAGGCGTTTGATCTTAAATACTTGATTAACACACCGGAATCCTTGGCGGCAATGGTCGTAGGTGATTTGGTTGCGCCCGTGGTCAACAAAAATGCCATCATCGCGCAATACAAAAACGCCAACGCCCAACAAATCCAAGCGGCGTTTGAATACGAACAAAGCATCGTCAAAGCGTATGCCGAAGTCGCCAACCAACTGGCCAACATCGACAACTTGGGCAGCAACTACCAATTGAAGAAAAAACAAGTGGATTACCTGGTGCAATCCATCGACATTTCCAGCCAATTGTTCAAATCCGCCCGCGCCGATTATTTGGATATTCTGTTAACCCAACGCGATGCCTTGGACGCAAAAAAAGAACTGATTGAAACCAAGCAAAAGCAAATTATTGCTATGGTGGATTTGTATAAATCGCTAGGTGGGGGGTGGCAGTAGCGGGGGTTGTCAAAACTCGCTCAAATTGGTTTGGAGAAATCAAGCTCAACTTATCCCGATCCCCTTGTTGATCGGGACGATATTTTACCAGGACGGCACGGGCTTGCTAAGTAATCTAACCGTCGCGTAGTTTTTGCGGATTTTCGGGCAGGACGCCCGGAAAATCTTTAGGTAAAAATAGCGACTCGCTTAAGAGTTTATCCTATTGGTTTTGTAGATTTGGATGTGTTTCAATTTCATCCCTGATTCCCAAAATGCTGTTGCTGATGTTATGTGCAGCGACCTCTTGATAAAAAGCAAGGATGACATAACGCTGTTTGTAAAATCGAAGTTGATTTTTTTAGATCAGTATCTGGCATATGCGTTTGGTATTCCGGGTGCTGACACCTTGCGGTGATCTTATCACTCCATGAACACCAGGCTATTCCCGCGCTTATGTTGAATGGAGCAGAGCGTGGAGATCGTGCCCGGTGTACCGAACATTCTCAGTGTATGGACGAGCTCAGCGATTATTGTACCAAGTCAGTAAATAACAAAATATGCGCTATAACTGTATGTTCGGAAGCAACGCCTTGTTTTCTTGACCACTAGGGTGTTTTGCTTTAGTTTCCCGTTATTATCGAATTGAGTCCCCGCCTATTATGGAAACCCCAAGCCGTAACGTGTTAACGGTTAGCCAATTAAACCGTGCCGCCAGCCAATTGCTTAACGAGCATTTTTTTAGTGTTTTAGTGGAAGGTGAGCTATCAAACGTCAGTATGCCTGCGTCTGGACACTGGTATTTTTCGCTAAAAGACAGTAACGCCCAAATTCGCTGCGCCATGTTTAAAAACCAGCAGCGTAGGCAAATACTGAAACCGGAAAATGGCAAGCACGTTATTGTTAAGGCGCAAGTGAGCCTTTATGAGCCGCGCGGCGATTACCAATTAATTGTTGACAGCATGGAAGCGGCGGGCGATGGCGTTTTGCGCCGCGCATTTGATGCCTTAAAACAAAAGCTAGCCGATGAAGGCTTGTTTGCGGCTAGCCATAAAAAACCGCTGCCTGCCCTGCCCGCTTGTATTGGCGTTATCACCTCACCGACTGGCGCGGCTATCCGCGATATTATAACCGTGCTTAAGCGCCGCTTTCCCGCCATACCCGTGGTTATTTATCCGGTTGCCGTTCAAGGTGAGCAAGCCAAGTATGAAATCGCCAAAGCCTTGGCTTCGGCAAATAACAATCCGCGTTGCGATGTGCTGATTTTAGGTCGCGGTGGCGGTTCCTTGGAAGATTTGTGGGCGTTTAATGAGGAAGTGGTCGCCCGTGCCATTTTTGCCAGTGATATTCCGGTGATTGCTGCCATAGGTCATGAAACCGATGTCACCATCGCCGATTTTGTTGCCGATGTCCGCGCCGCTACACCTTCGGCAGCGGCAGAATATGCTGTACCCGATCAAGCCAGTTGGCGTAATCGCTTTGTGGATTTAGAAAGCCGTCTTAGCAAGTTGATGCGCCAGCAATTGACGCAACAACAGCAATCTTTAGGCTGGTTGGACAAGCGTTTACAGCAACAACACCCTAAGCAACGTTTAATGCGTTTTGCCCAAACATTAGATGATTTGGATACCCGTTTACTGCAAGCAATTCAGATAAAACTGCAACAACGCCACAGCCAGCTGGCGCATAAATCTGCACAATTGTGGCAGCATAATCCGGCAATCCGCTTAACCATCTACCAACAACGGCAACAGCATTTAAGCCAGCGCTTAGCGGCGGCGATGAATCGCTGCATGGACAAACACCAGCAGCGTTTGGCGAATGCCAGCCAAACTTTGCACGCCGTCAGCCCGCTGGCAACCTTAAGCCGGGGTTATGCGCTGGCGACTATCGATGGCTCGGCGGAAATTGTCCGCTCAGCTACACATGTTAAAGTCGGCGATGTGCTTTGTGTGCAATTAGGCCAAGGCCGTGTCACTAGCTCAGTGAGTGTTGTAGAAACTGATGTTTTTCTGAATTCGCAATTAACAAATTAAGGTTTTGTTTACTGCATGATGGATTTGCGCCTGAGGTGGTGAATTTATTATCGTTTTTGCAGTAAAAAACATGTTCTTTACTCCAACCACATAAAAATCATTGCAAGCTATTTTGAGAATTATTTACGCCAAAATTCCGGCACGAATAAGATAACAATAGAAAAGATTTGCACCCGGCCTAGCAACATTGCAAATGTGCAAACATTGGTTTGAAAATCGGATAACACCCCATAATTAGAGGCCGGCCCGACCAAATTTAAACCTGGCCCAGCATTGTTAAAACAGGCGATGATTGCGGTGAATGCGGTGATAAAATCCAAGCCACTAAGCAGAAGCGTGAACACTAAAATTACGATACAAATGAAATAGAGGAAAATAAAGCCAGTAACCGAGGTGACGATGTTATCGTGAATGGTACTGCTGCCGATTTTTAACGGCTTTATGGCATTCGGATGGATGAATTTAAACATTTCCAGCCGGGCTTGCTTCATTAAAATAATGGTGCGGATCATACGGATACCACCACCTGTCGAGCCTGTCGATACCGAAATACTGCTCAGAAACAACATCCACATAGGCACAAAAATAGGCCATAAATTAAAGTCTTGGGTCATAAAACCGGAGGTAGTTGCTACTGTGACTAAGTTAAAGGTAGCGTGACGCAGACAGGTTAAAAACTCTGGGTAGGTCTGGTTGTACCAAAGTACGCTGGCAGCTAATACACAGCTGCCCAGTACCGCAATTAACATCCCCCATACTTCCACGTCTTTTTTGTACGGTGAAAATGAACGTTTACGCAGCGCTAAAAAATGCGTGGCAAAATTCATTGCCGCTATTAATTGGAAAAACGTCAGCACCATTTCAATGGGTAAGGAATTAAAAAAGCCAACGCTAGTATCGTGGGTGGAGAATCCTCCTAAACTCATCGCCGCAAAAGCATGGCAAACCGCATCAAACCAGCCCATGCCCGCCAATTTTAAACACACGATGCACAACAGTGTGATTACCACATAAGCAACCCAAAGGGATTTTGCTGCTTGGGCAATTCGTGGTGGCAATTCCGATTCTTTTACCGAACCTGGCGATTCCGATTTCAGTAATTGCATCCCCCCAACCCCTAAAATAGGCAACACAGCTACGGCAAACACGATGATGCCAATGCCGCCAAACCAGGTCAGCTCATGCCGCCATAAATTCACCGCCATAGGCAAATAGTCTAAGCCGCTTAACGTGGTTGCGCCCGTGGTTGTCAATGCGGAAATGACTTCAAAGTACGCGTCAACAAATTTGAAATCCGGCAATTGCAGCATCAATGGCAAGGTACAAAATACCGATGCTAACGACCAGCACAAAGTCACTAATAAAAAACTGGCTTGTTGGGAGATTTTTTTAGGGGCGTTTTTGGTGACAAAAAACAATAAATAACCCGTTAATAAGCTAATTGCCGTACCTTGGTAAAACGCTAAGGTAGCGCCGTCATCAAAGGCCAGCGAGGTTAATAGGCAAGTTGCCATTAAGGCACCAAAGCCCATAATCACTACGCCAAGTACATGAAAAATGGTAGGCAAACTATTCATCGCTATGTTTTAAAAATCTATGCGGCATTAAAAAGGAAAACCCCAAAACAGTCGTTTTGAGGTTTGCTTTGATGGGGTATCAAATGGGTTGGAATATTTTTTCAATATTGGCGACTAATTTTTTATCGATAGCAAACATCACCACATGATCATTTTCTTCAAAAACGGTATCGTGATGGATGGGTATAACTTGCTGATTGCGGATCAACGCGCCAAGTACCACACCTTCCGGTAATTTAACGGCATTGACGGCGTAACCAACCACAGAATTAACGCCATTGCCACGATGGGCAATGGCCTCGATTGCCTCAGAAGTGCCGCCACATAAAGAACTCACTTGCGCGACATCACCACGGCGGACATGTTTAAGGATGCTGCCTAGGGTTTCTTGATTGGGGAGTACTACCACGTCAATGCCCGTATTTGGCAATAATTTGCTGTAGGATGCGTGGTTAATCAGGCAGATGGCTTTGCGTGCGCCTAAATTTTTCGCTAAGGACGCAGAAATGATATTGACGCCATCGTTATTAGTGATGGCACAAAATAAGTCGGTGGTTTCTATGCCTTCTTCCAACAGCAAGGATTCATCGGCACAATCGCCAAGTAAGACGATGGTTTTGTCGAGATCATTGGCTATTTTCTTAGCGCGGCTATTGTCTTTCTCAATAATTTTTACTTGATGGTCTTTTTCTAAAGCCAGCGCCAAACGTTTGCCGACATGACCGCCGCCAGCAATGATAATGCGTTTTAACGGTTGCTCTAGTTTGTTTAAGGCTTTTAACACCCGTGCTACTTCTTTTCTGGGCGCGACAAAAAACACTTCATCATCCGTTTTTATAATCGCTTGGCCATCAACAACTATCGGTAATCCATCCCTAAAAACGGCAGCTACCCGCACATGACCATCGGTAAATTTATCTTTTAAGGCACTGATTTTTTTACCTGTCAAGAAACCACCATCGACAACTTTCACTGAAAACAATCGGACTAAACCGCCTGCAAAATCTGAAATATGCAATACGCCAGGGAAATCCACCAAATTACGGATGGATTCCATGACGATTTGTTCTGGGCTGATGACATGATTGACGGGTATCCCTTGCGGGCCAAACAATTGCGGATGGGTAAGGTAATCGATAGCGCGGACGCGGGCGATGGTTTTCGGACGGCTGTATAAGGTATTGATAATCAGGCAGGCCAACATATTGGTTTCATCGCGGTCTGTTACCGCGATGACAATATCTGCATCTTTAACCCCGGCTTGCTCTAACACACTCGGATGAGCGGCATTGCCTGTGACTGTCGCTATATCAAAGCGCTCTTTTAAGGCTTCTAGCAAGTCGGGTTTAAAGTCGATAACTACAATATCGTTTTCTTCACCAGCGAGTGCTTCTGCTACTGATGAGCCAGTAACGCCAGCACCAAGAATAAGAATTTTCAAGTGTTTACCTGTTATTACTGGTTGCTAAAAACGCGGTTATTCATCCATCTCTTCGGACAATACCTTGCTGCCAAAATAACTTGGGGCAACGCTGACTAATAACGTCACCAAGGTAGCAATATAAGGCACGGCTTGTACGGATAAAATGGAAATCCAAAGCTTACCCGTGAGATTGTCAAAATGTTCTAAAGAGGCAACGGCAATAATCCCAGCTGTCAAGAAAAACAATAAAATCAATTCTTGTCTAATGACCATTAAACCTGCAAATAACGGCCCCTGTTTTTCGTATTTAGGGGTACGCATAAATGGTTTGCCTGAGGTGAACAAGCCTTGCATTGTGCCTCTGGCGACGGTGTGTGTTAACGACAATCCCGTTAAAGCCGCACCTAAAGACTGCCCAATAGAACAAGGGACACGCGCTTGATACAGCCATAAACCACGCAAAACTTTAAAGGTAAATAAGCCGATTGTGGGCAATAAGAAAGCATCAATTGGCAATTCACTATGGATAGGGTCGTAGACAATCAAGGCCGTCAACAGCAAGCTTGTAAAGGTGAAAACCAAAGCCAAAGCATCAGAAAACCAAGGCAACCAGCCTGCCACAAAATAATAGCGTTGTGCCGATGTTAAAGGTGATTTCTTACCAGGAATGAAGCTGCGCCAATGGGCTTTGATAATCTGCATAGCGCCGTAAACCCAGCGGAAACGTTGGGTCATGTAGCCAGAAAAAGTATCTGGCATCAGGCCGCGACCAAAAGAATCTTTCACATACACAGAGTCGTAGCCAGCTTCGTATAAGCGCAAGCCTAATTCGCTATCTTCACAAATACACCACTCAGCCCAATTACCAACTTCCAATAAGGCGGACTTTCTAATCATGGTCATTGTGCCATGTTGGATGATGGCGTTGTATTCGTTACGTTGCACCATGCCGATATTAAAAAATCCGGCATATTCCCAATAACAAAAGTTTTTAAAGCTGCTTAAATCACGATCCCGGTAATCTTGCGGGGATTGTACGAAGCCGACGTTTTCATTATCAAAATACGGCACCATACATTTCAGCCAATCTGGTGACAGCACATAATCGCTGTCGATAACCGCAATAATTTCGGCATCAGGCGCAGTTTGCTCCAAGGCATGGTTGATAGCACCCGCTTTAAATCCAGGCCAGTTTTCCAAATGGAAAAACCGGAAGTTTGGCCCTAAGCGTTCACAATCATCACGCACTGGTTCCCAAACGGCAGGGTCTTTGGTGTTGTTATCCATCACCAAAACTTCCAAATTGGGGTAATCAACCTTTGCCAAAGCTTCTAAGGTTTTTCTCACCATCATTGGCGGTTCATTATGGATGGGCAAATGTAGCGATACTTTGGGGTATTTGAAATCCGGTGACGGTGTCAACGGTTGGAATGTGCGGGCGGTTTTGCGGTGCCAAATCACTTCGGCAATTTCCAAGCTTTCTATCAATAAAATAGTGATAGCTAAAATCTGCATGGAAATTAATATCACCCAAAAGAAAATGGTGAGCGGCGTTTGGTATTGCTGTGCGCCAATTGATGCCACCCAAAATATAGTAGAGGCGGCAAGATTGGTTATCAGGCCAAAAAACAACATGCCTGGCAGCTTAAGGCTACGACGAGTAAACAAGAACAACGCCATCAACACAATACTGAATATCGCTGCGCCCATTGCCCAGTTTTCCCAGCTTGGTAAGGTCAATACATCACCTTCCATAGGATATTTGGCTTCACGGTCGGCGTTAAAAATACCCCAATACGCACCAGCCGAACCTTCAATGGCTTGCTTCCAAGGTTGGTCAAAAGCTTCGACGATGTAGTAAGTGACTTTTTCTTGATCGGCACGGTTTAAAAACTCACGCAATACTTTGGCTTGATTGGAAATTGACGCGGTAGCATGGCGGGCGGGTTGCCCATCAGAAGGCCAACCAATTTCGGTAATAACGACAGGCTTGTTCGGATAAGCTTTTTGTACTTCGTGGTAACGGTCAAAAATATAATCGACGGCATCATCAGCAGAAATACCTTCCCAATAAGGCAATACGTGTACCGCGATAAAATCGACTTCATCGACCAATTTAGGATGCTTCAGCCATTCAGCCCAAGTTTCAGAGGTACTAACAGGCCGCCAATTGCGCTTTTTTACTTCACGGATGTATTCAATCAACTGCTCTTCGGTAATATCTGCCCGTAACATCACCTCGTTACCGACCATCAAGCGGATAATCTTCGGGTTATCCTGACGGCTAACATTAATCAGCGTCTCTATTTCTTGTTTATTCTTTTCCAGATTGCCATCTATCCATGCACCCAAAGTAACATTCAGATTATGTTTGGCAGCAATATCAGCAATCTTATGCTGTCCACGCAACATACTATAAGTACGGATGGCGTGTACCTTATTCTCTAAAAGAGCGAAATCCTTATCTATATCTTCTTCACTAACAATTAAGTTATCCTGCGGTTTATCGCTTTTGCGTGTTGGATCATACGTCACTCCCATGGTGGTTTTTGTCCAAGGTTGCAATTGGAGCGGGTTATTAACATAGCTCCATATACTGAAATTAACGACAACCAGTAATGCAAGCGCAAGAATAGTGGCTATTTTTTTTATCATTTAGGGTACTCGGGGGTTCGTTTGCTACGAGGATATGGGAATTTGGAGGAGCGTAATTATTTAGCAATGCTAACTTAAAAGATTTTTGCCTATTTTACACGGCTTCTAAATGTATTTAGAAATTATTTAACCGAATAATAGGACTGCATAAAAACTAATTGTTTAGTCCCGTATTCAACTGCAATGTAAGTACTGCCCGACACCTTTCTTGTCCGTTTTAAATAGTTTGCCAAAATGATAAGCCATCCATATTTTCAGACTGCATCATATTTCAATCCAAATATGCCACTTCAATCGAATTTCACAACAGGACATGCGTCTTAGCGCCTATTTGATTGCCCAAAGTAATGAAATCGACATACTTATTTTGAGCTTAACTATTCCGTATTAAGCTACAAATGACCAAATAGATTTTAAGTAAAGCCACAAAGAGAAATTTAGTTGGAAAAGTAACCAATGAAAAAACTAAAACTGTAATAAAATACTCTGTTTTGAATATTTACGCCGAGTTATCGGCATACCTAAAACGGTGGCTAACTATGCGATGTCCGTTTTGTGCCGCACACGACACCCGTGTCCTTGATTCCAGATTAGCGAACGAAGGCGACCAAGTCCGGCGTCGTCGCGAATGCACTGCCTGTAAAGAACGCTTCACCACCTTTGAAATGGTTGAACTGGCTCTGCCGCGTGTGATTAAACGCGATGGCGTCCGCGAACCCTTTGATGAAAAAAAACTCCGTTCCGGCATGTTGAAAGCCTTAGAGAAACGGCCTGTGGTTAGCGATGATATTGAAGCTGCCATCAACCGCATCAAACACAGCTTAATGACCAACGGCGAGCGGGAAATCACCGCCCAAGATTTAGGCGAAAAAGTCATGAAAGAACTCAGCCTTTTGGATCACGTCGCGTTTGTCCGCTTCGCTTCAGTCTACCGAAGCTTTCAAGATGTTAGCGAATTTACCGAAATGATCGCCGACCTACAAAATAAAATCTGATGGCAACCTCCCCTCACGATGACGCGTTTTTTATGGCCAAAGCCCTGCAATTGGCAGCCAAAGGCCGTTACACCACCGACCCCAACCCGCGCGTCGGCTGTGTACTGGTAAAAGACGGGCAAATCATCGGCGAAGGTTGGCATAAACAAGCGGGTAGCGGTCATGCCGAAGTTGAAGCCTTAGCAAGCGTTGCCGACGCAACTGGCGCAACCGCATACGTCACCCTAGAACCGTGCAGCCATCACGGCAGAACCCCACCGTGTTGCGATGCGCTCATTAAAGCAGGTATCCGCCGTGTAGTTGCCGCCATGCAAGACCCAAACCCGTTAGTCTCAGGCCGTGGCTTGGCAGCACTACAAGCGGCGGGCATCGAAGTACAAGTCGGCGTACTGGAAACCGATGCCCGCGCCTTAAACCGTGGCTTCATCAAACGTATGACCGAAAACCGCCCGTTCATCCGCAGCAAACTGGCGATGAGCTTGGACGGACGCACGGCAATGGCCTCCGGCGAAAGCAAGTGGATCACCTCCCCGCAAGCCCGCGCCGATGTCCACCGCCTACGCGCCGAAAGCTCGGCAATAATAACAGGTGTCAACACCGTGCTGGCAGATGATCCCGCCTTGACCGCGCGGGTCGATTTCCCAGTCGTACAGCCAATCCGCGTCATATTAGACAGCCACTTGCAATCGCCGCCAAGCGCACAAATGGCAACACTACCAGGCCGCAGCTTGATCCTGACTTGCTCGGACGATGCCGCCAAACAGCGGGATTTACAAAACGCAGGCTTTGAAGTGCAGCGTTTGCCAGACACCAACGGACGCTTAAATTTGCCCGATGCCATGTCCTTTCTGGCAGACCAACAAATTAACGACGTTTTAGTCGAAGCCGGCGCTACCTTAAACGGCGCATTATTAGCGGCAAACTTATTGGATGAAATCATCGTCTACATGGCACCTTCCATTATGGGCGACCAAGGACGCGGCTTGTTCCATTTGCCAGCCTTACAGGTAATGGCGGATAAGAAAGAATTGAAGCTGTTGGATATTCGGCAGGTGGGTGGGGATTTGAGATTGAATTTAATCCTACATAATGCTTTTCAGGTTTATTGATTTATTGCGACATTAAGGTGGAGATATGAATATCGAATTTCTGAAACCTCGGTTAGATGGGGGGCGATTTAGTGAACACGCATTACCACTTGAGCTTTTAAAAGATTTTTCGGCACTCGAAGAAATGATTGTCGAGATTGCAAAATGGAAATTTCGAGAAAATCATCCTGAGCGAGAAAGAATTTCCAGAGGGTTTGGAAAAGGCCTTGAATTGCAGCTTGCAGGGATTGAAAAAGGCAGCGCAATTCCAGAAATTAGGTTGGCTTTCGCTCCAATGCTTGTTCCCCCATTTGAAACAATTTATTTTGAACAGGCTCGCGACGCGATTATTGAAACCATTGCATGCGCCGAACAATGTAAGCCGTTACCTTTACCTTCAGAATTATTAGGCTATTTTGATCGTTTTGGGCGTGGATTAAGGGGTAATGAATTCATTGAGTTTTTAGACAAAAATAGTCAGCCAGCAAGGCTAACGCTTGAAACCCGTAAACGCCTTATCAGAGCATCAAAGGCTGAAGAATGGACGGAAGAAATGCCACTTAAAGGACGCATTTTTGAAGTGGATCAGGTTCGTATGAGTTTTGAATTGGAATTAAAGGATGGCACAAAACTTAAAGCACCACTGACTAATCAGCATTTAGATATTGTGTTGGAAGCATCAACTGGTTTCCGCAAAGGGATGCAGGTTACAGTACAGTGCGTGGTTAAAAAAGATAGGCAAGATCATCTTAGGTCAATCGAATCCGTTGAGCATATCTCCCCGCTTGATCCGTTGGATGTTGAGAGCCGTTTAGAGGAGTTGGCAGAGTTGCAGAATGGTTGGCTGGATGGCAAAGGAATTGCGCCCAACGGGGATGGATTGCTTTGGTTAACAAAAGAATTTGATGTGAATTTTAGTCCAGTCCTACCATTACCTTATCTTTACCCTACAGCCGAGGGTGGTGTCCAAGCAGAATGGTCAATTGGAAATTGGGAAGCATCATTGGAAGTCAATTTAGATAAAAAACATGGTGAATGGCACGCGTTTAACGTAAAAACCAACCAATGCTTCGAGCAAAGTTGGGATTTATCGGATTCTAATGCTTGGCAAGCATTCAATCAAAAACTAGAGGCGTTGATTTCTGAGGAAGTTGCATGAACTCAGACACTCTTCTTTTGAGGCAAATCAATCCAAGCTTTATTCAGAATGGACGAGTCACTTCTCAAGCATTTCGCCCAACACCAAAGGACGAAAATAAATTATCTGTATATGATGGCGACCAGATAACCCCTGAAAATTCTTGGATACATTTTACATCCAATCCGCAATGCCGATCTGATGGTGTGCTGGCAATCAGCTATGAGCAATGCGATCAACAATCCATACCTGTTATTGCTGATGGTATACCCTTTCCTGAACACGCTTATTTGAACTTTTCTGATATGGGTAAGGGAGAAATTGAAAGAAAAGCAAAAATATTAGTTTCAAAAGCCCAAGAGAGAGGCTGGCTTTATCAAGCACGTTAAACGGTATGTGTATTTATCAACCTAAATACAAAATTTAAGGATTAAAAGGCTTCATTATGTTCACAGGCATCATCTTAGCAGTCGGCAAAATCGCCGCCATCGAGCGCAAATCCGGCGATTTTCGTTTGAAAATCGACACGAGCAAATTACCGTTAACCGACGCGCAACTGGGCGACAGCATTGCCGTCAATGGCGTGTGCTTAACGGCTATCGAACTAGGCGCACGGCATTTTTGCGCCGATGTTTCCAACGAAACTTGGGAGCGCACCACCTTGCGTTTGGCTTCCGTCGGTTCAGCGGTCAATTTAGAACTAGCGTTAACACCTACCACGCGCATGGGCGGGCATATCGTCAGCGGTCATGTCGATGGCATCGGCAAAATCGTTGCAAAAAAAGCCGATGCCCGCTCATGGCGGTTCACTGTGCAAGTGCCTGATGAACTGGCAAAATACATCGCCGAAAAAGGCTCGATTTGCATTAATGGCATCAGCTTGACGGTGAATGAAGTCGATGGCGCAACGTTTGGCGTCAATATCGTGCCGCATACCTTACAAGAAACCACCTTGAACGATGCCGTCGTGGGCAGCTTGGTGAATCTGGAAGTGGATATTTTGGCGCGCTATATGGAACGGCTGATGCGCGGTGACACGGCGGCACAAACCCACGGCAACGTTACCGAAGATTTATTGAGAAAAAGCGGTTTTTTAAATTAAAAATCAAGGACATTACCATGCTCCTACAATTACAACCGGAATTTGACGACATCCTGCAACCGCTAGGCCATCATGCTGCTGAGTTCTTTTTGGCAGCGAGTTTATATCATGCTGGAAAACTGAGTTTTGCCAGCGCCGCCCACTTGGCTGGTTTGGATTTTGATGGTTTTAAGACGCGTTTAACAGAGCATTTCGACCAAGGCTTTATCATTGCCGAACCCTGTGTTTTGGAAGACATAGACACCGTAAATAATTGGTAACTTTGTGAAAATTGTTTTAAACACCAGTCCGGTAATTTTTTTAAGCAAGATAGATTGCCTACATTATTTGGCTGATTGTTTCGATGATATTTTTGTCCCAAACGCCGTTGTGCAAGAATTACGAGAAGACTGCCTACCTGCGTTTATTACCATTTCCAAGCTATCAGCAACAGGCTCTTCCTATGTTGCGGGTGCATTAGGCCGATTGCACCAAGGTGAGCTGGAAGCTATGGTCTTGGCTCAAGAGCTTGCTGCTGATTTCGTCGCACTTGATGATTTACTGGCACGGCGTAAAGCACAACGATTAGGTTTGAATGTCATCGGCACAGTGGGCTTGCTATTATTGCTGGCTAAGCAAAACATAATCGCACCTGAAACCATTTGGCTAAAACTAAAACAACTTACCGAGCAACATGGTTTGTATTTGTCACCGGATTTATTGGAGCAAATAAACACCCGGTTATTCAAACGACATTAAATGCTTTCTTACCTTCGCAATTAAAGCACCCCATTATTGGATACTAATGAACACCATCGAAGAAATTATCGAAGATCTACGCCAAGGCAAAATGGTCATCATTATGGATGACGAAGACCGCGAGAACGAAGGGGACTTGGTGATGGCGGCGTCTTTCACCCGCCCTGAAGATGTCAATTTTATGGCGCGTTACGGGCGCGGCCTGATTTGCCTGACCTTAACGCCAGAACGTTGCCAGCAATTGCGCTTGCCGTTGATGGTCAACGAAAACAAAACCCCGCATTCGACCAACTTCACTGTGTCAATTGAAGCGGCAACAGGCGTAACCACTGGCATTTCCGCCGCTGACCGCGCCCGCACCATCCAAGCCGCTGTGGCTGCCGATGCCAAACCGGATGATTTGGTGCAGCCTGGGCATATCTTTCCGTTGATGGCGAAATCGGGCGGCGTGTTAAACCGCGCTGGGCATACCGAAGCGGGTTGCGATTTGGCACGTTTGGCGGGTGCAGAACCTGCTGCGGTGATTGTCGAAATTCTCAATGAAGATGGCTCGATGGCGCGCAGGCCGGATTTAGAAATTTTCGCCCAGCAACATGGCTTAAAAATCGGTACAATTGCCGACCTTATCCATTACCGCATCCATCACGAAAACACCCTGGAACGCATCAGCGAATGCGCTTATCCCACCGAATTCGGCGATTTCCGTTTGTATGCTTACCAAGACCGCAACGACGATAATCTGCATTTGGCTTTGGTGATGGGCAAAGTATCTGGCGAAGAACCGGTATTAGTCCGCGTCCACGCCCGCAATTTGTTGGATGATGTCTTTGCCTCCAAACGCAGCGATTGCAATATGCCAATTAGAATGGCGATGCAGAAAATTGCCGAAGAAGGCCGTGGCGTGTTGGTGATAATCCGCCAAAGCGAAAATAACAAAGCCCTCGCCGAGCTGATCCACGGTTATCAATTGGCGGATAATGGCATTGCCAACGCCGGACAAAACGGTGATCCCGACTGGCGCACTACGGGCACTGGCGCACGGATTTTGGCCGATTTGGGTGTGCGGAAATTGAAAGTATTAGGCACGCAAAAAAAATATATCGCCCTATCCGGCTTTGATTTGGAAGTTGCCGAGCATGTCGGGTAAGTAAAACCGAATTTTCACAGGAACACACGATGCGTCTTAGCCAGGCCGAACGCAATCTGCTGAAAAATGAAGTCCAACTTTTGGATAGCTCCGCACGGGTGTTCTTGTTTGGCAGCCGCACCGATGACAACAAAAACGGCGGCGATATAGATTTGCTGGTATTTTCCAAAACCTTAAACAGCCAGCAATTACGTCCGGTGAAATGGCATTTTTATGAACACTTTGGCGAACAAAAACTGGATGTGCTAATTGATTCCGGCAATCTCGACAGCCCTTTTGTGCAGCTAATTTTTCCGCAAGCGATTGAATTATGAGCTTGGCTAATCTGCAACAAAACCTTGCGTTACTGGAAAAACAATTGTTTTGGCTGGATTACTCTTACCAGCAAACACAAGCCGTTGATCTGGAAAAATCACTTACAATAGATGAAATTAACCACCTGGAAAATCTCTGTAGCCGTTTTTCCAGAAGCATAGATTTTCTGATTCGTCGGGTATTCCGCAGTATTGATGCCGCCGAATTTGAAAACCAAGGCACTTTAATTGATGTGGTCAACAATGCCCATAAGCGTTTGTTGTTCGATAACATAGACACGATCAGAACTTTAAAAGAATTAAGGAACGAAATTGTCCATGAATATATGGATGATGGCCTTACTAAATTGTTTGCTGACGTAGTCAAATTATCACCCGAACTCATCACCATTATTAACAACACACTGGCTTACGGCAAACGTCTGTTAGCCAACTAAACACACTTAATTTAACTGTAACTCACTCATTATCATGTCAAAAATAAAAACTTATGAAGGGACATTTGCTGCACAAGGCGGCAAATTTTGTATCGTCGCCTCGCGCTTTAACAGCTTTATTGTCGACCAACTTGAAGGCGGTGCGATTGATGCGTTGGTACGTCATGGTGTCGATAAAGACGACATCCATTTGGTGAAAGCCCCGGGCGCGTTTGAATTGCCGATGGTAGTGCAGCGTGTTGCTGCCAGCAAAAAATACGATGCTATTATCGCTATTGGCGCAGTCATCCGTGGTGGTACACCGCATTTTGAATATGTGGCGGGCGAATGCGTGAAAGGTTTGGCGCATGTGTCTTTGCAATACGATGTGCCTGTCAGTTTTGGCGTGTTGACGGTTGATACCATTGAACAAGCGATAGAACGCGCTGGCACCAAAGCCGGAAACAAAGGTGCGGAAGCGGCGTTGTCTGCTATCGAAATGGTCAGTTTATTTAAGAATTTGGAAAATTAATGAGTCTTGCACGCACCAATGCACGGAAAGCGGCAGTACAAGCCCTTTACCAATGGCAAATGACCGGGCAAAACCTCAATGAAATTGAGCGGCAATTTGGCGAAGAAGATCGCCTAAAAGATGCCCAAAAATCTTACTTTAAAGAATTGCTGCATGAAATCCCCGCGCAATTAATCAGCATTGATGCCGCTTTGGCAGAATTTGTTGACCGCGCTGTCGATGCGGTTGATCCGGTGGAACGCGCTATTTTACGGTTAGGCACTTATGAATTGTTATTCCGTTTAGATATGCCTTATCGGGTAGCCATTAACGAAAGCATTAATTTGGCAAAATGTTTTGGTGCTGATGGCAGCCATCGTTATGTCAATGGCATTCTCGATAAAATCGCCCAACAAAAACGTACTGTAGAAATACAAGCTAAACAACAAAGCTCGCAATAACTTGGCTAGTGGCAGGAGCGCGGGCATCCTGCCCGCCTTTTATAAAAACCGTAAGCCTTTTCCCGCCTTACCTCAGTTCCAAAACCCAATCCCATTATGGCACTGTCCGAATTCTCCTTAATCCAGCGGTTTTTCCAACAAACAACCTCTGCTAATGCAACAACCAACTTAGGCATTGGTGACGATTGCGCGTTAATGTCCATCCCAGCGGGTTACCAATTGGCGATCACCACCGACACCATGGTAGAGAACGTGCATTTTTTTGCCGATGCCGACCCGGAAGCCTTAGGCCATAAATTACTGGCGGTAAACCTCAGCGATTTAGCCAGCATGGGGGCAACGCCGCTTGCCGTCACCCTCGCCTTAACCTTGCCACAGGTTGATGAATCGTGGTTGACCGCATTTAGCCACGGTTTTTTAAGCTTAGCCAAACAACATCAGGTCGATTTAATTGGCGGCGATACCACCCGTGGGCCATTGACGTTAACCGTACAAGCCATGGGTATCGTGCCTTCCGGCAAAGCGCTGTTACGCTCAAGCGCACAAGTCGGCGATCTAATCTGCCTATCCGGCAACATCGGCGATGCAGGTTTAGGCTTAAAAATCCACCAAGGCTATACGTGCGCCAATCCCGCTGAAGCATTGCAACAATTCAACCGCCCTAACCCGCAAATCACCATAGGCCAAGCATTGCTAGGTATCGCCACCGCCTGTATCGACTTATCCGATGGTTTAGTCGGCGATTTAGGCCATATACTGCAACAAAGCCAAGTCGGCGCTTGCTTAGATTGGTCCGCCCTACCCTTGTCTGAAGCCGTGTTAAGCTATATTGCAGCCAGCAACGATTGGGCGATGCCGCTCACAGCGGGCGACGACTACCAACTGTGTTTCACCCTACCGGCGGACGCGCTAGAGCGTTTGCCAACAGGCTGCACCGTTATCGGCAAAATAGAAGCCACTCCCGGCCTGCGGCTTAACAAAGCAGGTGCAATCCATCCCTTAGCCATTAAAGCCTATGAACATTTTTCAGCGTAACGCCATCGGCAAAAACCAACTCACCGCCAAACAAATCCTCACCGACCCGATCTTATTCTTGGCCTTCGGCTTTGGCTCTGGCCTAGCCAAAAAAGCCCCCGGCACTTTTGGCACCGTCGCCGCCATCCCTATGTACTGCCTGTTCGCGCAAACTGATTTATGGCTTTACAGTGTCTTAACGGTATTGGTGACAGTAGCAGGCATATGGATATGCGGCCTAGCGGCAGAAAAATTGGGCGAACACGATTACGGCGGCATCGTCTGGGATGAAATCGCGGGCTTATTGATAACCATGTGGTTAGTGCCATTCACCTGGCAAACCTTAACCGCCGGATTCGTGTTATTCCGCCTGTTCGACATTATCAAACCCTGGCCAATCCGCTGGATAGACCAAAAAGTCCATGGTGGTTTGGGGATTATGTTGGATGATGTTTTGGCGGGGATATTTGCGGCAGCGGTGTTGTGGTTGCTGCAAAGTTATGCCGCTGTTGGTTTCGAATGAGTAGTATTAGAAGACGCGGAACAATCCTTAGATCAATGCAAGCTTAGCGAGCAGGAAAATCATCTACGCCAAAAGCTTCGATAAAATTCACACTACCATTAGATGATAAATTTTTTAAGAAACTAATATCTCCTTGGACATTACTTCCTCCTACATTCCCCACAGGTATGTGAGGAATGCAGATAAGTACAGAATCAATTAGTTGAGCGACTCCCTAACGGACACCCAAAGCCGGATTGCTGTGGAAATAGCCGTATGGGACTAGTTTGAAGGCGGTTACGGTTTCGGTGTTCATTACGGGATATTGTTCAACATCAGGGATATGGGTCAAACCGCTGGTGATCCAAAATACCAAATCTTCATCCACTAAGTTTTCATTGCCGGAATACTTGATGACACCCTCGCCTACTTTGCCTTGGTTGGGGTATTCGCCGGAAGCATACAATTCGTTGGCTTGGTATTTGGTTGCCCATAATGGGTATTCAACAAATCCGGCGCGTTGACGGGCGGGGAAGTCGCTGGCGGAATACGGTACGGCAGTGTCGCCAAGCAATACGGTGTAACCTGTGGGCATGCCCAAGCTGTTTTTGCTGTCACTACTGTAAACTTTCCAGCTCCGCGCTTTGTTGATGTTAGCCGTACGTCTGCCTTGGGATTCGTCAGCCAATAGGGTTTCGTCGGCAGCAAAGGCGTTGCCTAAGTCACTGGCTTTGCCGCTTACGTTACTTTCGCTGATGCGGTTTGATGGGCCATCGACATCTAAATCAATCCGGAAATTGAAAAAATGCTGGTGGTTGGGCGCTGCGACCAGGGCTGTGCCGCCATCAAGTGATTTTGCGGTATCCAATACATGACCATGTACCGAGCCTTCGCTGATACTATTTACACCTTGGTTTAAGGTAGTGCCAGTCGCATCTACCCGTGCATCTAACACGCCGCTGGGGCTGAAGATGTAGTTGACACCGTAGATATAGTTGCCTATCCAGGCATTGGCGGTGATGACCAATTCCCGTGCTTCGCGGCGATCTTGCACTACCGAGGTAGGATCAACGCGTTTGTATAACAAACCACCGTCACGTTCATAGACAGCAACGGCTCTTGGGAAGGCGACCGAACCGCCAACATCGTCGGCAAGGCGAGCACCAAAGAATTTGGCATTGCTAGGTACGTCTGCGCCCGTGGACAAGGGATTTGCATAGCGGCCCATGCCGTATTCGCCGACGTCAAACGCGGTACGCCAAACCCAGTTGCTATCAGGCAAGCCGTAAGGCACATAAATTTCACTTAAGCCAATTCGATAAGCCACTGGACGTAATACGCCTTTGTTTTCGTGCTTAACGTCATAAAGCACTAAGCCTTCACGCGGTAATAAAGCAAACCGGAAACGCCAACCTTGCCAACTGATTTCATGCCCACACACTTGAAATCCCGGCGTGGTTTGTACGCTTTGCAAGGAAGATAAGGGTTCGTGTTGGATGTCGGTGGTTTTTCCGTTGTAAGTGGAAACGGGGGCGATGACGGTATCGGTGACTTGCAGGACTTTAAGATGGTTCATGTCTACCGCGACCACCACGCCTTCAATTGGGCGATCATAAGGATTGGGTTGGTTACCGCGTAAGAAGGACAAAACCCGCATAATACGCGTACCTTCTGGCACAGCATCGCCATTGCGGTCAACGGGGATGGTTAAATCACCGCCTGCCCAAACATCAAGATATACGTCTTCTGGCTTAACACCGCGTTTTAGCATAGCCGCTTGCCACTGGGCATCTTGAGAAACCACAGGCAAGATGTCAGCGTATTCGGTAAAAAATGTTGCTGGCTGGGTTTGTGGAGACAATTGGCTAAAGCTTTTGATTTTTTTGGCTTTTAAATCCACAACGGCGCGATACAAAGCATTATTTGGACGATCAAATGCTTCTACGATGGCTTCACGGGGAATGGCTTTGCCTGGTTGAAAAGCCATTACTTCAGCTTTGCTGGGTTCATTTAATACCACGTTGGGAAAAAATGCGCCTTTCGGAGTGGATGGATTAGCTTTAACCAAAGACACGGCAAGGTTTATTTCCAAACCATTTAGAGGGTCTAACGGGTGGGCGCATGATACTGGGGCTGCCTCGCTGGCTATATCAGCTGTTGTCGCGGTAAATGCTTTGATGGCATTGCTACGCGGTGATTGCGGTGCGGAAGCGGCATGGGCGGTTAGGCTACAAATACTGGCAATTAAAATAAGGTGTCGCATAAGTCATTTCCTGTAAATTTTGGGGATAGGGAGTTACACGTATCGGCAATTGGATACTTGGGATTACGACAAGCAATTTAAGGGTGATTTAAGAGAAGGTTCAAACAGAATATAGCCTGAACGGAATTCAGCTTAACATGGGTTTAGCTTTATGTTCAATAAGTTAGTGGGTATTGGGTTTAATCTTGTGATTGCAGTAAAAGCCATGTAGCCAATCAATGTTGAGTTGTCCGTATTATTTTCGTAGGGGCGAGCGGCTGCTCGCCATATCGCGGCGGGTTCTAAAAAAGGCGGACAGCCGTCCGCCCCTACAAGGTTGTATTAATCCGAAAAAGAATCATCGTTTGCAGACGGCATATCAACCATCAAAAATTCCTGTATTTGGCTATAATGCCGCACCCAATCAATTCAGCAGTTTCAGGTGACACCTTATGACCTTGATAGCCGATAAAGCAACCCATTACCGACATGTGGTGGTTGACCAATTATTAAACTTAAAGAACACGTCTTACTATCAACAGATACTCGCCATACCACCATTAAAACGTTGGGCAATCGTGGCGGGTATTTTTTTGCTCAGCCAAATTATCTTGTTTACTGGCTTGTACTTAGTCTTCGACAAGATAGTGGTGATTGGCTTTTTAGCGAGTGTTTTGGCTGGTATGGCAACGGGTTTAGGGGCTTTGCCCGCTTTATATTTCACCCAGATTGCGCCGAAAATATTCAGCAGTTTATTGGGCGCTGCCGCTGGTGTGATGTTGGCAGCAACGGCATTTTCGCTGTTAGTACCTGGTATTAGTTTTGGTAACCAACTTTGGCCTGGCCTTGGTATTTATGTAGTTTCTGCTGGGATGTTAGCTGGCGCATTTTTCTTACATATTGCTGATAAGTACATGCCACATGTGCATTTTGCCGATGTCGCTGACAATAAAATGGATTCGCTGCAAAAAATCTGGCTGTTCATCATTGCCATCACTTTGCATAACTTCCCGGAAGGCATGTCGGTCGGGGTTAGTTTTGGCGCGGGTGATATGGGGGATGGTTTGGCTTTAGCAGTGGCTATCGCTTTACAAAATATCCCAGAAGGCTTAGCGGTGGCGTTGCCATTGGTGGCCTTAGGTTATGATCGCTGGCGGGCAGTCGGTATCGCCACGCTCACAGGTTTGGTCGAGCCAATTGGCGGCTTGCTGGGCATTACCATGGTGACGGTTTTTCACCCAATTTTGCCGATAGCCATGGGCTTTGCAGCGGGCGCGATGTTGTTTGTTATCAGCGAGGAGATTATCCCGGAAACCCACAACAAAGGCCGTTCGCGTTATGCGACTTTTGCCTTGATGCTGGGGTTTATCGTGATGATGGTGTTGGATAATGCGTTGGCTTGAAATTGAGTAGAAAAGTGTTGGGTTACGGCTATCGCCTAACCCAACCTACACAATATTTATTCTGCGGGTAATGCGTCGGTATCGATATAAATATCGGCAAGCGGCGGCAGGATATGCGCTACTGGCAAATCCGCACCTGCCCGCCAACCTTTTATAGCATCTTGCTTATTGCTGCCTGTCACCAAAAACATCAGTTCGGCTGTATTGCTTAGCACTTTGGCGCTCATGGAAACGCGTTCTGATGGCGGTTTTGGTGAGTTATAAACCGGGTGCATCAAGTCATCGACATTATGCACATGGTTTGGGAATAAGCTGGCAGTATGCGCGTCTTCACCCACACCCAACATGACCATATCAAATGGCATAGCGTTGGCTACGATGTCGCAATAACGTTCCGCACCTTGTTCTGGGCCTAATTCAGCTTCAATGGTATAAATCTGGCTGGCTGGAATGGCAACCTTAGACAATAACGCTTGAATCGCCAATTGGCTGTTACGCTCTGGATGTTCGGCTGGTAAGCAACGCTCGTCGCCATAATAAATCACCCAGTTTGCCCAATCGGCAGCACTTTCTGCCAACAAGCCATAAACTTTTGCTGGCGTGTTGCCACCTGCCAAAACCAATTTAAACTTGCCCCGTTCGCCAATGGCTTTAGTTGCTGCGTTAAGAATTTGTTTACTGGCGGCAACGGCGATCTGATCGCCATTATCAAAGCAATGCCATTGGATTTTTTGCTGCATCTATTTACTCTCCGGAGTTAAGGAACTACGCCACGATTGGCTTTCTTTATCAAATAATCGGTTGTCTTCTGGCCCCCATGAGCCAGCGGGGTATGTGGCAATATAATCACGTTCTGTCGCCCACGTTTGTAAGATGGGATCGACAATACGCCAAGCATATTCCACTTCATCAAAGCGCAAGAATAACGAGCGGTCGCCTTTTAGCACGTCCAGCAGTAAATCCTCGTAAGCATCGATGGCTTTTTCATCTTCATTACGGAAGCTGGCATCCAAGCTGCTGGTGCGGGTACGCATTTCCAAGCCGGGTTCTTTCACCGTCATTTCCATACGGATACATTCTTCCGGCTGGATTCCCATCAATATCCAATTGGCATTGGTACATTGTACTTGGGTATCGCGAAAAAACTGTAAGGGCGGGTGACGAAAACAAATGGAAATACTGGATTGCGCTTTTGCCATGCGTTTGCCAGTACGCATATAAATAGGTACACCGCGCCAACGCCAGTTATCGATGTACAACTTCATGGACGCATAGGTTTCGGTGCTGCTGTCTTTGGGAATATTAGCTTCTTCCAAATAACTGACGACTTTTTCACCATTAACATGGCCTTTACTATATTGCCCCCGAAACGCATGGGCGTGTACCGCTTCTTTTGGAATAGGACGGATGGATTTCAACACCTTGACCTTTTCATCGCGCAAGGCTTCGGCTTCCATAGAAACCGGCGGTTCCATAGTCACCAAGGTGAGCAATTGCAGCAAATGGCTTTGGAGCATATCGCGCATGGCTCCGGCACTATTGTAATAATCGCCACGGCTTTCTATGCCAATGCTTTCCGAATGGGTTATTTGGATATGGTCGATGTAATTGCGGTTCCACAGCGGTTCTAACATCACGTTGGCAAAACGGAACACCAAGACGTTTTGCACCATGCCTTTACCCAAGTAATGGTCGATGCGGTAAATTTGCTCTTCGGTTAAATACTGGCTGATACGTTTTTGCAGCGCTTTGGCACTATCCAAATCATATCCAAAAGGCTTTTCAATAATCGCCCGCCGCCAACCATATTCTTCAGAAAACAGTTGCTGATCGCTTAAAAAACTTAATACCGTAGCAAAATCCGAAGGGCTAATTGACAGGTAAAAAGCAATGTTTTTAGGGAAGTTTTGGCCTTCACTCAAGGTAAGATTTAGTCTGCGGTAACATTCAGCTTCATCAATATTACCTTGATGATAATAAAGCCGTTCGCTAAAACGTAGAAAAACCGCTTCATCGAAGTAGTCGCGCGCCTTGGCTTGTACCATATCGCGCACTTCCGACAGCCATTTTTGCTGATCCCAAGGCCGTCTACCAATTGCCAAAATGCGCGTACCCTGCGGCAAACGCCCTGCCATATCTAAATGGTACAAAGCAGGCATCAACTTGATTCGGGACAGATTGCCAGTGGCGCCGAAAATAACGTAGGTACAGGGTTCTGCGTTCATAAGAAAGCCTTCATCAAAGAGTTAAGCATGTAGCCCGTATGAAGTGCAACGAAATACGGGGCAGCGGAGCAACCCCAAATCCCGTATTACGCAAGCTTCATACGGGCTACGCCTAAGTTAAACGGTATAAGTCGTTGAAGCCACTTTTCCGCCCTGCCCCGTCCAATCGGTATGGAAAAACTTACCTCTGGGCTGATCAATACGCTCATAAGTATGCGCGCCGAAATAATCGCGTTGTGCTTGCAATAAATTGGCGGGTAAGCGTTCGCTGCGGTAGCCGTCGTAATAGGCTAAAGCGGAAGAAAATGCGGGTGTTGGCAAACCTAACTCTATGCCCAAAATTACCGCTTTGCGCCAACCTGCATCGGCTTTGCTCATGGCATCGACGAAAAAGTCTGCCAGCAACAAGTTTTCTAATTCTGGATTGGTATCGTAAGCCTGTTTGATGTCGTTCAAAAATTGGCTGCGGATAATACAACCACCGCGCCACATCAAGGCTATTTCACCGTAATTTAACGATAAACCATACTCTTTTGAGGCTTCGCGCATTAACCGGAAACCCTGCGCATAAGAGATGATTTTGGCTGCGTATAAAGCATCACGGATGGCGGCAATCATCGCTTGTTGGTCGCCGCTAAAGGCTGTCGCCGGACGTTTTGGCAATACAGATGCCGCTTTTACCCGCTCGTCTTTTTGCGCCGACAAGCAACGGGCAAATACCGATTCACCAATCAGCGTTAACGGAATGCCTAAATCTAAGGCATTAATCCCCGTCCATTTGCCTGTGCCTTTTTGTCCGGCAGTGTCTAGGATTTTATCGACCAACGGCAAACCATCAACATCTTGATAAGCAAAAATTCCCGCGGTAATTTCGATGAGATAAGAACTTAACGCGCCTTGATTCCAATCGCTGAATATCTCATGCAATTGTGCAGCAGATAAGCCCAAACCTTCCGACAGCAATTGATAAGCCTCGCAAATCAATTGCATATCGCCGTATTCAATGCCGTTATGCACCATTTTCACATAGTGGCCCGCGCCGTTGTCGCCGACCCATTCGCAACACGGCTGACCATCGACTTGTGCGCTAATGGCCTGAAAAATCGGCTTAACCGTAGGCCACGCCGCTTTATTGCCACCTGGCATAATGGAAGGCCCATGACGCGCGCCTTCTTCACCGCCAGAAACCCCTGTGCCGATGAAGTAAAGGTTTTTTTCCTGCAAATACTGGGTGCGGCGATTGGTATCGGTAAACAAGGAATTGCCGCCATCAACAATAATATCGCCTGCCGATAATAACGGGATGAGCTTGTCGATGTATTGGTCTACCACCTCACCTGCTTTTACCATCAACATCACCACTCGTGGCGATGCCAAACTAGCAACTAGCTCTTCCAAAGAATGCGTACCGATCACCTGCGTACCTTTGGCTGGGCCATCTAAAAACTCATCCACCGTACTGGTGGTGCGGTTAAAAACAGCCACTTGAAAGCCGTGGTCGTTCATATTAAGGACTAAGTTTTGCCCCATCACCGCCAAACCGATCAAACCAATATCTGCTTTCATGAAATTCGCCCTTATTAAAGTTACGGTTTTGTGAATATTACCATGATTTGGTGGCATCAATACGGCGAAATATTGGCTAGAAGCAATTGCTTAAATTAGTTTTGTAATCATCATCCAGTAGCACAATTAGACCAAATTAGCTTATGTAATTTATATAACATTCAATCTTCAAGCGTACTTTCAAAATAAATTAGGGGCTTACCCTTAAAATATTTAAAACTGCAGATTTAAGTGTTAAACGTAGCTTAAAAAACCTAACAACATCTTTAAAATCTACTATTATTAGTTGGAATCCCCATAAATTGACATCAATTCTTTATTAATCAATAGGTAATAAAATGGTCACAATAATAGGCGGCCTTGGTAATAACACCATGGTCGGCAATGGTGATGCTGACACGTATATCTTCAGTAAAGGCGATGGTATCGACAAAGTCACTGGCGACAATGCTGACACAGTAAATCCGCTGGTGCTGATGCCTTAGTCAGCAGCACAGAGTTGACTTTAATCGGTATAGTGCAAGGGACGGCACAAACGGCATTGGCGGATTATGCCTTTGCTTGATGGCATTAAGTAACCGATCAAACGTATTTAAATAAATAACACTTTGAATAATCTTGATTTAGGCGTCCAAGACATGTTTTGGACGCCGACAATAAAGTTAAAATCAGGTATCGATGGCTGGTATTTATCGCTAATTTAATTTGGGTAGGCTGGTTATGTCTAATTCGTGCATACGCTGTTCGCCATAGGAAAATAGGTTGTCAATTAATGGGCTATCCAGATTGTGTTTCCGCAAATCCTGTAAACGTGAAAAATAGCTTTCAAAATCAATGGCTGCTATTTCTTTTTGATTAAGGCGATGATGACAAAACTCCAGCCATTGTTGTGTTTCTTCGGGCTTCAATTCATTGGGGTAGTTGCGGGCTTTGTATCTAAAAAACATTTCGTCTAAGCGGCGATCGTTAAAATTTATGGTCAATTTGCTTAATTGATCGGGTTTCGCCGTATGGATTTTTGCCATTTGTTGTTTGTCATGGTTTGAAAAAAATCCACCGCTGTAAATGGCTAAATCAGGATCAGTTATTTTCGGTAAATGCTCGGCATCGTTAAATACTTCGGCAATTTTTTCAGCTAGTCCGGTTGCGGCAATTAGTTTCTGGCGATGTTTTTCACATAGTGATTTATCAATACTTAAGCGTTCTACATCAATTGGCCTGATAACCGATAAAGGCGCTAAAACTGGGCATTTATTAAGATGAACGGTTTTTAAGGGAATTCTTTGGGTGTTTTCTGGTAAATCCTTGGTTGCCGTAAAAATTCGCAGCCTGATTTCTTCTACGGATAAAGAAAATAAATCGCTGGGATCTTCTGATAAATCATAAACAATCACGCCATTGGTATTACTTGGGTGTTTGCAGATTGGTAGGACAATCGCGAGGTTATTTTTTATGGTTGGATATTTTCCAGAGACATGCACAACGGGGGCAAACTCACCCAGTTTAAGCAATTGATAGGCTTCGTTTTTACCACGATTTTGAAACAAAAACTGATAAAGCTTGGGTTGGACTTGTTTAAGTAATTTGGCAATGGCGATGGTTGCGTAGACATCGGAGAGAGCGTCATGTGCAGATTCGTGCGCTATGCCATTGGCTACGGTTAGGTGGTCTAGTTTTAAGGTGGGATTTCCGTCTTGGTCTACAGGCCATGTAATGCCTTCTGGACGCAACGCCCTAGCGGCACGGATAACATCCAATAAATCCCAACGGGAATTGCCGTTTTGCCATTCTCGTGCGTATGGGTCGTAAAAGTTACGGTAAAGACAATTACGGGTAACTTCATCATCAAAACGTAGATTGTTATAGCCTACGGTGCAGGTGTTGGATTGTGCAAGTTGGCTAAGGATTTGGCGGATAAATTGGGCTTCGCAAACGCCTTTTTCATCGGCTAGCTGTGGGGTGATGCCTGTGACAACACAAGAATCGGGATTGGGAAGATAATCCAATGGCACTTTACAGTACACAACCATTGGATCATCAATAATGTTTAAGTTTTCGTCGGTACGGACACCAGCAAATTGTGCTGGTCTATCTTTTTGGGGATGGATGCCAAAAGTTTCGTAATCGTGCCAATAAAAACTAAATGCCATAATAGTTTAACGCTCGGTTAAACACGGCCTTCAGCTTCCAATTTTTTTCGTTTGGAACATTTTTCAATACAAACACAATTGCTGTTGTTGAGGCCACCGCAAGAACCTTTGATTGCCCTTCTACCAAACATGACGCCGATTGCCATGACGGCAACAACGATAATCATGAATATAAATGTTGCTAAAAAATAATTCATTTTTTACTCCTCTAATTTAACTTCCGTCATTAACAGATAATTCCGGATTTAATCACCACGACCTAATTTTTTAACTTCTTTTAATCGGCCATTTTCAAATCGTAGATATTGTTTGAATTTTCTATGTCCAAAATCATATATCCATTCATCAACATTTACTTCAATATCGATAACTTGCTGATTGCCGTAATAAACAGATGAATTGGGGTAATGCTGGTTTCCATAAAATAAATTTCGTGAACCACCCGCATAATTACCGCTACTTCTAATTTCTTTATGGCTATTTGTAGACTCAGGTTCTCCGCATTTCGTTAGCACATCTTCTTGATAATCGTCTAAATCAACAAGTTCATGACCACAACGTAATGCGTAAACTGAAGGTGAAACAAAAAGAAGTAATAAAGGCAGGATTAATAAATGTGGATACTTCATAGTCTTTCCATTCCAATCTGCAAATATTAATTATTGCAGAATAAATTACTGAAGAAATGATGAATCTAGGCTATGACGATGAATAGATACTGAACTTAAATACGAAAAACCTCTTCTGGAACTCGCCCAGAAGAGGTTATTTTTGATTAGCCGCCGAAGTCGTCCAACATGATGTTTTCAGGTTCGACACCTAAATCCAACAGCATTTTGATAACTGAGGTGTTCATGATTGGCGGACCGCACATGTAAAACTCACAATCTTCTGGAGCTGGGTGGTTTTTCAAATGATTTTCATAAACTACATTATGGATAAAGCCAGTGTAGCCTTCCCAATTGTCTTCTGGTAAAGGATCTGACAATGCACAATGCCAAGTGAAATTAGGGTTTTCACGTTGTAACATATCGAAATCTTCTACATAGAACATTTCGCGTTTACTACGTGCACCATACCAGAAAGTGATTTTGCGTTTAGAACCAATTCGACGTAATTGGTCGAAGATATGTGAACGCATCGGTGCCATACCAGCACCACCACCAATAAACACCATCTCTGCCTCAGTTTCTTTGGCGAAGAACTCGCCGTATGGGCCTGAAACGATACATTTGTCACCTGGTTTCAAACCAAAAATGTACGAAGACATGATGCCTGGTGGTACATTTTCAGGTGCACGCGGTGGCGGAGTAGCAATACGCACGTTCAACATGATTTCTTTTTCCACAGGATAAGAAGCCATCGAGTAAGCACGCAAAGCAGGTTCTTTTACGGTAGAGACATAACGCCACAGATTGAATTTGTCCCAATCATCGCGGAAACGTTCTTCAACATCAAAATCGCTGTATTTAGCCACGTGTTGTGGACATTCAATTTGAATGTAACCACCAGCACGGTAGTTAATGGCTTCGCCTTCTGGCAACTCCAATACCAACTCTTTAATGAATGTTGCTACGTTATGGTTAGACTTAACTGTACATTCCCATTTTTTAACACCAAACACATCGTCTTCTACTTCAATCGACATGTTGTTTCTAACGGTTACTTGGCAAGATAGACGTTCGCCTTCTGCCGCTTCACGTTTAGTAATATGGGAAGTTTCTGTTGGTAAAATATCGCCACCACCAGAATGTACTTTTACACGGCATTGCGCGCAAGTACCGCCGCCGCCACAAGCTGATGAAACAAACAAGCCGTTATCAGCTAAAGCACCTAATAATTTCGAACCTACTGGCACAAAGATTTTCTTTTCATCATTGATAAGAATCTCAACATCACCAGCGGCAACCAATTTACTTTTCGCACCGATAATCATAAAGACCAGTGCAATCACGAAAGCCGTGAAAATAATAATGCCTAATAAAATTTCCAGCATTACGATACCTTCCTAAAGTTGGATTCCAGAGAAAGCCATGAAGCCAAGCGACATCAGACCCGCAGTAATAAAGGTGATACCCAGGCCTTGCAGGCCAGCTGGAATATCGCTGTATTTTAGCTTTTCGCGTACACCAGCCATGACAGTAATTGCCAATGCCCAGCCCAAGCCACTACCGACACCGTAAGTGACGCTTTCGCCAAAGTTATAGTCACGTTCAATCATGAACAAACTACCACCAAGAATCGCGCAGTTAACAGTAATTAACGGCAAGAAAATCCCTAAGGCGGAGTACAAGGCTGGAAAGAATTTATCTAAAATCATTTCCAAAATTTGTACCAAGGCCGCAATCATGCCGATACAGCTAAGTAATGCAAGAAAGCTTAAATCAACACCTTTAATGCCTAGCCAAGACAAAGCATCTTCTTGTAACAACGCGTGGTAAACAACGTTGTTGGCAGGTACGGTTATAGCTTGTACCACCATAACGGCGATGCCTAAACCCATTGCAGTAGAAATCTTTTTGGATACAGCAATAAACGTACACATACCCAAGAAGAAAGATAATGCTAAGTTTTCAATGAAAACAGCTTTAACAAATAAACTGATATATGCTTCCATTAGTGATGCCCTCCTTCACCATGAGAAATCGACATAATTTTGAATTCTACTTTTTCGACTTGAGCAGGTTTCCATTGACGGACAGCCCATATAATCAAACCGATAATAAAGAACGCACTAGGTGGCAATAACATCAAACCATTTGGATCATACCAGCCGCCATCTTTAGACAGATGAAACACTTCAATACCTAACAATTTGCCAGAACCAAAGAGTTCGCGGAAAAACGCGACAATAACCAAAATTAAGCTGTAGCCTAAACCATTACCAATACCGTCCATGAAGCTTTCCAAAGGCGGATTTTTCATCGCATAACCTTCAGCACGACCCATAACGATACAGTTGGTGATAATCAAGCCAACGAAAACCGATAATTGCTTACTTACATCATAAGCAAATGCTTTCAGCATTTGGTCAACCACAATTACTAAAGAAGCAATAATGGTCATCTGTACAATAATGCGGATGCTGCTAGGAATATGGTTTCTAATGGCACTGATAGCTGCGCTAGAAAAAGCCGTAACCAAAGTTAAAGCCAGCGCCATAATTAGCGATGTTGACATCTGCGAAGTAACCGCCAGAGCCGAACAAATACCTAAAACTTGTAAAGTGATAGGGTTATTGGTAACTAATGGTTCAACCAAAACTTTCTTGGTTTCATCATTTAATATCTTTTTTGATTCATCATTCATTACGGCGCTCATGACTTCGCTCCTTTAACCGTTCTTACTTTACTCAAATACAGGGCAAAACCTTCTTTGCTTGTCCAGTATCTAATCAAATTGGTTACACCAGTACTGGTCAATGTAGCACCTGCCAAGCCATCAACTTGATATTGTGAACCTGGTTTGGTGTTATCAACTGTACCTTTAATTAAAGCCAAAGCGGGTTCACCAACATCGGCTTCTTCAATCAAGCCTTTTTCCATAGAAGCCTGATCGGTTTCTGCGTAGACTTTTTTGCCTTTCCACAAGGCGCGCCAATTAGGATTAACAACTTCACCACCCAAGCCCGGAGTTTCAGCTTGATCGTAGAAGTTGATGCTTTGTACGGTTTGGCCATCAGCATCTAAAGACAGGAAGCCGTAAAGGGTTGACCACAATCCATAGCCGTTGATTGGCAAAATAATGGATTTGATAGTGCCGCCTTCTTTAACCAAAAATACTTTGGCATATTTGGCTTTCACACGGATATGGGCAATATCTTTGTCTTTTGGGATTGCCACGCTTTGTGCAGGGTCTTTTGCTGCTTTACGTTGGTCGTAATCAGCAACATTAACGCTATCAACGTAGCTACCAGTTTCTAAATCGACGATTTTAGGTTCGATTTTTTCTGCAAATGCAGAATCAATATTGCTGCCTTCTTCTAGCAAACCCGCTACGTCCAAGATATTTTTCTTCATATCTTGTTCTTTGTTATTAACTTGTAGCGGTTTTAATGCAACTGCTGCAAATGAAACCAATACCGCACAAACCAAACAAAGCGCTACAGCAATGGCAATGGTTTTTTCCAAGCTATCGTTACCTAAAGCCAGCACTTTCAGTGCATAGGCTTTAAATTTCCGGTAACTTTCGTATTTCTCAAGCGTGGCACATAATTTAGCCATGTGCTCACTTTGCTTTTTTTCATTAGGCATGACGTTTCATCCTTCTTCTGATATTGGCCTGAATGACAAAGTAGTCGATGGTTGGTGCAAACATGTTGGAGAACAAGATTGCCAACATAATGCCTTCTGGAAATGCGGGGTTAACGACCCTGATTAACACTGTCATACCGCCAACCAATGCACCAAAAACCCAACGTCCTGTGTTGGTCATCGCCGCACTTACAGGGTCAGTTGCCATATAAACCATACCGAAAGCAAAGCCACCAACGGTTAAATGCCAGTACCAAGGGAACGAAAACATGGGGTTGGAATCGCTGCCAATGGTATTGAACAGCAATGAAGTACCGAGCATACCAAGAAATACACCAGCCATAATGCGATAAGATGCAACGCGGGTATAAAGCAAAAATGCTGCGCCAATTAAAATGGCTAATGTTGAGGTTTCACCAAGACAGCCTGGCTCAAATCCAAAGAATGTTTGCATCCAGCTGTAATGAGCGGCATAAACTGCATCTAAACCACCATTTGCAGCTAATCCCAATGGCGTTGCCGCTGTATATCCATCAACTGCAACCCAAACTGAATCGCCAGAGATTGATGCCGGATAAGCAAAATATAAAAATGCCCTTCCGGTTAATGCTGGATTTAAAAAGTTTTTGCCTGTACCACCAAATACTTCTTTACCAATAACGATACCGAAGGAAATACCCAAAGCAACCTGCCACAAAGGCATGTCTGGTGGCATAATCAAGGTATAGAGCATTGATGAAACTAAGAAGCCTTCGTTAACTTCATGTCCTCTGACAGTGGCGAATAAAACTTCCCACACACCACCAACAGCCAAAGTAACGACGTAAATAGGCAAGAAATACAATGCACCATGCACCATACAAGAAAATGGGTTCATTGGGTTATACCCAAATACCATCATCGGTATGCTGCGCCAGCCATCAATTTTATCTAAACCCATAGCTTCCATAGCTATGTTGGCTTGATAGCCTGTGTTATACATTGCCATCAATATACAACAAGCAGTGGCTATCACCACGAAAGTCATTGTTCGTTTTAAATCATTGCCATCACGAACATGAGTAGTTCCGCGTGTTACATCGGCGGGTGTATAAATGAAAGTATCAACCATCTCATAGAGACCGTAATACTTTTCTAACTTACCGCCTTTTGTAAAATGCGGCTCTATGCTATCTAAAAAATCTCTAGCCGACATTATCCTTCCTTCTCAATTTTAGTTAAATTCGCTCTCAGCACAGGACCGAAATCATGCTTGCCTGGGTCTACAAATGTAAATAAAGAGACATCTTCTTCATCCAGTTCCAAACAACCTAATAACTGTGCTTGATCACTATCGCCAATCACCAATGATTTCAACAATGGCGTTGCCAATATATCCATAGGCATAACAGTTTCATAAATACCTACTGGCACTATAGCCCGGTTACTGCCGTTCTTAGTGGTTGTCAGTGGAAATTTACGATCCGTTTTACGGTCACGGCTTGATAAATAAACATCTAACGCAGAATATTTGTCTTTGCCTGGTACTATCCAGCCAAACAATTCGCGTACCCTGCCTTCTTGTATTAAAGTCACTTGGTTGCTGTAACAGCCTAAATAATCAGCCCAATCACTTGCTTGGTGTCCGTACAATACAGATCCAGATACAACACGGCTTTCAACATCATCTGCTAATTCGCCAGCAACCAAATCACTTAAATTAGCACCAACGCGTGTGCGTAACAAACGTGGATTTTTTGCTGTCGGACCTGATAAGGCAACCACTTTTTCGACATTCAATTTGCCAGTAACAAACAATGCGCCGATAGCCATTACTGCTTGGTAATCCAAATACCAAACAAATTTATCGATATTCACTGGATCAATAAAATGAATATGGGTACTAGGCAATCCAGCAGGATGTGGACCTGAAAACTCAGCGACGGTGGCATTGCTGGCCGCAACATCAGCACCAGTGGCTTTACAAACGTAAACTTTACCTTCGGTCAATTTGCTGATTACTGTTAAACCATTAGCAAAATCTTGGCTGCGTTCTTTGATGATAACTGCAGGGTCTGCAGCTAAAGGATTGGTATCGATTGCTGTTACGAATATTGAACTTGGTTTGCTGCCAACTGTAGCAACACGCCCATAAGGACGAGTACGGATAGTTGTCCACAAGCCTGATGCCAATAAATTTTCATTGACTTGCTCGGCAGTCAATTCAGCAAGCTTTGTTTCTGCGTATTTGGTAAAAGAAACTTCTTCTTTACCTTTAAGCTCAATCACAACGGATTGCAGTACGCGTTTTTCACCACGGTTTATGGCTTTTACTACACCAGCACCTGGTGACGTAAAAAGACAGCCGGGATTTTTTTTGTCAGAAAATAAAACCTGACCTAATTTAACTTTATCCCCTTCATTAACCATCATTGTAGGCTTCATGCCTACATAGTCCATTCCCAAAATAGCGACAGATTTAACGCTATTGCCATTCTCGATTACTTGTTTAGGACTGCCCGTTATTGGCAAGTCCAAACCTTTTTTAATAGTAAATTGCATAGTCGAGGCCTACTCTCCCTACAAGTTGCTGCGAAACAATCCGCCTAAATTTAGAGACTAAATCTAGCGGCGCACTAAGACATAAAACGTTTTCATTACACCATATAAAAGATGTTTTCTCAACTTCAACAACCTTGGCAAATGCCCCTAAATCCTCGTTACAGGCAGATTTAACTACACTTAACGGACACTCAAAAGAAATGCTTTGTTGCTCATTTAACGCACTTCGTTCTTAATGTGAAAGTAATCGGGCCATCATTAATTAATGCCACTTGCATATCGGCACCAAATTCACCAAATTGCACTGCCGGATGGATAGCTCTTGCCAAAGTTTTTAACTCAGAAAATAACGCAAAACCTAACTCAGGCGCGGCGAAAGCGGCAAAACTAGGGCGATTGCCCTTATCAGTATCAGCAGCCAAGGTAAATTGGGGAATTAGTAATAAACCGCCGTTAATATCGCGCAAACTTAAATTCATCCGTTGATTTTCATCCGCAAAAATTCGGTAATTTAAAATCCGCTCCAATAATCGGCTAACGTCTTTTGACGTATCCATTGGCTCGACACAAACCAAAGCCATAATGCCGACACCAATCTCGCCTATGCACTGCTGGTTTACGCTGACTGATGCTTGGCTTACTCTTTGTATGATAGTAATCATAATGATAGAGAAAATTTCTAATGTTAATTCTTATTGCGTACAAACTTATTTTCTGACGATACCGCCTTAGGTCTCGCCATTTCGGCAAACTCAAACAACAAATCCAGTTCTTTTTCAGACAACTCATAAACGGCACGGGTTTTTAAGCCATCCGGTAAAACAATTGGCCCATAGCGGACACGGATTAAGCGGCTAACAACCACTTCTTGCGACTCCCACAAACGCCTGACTAAGCGATTACGGCCTTCCTTAACGGTAACGTAATACCATTTATTAGCACCCTCGCCGCCCGTGTAAGAAATGTAATCAAAGTGAGCCATGCCATCTTCCAGCTCAACACCTTGCTTAAGCCTTTCTAAAGTGCTTTCAGGAACATCACCTAAAATTCGCACCGCATATTCGCGCTCAACTTCCGCAGACGGGTGCATAAGCTTATTCGCTAATTCGCCATTGTTGGTAAGTAGCAATAAACCGGAAGTATTTATATCCAAACGGCCTACTGAAATCCAACGGCCTACCTGTAAATCCGGCAAATTAGCAAAAACCGTCGGGCGGCGCTGCGGATCATTTCGCGTCACCACTTCACCAGTAGGTTTGTGGTAAATCAAAACTTTTGTGGATTGCTCGAGGTATTTTTGCCAATTAACAACCCGATCATTCAATTGCAAATAGTCCCCAGCTTTTAATCTGGCACCTAAAGCCACCGTCGTACCATTAATTTTTAAGCGGCCTTCATTAATCCAGCGCTCTATTTCGCGTCTGGAACCAATACCGCCGCGTGCTAATATTTTTTGGACACGTTCGCCCGCATCATCTTTTGCGGCACTGACCGTTTTGGTTATTTTTGGGGTCGTTTCAGCGGCAGGACTTGCCTTACTGATACGCTGTTTAGGATTTTTCACGAGATACCTCTATAGGATAAGTCAGTTCAAGCTGCTGAACTTCTTGCAGCGTCGGCAGATTACTCAATGCGTTGAGATTAAAATAATCCAGAAATAATTTAGTTGTGCCATATAAGGCCGGTTTTCCAGGCACTTCCTTATAAGCAACAATTTTGATCCAATCGCGCTCCAGCAAGGTTTGAATAATGCTAGTGCTGACACTAACGCCTCTAATATCCTCAATATCACCACGGGTAACGGGCTGGCGATAGGCGATTATGGACAAAGTTTCCAATAGTGCCCTTGAATATTTCGGTGGTTTTTCTTCAAACAGCTTGCCAATCCAAGGTGAAAAACCTGCTCTTATCTGAAAGCGGTAACCGCTGGCAACTTGCTTTAATTCAATCGGGCGCAAACGGTAATCGTCAATAATACTGGCGATTTCAGTTTCAATTTCTGTAATTTCTGGCTGCTCATAATCAGCAAAAAGCGTCTGTATTTGCTTGGGGGATAATGGTTTTGCCGATGCAAATATAATGGCTTCAATGATTTTTTTAAGCTCGCCATTGGAAGACGGCTGCGGCTCGGCAGGTTGTTCAATAATCATTGGTTTAACAACAGATTTAGGTTTTTTTACGGCCCGTAATGGCTGCGCTTGTGGCACAGATGCCAAGTTCGGCGATGGTTGCTCCTTCAACGATGGCGATGAGTCCTTCTTTGCTGAGCTCGAGGATTGCCAAAAACGAGACAACAACGCCGTGCCGTCCTTCTTTTCGATTAAATAATTGCGTGAAAAAGAGACTATCTGTTGTTTTAAGGTTTTCCAAAATGGCTGACATTCGTTCACGGACTGATAATGGTTCTTTGATGATTTGATGGTGACTAAGCTGCTCGGCACGTTTAAGTACATCTTGAAACGCCTGCAGCAATTCATTCAGCTGCACCGCAGGCAAAACCCGCAATACATTGATACTGGAGACATCAATGTCGATGTTGAAAATATCCCGCTCAAGTCGAGGGAGTTGGTCTAGCTGTCCTGCCGCATCCTTAAAGATTTCGTACTCTTGTAAGCGACGGACGAGTTCAGCACGCGGATCTTCTTCCTCTTCTTCCAAAACTGGCTGCCTAGGCAGTAACATTCTGGATTTTATTTCCGCCAATAACGCTGCCATTACCAAATATTCGGCAGCAAGCTCTAAATTAAGCTCAGTCATTAACTGAATATAATCAATATATTGCCGGGTAATTTGCGCTATTGGAATATTAACAATATCCAAATTTTGCTTGCGGATTAAATACAGCAATAAATCCAAAGGGCCTTCAAATAATTCCAAGAATACTTCTAAAGCGTCCGGTGGAATAAACAGGTCTTCTGGCAATTGCAGATAAGGCGTGCCGTTGACTTTGGCGAACACGGGAATTAAATCGGTATTCGCTTCGTCCTGTAAAGGTGTTGCTACCAATGGCAAGTAATCAGGCTGCTCCGCCATTATATGCCGGCGATAGAGAAAAATAATTGCTGGACAATATACAAAGGATACGCCAACAACTGACTTAGGATTTTGGTATACAGAAGTACCAGCAAAATCATAAATCCAAAGCGCTCTAATTTGCTGTATTGCCAAGCCAGTTTAGGCGGTAGAAACGCGGTAAGAATACGGCTGCCATCCAATGGCGGAATCGGCAGCAGATTAATTAAGAATAAGACAAGATTGATGGATATGCCAGCAATACCCATGTAAATCAAAGGCAAAGAAATGGTTTCTACATTTATTATCACCCCCAATCTAGCCAACAAAGCCCACACCAAAGCCATTAGCAAATTGGATAACGGGCCAGCGGCTGCCACCCACGCCATATCTCGCAAAGGTTTTTTAAAATATCGGGCATCGACAGGTACAGGCTTTGCCCATCCAAATATAAAGCCCGTACCGGTTATTAATAACAAGCCAGGCAGGATGATAGTACCTAATAAATCAATATGTTTAATGGGATTTAAAGTCAACCTACCCAGATTATCCGCAGTAGGGTCACCCATTTTTTTTGCAACCCAACCGTGTGCTACTTCGTGTACGGTGATGGCAAATACCACAGGCAATATCCAAACAACTATGCGCTGCACTAAGGTCAATTCGTTCATAATCGTTTTCCTATTTATGACAACATACTGGCAATGCCTTTACCCTGCCTTAGAATTTCTGGGCTATTACCACCGATAAAACCAATCATAGTGGTTGGCTCAAACTCAATAATGCCAGCATCAATCACTAAATCCAGCTCATGCTCTAAACGATCGCGGATTTCATAGGGATCGCTCAAGGCTTCTGCGTCACCGGGCATCACCAAGGTGGTACTGAATAACGGCTCATCCAGCTGCTGCACTAACAATTGCGCCACTGGGTGGTCAGGGATTCGGATACCGATGGTTTTCTTTTTGGGGTGTTGTAAGCGGCGCGGCACTTCTTTGGTGGCATCAAGAATAAACGTAAACGGCCCAGGCGTTAACGCTTTGATAAGCCGGAAAGCATCGTTACCTATTTTTGTAAAAGTAGAGACTTGCGCTAAGTCTTTACAAATTAAGGTGAAGTCGTGCTTATCGTCCAGTTGCCGAATCCGGCGTATTTTATCCAAGGCTTGCTTATCACCAATGTGGCAGGCTATGGCATAGGAAGAATCAGTGGGATAAGCAATGATGCCGCCTTTTTGGATAATTTCTACCGCGCGATTGATTAAGCGTAATTGCGGGGTGTCTGGATGTATTTCAAAAAACTGAGCCATAGTGGGTACGGACATGAGCCAAAACCCGCATTATACCTTATTCCTTGGCTTTAAATTAATTGCCCCAAGGTATAAGCGCCATAGTAGGTTGCGCCAAAATAAACTAAAGACATCACCATGCTGGCTGGGACATTAATGCCGATTACCAACCTTAATATATAAGCAACAATGGCAAATTCCCAGAACAATGCCAATCCTAACAAGTAGTAACTAATGGTATTCTCGGTAATGGTCAGCCAAACCAAAACGGGAATAATAACGACAGACACCACGTTAGATGTGAACAATAATGCCGAGGAAACCTGGATATAGGCATACATGGTTTTATTGAGGTAAAGCAAAATACCGATAAGCACGAAAGTTAACAGCGTTTCAATCGTCACTTCAACAAACGACTCTATCGGATCGTCGGTCATATTGGCTTGCAGGAAAAACTCAACGATAAAATAAATCCACAAATTCTGTTTAAGAAACACAACTGATCGTGGCAAATCCAAGGGGTTAAGTTTTAACCAACACAATGGTAAATAATGTTTTAGTGTATCCATAATTCCGTCCGTACAAGTGCTGTCGGAAGTAAAGTTTCAAGATAATAAGTTCCTTTAATCGCAGGCGAATGAGGTTACTTGAACACTTAAATTACGGATACGCTGTTTGGTTTTCTTGGTCAATGTCCTGAGGAGGATTAGGGTCGTGAAAGGTGCTGAAATGGTCGGTTAACGATTGCACCAACTGCTTGGTTTGGTCGGATAGTTGCGCCAATTTGGCTTTGGTTTTTTTATTCCAGCCTAGCGGTTCGCTAATTGGCAAAACCATGCGTAGTAAGGTTTGGTTTTTTTCAAATATACCAGCAAGGCTTTCCAGTAAACACAGCTCGTCTTGTCTAGCTTTAAGTTTTTTGGCAATCAATCTTGCCTGTAATTTGCAACCTAAAACATGCACTGGCAGCATCACCAGCAACAGTAAAATTAAAATTATCGGGCCAATAATCGGGTCGATCAGCAATTCTAAAATGCCAAATTGCACTTCTGCAAAAATCGCCAAACTGCCGATAAAGCCCAATACAATCATGCTAGTCATGTTGACGCGTTCTTTCCACTGCTCAATCCCTGATCTGACTTCAGGCATAACCACATCTTCCAGCTCATGAATGTTTTTTTCTAGGGCATCCAGAATGCGATAAGTGCGGTCATAACCAACATTCACCAATCGCTGGTCGAGTTCGAAAAAATTTCGCGCCAATTGCACTTGGGCGGTGGCTTGCTGATTGGGCAGGACTATAAACTGCCCTGTTGTCAGGCCAAAAGCCGCCAATTTCCTTTGCCACAAGCTGATGTTTTCACTGTTGTTTAACGAGGCCGACTCATCAATTAAGTAAATGAATTTATTGTTATCTTGGTGGGCAATAATGTTTTGGATCAACTCGGTAACCAAAGCCGTTTCTTGCTCAAAAGCATCAGTGAATACCAAAACCAAATCAGACTGCTCGATGGTTTGCTTGAATAACAAGGAAATAACAGGCGTCATAGTGACTGTCATAACATTGGGCGCATCTATAAATAATTTGCCCTTTAAGCTTTCGGTATTATAGGTTTTGAGTTCCAAATAGGAATTGATGCGGCTACCTTCGCCTTCTTGTTGCTGTTCAATTTTGCGGCTGATTTGGTAAAACGGATAGCGTGGATCTACATCTAAAGCCGAGGCCGGTAAAATAACGGGGGTTGTCTGTCCGCTATGGACTAACACGGTGAATTTATTGCTGGCAGTTTGTATGCCTGAAAGTAATTGGTCCGAACCAAGATAACTGTTGATAAACCGGGATTTTGCGGTTGAGTTGCCGCCAATGAGGCTGATGGTAGGCCACCAAGATTGTTTACAGGCGGTAGTTTCACCAACTTCCAGTAAGCCCAAATCGAATTCAATCTGATCCAATTCCTGAAATAATTTTGCGGCTTTGCGTAAAATTGGATTTTCATTAGCAAACTGCTTTTCCATATTCAGCAGATATTTGTTTGGTGTCTTTTCAGTCATTGGTTTAACCTCTGTCATTATTATTATTTTTGTCATCCTTTGAGGCGGTAAATTCCCCGATTATCGCTAACAGCCGCATCAAAAAATTTGCCGAAGTATACACCCGCTATGCCAATCAAGTTAATAATTCAAGTTGCTGACAATAAAATCCTTACTTACATTTCAGTTTATTTTTTAGGGTGTTAGCACGGTATTTTGCGGTGTTTTGCTATTGTCGGTTTCTGGATAATCCAGTGTGTAATGCAATCCCCGGCTTTCTTTACGTTGCTGGGCGCAGCGGACGATAAGCTCGGCAACAATCACCAAATTCCGCAACTCCAACAAATCACTGGTAACCCTAAAATTACTGTAATACTCGCCGATTTCTTTTTTCAGCAATTCAATACGGCTCATTGCCCTGTCTAAGCGTTTATCGGTGCGGACAATGCCGACGTAATCCCACATAAAATGCCGTAGCTCGTCCCAATTATGGGACACCACCACTTCCTCGTCTGAATCAATCACCTGAGACTCATCCCAATCGGGCACTTGTGAAAAATTGGTTATCGCAGGCAGTTTTTGCAAAATATCAACGCAGGCGCGCTCAGCGAACACCAAGCATTCCAATAAAGAATTACTCGCCATGCGATTAGCGCCATGCAAGCCAGTACAAGCCACCTCACCTACCGCATAAAGATTATCAATATCAGTGCGTGCGTAACTGTCTGTTACCACACCTCCGCAAGTGTAATGCGCTGAAGGTACGACGGGAATTGGTTGCTTGGTGATGTCTATACCAAACTTTAAGCATTTTCTGTGGATAGTCGGAAAATGCTCCAAAATAAAGGCTTCGGATTTATGGCTAATATCCAGATAAACGCAATCAATACCGCGTTTTTTTATTTCATGGTCGATTGCCCTGGCGACAATATCGCGCGGCGCCAATTCGGCCCGTTCATCAAAATTGTGCATAAACGGCGAACCATCCGGCAAAATCAAGCGCCCACCCTCGCCTCTCACCGCTTCACTTATTAAAAACGATTTGGCATTGGGATGATATAAACAGGTGGGATGGAATTGCATAAACTCCAAGTTACTGACCCGGCAACCCGCCCGCCAAGCTAAGGCAATGCCATCACCCGTAGCTGATTGCGGATTGGTACTATAGAGATATACCTTACTGGCACCTCCGGTAGCAAGCACCACAATCTTTGCCAACATGGTTTTAACCTGTTGTTTTTGTGAATCTAAAACATAAGCACCAACAATGGTTTTGGTGGTTTTATCGGTATTTTGACGGGTGATTAATTCAACAACATTATGATGCTCGAACAAATAGATATTGCTGTGTTCCTTAGCACGCTCAATTAATGATAACGATACCGCCTTACCAGTCGCATCGGCGGTATGGACAATCCGTCGGTGTGAATGCCCACCTTCGCGGTTTAAATGCAGTACTTTTTCGCCAGTTGCTGTTTGCTCTTCAGTAAAAGCCACGCCGTGCTGCTGTAACCAATCAATCGAACTTTTGCCATGCGTCACCGTCAATCTGACAATATCTGGATTGCATAAACCTGCACCAGCGTCTAAAGTGTCTTCAATATGCGACTCAATAGAATCATCTGCATCAAATACTGCCGAAATACCGCCTTGTGCGTAATAAGTGCTACCCATGGTCAATGCAAATTTTGACAGCACCGCAACTTGCACGCCTTGTTCAGCCAACCTGAGCGCTAAACTTAAGCCTGCGCCGCCGCTGCCAACAACCAAGACATCATAAATTTTTGAATCTAGCATAGTGTTTAAAACGAGTTATCAGGGCTTATATAAAAGCATTCACCCAAGCCCAAAACGTATTAAAAAAACCAAATCGGTTTTTTCAACATCCTAATTGTGGTCTAGCAACCACAGTTCATGGATAATAACGCTTTTTAAGGCGTTAACACAATTTTGTAATAATCGAACTTACCGCGTTATAACCTGTCTATTTAACCAACTAAGAGCCGTAGTGAACAATCAACCGAGGATGACCGAACAACTCGACGAAGAACTGGTAGCTCGTGTACAACAGGGCGATAAAAAAGCATTTGATTACTTAGTTATCAAGTACCAACATAAGATTGTCCAATTAGTTAACCGCTATATCAAAGATCCCAGTGAAGCCCAAGACGTTGCCCAAGAAGCATTTATTAAAGCTTATCGCGCACTTGACGGTTTTCGTGGCGATGCAGCTTTCTATACTTGGTTGTACCGCATAGCAATCAACACCGCCAAAAACTACTTAGTGGCGCGGTCACGGCGTAACAGCAACTACGAAATTGATATACAAGATGCTGAAAAAGTAGAAAACGCCCCCCAGCTGCATGACTTGGAATCGCCGGATAACCACCTCGCCAACCAGCAAATACTCGACGTGCTTAACGATGCGATTAACGGCTTACCGGAAGAAATGCGGACGGCCATCATGTTGCGTGAGTTTGAAGGCATGAGCTATGAAGAAATTGCCGAGGCGATGGATTGCCCAGTTGGCACAGTTAGATCACGGATTTTTCGGGCTCGCGAAGCCATTGACATTAAATTAACCCCTTTGCTTACACATGGTGATTTTCGATGAATGACGAATTGAAACAGCACATTTCTGAGTTTCTTGATGATGAACTGGATCATGCAGACTCATTAAAGCTATTGCAATCAATGCAAAAAAATCATGAACTGACCGACACGCTCAACCGATATGCAGCCATTAGCCACTTACTCAAAAATAAACAGCATCTGCCTATCGCCAAAGATTTTACGGCAACCATATCTGCCCAGATTGAACAAGAAGCGTTTTATCTAATCCCAAAACGCAAACCAACTAAGCCTGTTTATAAAATGCTCGCTCTAGCGGCATCAATTGCCGCTATCGCCGTAATCACCACAAACACCATTAAAAACCCCACAGAATCTCCGCAACTTGCACCGCAGCAAGTGGCCCAGCAAAAAACCACGCCACCAGCGCAAACCAATGATACTGAACAGTACCCGCTAAATGCGCGTATTAACGATTATCTACAAGCCCATAACAATAGCGTTTATACCAATGGTCAGGCCGATTTTAGACCTTTAGCCAAAGTGACAGCCTATAACAGCCAAAAATGAATCCTTACAAAGCCATTCTTAGCCTCTTATTATTTTCAACATTTAGCAGTTTAGCCCTTGGCGAAAATCAAACTGACTTACCGATAACAGGAAAACAAACCCTGCAAAACATGGTTAACGCCATGCAGACCTTAAATTATCAAGGTACGGTCACGTTTTTAAGAAACGGCAAACTAGAGCCCATGAAATATTTTCATGCCGCCCATGATGGCTTGGAACAAGAACGCTTACTGTCATTGAATTCGCCATTACGGGAAATTATTCGGGATACAGGGAAAGTCAGTTGTTTATACAAGGAAACAAAACAAAAAATTGAAGAAAAACGCCCCTTTGACCGCTCATTTTTGATTGATTTACCCAAAGACATCAATAATCTGGACAGCACTTACACAGCAAAACTAGTCGGCGAAGAAGACATCGCCATGCTGCCTAGCTTTATCATCAACATTGAACCCAACGATAAATTCCGTTACCCAAGAACCTTATGGGTAGAAAAACAGCATTTTTTACCGCTAAAAGCTGTCGTCTATGATTTGAATAACGACGTATTAGAGCAATTGCTGTTTACCGAGCTCACCATTAAAGACTCACTCCCTTTTGTAGACAGCAAATCCAGCACGCCACCACTGGGAAACTTGTCCGCGCAATCATTAACTGAAGCAAAATTTTTACTTTCACAAGTGCCTTTAGGGTTCAAAGAGCTATTCTTTACCAGCAAACCTATGCACAACAGCAGTCAGCCCGTTGACCATCTTTTACTTAGTGACGGCATCGCTTGGATTTCCGTATACATGGAAAGCAAACCAACAACATCGCACAATGGCTTATTAGAGCCAAAAACCGTACAAGCTATCGGCGCCATCAATTTTTACAGCCGCGCCGTCGAAAATTATGAGTTTACCGTTATGGGCGACGTACCGCCTGAAACAGTCAAACTGATTGCAGAAAACATCCAATTGCGCGATAGCCAACACTGATTGCAAAACCAGTACTGCCAAATTCCTTCACAACTATTTTTTAGATTGGAAACGATTATGCTAAAAAAAATAAGCTTGTCTGCCTTTTTGCTTGTTTTCTTCCAACAATACGTTCATGCCCAATTACCTGAATTTACTGAGATGGTAAAAACCAACGGCATAACGGTAGTCAACATCAGCACCACCCAAAAAGCCAAACCAGACACTGAAGCCGCACCTTCAAAACAACCCGCCATGCCCGAAGGCATACCGCCGGAAATGGAAGAGCTGTTTAAGCATTTTTATAACAACCCAGAAGGCGGTGACGGCCCGAGTGCCGACACCCAATCTTTAGGGTCTGGCTTTATCATCTCTGAAGATGGCTACATTTTAACCAACCATCATGTCGTCAAAGATGCCGATGAAATTGTCGTCAAATTCTCCGACAGACGTGAATTGTTGGCAAAACTGATTGGCTCAGACGCCCGCACCGATGTCGCCTTATTAAAAGTAGCAGCAGACCATTTGCCCGCAGTCAGTATCGGCTCACCAGATAAACTCCAAGTCGGCGAATGGGTATTAGCTATTGGCTCACCTTTTGGCTTTGAGCAATCCGTTACAGCAGGCATCGTCAGCGCCAAAGGCCGTAGCTTGCCTGGCGGCAACTATGTGCCTTTCATACAAACCGATGTTGCCATAAATCCCGGCAACTCTGGCGGCCCATTATTTAATATGGAAGGCAAAGTCATTGGCATCAACTCGCAAATTTACAGCCGTACTGGCGGTTTTATGGGATTATCTTTTGCGATACCAATGGATGTGGTGATGAATGTTGTTAACCAACTCAAATCCAAAGGTAAAGCCGAACATGGCTGGCTAGGTGTACAAATTCAAGATGTCACCAGAGAATTGGCTGAATCTTTCGGCATGAAAAGACCACATGGCGCATTAGTCGCCAAAGTAATCCCAAGCAGCCCGGCAGAAAAAGCCGGCTTGCAAATCGGTGACATCATTATTGAATTCAATGACCAACTCATTGAAAGCTCAGGCGACCTACCCCCAATGGTCGGCATTACCCCCATTGACCAAAAAGCCAGTTTAAAAATTATTAGGCAAGGTGAAACCAAAACCATCGGCTTTAAAGTCGGCCTATTACCCGATCAACCGGAAAAATTGGCGGATAACAAAAAACCTGATCTTAAAACCAACAATCGTATCGGCATTTCTGTCGCAGACTTAACTGACGAACAACGATCAACATCCGAATTAACCAGCGGCGGTGTGGTTGTCCAACAAGTTGGCAAAGGTGCGGCTAAAGATGCGGGCATTGAAGTTGGCGACATCATCTTACGCATAAAAAACCAAGCTATCCGTAGTGCGGTGGATTTTGAAGCCGTAGTGAAAAGTTTACCTGCCAACCAATCCGTCGCCGTATTAATACAAAGACGCGGAAACCCAATTTTTCTAGCATTAAAGCCGGAAAAATAAATAGATAAATCAAGTTTTTAACAAAAACTCAGCAATTTTTTCAAAAGAATTGCCGCATAAAGCTAGTTTATTTGAGGCATCCTCTATATAATACGCGGCTTACCGCAAGGTATAGATGCCTCGGTGGCGAAATTGGTAGACGCAAGGGACTTAAAATCCCTCGGTGGTAACACCGTGCCGGTTCGACTCCGGCCCGAGGCACCAAAAAAATCAAGGACTTAGGTTTTTAACCAAGTCCTTTTTTATTGCCTAAAATTTTCGGGGTAACTCCTGGGTAACTTTGAACTATAAAAACAAGGCAAAACCGCAACATTTGCCAAAATTCTAGGGGCAAAAAAGCCTATATTACCCTGCCTTGATTATTTAATTATCACGTTACCCAGCAGCCGAATTGTTGTCCGGCTTGACCGTAGTTACGCCCTTGTTATTTTCTAGCTTTCCTAATTGCAGATTTGACACTTTCTTGAATAGTTAATTTAGAAACCTGCAAAACCTACAATACCTGCGCCTTCCATTTTACCGAGCCACGGCTTGACTCATCCCTTACAAACCGCAAACCATTCACTACCCGGCCCTCATT
>CAIYRS010000009.1 GCA_903928685.1 uncultured Methylococcaceae bacterium
CAAATGCGAGGAGCGCAAGACATGAGCGGCGATCGGGCCGCCTTTTCTTTGGTTACTTGCTTTTGGCGGCGCAAAAGAAAGTAACTCGCCTTCGGGTGCGAGAACCCGATTTAAATAACATCGCGATAGCGATTCATTATTATTTATTTTCATCTCACAAAAAGTGAGTGCGTAACATAGGTAAATGCTTAAAGAGCCATCAAACCGATGCCGCCAAACGTTGCGCGTAACCAATATAACTGCGTGGGGTTAATGCCAATAACTCGGCTTTAGCTTCGGCGGGAATCTCTAAAGTTTCAATAAAAACCTGCATCTGCGCTTGGTTAATGCGCTGGCCTCGGGTTAATTCTTTTAATTTTTCATAGGGTTTTTCAATACCGTAACGACGCATTACCGTTTGGATGGGCTCTGCTAACACTTCCCAATTGGCATCCAAATCCGCTTCGATGGCTTCGGCATTCAATTGCAATTTGCTGATACCTTTTAAGCTGGCTTGGATGGCGATGCTGGTATGGGCAATGCCAACGCCGATATTTCTCAGCACGGTGGAATCGGTCAAATCCCGTTGCCAACGTGAGACTGGAAGTTTGTCTGCCAAAAAGCCAAAAATGGCGTTAGCCAAGCCCAAATTGCCTTCGGAATTTTCGAAATCAATCGGGTTAACTTTGTGCGGCATAGTTGATGACCCCACCTCACCTGCGATGGTTTTTTGCTTGAAATAGCCTAAGGAGATATAGCCCCAAACGTCGCGGTCAAAATCCAACAAGATGGTATTGAAGCGCGATAAAGCGTGGAAAAATTCGGCGATGTAATCGTGCGGTTCAATTTGGATGGTGTATGGGTTAAACGTAAGCCCTAACGATTGGACAAACTGCTGGGCGAATTCTGCCCAATCAACATCGGGATAAGCCACAGCATGGGCGTTGTAATTGCCGACCGCGCCATTGATTTTACCCAGCAAAGCGACTTGTTGCAGTTGCTGGCGTTGGCGTTGCAGACGGGCGACGACATTGGCGAATTCTTTGCCGACCGTGGTTGGCGTGGCTGATTGCCCGTGGGTGCGCGATAACATCGGCTGGTCGGCAGTCTCTGTAGCGATGGCTTTAATGGCGGCGATGCACTGGTCGATTTGGCTAAACAACACCTCGCGGCCTTCTTTCAGCATTAAGGCGTAAGACAAGTTGTTGATGTCTTCGGAAGTGCAGGCAAAATGGATAAATTCGCTGACTTGTTCCAGCTCGGCATTGCCAGCAATTTTTTCTTTCAGCAAGTATTCCACGGCTTTGACATCGTGGTTGGTGGTTTTTTCGATGTCTTTAACGCGTTGGGCATCGGCCTCAGAAAAGTCACTGACGATGCTGTCGAGCAAGTGCATGGCAGCGGCGCTGAATGGCTGCACTTCTTTTATCGCCGCATGCTCCGCCAAAGCCTGTAACCAGCGCACTTCCACCTGCACACGAAAACGGATTAAGCCGTATTCGCTAAAAATCGGGCGCAATTGGCTGATTTTGTCGGCATAGCGACCGTCGATAGGGGAAATGGCGGTTAAAGCAAAGTTGGTCATGGTAAATCCGAATAATGGTGGTTAGTTATATTAGTAAAGTGTTGATATTTTTATGAAAGCTTAGAGAATCGGTGCTTGATGCGTTTTCTCGTTGGAGTCCAAAACATGTTTTGGACTCCAACAATCTTTATAGCGCCGAAGACCTTTCATGTTTCGAAAACCTGAAAGGTCTAGCGGTATTGCTAAGCTCTAAGGTTTTTAAAGGCTTTCGAAGACAAGCCAAGCTGTCAATTTCGAGCCATCGTCTTGGTTGACAAGTTCTGGGCAAAACGGCTGTTTTGGCGTTCCAGCTCCGCCATTTTTTCTGCCACTGCCGCCAAAATTTCCGGATCATCAGGGATTTCAACGGCAGCGGGGGTTATCGTCAGCGGCACTTTATCTGAGTACAGTTTCAGCATGATTATTTTAAACCACTTAGGCCGCACCCTGACGATGTACAAGGCCATTGGGATCACCACTGGCACCAGCAAATCCACCATAAACATCGCCACCAAAATCAGCGTGTATTTTTTCCGGGTTGCCATCGGATCATGCCCTGATGCCAAAATCCCGGCAATGGTTTGGTCATCAACCACGGTTTTATTGGCGTATAAAGCATCGGTAAAATCAGGCAGCCAATCCGGACGCTTGCGGATAGCGTACAAGCTATAAATAGAAGAAAACGGCACCGGCAGAATTTCAACAATGAACATGCCGCAGATGATTAGGGTACTTTTGGTTTGTATGTTCATGGTTTCTAATTAAATTACGTTTATTTTCCAGTATTGCGATAGTAATTATCGCTCACAGCTTTTCCCGTCCTTCACGCACATAATCTACGATTTCATCGGTGCTTAAGTTTAAATCGACACCAGCAATATCAAGCGGGGATTTATTAATGGTATGAGAAAGCACAAAAATCGCTTCGCTTGGTTCATTAGTAATTACGGCGACAATCGCTGATGTATCGATAGTAACGCCCATTAGCTTATGTTTGCCTTAGACTCAATAATCCCACCACCCAAACAAACTTCGCCATCATAAAACACCACCGACTGCCCTGGCGTAATCGCACGTTGCGGTTCATCGAACACGGCTTTGCAGCGCCCGTCTGGCAACGGCTGTAGATAACAAGCTTGGTCGGGTTGGCGGTAGCGGGTTTTGGCGGCGCAGCGTAGGGGTTCTAGCAAGGCTTTGCCGTTGCACCAATCCAGTTGCCCTGCTTCTAGGCTGTTGTGCAGCATCAGCGGGTGGTCGTGGCCTTGTCCGACGATTAGCACGTTGTTGTCCAAGTCTTTTTCCAAAACATACCACGGTTCATCCGGTGCGTCTTTTACGCCGCCTATGCCTAGGCCTTGGCGTTGTCCGAAGGTGTAGTACATCAAACCATGATGTTTGCCGATGTACTGGCCTTCGGGGGTACGCATTTCGCCGGGTTGGGTGGGCAGGTAGCGTTGCAGGAATTCTTTAAATTTGCGTTCGCCGATGAAGCAAATGCCGGTGCTGTCTTTTTTCTTGTGGTTGTCGAAGCCTGCCTTTTTCGCCAAAGCGCGGATTTCCGGTTTGTGCAAATGCCCAATGGGGAACAAGGTTTTCGACAGGGCTTTTTGTCCCATCGCGTAGAGGAAATAGCTTTGTTCTTTGTTTGGGTCTAAGCCTTTGAGCAATTCAAACGTGCCGTTGCGCTCGGCGACGCGGGCGTAATGTCCGGTGGCAATGTAATCTGCGCCCAAGTCTTCTATGGCGTAATTTAAAAACGCTTTAAATTTAACGTGTTTGTTGCAGAGAATATCGGGGTTGGGCGTGCGTCCGGCGGCGAATTCTGAGAGGAACACTTCAAACACTTCATCCCAATATTCGGCGGCGAAGTTGACGGTTTTTAGCGGGATGCCCAGTTGGTCACAGACTTGTTGCGCGTCTGCCAAATCTTGCATGGCGGTGCAGTATTCGGTGCCGTCGTCTTCATCCCAGTTTTTCATGAACAGGCCTGTGACTTGATGGCCTTGTTCTAGCAGTAGCAGCGCGGTGACGGAGGAATCCACGCCGCCGGACATGCCAACAATAATGTGTTTATTCATGGTCAAGATAGTTTTGCAACAGCGATAACGGATAGCGGTTTCCGCTGAGGTATTCATCAATACCCACCAATACCAAGGGGCTACGCAAGCGCGCTTGTTGGGCGGCGACTTCGTCACGGGTGAGCCAATGGGTGGCTACGACACCTGCATCTAGAGCTTGGTGCGGGTCGTGGCTGTGGCAAGTGCCGGAAAAGCACACGCGTAAGAAGGTCAATGTGCTTGGATCTCTACGCCAAAGCTGGATGGCAACCAGGTGTTCTGGCTCAAACTGCCACGCGGTTTCTTCGCGCACTTCGCGTATCACGGCGGCAATCAGGTCTTCATTTTCTTCTAAATGCCCGGCTGGCTGATTTATTTGCAGGCCATATGCCGATTCTTCTTCTACCAGCAAAAAACGTTGGTCGCGTTCGATAATTGCTGCAACAGTTACACGAGGTTTCCAAACCATGTTGATATATTCCGATGTGAAAAAGCGCTATGTTACTAAATTTGTGTTGGTTTTGCTGGCAAAGATTCAGCATAAAGCGTAGTTTTCAGTAATTGTTTACCGACAAGACCAGCTCCCTTTAAACGCTGGCGGCAGCGGCTAGCTTAGCTGGGAAGGTTTCTTTTGCTTGGTTTGCAACGATAGTGGCTTATCGGGCTTGCTACGTTGGGCTTGAAATACCCGACTATTGGGATTATGTTAGTAGCACAGAAGCTTTTGATGTAGTGACATGTCTGATTTTGACCCTTTTGCCGACGACAATAGCGACCTGAGTGTTCAGGAAGCTAAACCTGCGTTAAAAAAACCACCGCTGTTTAAAGTCATCCTGCTAAACGATGACTTTACACCGATGGATTTTGTTATTGAAGTGCTAATGGATTTTTTTGCCATGCCTGAAGATAAGGCCACACAGGTGATGCTGCAAATACATACCCAAGGTATTGGCGTTTGTGGCGTTTATACCCGTGATGTTGCGGAAACCAAGGTAATGATTGTTAATGATTATTCCCGTGAACACCAACACCCGTTGTTGTGTTCTATGGAAGAAGCGTAAAGTGGAGCGTTTATGTTAAGTAAAGAACTTGAAATCACCTTAAATTCCGCCTTTAAAAGCGCCCATGATAAACGCCATGAGTTTATTACCGTCGAGCATTTACTACTGGCCTTGATTGACAATGCGGCAGCAGAAACCGTCATGGTGGCCTGCGGTTGCAATACCAAGCTACTACGCGGGCAGTTATCCCAGTTTATTGATGAAACTATCTCTTTGATTCCACAAGGTATACAGCGGGACACCCAGCCTACGTTAGGTTTTCAGCGGGTGTTGCAACGGGCGGTTTTCCATGTGCAAGCTTCTGATAAAAAAGAAGTCACGGGGGCAAATCTGTTCGTTGCCCTATTCAGTGAGCAAGATTCCCACGCGGTTTACCTGCTAAACAAACAAGACATTTCCCGATTGGATGTGGTCAATTATTTGGCGCATGGCATTTCCAAAAACGATGCCGGAAATGATCACGGCAACCCACAGGGCGCTGAAAGCAATAACCCTGAAAGCGAATCTGGCAGCCCTTTAGAAAAATACGCGACTAATTTAAATGAAGAAGCGATTCGCGGACGCATTGACCCGCTGATTGGTCGGGATATGGAAATTGAACGCACTATCCAAACCTTGTGCCGTCGCCGCAAAAACAATCCGCTGTTAGTTGGTGAGGCTGGCGTGGGTAAAACCGCTATTGCCGAAGGCTTAGCGAAAAAGATTGTTGAAGAAGACGTACCCAAAGTATTGCTGGACAGCGTTATTTATTCTTTAGATTTAGGCGCGTTAGTGGCTGGTACAAAATACCGTGGCGATTTTGAAAAACGCCTGAAAGCGTTAATGAACCAATTGAAAAAAGAGCCAAACTCTATTTTGTTCATTGATGAAATCCATACCATTATCGGCGCAGGCTCTGCCTCCGGCGGGGTAATGGATGCGTCTAATTTGATAAAACCGGCATTGGCCTCTGGACAGTTGCGCTGCATTGGCTCAACCACTTACCAAGAATATCGCGGCGTATTTGAGAAAGACCACGCCTTGGCGCGGCGCTTCCAAAAAATCGATGTCTTAGAGCCATCGGTGGAAGATACTATTTTGATTTTGAAGGGTTTGAAATCACGTTTTGAAGAACATCATGACGTTAAATATTCTAATGATGCCTTACGGGTGGCTGCCGAATTATCAGACCGCTACATCAATGATCGCCATCTTCCAGATAAGGCCATTGATGTGATTGACGAAGCGGGCGCAAAACAACGCATGACGGCAGAAGCGGATCGCAAGCAGCTTATTGATACCGCAGAAATTGAAGAAATCGTCTCCAAAATAGCGCGCGTCCCTGCCAAATCCGTGTCATCCAATGACATCGACAAGCTGGCAAATCTGGAAAAGAACTTAAAAATGCTGGTGTTTGGGCAAGATGACGCCATTTCCGCGTTGGCATCGGCGATCAAATTATCTCGTGCGGGCTTACGCGATAGCCAAAAAACTATCGGTTCATTTTTGTTTGCCGGCCCTACAGGCGTTGGCAAAACCGAAGTTACCCGGCAATTGGCGAAAGTTTTGGATGTTGAGCTGATCCGCTTTGATATGTCTGAATACATGGAGCGGCACACCGTTTCCCGGTTGATTGGTGCACCGCCGGGCTATGTCGGTTTTGACCAAGGCGGCTTGCTGACGGAGCAAGTCACTAAGCATCCACATGCGGTCTTGTTGTTGGATGAATTGGAAAAAGCCCATCCAGATGTTTTCAACTTGTTATTGCAAGTAATGGATCACGGCACACTGACCGATAACAACGGGCGCAAAGCCGATTTCCGGAATATTATCTTAGTGATGACGACCAACGCAGGCGCAGAAGAAGGCAGCCGCGCATCAATTGGTTTTACCCAACAAGATCACGCCACCGATAGCATGAAGGTGATAGAGCGTGGCTTTTCACCTGAATTCCGTAATCGTTTGGATGCGATCATCCAATTTAAACCACTGGATATTGCGATTGTTGGTCACGTGGTTGATAAATTTATTTTTGAATTGGAAGCATTGCTGGCTGACAAGCAAGTCACGCTTACCTTGGATGCAGACGCCAGATTATGGCTAGCCGAAAATGGCTGCGATCCCAAAATGGGAGCAAGACCAATGGCGCGGTTAATCCAAGAAAAAATCAAGAAGCCACTTGCCAATGATTTGCTGTTCGGCAAATTAGCAAATGGCGGTCACGTGAGAATTTATGTAGAAGGCAAGGAATTGGCTTTTGCTATTGAAAGCAAAGAAGTGACAGTTTCTGAAAACAGTTAGGATTCTCGTAATTCAGCTTAATGCCGCCCAACGGCGGCATTAACGCATACGGAAAGAGATACGGCCTTTGGTCAGATCGTAAGGGGTCATTTCAACTTTAACGCTATCACCCGTCAAAATACGGATGTAATGCTTACGCATTTTTCCGGAAATATGTGCAGTAACAATATGTCCATTTTCCAGTTGTACCCGAAACATGGTATTAGGAAGGGTATCAATTACTTTACCTTCCATTTCAATTTGGTCTTCTTTAGCCATTAATTTACTCCGAAAATTTAAAAGCCCTCATTGTAACATACGCCCGTACTTAACAACAAAAGTCTGCGGCACAAGCGCAACAAACCGCGCATTGCAAAAGCGCTTAATCCTGCGAATCAAGCCACTGATTATCAATGAATAATTGCATGGGCTTATATTGGTTTTTGTAGGCCATTTTTTTGCATTCCGCTATCCAAAACCCCAAATAAACAAATGCTTGCTGCTGCTGCCGCGCCAGCTCAATTTGCCATAACACCGCGTACGTCCCCAAGCTGTAATCGGCAAATGCGGGATCAAAAAAGGTATAAACCGCCGACAAGGCATTATCCAGTTGGTCAATAACCGCAAGCCCCGCCAATTGCTTATCAATAAAAAATTCGACAAACAGCGTCTTACCCCAAGAATTCCCCAAAAAACCCAAATAATCTTCTGGCGTGGAATCCGCCATATCACCACCCGCGTGCCTTGCATGTTGGTAGCGTAGATACAATTGGTAATGTGCATCATCAAAAACAGGCGGCTTAATAACAGCAAGCGTTTGGCTATTTTTTTGCCAACAACGTTTTTGGCGGCGATTGGGAGAAAACGTGGCAACGGGTAAGCGAATGGGGATACAGGCTTGACAAGCCTGGCAATACGGACGATAGACTTGATCGCCACTTCGGCGAAAACCCAGCGACAGCAATTCCGCATAAATAGTTGGCGTTAATGGCAAAGCGGGATCAACAAACGCCGATTGCGCGGATTCTTCATCCAAATAGCTACAGGGATGTGGCGCGGTCAGAAACAAGGCAATCGCCGTCATGACGACAACCAGGCCGCAGGGTTAACAGGTGTTTGGCAATATTGGCCCAGCAAACCGACAAACTCGGCACGGGCAATTTCTTCCGCACCTAAACTGGCTAAATGTTGTGAATGTATCTGGCAATCTATTAGCTGGTATCCCCAAGCCTTGAGTTTTTCCAGCAAACACACAAAGGCGACTTTTGAAGCATTCGACGCAGTATGGAACATGGATTCACCAAAAAACACTTGCCCCAAAGCCACGCCATACAAACCACCGACCAGCTCGCCATCCAGCCAAACTTCCGCAGAATGGGCAAACCCAGCCTGATGTAACTGCCGATAAGCTTTATCAATTTGCGGGCTAATCCAAGTGCCTGAGGCATAATCCCGTGGTGCGGCACACGCTGCAATTACCTGTTTAAAAGCGGTATCAATCGTAAATTGAAAAACATTTTTACGGATCAGCTTATGCAAACTGCGGGAAACATTCAGCCGCTCCGGAAAAAGCACCATCCTTGGATTTGGCGACCACCACAAAATCGGCTCGCCCTCGTTGTACCAAGGAAAGATGCCCTGGCGGTAAGCGTTCAACAAGCGCTGCTCAGACAAACAACCGCCTACCGCCAACAAACCGTCCGGTTCTGTTAACGCTTGGCTGACAGGCGGGAAGGCTTGCGCCGGATTTTTCGGATTAAGAATAGTCAGCCGCATCACTTCACGCGAACAGGGCTAAATAACCGAAAGCAATAAGCAGCGATCAAATGGTTTCATCCAAGAATTTTTCCGCATCCAATGCCGCCATACAGCCTGCACCTGCCGAAGTAATCGCTTGTTTATAAACAGAATCCATTACGTCACCCGCAGCAAATACACCTTCAACACTGGTTGCAGTCGCATTACCGTTAATGCCGCTATTCACTTTTATATAGCCATGCTGCATATCTAACTGGCCTGCAAAAATATCGGTATTTGGCGTGTGGCCTATGGCGATGAACACACCGTGCACATCCATTTCTTTACAGCTACCGTCTTCGGTGCTTTTGATACGCAGGCCTGTTACGCCCATATCATCACCTAGCACTTCATCCAATGTGTAATTCCATTCAATTTGCACATTGCCTGTTCTGGATTTTTCTAGCAATTTGTCCGATAAGATTTTCTCTGAGCGGAATTTGTCGCGTCTATGAACGACGATAACTTTGGAAGCAATATTAGAAAGATACAAGGCTTCTTCAACAGCGGTATTGCCGCCACCGATAACGGCAACAGGTTTATTGCGATAAAAAAATCCGTCGCAAGTTGCACAGGCGGAAACGCCACGGCCTTTAAATGCCTCTTCCGAATCCAAGCCCAAATAGCGCGCCGATGCGCCCGTGGCGATAATCAGCGCATCGCAGGTGTAAGTGCCGGAATCGCCAGTTAAAGTAAATGGGCGGGCAGACAAATCAGCGGTATGGATATGGTCATAAATAATTTCCGTATCAAAACGCTCTGCATGTAAGCGCATACGCTCCATTAAATCAGGGCCTTGCAGGCCTTCAACATCACCTGGCCAATTATCGACATCAGTGGTAGTGGTCAACTGCCCACCTTGTTGCATACCAGTAATCATCACCGGTTTTAAATTGGCCCGTGCCGAATAAACCGCCGCCGTATAACCAGCAGGCCCTGAACCAAGAATTAACAAACGACAGTGTTTATTGCTATCCATATAAAAATCTCTAAGAATGAAAATGTAGTGGCATAAATTATGCCGTTGAAAACTTGCTAGGTAAACGCCGATCGACATTTATCTTGTTTTTGCCTTTTGCCCGGTAACAACCCCGCCGCTAGATACAATGAATGGAAACACAGTATCAATAAAAATCAATCACTTAATTTATTCTGCTGACTAGAAAGCAAAGCTTTTGCAGTCTTATAAAAGTCCCGTAAAATAGCGGCCTTGATATATACTCCCCCTTCTAATGATATTTAACATATCGAGCCACTATTTATGTCCGCAGTGATGGAAGAAAAAACGTTTCGCGGCTTGCGCGAAGTTGCGGTGCTAAGTTGCTTTGCCAGCGCCTTGTTTTTATTAATTTCTTTAGTAACCTTTAATCACGAGGATGGCGGCTGGTTACATCCGCCAACAACCGATAAAGCCATCAATGCAGGCGGCGTGATTGGCGCTTGGCTTGCCGATATTTGCCTGAATTTTTTTGGCTTGATCGCGTTTTTGTTCCCGTTACTGATTGCTTGCTACAGCTATCTGTTTTACAAACAAATCAAATATCACCTAGAAAAAAAAATCATCATCACTTTAGGCACGGTAGCCAGCATTGTCTCGCTTTCTGCGCTACTCTACCTTTATCCGATAAGGATAGGCATTGAATTGCCTCGCAGTGTATCAGGTATTTTAGGAGAAGAAACAGGCGAAAAAGTTCTTACGCTATTCGGCAATTCTGGCGCAACCTTGTTTCTGATTGTGTTACTACTTGCGGGCATTACCCTCGCCACTGAGCTGTCTTGGGTGACATTGGTTGATTTCCTAGGCAAACATACTTATGCCGTTTGCAGCGCTTTCTTTAAAAAACTCACGCTCCCAAGACCTGATGCCTTACCGTTAACACCCAAAGTCACCAAAAGCAAACGACCGGAAAAAAGCCCGAAAACCGATAAGCTGCCGTTTGCGGCATCGCCAATTTTTGAAGCCGAACAAGCACCAGAACCCGAACAGCAAAAACCGAAATCCAAAGCAAAAATAACCCCTTACGAAAGCGGCTCATCGGTGTTACCACCATTGGATTTGCTGGACACACGGGAAAACCACATTACTGGCTACAGCCAAGCGGATTTGGAAGCCATGTCCACCAAAGTGGAAGAGATTCTCGCCGACTTTAACGTCGCCGTTAATGTTATCGGCTTCCATCCTGGCCCTGTCATCACCCGTTTTGAATTACAGCCCGCCGCAGGGGTAAAAGTCAGCCGCATCAGCGGTCTGGCAAAAGACTTAGCAAGGGCGTTATTGGTAACCAGCGTGCGGATTGTCGAGATCATCCCCGGCAAATCCGTGGTCGGCTTGGAAATTCCTAACCGTGAACGGGAAATGGTCAACTTAAGGGAATTGTTGGAATACAGCAGCTTTACCAAAGCCAAATCCTTACTGACTCTGTCGATGGGGAAAGATATTGCTGGTGTGCCGATTGTTGCTGACTTGGCAAAAATGCCCCATGCCTTAGTGGCAGGCACGACAGGTTCTGGTAAATCTGTGGCTATCAATACCATGATTTTAAGCTTGCTTTATAAGGCCACGCCCGAAGAAGTCCGAATGATTATGATAGACCCGAAAATGTTGGAATTGTCGGTATACGAAGGCATCCCACATTTGCTCACCCCGGTGGTCACCGACATGAAGGAGGCCAGCAACGCCTTACGCTGGGCCGTCGCGGAAATGGAACGGCGTTATAAATTGATGTCGAAAATGGGCGTTAGGAATCTTGCTGGCTTTAATCAACTGATAAACGAAACCACTGAGCGCGGCGAAACCATCCGTGACCCTATGTTCCAACTGACTTCGCCATTGGAAGAAGGCGAATCGTTTCCGGTATTAAGCACCTTGCCAAGCATTGTTATCGTTATCGACGAGCTTGCCGATATGATGATGATTGTCGGTAAAAAAGTGGAAGAATTAATTGCCCGTTTGGCGCAAAAAGCACGGGCGGCAGGCATTCACCTTATTCTTGCCACGCAACGCCCATCGGTTGACGTTTTAACCGGATTGATTAAGGCCAACGTGCCTACGCGTATTTCTTTTCAAGTTTCTTCACGCATTGACTCCCGCACCATTCTTGACCAAGGTGGCGCGGAAGCACTTTTGGGTAATGGCGATATGCTATTTTTGCCGTCAGGCACCAGCATTCCCATCCGCGCCCACGGCGCATTTGTCGATGACCATGAAGTACATAAAGTCGTGGAGTTTTTAAAGCAAACAGCGCCACCAAATTATCTACAAGAAATCACCCAAGAAGTATCTGACAACAGCGATTATGGCTTTAGTGGTGGCGGTAGCGGCGGCAATGTCCGTGGCTCTGAAACCGACGCCCTGTATGATGAAGCGGTGACTTTTGTAACCGATTCCCGAAAAGCATCGATCTCCAGTGTGCAACGGCGTTTTAAAATTGGTTATAACCGCGCAGCCACTATTATTGAAGATATGGAAGCCGCAGGCGTTGTCAGCGCAGCCGAGTCCAACGGCTCTCGTGTTGTTTTGGCACCTGCGCCCATAAAAGATTAAGAACGGGATTTAAAAGCGTCGCGCAACGCCATAATCAAATGGCGTTACTGCTTTTAAAGCCTGTTCCAAAAAATTAAACCCTTATAGGGTGTTGTTTATTCCTGACCTTGTTGTATTCCATTTTAATTTAAACCAGCGTGTAGAAAATAATGAGCAAAGCAGCCAAAACACCCTATAAGTCGATATTTATTTCTGATATTCATCTCGGCACACGTTCTTGCAAAGCCGAATACTTAATTAAAACCCTAAAGCGACTGAGCTTTGATGAAGTGTATTTGCTCGGTGATATTATCGATGGTTGGAAAATCAAACGCGGTTGGTACTGGCATCAATCCCACACCAATTTTTTAAGGAAGATTTTAAAATTTTCCAAAAAGAAACGGGTTGTCTACATTGCGGGCAACCATGATGAATTTTTACGCAACTTTTTATCGCATGGCGATTTAAACGTCGGCAACGTCGAAGTTTACGATGAATTGATTTACACCACTGCCAGCGGCAAATCTTATCTGCTCACCCACGGCGACAATTACGACATTGTGACCCGTTATCATAAACAAATCGCTATTCTGGGTGATATTGGCTATGAAAGCTTGCTGACCTTAAACAGGCATTTCAACTGGATAAGAAGGCACATGGGTTTCGGTTATTGGTCATTATCCAAATTTGTAAAAAACAAAGTGAAATCCGCGGTTTCTTTTATTACCCAATTTGAAATTGTCTTAGCCAAGCATTGCAAAGAAAGGCAATTGGATGGCGTCATTTGTGGGCATATCCATTCAGTTGCCAGCAAAGATATTGAGGGCGTACATTATGTCAATTGTGGCGATTGGGTTGAATCCTGCACCTTAATTGCCGAAGACTGGAATGGCGAATTTCATATCATTGAATATGCGAATTTACCCAAACAATTGCCTTCAGAGGATTTGGAACTAAATGACGAACTACAAGAAGAATTACAATCTTAATCGACCATCGTTTTTGGAAACATGCCTGTACTTATTGTTATCGGCATGGTCATTTAATGCAGTCGCTGCCGACGATGAAAAACCCAAAGTAACGCAATTAATAAAAACCACCACCAGCTGGGATGGCAAACAAATTGTCTACCCAGTTGGGCAACCAGAAGTGACGGGCTTGCTGGTGGAAATTGCACCGGGCAAAGAAACCGCTTGGCATAGCCATCCATCACCCTCATTCGCGGTAATTATGGAAGGCACGTTGGAAGTAATGCTGAAAGACGGCAGAACGAAACGATTACAGGCAGGCGAACCGTTGATTGAAGTGACTAATGTGGCTCACAACGGTCGCAATATTGGCAGTACACCATTAAAAATCATGGTGTTTTATGCAGGAATTGTCGGCAGAAAACTCACCGAAGAAGAAAAATAACTGATTTAACGAGAACTGCCTGGCTAGGCAGTTCTTAAATAAGGCCTTTTTAAAAAGACAACTTCAAAACATCTACCTTGCTCCAAACACTCTCAATAAAAGCACTATCCATTTTTGGCATACCGTCTTTTATCCATTCCACCAGTATCGCAGCAACATTCGGATAGGTTATATGAATGGCAGTATTGTCATGTAACCAATGCTCAATGATTGATAAATCCATATCCGTCATCGTATGACCATAACCCAATTCCTTTAACGCCGCCGCATTTGAGATTTGCTCCATTTGCGAATGCAGGGGTTTGGTAAGGATTTTTTTGCCTAATTGCAAGGCTTCACTAGCAAGCTCAAAACCTGCATTACTGATAATACCAGCGCAATCATATAAATCCCGTTGAAAACCATCGCGTGATAATGGATTGCAAACAATATGTTCATGGTTGCAATCGATAAGGTCTGGGGAATAAATATGAAAGTTAAAATCTTTAAAATTTGATAAAAGCTTTACAACTTCGCGCTGGTCTTCAAACGGCAAATACACAACAATTTTATTTCTAATGATGTTTTTTGGCGTTTCTAAGGTTTCAATGATTGGCGGCAAAATAGGCTGCCCGAAATGATGCCAATGCAAACCAATGCCCACATCAGCAGGAGCAAAGTATTTCATCACCTGATTAGCAATCGGATCAGAACCTGCGCGTGGGATTTTATGGTTAAAGGCGTATTGATGACCAATGCCTAATACCGATTTTTTCTGGCGCTTACCCGCCCATGCGGTGACTGGCTCAAAATCGGTTATCACTAGATCATATGCGCTTAAATCTAAGCTATTGATGTCTTTAAAAAAGGTAATGGCCTTAAGATCGCGGGCTGTTTTTAAATAATTTACTTGGCCTTTATCGGTATTGAAGGTTAAGCCTTTACGTAGTTGATAATCTTTAAAAATTTCCATATCAAAATACTTATCGGCTGGGCGACCAGTAAATTGGAAGGTAACATCAATACCAACATCATGAAGCTCCTTCGCCATAACTCTTGCACGAGTAATATGTCCATTACCCGTTCCTTGTACCCCATAAAAAATTCTCATTACAAAACTTGTCCTAAACTTAAAAACGCCGTGCCAATACCCAAAACCATCCCAATTAACGTATCTGTTGGGAAATGTACACCTAAAACAACCCTAGAAAAACCAACCATTGCCGCCCAGCAATACACGGGGATAATCAATGGTGGGAAAAAATAGGCAATTAATGTCGCCATCATAAATGCGGCTGAAGTATGGCCTGATGGGAAACTAAATTTGTCGGAGGGGGTGATTATACTACGGAAATTTTTTAATGCGGCTTCTGGACGATTGCGCTTAAAGCCATTTTTCAACACAAAGTAAGTGGGTCTTTCAATCAAAAAAGCCAAAACAATTGCCTGTAAGAAAGCACTGTTGATGCCTTCACTTAAGTAGGTAATTAAAGCAATTAAAACATAGAGTTGACCATCACCTGTTTTAGATAAAAATCGGCAAATGGTAGTGAATTGGGCGTGGATTTTGGCATTAATAAGCCAAGTGAACATAAAAACATCGTATTTATGTATAGATAGCAATAATTTCATATTTTTCCCCTCAAAAATTCCGCAACAAATTGTTTTTATTACAGAATTGAAAATCGTAGACTTTCGGTTGTAATTTTTATTTTTGTTTAGAGGGTAGAGATTAATGCTATAGCATGACAAATAAATGAAGCTTTCTTTACAATTCCATGACAATTAAGGATTTACTGAATTTCCAATAACTTAGCAACAGCCATAAGAACCTGATAATTAGTTTTTTAAATATCAGGCATTTATGGTTTTTAGCCCACTTTTCTTACTAAAAAATCTATCCAAGTGGTTGGCAAAATCCGTTTAAGTACCGCAAAAAGATAGGTTGGAAAAGTTACGTAATAACGTATTTTCGGTTTTGATGATTCCACCGCATGGATTACTTTTTTGGCAACTGCGGTTGCGGGCAGCGTGAATGGCGCAGCTGGGCCTTCGGTTTGTAAGCGCGCTTCCATTGCCGAATAAGTTTCTTTATGAAAACTTGCGCTGACATCAATATTTTCTTTATAGAGTGCAAAAGCATTTTTTCTGAACTCGCTTAAGATTGGTCCGGGCTCAATTAAGGAAATAGAAATGCCTGTGCCATAAAGCTCTAAACGCAAGGTGTCCGCCAAACCTTCGAGAGCAAACTTACTGGCATTGTATGCACCACGGTATTTCATAGCGACAAAGCCCAATATAGAACTGTTATAAATGATGCGCCCATAGCCTTGCTGCCGCATGATTGGAATCACCAAGTTAGTCAGTTCGTGCGTACCAAATAAATTGGTTTCAAACTGGTTTCGCAGTGCAGCCCTAGGCAAGTCTTCTACCGCCCCAGGCTGACCAAATGCACCGTTGTTAAACAATACATCCAAGCGCCCTGCTGTCGATAAGAGGATTTTTTCCATCGCGGCTTGAATGCTGGCGCTATCTGCCAAATCCAGTTGAAAGGCATCATAGCCATCCGCCAACAAGCTATCCACGTCTTTTTGTTTGCGGGCGGTGACAATGACATGATGTCCGCGTTTGCGTAATTCTTGGGCGGTTACGTAGCCAATTCCGCTTGAGCAACCCGTAATCAATATGTGTTTTTGTTCTGTCATTGGCTTATTCTACGGTAACAGATTTTGCTAAATTTCTGGGCTGATCGACATCGGTGCCTTTTAATACGGCAACATGATAGGAAAGCAGTTGCAGCGGAATCGTATAAATAATCGGCGATATGGTATTGCCGACTTGCGGTACTTTGACAATTTGCACATTGGCATCGTCTTCTGCATGCAAGGTTTCATCCATAAACACAATCAACTGCCCGCCCCGTGCGCTGACTTCATGGATATTAGATTTCAACTTTTCCAATAAACTGTTATTCGGGGCAACGGTTATGATCGGCATATCCGCATCAATCAAAGCCAATGGCCCATGCTTCAATTCACCTGCGGGATAAGCTTCGGCATGAATATAAGAAATTTCTTTTAATTTTAATGCCCCTTCCATGGCAATCGGATAGTGCGTACCTCTACCGAGAAATAAGGTATGCTGCTTTTCGGCAAACTGTTCGGATAAACATTTGACCTCTTTATTCAGTAGCAATACTTTTTCGATTTTGCCCGGTAAGCTAAACAATTCGTCGGTAATTTTTTCTTCCGCTACTTCGGTCAGCTTAAAGCGTCTGCCGATGGCAATAACCAACAATAATAATGATACCAATTGAGTGGTAAAAGCTTTGGTAGATGCAACGCCAATTTCTGGGCCTGCACGGGTCATCAAGGCCAAATCTGATTCCCTTGCTAATGAACTTTCGGCAACGTTACAAATCGCTAGCGAATATTTCGCCCCTAATTTTTTAGCTTCAATTAACGCCGCCAAGGTGTCGGCTGTTTCACCTGATTGCGAAATGGTGATGATAAGCGTGTTGTCGACCAAAATCGGGTTTCGATAACGGAATTCACTCGCGACTTCAATATTGCAAGAAATACCTGCCAATTCTTCAAACCAATACCGTGCCACTAATCCGGCATGATAACTGGTGCCACATGCGACAATTTGAATGGCTTTAATATCATCAAAAATCTGGGTGGCATTATGCCCTAATGAACCTTCTTGCAAACGACGGTTAACAAAACGGCCTTCTAAAGTTTGGGTAACCGCATAAGGTTGCTCAAAAATTTCTTTAAGCATGTAGTGCCGATATTCACCTTTATCAACAGCATCGGCGGTTAACTGGCTTTCTTTAATAGGACGCTGTACCAATTGGTCATTAATGTCGTAAATCAATAACTCATCTATGGCTATGACGGCGATGTCACCTTCTTCAAGAAAAATAAACCGCTGGGTAACCGGCAATAAAGCGGCAACATCGGAGGCGATAAAATATTCGCCAATACCAACACCTATCACTAAGGGGCTGCCTTTTCTACAGGCTATCAAGGTATCGGGAGCTGCACTGTTAACGATACCGAGTGCATAAGCACCGGTCAGGTTTTTAATGGCTAATTTAACGGCAGAAAGAAATGAATCGGTATGAGTAATGGCATCAAACAATTCATGGGCGATTACTTCGGTATCGGTTTCTGAAGTAAAAACATAACCCTTTTGCAATTGGATTGATTTTAACTGTTCGTAATTTTCAATAATGCCGTTATGTACCACAGCGATTTGATTGCCGCTGACATGAGGATGGGCATTGGCGGTGCTGGGCACACCATGGGTTGCCCAACGGGTATGGGCAATCCCGATTGTTCCATTAATTGGCTCGGCAACTAATAACTCCGCTAACGCATTTACTTTGCCAACCGCGCGTTTGCGATGAATTTGCTGATTATTAATTACCGCTAAGCCCGCTGAATCATAACCGCGATATTCCAGTCTTTTTAAGCCTTCCAATAATATTGGCACCACATTGCGCTGGGCAATACCTGCAACGATTCCACACATAATTAATTCCCCTGTTTCGTTGGACGCTGCCATCCAGGTATCGTTATTTGTTTTACCCGGCTAAGCGTAAGTTGGTCATCGGGTGTATTTTTGGTAACCGTTGTACCCGCACCAATGGTCGCATTCTTGCCTATTGTTACTGGCGCGATCAATTGGCTATCTGAGCCAATAAAAGCCCCGTCACCAATTATGGTTTTAAATTTATTAACACCATCATAATTACAGGTAATCGTGCCTGCACCAATATTAACTTTGCTACCGACTTCGGCATCGCCTATATAACTTAAATGATTGATTTTACTGGCACTAGCAACCGATGCTTTTTTTAATTCTACAAAATTTCCTATATGGACGTTATCAGCAAGCGTGGTTTCAGGACGTAATCGTGCATAAGGGCCTATTCGGCAAGACTCGCCAATTACAGCGTCTTCTATGATGCAATTTGCAAATATTTCAACGTTATCGGCAATTTTTGCATTTTTAATGATGGTATTCGCACCAATTTTTACATTATTGCCAATACTTATCGTGCCTTCAAAAATCACATTAACATCTATGTCAATGTCCTGCCCTAAGCTAACGAGACTGCCTCTCAAATCAAAACGTTTGGGATCGCGGAAGCTTACACCCTGCTCCATTAAAGCTTCTACTTGGATTTGTTGATAAGCCCGCTCCAAATAAGCCAATTGGATTCTATTGTTTACGCCCAAGACTTCATCGGCATTAATAGGCTGGCTAGTGACAATGGTTTTGCCATCTAAAACAGCCATGGCAATAACTTCGGTTAAATAATATTCCGCTTGTGCATTATTATTGCTGAGCCGTGACAGCCAAGTTTTTAAATCCTTACCTAATACAGCCATAATGCCTGTATTTACTTCGGTTATTAATTTTTGGCTTTCAGTAGCATCTTTTTCTTCAACAATGTTAGTTACATTGCCCAAGCCATTCCGAACAATACGACCATAGCCATGGGGATTGTTTAAATTGACGGTTAATAATGCTAACGAATCGTCATTTACATTCGAAATCAATGTATTTATCGTGCTTTCTTTTATTAATGGCACATCACCAAATAACACTAACACGACGTCGTCATTCCCAATGAAATCTGTAGCCTGTTGTACGGCATGCCCTGTGCCTAATTGTTGGCTTTGCTCTATCCAATTAATTGGTAAATCTTGCATTGAAACCTGTACTAACGCTGCCTGATGTCCAACAATAATATGGACACTATTATTTGCTATTTGCATACTGGTATCGAAAACATGGCGCAACAATGATTTGTCGGCAATCTTATGTAAAACCTTAGGTAACTGGGATTGCATGCGAGTGCCTTTACCTGCGGCAAGCACAATAGTAGTGATTTTCATTTTTTGACCCTTATAAAACAAAAAAGCCCGATAACGTATTACTACATTACCGAGCTTTAATAAAAAGCGACAACATTAAGTAGCCACCTTCGTATGGCGGAAATTATAAATCTCCGCGTTTTCTTAACCTATCAAGCGTTCTCAATTGCATAATTGCTTGCGCCAGTTGCACTTGTGCAGCTGCGTAATCCATTTTACCTGATTGGTCAGCTAGAGCATCTTCAGCTTTTGCTTTGGCTTCTAAAGCAGCGGCTTCATCAATATCTTTAGCTCTAATCGCCGTATCAGCCAAGACTGTCACTAAATGCGGCTGAACTTCCAAAATCCCACCAGAGATAAAAAATGGATAAACCTCTTTTTCAGAAATCTTAACCCGAACTTCTCCTGGATTAAGCTTTGTCAAGAAAGGTGCGTGGCGTGGCGAAATACCAACCTCACCAAGCTCAGCCGGGGCAAATACCATTTCCGCCAATCCGGAAAATATTTCCTTTTCTGCGCTTACGATATCTACATGTACGGTCATAGTCATAATTTCTACCTAAACGTGACTAGCTTTTTAAAGATTTTGCTTTTTCCAATGCTTCATCAATGGTACCAACCATATAAAAAGCCTGTTCAGGAATTGCATCGTACTCGCCTTCGATAATACCTTTAAAGCCAGCAATAGTATCTTTCAAAGAAACATATTTACCGGGTGAACCAGTAAATACTTCTGCAACAAAGAATGGTTGTGATAAGAAGCGCTGAATTTTACGCGCTCTTGCAACGGTTAATTTGTCTTCTTCTGAAAGCTCATCCATGCCTAAAATAGCAATAATGTCGCGTAACTCTTTATAACGTTGCAAAGTCTTTTGAACTTTACGGGCAACATCGTAGTGGTCTTGACCAATAACTAAAGGGTCTAACTGACGGCTAGTTGAATCGAGCGGATCAATCGCAGGATAAATACCTAATTCAGCGATTTGACGCGACAATACCACGGTAGCATCCAAATGCGCGAAAGTAGTTGCAGGTGATGGATCTGTTAAATCGTCAGCTGGTACATAAACCGCTTGGATAGAGGTAATAGAACCAGTTTTAGTTGAAGTAATACGTTCTTGAAGAACGCCCATTTCTTCCGCCAAGGTCGGTTGGTAACCTACCGCTGAAGGCATACGGCCTAACAACGCTGATACTTCCGTACCCGCCAAGGTGTAGCGATAAATGTTATCAACGAAGAATAATACGTCACGACCTTCATCACGGAAATATTCCGCCATGGTCAAACCAGTCAAAGCCACTCGCAATCTGTTTCCTGGAGGCTCGTTCATTTGACCGTATACCAACGATACTTTGTCGATAACGTTTGAATCTGTCATTTCGTGATAGAAGTCGTTACCCTCACGAGTACGCTCACCTACACCAGCGAATACTGAATAACCACTGTGTTCAATCGCGATGTTACGGATCAATTCCATCATGTTAACGGTCTTGCCTACACCAGCACCACCGAACAGACCGACTTTACCACCTTTGGAGAATGGGCAAACCAAGTCGATAACTTTAATGCCTGTTTCCAACAACTCGTTGGCGGCAGCTTGTTCTGCGTAGCTAGGCGCTTCGCGATGGATACCCCATTTGACTTTTTCGCCAATCGGACCTTTTTCATCTATAGGCTCACCCAAGACGTTCATAATCCGACCTAAAGTCTCTTGGCCTACAGGAACAGAAATCGGCGCATTGGTATTAACAACTGCCAAACCTCTGCTTAAACCATCTGTAGTACCCATAGCAATGGTTCTTACAACACCATCACCCAACTGTTGTTGGACTTCCAGTACCAAACCATTACTTTCTACATTTAATGCATCATATACTTTAGGCAGCTCTTCGCGAGAAAACTCTACGTCTACGACCGCACCAATAATCTGAACGATTTTACCCGAACTCATTAAGTTGTCCTCTTAGTGTTTTATCATTTGCTCGGGCTTAAACAGCGGCGGCACCGGCAACAATTTCTGAAATTTCTTGAGTGATTGCAGCTTGTCTAGCTTTGTTATAGATTAATTGCAGTTCTTTAATTAATTTACCCGCATTATCGGACGCACTTTTCATTGCAACCATTCTAGCAGCCTGTTCACAAGCATTATTCTCGACCAATCCTTGATAAACAATCGATTCAATATAGCGAATCAACAAATGATCTAGCACTTCTTTGGCATCAGGTTCATATATGTAATCCCAATGTCCACCCATATTTTCTTGCCCTTCAGCTGCACTTATTGGCAATAATTTTTCAATATTAGGACGTTGGGTCATGGTATTAACAAACTCGTTGCTAATAATGTAAAGCTCATCGATTTTATTGTTTTCATAAGCATCTAACATTATTTTGATGATGCCAACTATATCTTTTAATTCTGGCGTGTCACCTAACTTAGAAACTTGGCCAGCCAAATTGATTTTCTTTAGATTACCAAAAAAACCCAAAGCCTTGGCACCAATAGTGCAAACATCAACTTCCAGATTTGCATTGTCCCATTGGAGCAGCTGCGACAAGGATCTTCTAAACAAATTTGAATTCAAACCACCACATAATCCACGATCTGAACTTATAACAATTAGGCCTATACGCTTAACTTCACGTTGCACCAAAAATGGGTGTTTATATTCAGGATTCGCATGAGCCAAATGTTTGATTATTTGGCTGATTTTTTTTGAATATGGTCTTGTAGCTTGCATTCTATCTTTGGTCTTACGCATTTTACTTGCAGCAACCATTTCCATTGCCCGCGTAATCTTCTGAGTATTTTTTATACTCCCAATTTTAGTGCGTATCTCTTTGCCAACAGCCATTTACAGCCCCTTACCAGCTATTAGTTTTAACGAAAGTTTCAATGGCTACTTGCATACCATTTTTAATTTCATCATTAAAATCGCCAGTTGCATTTATTTTATTCATCAATTCTGAATATTCAGATTTCATATAAGAATGCAGAGCCGCTTCAAAATCAAGCACTTTGCTTACTTCTATGCTATCCAAAAAGCCTTCATTTGCAGCAAACAATGATACTGCCATTTGTGCTACAGACATCGGTGAATACTGACTTTGTTTCATTAACTCAGTAACTCGTTGGCCGCGTTCGATCTGCTTACGAGTACTTTCATCAAGATCAGAAGCAAACTGGGCAAATGCCGCTAATTCACGATACTGGGCTAAGTCAAGACGTGTACCACCACCTAATTTCTTAATGATCTTAGTCTGTGCCGCACCACCTACTCGAGAAACCGACAAGCCTGCGTTTACCGCTGGACGAATACCTGAGTTGAATAAATTGCTTTCCAAAAATATTTGACCGTCAGTAATCGAAATTACGTTTGTAGGTACGAAAGCTGAAACGTCACCACCTTGGGTTTCAATAATCGGCAAAGCTGTCAATGAACCTGTTTTACCTTTTACGGCGCCACCTGTTAATTTTTCTACTTCTTCAGCATTAATACGCGCAGCCCTTTCAAGCAAACGAGAATGCAAATAGAAAACGTCACCTGGATACGCTTCACGACCTGGAGGTCTACGCAACAACAATGATACTTGTCGATAAGCCCAAGCCTGCTTGGTCAAGTCATCATAAATAATTAATGCATCTTCACCACGGTCACGGAAAAATTCACCCATTGAACAGCCAGTGTAAGGCGCGATAAATTGCAAAGCTGCTGATTCAGAAGCTGAAGCGGCAACAATGATGGTATGTGCCATTGCACCATGCTCTTCCAGCTTTCTTACTACGTTAGCAATAGATGAACGCTTTTGTCCTATCGCCACATAAATACATTTAATGCCAGTGCCTTTTTGATTGATGATGGCATCTACTGCAATAGCAGTTTTACCTGTCTGCCTATCACCAATAATCAATTCACGTTGACCACGACCAACTGGAATCATCGCATCGATAGATTTCAAACCCAGCTGTACAGGTTGGTCGACTGACTGCCTAGCGATTACGCCAGGGGCAATTTTTTCAATCGGTGACATTTCAGTTGTTTCAATTGCACCTTTGCCATCAATAGGATTACCAAGGGCATCTACTACACGGCCTAATAACGCTTCGCCTACAGGCACTTCTAAAATTTTTCCAGTGCATTTGACCGCATCACCTTCCGATATATGCTGGTAGGAACCTAAAATTACCGCACCAACAGAATCTCTTTCGAGGTTTAACGCCATACCAAATGTGTTACCAGGAAATTCCAGCATTTCACCTTGCATAGCTTCAGAAAGACCATGTATTCTCACAATACCGTCAGTAACACTGACCACAGTACCTTCTGTATGAGCTTCGGCGCTAAGATCGAAGTTTTCGATCTTTTTCTTAATCAGATCACTTATTTCAGATGGGTTTAATTGCATGTTCTTTTTCTCGCTCTCACTATAGAGTTTTTCGCATGTGTTGAAGCTGGCCTTTTACTGATCCGTCAATCACTTTATCGCCTGCCCGTACCAGAACGCCACCAATTAAAGACTTGTCTAAAGTCACAGTAATACGGGCTTTTTTGTTTAATTTTTTTTCCAATGTTTCTACAAAATTGCCCCATGTGTTTTCAGAAAACTCATAGGCAACATTCACAGCAACATCAACATAGCCTTCGTCTTCAGCCTTAAAAGCTTCAAACAGCGCCACAATAGTAGGTAACAACTTTAAACGGCCATTATGGACAAGCAACTTTAAAAAATTTTCATTTTCCGAATCAATTTGGCCTTGGCATATATCCAACAACATTGCAGTCAACTGTTGTTTGCTTACTTTAGGGTTGTCAATTACCGCTGCCATGTCGCCACTATTTATAACGGCTGACATAAAAGCCAAGTTTTTAGACCAACTCTCCATGCCTGCATTTTGCTTAGCACTTTTAAATACTGCCGCCGCATAAGGTCTTGCTAGGGTTGCCAGTTCGCTCATGATATTGCCTATCCTGCCAACTGATTAGATACTTTAGTAATAATATCTTGATGCTTAGCTTGGTCTATTTCCGCACCCAATATTTGTTCCGCAGCACTTAATGCCAACATAGCCACTTCTTGACGCAAATTTTCTTTGGCTTGTTGGATTTCTTGGTCTACTTGTGCCTTTGCTGCAACGATAATGCGCTCACCTTCTTTTTTGGCAAGTTCTTTGGCTTCTTCAACCATTTCGTTAGCACGTTTTTGGGCTACGCTAATTATTTCTGACGACTGCTGTTTGGCTTCTTTCAAAACGCCTTTAGCTTTCTTCTCAGCCAATTGCATTTCTTCTTGACCTCTTTCAGCAGCGGCCAAACCTTCAGCAATTTTTTTCCTACGTTCTTCTAAAGAGTCAAATAAAGGCGGCCAAATGTACTTCATGGTAAACCATACCAGAAGTGCAAAGGTGATCATTTGCCCAATCAGAGTAGCATTGATACTCACGATGCGTACCTCTTGTTGCTTGTGTTATGAAAGACTGTAAATTAACCTGCAGCCGCAGCTTGTACAGCTGACAGGAATGGGTTTGCGAATGTAAAGAACAACGCCAAACCAACACCAATCATAGTTACCGCGTCTAACAAACCAGCAACAACGAACATTTTTACTTGCAACATAGGTACCATTTCCGGTTGACGGGCAGCGCCTTCCAAAAATTTACCACCTAACAAACCAAAACCTATAGCAGTTCCTAATGCGCCCATACCCAATACCAGACCTACCGCAATAGCTGTCATGCCTTGTACGTCAGCAATTAATCTTGCAATTTCCATGAAACCTCCAAAATGTATCGTTAAGTAAAATTAAAATAAAAAACTAATGGTCTTCGTGAGCCATACTCAAGTAAACAATTGTTAATACCATGAATATAAAAGCCTGAAGGGTGATGATTAAAATATGGAAAATAGCCCAAGGGAAACTCAATACGGGTTGAATGTACCAAGGCAACAAAGCAATTAATATAAAAATCAATTCGCCAGCGTATAAGTTACCGAACAACCGCAATGCGAGTGAAATTGGCTTAGCTATTTCTTCAACTAACTTCAATAGCAAGTTAAAAGGCAACAACCAAGGGCCGAATGGTTGAAACATCAACTCTTTCGCAAATCCCCATGCACCTTTAATTTTAATGCTGTAAAAGATAATCAAGAAAAATACTGAAATCGACATAGCAAACGTCGCATTCAAGTCTGTACTTGGTACTACACGCAAGTATTCAATTCCCATCATTGAGCCGATCAACGGCAAAATATCAACTGGGAACAAATCCATGAAATTCCACAAGAATACCCAGCAAAAAATAGTCAACGCTAATGGCGCTATTAACTTGCTGTGCCCATGAAAACTGTCTTTAACTTGCGTGTCAACAAACTCTATCAACATTTCCGCAAAGCTTTGAACCAATCCTGGAACACCTGATGTCGCCTTTTCCGCAGCTGTCTTAAAAAACCAAATAAAGACACCACCTAATAAAGCTGAAAAAAACAAGGTATCAAGATGCAGCGTCCAAAAACCTTCGCCAAAATGCAGTGAAGTCAAATGGTGGATGATATAACCTGTCGCACCTTCGGCAGCGTGAGCTTCGGTAGCCATTGTTTCCCTCTATGAATAAATTGAATGTTGTTAGCGCATCAGTAGCGCAAACCAAAAAACCGATAACGCTGTTATATATCCGACTAACAGCGGCACTATTTGTATACCTGGAAGCTGGAATACTACGAAAAACATCCCACCTGTCAGCAATAACTTTCCGGCTTCACCTGCATAAAAAGAATTGACAATCTTTCTTGCCTGTTTGCCTGCCGACTTTATTATCCGAATACTAAAATACATATTTGGAATAAATGCCACCAAACCGCCTAATGCGTTTGAGTAGCTTGCGTGCATCCCTGACACAATAAAAAAGCCTAGCGTGGTGATTGCTATTATCAGAATTTGATAGCTCAGAATTTTATTGACAGTGGACAACGGCCTGTTTATCACACTTAACTCCGAACAAAAAAGCTGGTGGATTATAGCCAGCGACCCTGATTAAATCAAGGCACAAAAAACAACGAGGCGGTCAACCACAACAATTTGCAAATCGACCAACCCCAACTAAACGCATTTTTCCTTTACCAAAACAACGCACCAAGCTATTGAAAAAAGAGACTTTGCCAATCAAACCCATCACAGGAACTATTGGCAAAATCTCCTTCTTCGCGTGTTTTGCTTTACGTTGGTATTTGTTTTTTACGTCAATGATATGACACTTATTGAAATGATGTGCAAATTTCGCCACAGGGTTTTGCAAAACTACACAATCGATTTTGCACTGTTTACTACGTTTTTTCATTGTTTACCTCTTATAATAGCAAGTTATATTCAAGCCCCTAGAGTAAAGTAAAGCCTGTGAAATTCAAAAAAGATTTTGACGTAATTGTCATCGGCGGAGGCCATGCCGGAACTGAAGCCGCTTTAGCCGCCGCCCGTTGCGGTGCAAAAACCTTATTGCTAACGCAAAACCTCGACACCTTAGGACAAATGAGCTGCAACCCTGCCATAGGCGGCATCGGCAAAGGCCATTTGGTTAAGGAAATTGATGCACTTGGCGGCATTATGGCGAAAGCCACCGACGTCGCTGGCATCCAATTTCGCACCTTAAACGGTAGCAAAGGCGCTGCGGTAAGGGCAACCCGCGCCCAAGCAGACCGCAGGCTTTACAAACAAGCCATTCGCCACACCTTAGAAAACCAACCCAACCTATCCTTGTTCCAACAAACAGTCGCCGACCTAATTGTAGAAGGCGAACAAGTGGTTGGTGTAAAAACCCTGATTGGTGTCGACTTTACCGCACGGGCAATCGTACTTACCGCAGGCACTTTTTTAGCCGGAAAAATCCATATCGGCTTAGAAAATTACAGCGGCGGACGCGCTGGCGACCCCGCTTCAGTAGCCTTAGCAGATCGCCTGCGGGAATTGCCGCTGCGTATAGACCGCCTAAAAACCGGCACACCACCACGCATAGACGGCAAAACCATCGATTTCAGCAAACTGGAAGAACAACATGGCGACGACCCACTACCCGTATTTTCGTTTTTAGGTAACCGCGCCCAGCACCCTCGGCAGATTCCTTGCCACATTACCCGCACCACCAGCAAAACCCACGACATCATTCGTGCAGGATTAGACCGCTCACCGCTATATTCCGGCGTCATAGAAGGCATAGGCCCACGCTATTGCCCGTCTATTGAAGACAAAATCGTGCGCTTTGCTGACCGCGACAGCCACCAAATCTTCATTGAACCCGAAGGCTTAGATACCCACGAAATTTACCCAAACGGCATCTCCACCAGCTTGCCGTTTGATGTCCAATACGCCTTTGTACGCTCCATGCCCGGTTTTGAAAATGCCGAAATCATCCGCCCAGGCTATGCCATCGAATACGACTTTTTCGACCCGCGCGATTTAAAAACCTCACTAGAAACCAAACACCTGCACGGCTTATTTTTCGCAGGCCAAATCAACGGCACCACAGGCTATGAAGAAGCCGCCGCCCAAGGCTTGATAGCTGGACTCAATGCCGCTCGCTTAGTACAAGGCTTAGAAAGCTGGTGCCCACGCCGCGACGAAGCCTATATTGGCGTGATGATTGACGACTTAATTACCCGTGGCACGCAAGAACCTTACCGCATGTTCACCAGCCGCGCCGAATACCGCTTACTGCTACGCGAAGACAACGCCGACTTACGCCTGACTGAAATTGGCCGGAACCTCGGCTTAGTTAGCGATAGGCAATGGCAAGTCTTTACCGACAAACGCGCCCACATCAGCCAATTACAAGACGACTTAAAAAAACAATGGATACGCGCGGAAAGCCCGCAAGCCCTAGAAGTAGAAGCCATTTGGGGCAAACCTTTGTTAAAAGAAGCCAATTTAATGGAATTGCTGCGTAGACCCGAAGTGGATATACAACGGCTGCTGGCGTTTGTCGAAAACCATGAAGAAATACCGGAACAAGTCAGCGAACAAGTGGAAATCCAAGCCAAATATTCCGGCTATATCGTCAGACAACAATCCGATATAGACAAATCCTTACGCTACGACCACTTACGGCTACCCGAACACCTTGATTACAAAGCCATACCCGGCTTATCCAATGAAGTAAGTGAAAAACTCAAACAAAATCGCCCAGAAACCCTAGGGCAAGCATCCAGAATGCAAGGCATCACCCCTGCCGCCATCTCGTTGCTTTTGGTCTATTTGAAGAAAAAATCTGCCTGATGGACAACAACCAACAACAATTGCTTGCAGGCCTGCAAGCCCTGCAACTCACCGCCGATGATGCCCAAATCCAAAAACTACTGGATTTCATCAAACTGATTGCTAAATGGAACAAAACCTATAACCTCACCGCCATCCGCCAAGTGGATGAAATGGTCAGCCTACATTTATTAGACAGCTTATCGACCATGCCACATATCGTTGGCGACCGCATCGTCGACATAGGCACTGGCGCAGGCTTGCCCGGCATCCCGCTGGCTATTTGCTTGCCCGATCGCCACTTCACCTTACTGGATAGCAACGCCAAAAAAACCCGATTTGTACAACAAGCGGTATTGGAACTTAAACTCAACAATGTCAGCATCCGCCATCAACGGGTGGAAGACCTCATACCAGAACAACCCTTTACCACCGTCATCACCAGAGCATTTACCAATTTGCCAGACATCATCACATTAACCGCCCACCTGCTAGCCGCCGACGGCATCTTGCTAGCGATGAAAGGCCAAACACCTGAAGCCGAATTGGCGCAAATAAACGCCCAAGCCAGCATCGTCCCCATCACCCTACCAGGCATTGCCGCACAACGCTGCCTAGTGAAAATTGCATCACCGGAAGCGAGGTAAGCCAGTGGGAAAAATAATAGCCATCACCAACCAAAAAGGCGGGGTCGGAAAAACCACCACCAGCGTCAACTTAGCTGCCAGCTTGGCGGCGGGCAAACGCAAAGTTCTGTTGATTGATCTCGACCCACAAGGCAATGCCGCCATGGGTTGCGGTGTTGATAAAGAAGCCATCACCCTGTCCAGTTATGACTTGTTGATGAGCGACACCCCGGCTATGGAAACTGTCATCAACCTGCCAGACATCGGCTTTGCCATTATCCCCGGCAACGCCGACTTGACCGCTGCCGAAGTGCAGCTGATGAAAGCCGACCGCAAAGAACTAAAACTCCGCGATGCCCTCATGCCACTCAAAGCAGGCTACGACTACATCCTGATTGACTGCCCACCCTCGCTGAACATGCTGACCTTGAACGCCATGGTCGCCGCCAACAGCCTGCTGATTCCCATGCAATGCGAATACTACGCACTGGAAGGCTTATCGGCGCTGATTTCCACCTTGCAAAACATCCAAAGCACCGTCAACCCCGGCTTATATCTCGAAGGCATCTTACGCACCATGTACGACGACCGTAACCGCCTGACCAAAGATGTTTCCGAACAACTGATCCGCTATTTTGGCGACAAAGTGTTCCGAACCTGCATTCCCCGTAACATTCGCCTTGCCGAAGCACCTAGCCACGGCGTGCCTGTGTTAAGCTACGACAAAGCCTCGCGCGGCGCAGCTTCGTATCTGGCCTTAGCGGCTGAAATGATTAAACTGGAACAGAACTAAACGCATGAATGAAAAAAAACGCGGCCTAGGCAGAGGCCTTGAAGTATTGCTGGCAGACGCCAACTACCTAAACGGCAACGAACAACCTGCAACAACCGAGTTATTCGCCAACAAAGAACTGGCAGGCCTGCTGCACCAAGAACAACAGGCCCTATTGCAAGAAGCAGAAAACCTAAAAAACCTATTGGACGAATTAACCGACCTTATTAACGGGCAACATTAATTTATCCACTTACCAGCCATCTAACACTCAACCAATCAGCAAACCAATGGTTATACAAAAACGTGGGCTAGGACGTGGACTGGATGCTTTACTCGGTGATGTCGCCAGCAAAGAAGACAAACACCAGCCACAAACCCTGCCAGTAGAATATCTGCAACGGGGCAAATTTCAGCCGCGCCAAGACATAGACCCGGAAAAACTCCAGGAACTGTCTGATTCCATTAAGTCGCAGGGCATCATCCAGCCCATCATCGTGCGCCAAATTGCGCCGGAAAAATACGAGATCATCGCTGGCGAACGCCGCTGGCGAGCCGCGCAATTAGCGGGATTGCAAGAAGTGCCTGTGGTTATCAAAGACATTGATGACCGCGCCACCATGGCGCAAACCTTAATTGAAAACATCCAACGCGAAGATTTAAATCCGCTAGAAGAAGCGGAAGCCCTAAGGCGGCTATTGGATGAATTCACCATGACCCACCAGCAAATTGCCGATTCCGTGGGCAAATCCCGCACCACCATCACCAACTTGTTGCGGTTAATGGAATTGCAGCCGGAAGTAAAAAAACTGCTGCTCAGCAGGCAGCTGGAAATGGGACATGCGCGGGCATTATTGGCGCTGGATGGCCTTAAGCAAATCAACGCCGCCAATAAAACCGCCAAAGAAGGCCTAACGGTAAGGGCAACAGAAAAACTGGTACGCGAGTTATTGACAGAACCCAAAACCAAGCCCACCAAAACCGTAGACCACGACACCTTACGCCTGCAAAACGATTTGACCAACCGCTTAGGCGCGAAAGTCGTTATTGACCACAAAGACAACGGCAGCGGCAAACTGGTTATCAACTATTCCAATTTGGAAGAATTAGACGGCATTATTGGTCATATTAATTAATATTTTTAGATGTAGGTTGGGTTGCGCTTTTTGCAACCCAACGGGATTGGCGCAGGTGTTGGGTTGCGAAAAGCATACAACCCAACCTACCAATGCTTTTTTAAAACACTCACTAAATTGCCGCCACAAGCCGCGTATACCTTCTTAATTTCCCGTGTAATTTATGACCTCATTAACCACTGAAATCCAACGCATTGCCTTAACCCCCGGCGAACCCGCAGGTATAGGCCCAGATTTATGTATCCAAATGGCGCAACGGCATCTGCCTTGTGAATTGGTGGTGATCGCCAGCCCAGAACTATTGGAGCAACGCGCCCAAGAATTAGGCTTGCCGATCACCATCAATATCTTTGACCCAGAAACCCCTCCGACCCTACAAGCCGCTGGCTGTATGACGGTTTTACCTGTTGAACTAGCCGAACCCGTACAAACAGGCAAACTGAATGTCCACAACAGCCGCTATGTATTAAAAACCATCACTAAAGCCACCAAAGGCTGCATGGAAGGCTTGTTTGCGGCGATGGTCACCGCGCCTGTGCATAAAGGCATTATTAGCGATGCCGGATTTTCATTCAGCGGACACACAGAATACATCGCCGAATTAACGGGCGGTTATCCTGTCATGGTACTGGCTACCGAAGGCCTGCGGGTTGCATTGGTCACCAACCACATCCCTTTAAACGAAGTCAGCGCCGCTATCACCCATAACCGCTTACGCTCAGTCATTCGCGTTCTGGAACAAGACTTACGCACCCGCTTTAACATCAGCAAACCTAAAATCTTGGTCTGTGGATTAAATCCCCATGCTGGCGAAGGCGGGCATTTAGGCCGGGAAGAAATTGAAGTCATCACCCCAGTACTCGACAGCTGCCGCAGCCAAGACATTGATGTTATTGGGCCATTACCTGCTGATAGCTTATTTACGCCAAAATTCTTGGATACTGCCGACGTAGTATTGGCGATGTATCATGACCAAGGCTTGCCAGTGCTGAAGCACAAAGGCTTTGGTCAAGCCGTCAACATTACCTTAGGCTTGCCGATTATCCGCACTTCAGTCGATCACGGTACCGCTTTAGATATTGCTGGCACCGGTAAAGCCGACATCGGCAGTTTGACTGTCGCCTTACAAACCGCCTTAACTATGGCGGCAACCGCCTCTACAGGACAGCATGACGCATAACCCGCGCAAACGTTTCGGTCAAAATTTCCTACACGACCACAGCATCATCAACAACATCCTCGCCAGCGTGCAAGCTGAACCGGGCGAACATTGGGTGGAGATTGGCCCAGGCATGGGCGCACTCACCGAACCATTACTAAAAAACGACATCACCTTGGATGTGGTGGAATTGGATAGGGATTTGGTGGTTTTTTTACAAGAAAAATTTTCAGGCAAAAGCAATCTGACCATCCATAGCGCCGATGCCTTGCGCTTTGATTTTGCCGGACTTGTTAAAGCGGATAAGCAAAAATTACGCGTTATCGGCAACCTGCCCTACAACATCTCCACGCCATTAATGTTCCACTTGCTGGCAAACACCAATACCATTGAAGACATGCACTTTATGTTGCAGCGGGAAGTGGTGGAACGTATTTGCGCGGGTCCAGGCAGCAAACGTTATGGTCGCCTAAGCGTGATGATGCAATATTATTGTGATGCCGAGTTGCTGTTTGAAGTGCCGCCCGAAAGCTTCGACCCTATTCCTAAAGTCACTTCCGCCATCATCCGCTTAGTGCCGCATGTGCAACCGCCTGTGGTGGTGAATGATCTTGCCAATTTAAACCGCGTAGTCACTGATGCTTTCTCACAACGCCGGAAAACCTTACGCAATTCCTTAAAGAATTTGCTTTCCGAAGAACAAATCCGCAGCTTGCAAATTGACCCTATCCTGCGTGCCGAAAACTTGTCGCTGCATGACTTTGCCCAATTGAGCAATCTGATTTAATCAGTCAATACTGCGACAATCCGCCACGCGCGACAATTTGCCACATTACATCGCTTGGCTTAACTGACTATGATGGCTTCACTCTTGATTTAATCTTCCTCCAAAGTTATTCAGAGTTTTTAAATCCTTCTCTTTTAGCGGCTTTTTTAGCCGCTTTTTTTTGCCTAAAATTCCTGCAATTACCGCGTCGCTGCAAAGTATTTTTTTCTAAAATACAAGGCCAAGCTCACCAAGGCCACTAAAGCTGGCACTTCCACCAACGGCCCGATCACCGCCGCAAATGCTTGTCCCGATTGCAAACCAAAAACTGCTATAGCCACGGCAATCGCCAATTCAAAATTATTGCCTGAAGCAGTAAATGCCAAACTGGCAGACACCGGATAACCCGCCCCGGCTTTTGCTGCCATAAAAAAAGTCAGCAAAAACATGATGGCAAAATAAATCAGCAACGGCACGGCAATCCGCAATACATCCAGCGGCAGTTGCACGATATATTCGCCCTTTAAAGAAAACATCAGCACGATGGTCAGTAACAAGGCAATTAACGTCATTGGGCTAATTAAGGGGATATAGGTTTGCTCATACCAAGCTTCGGACTTAAGCCGCAACAGCAGAAAACGGGTAACCATACCGGCAACTAATGGGATGCCCAGATAAATCAACACGCTTTTAGCCACTTGCCACAAACCGATAGGCACAGCCAAACCGGAAGCAATCCCTAAAAAATCCGGCAATACCGTGACGAAAACATAGGCGTACAGCGAGAAAAACAAGATTTGAAAAATCGCATTAAACGCCACCAAACCCGCGCAATATTCGCTATCGCCATCCGCCAAATCATTCCAAACCAACACCATCGCGATACAGCGCGCTAAGCCGATGATAATCAGGCCAACCATATAATCGGGATAATCCCTTAAAAACAGCACCGCCAAAGCAAACATCAGCAACGGCCCGATTAGCCAATTTTGCACTAAGGAAATCAGCAGTACTTTATAGTTTTTGAACACTTGCGGTAATTGCTCGTAACGCACCTTAGCCAAAGGCGGATACATCATTAAGATGAGGCCAACGGCAATCGGTAGCGATGTCGTACCTGATTGGAATTGGTTAAGCCACAGCGGAAATTCCGGCAAAAAATAGCCCAGCGAAATACCGACCAGCATGGCGATAAAAATCCACAAGGACAGGAATCGGGAAATAAAATCTAATTGCTTGGGGGAGTCATGATCGGAAGGACAGGCGGGACAAGGCTGGCTCATAACACGAAACCCGTTGCTAGCGCCGATTCTGCGCCAATCTTATTTAATTCCGCCGCTAAACTTTGCTTATCCAAGGTTTCTATCGGCAAGGCCAACATTTTCTGCACCCGCTCCGACATGGCATCGTAAGTCGCCTGAAACGCCTGTTCGATTTCCTCGTCAGTGCCAGTCATATGTGCCGGATCAGGCAAACCCCAATGCGCCCTAACGGTGCTGTTTAAATACACCGGACACACTTCGCCTGCGGCTGAATCGCAGACAGTGATAGCAATATCAATACCTTCATCAGCAAAAGCATCCCATGATTGGCTAATGAAACCTTCTGTCGGCAAACCGTTGCGCTGCAAAGTTGCTAAGGCATTGGTATTGATTCTGCCGATTGGGCGGCTACCCGCAGAACAGGCTTGCAAGCGCCCTGCGCCGAAATGGTTTATCAGGGCTTCGCCCAAAACGCTACGGCAAGAATTGCCTGTACATAACACGAGAACTTTTAACATAGGGATGCCTTTTATATTCGATGAAGCGAATATATTAGCGTAAAAGCTGACTTTTTTAAATGCTGGCTGCCGCCGGATTAGTTACAGCATTGGTTAGTAGCGGCTGGACGACCTGCCATCGCTTGTAATCGTGTGCAATCTTGCTGATGAACGCTATCGGCTGTGGTTTGTGCGACCAAGGTATCTAAAATCGATAACACCCAGTCCGGCAAATTAGGGTTCAGTTGATAGTAAACCCATTGGCCTTCGCGGCTATCAAGCAATAAATTTGCACCACGCAATTTGGCGAGATGGCGGGATATTTTGGGTTGCAGCAAACCCAAGGCTTCAGTCAGTTCACAAACGCAGAGTTTGCCTTCTTTACGCAACAACACCAAACAGCGGATACGGGTTTCGTCAGCAAGGCATTTGAATAATTCGGAGGGGGATAACATGATGGGATTAAGGCTTGGTAAGGATGTTGCCAGAATGGCTGTAGACAGCATTCCGGCAATATTTAAATCACTTAGGGAAGTGCTGAACTAATTGATTCCGCCCATGCTTCGACAAGCTCAGCACGAACGGAATCAATTAGTTACCGTTCGGCCTGAGCTTGTCGAAGGCTTTGCTCAGCGATTCCTTAGGCTTCAGCATTTATTGAATAATGCGATTCAATATAACGCTCAACGATTTCTTGAAACTCTTCGGCAATATGGTCGCCTTTTAAGGTCACGGTTTTTACGCCGTCTTCATAAACAGGTGCGACTGGCGATTCACCAGTGCCGGGCAAACTGATGCCAATATTGGCACTTTTACTTTCGCCAGGGCCATTAACCACACAGCCCATTACCGCCACTTCCATCGCTTCTACGCCGGGATAACGCTTACGCCAAACAGGCATTTGGTCGCGCAAATAGCTTTGGATGTCCATCGCCAATTTTTGGAAATAATCACTGGTGGTGCGTCCACAACCTGGGCAGGAAATCACCATCGGCGTAAACGAGCGGAAACCCATAGTCTGCAAAATTTCTTGGCCGACTATCACTTCTTGCGTTCTGGACGCGCCAGGCTCAGGCGTTAAGGAAATACGGATGGTATCGCCAATGCCTTGTTGCATCAGCACCGACAACGCCGCCGCTGAAGAAACTATGCCTTTAGAACCCATACCCGCTTCAGTTAAACCCAAATGCAAGGCGTAATCGGAACGCTTCGCCAAATCTTGGTAAATGGCAATCAACTCTTGGACATTACTGATTTTGCAGGACAAGATGATTTTGTTTTTGCTTAAGCCGATTTCTTCTGCTTTCGCCGCGCTTTCCAACGCCGACAACACAATCGCTTCACGGGTAATTGCCGACAAGGGCTTAGGGATTGCCAAAGTACGGTTCTCATCCAATAAACGCGTCAATACGGCTTGATCTAAACTGCCGCCATTTACGCCGATGCGGACAGGTTTGTCATATCTGCAAGCAAATTCAATCATTTGCTGAAATTGCGGATCACGGCTTTTACCGCGCCCGACATTACCTGGATTAATCCGATATTTATCTAAGGCTTGCGCGCAATCTGGGTATTTTTCCAACAACTTATGCCCGTTGAAATGGAAGTCACCAATAATCGGCACCGAATAGCCTTTGCGGTCTAACTGGTTACGGATTTCATAAACGGCGGCGGCAGCTTCTTCGGAATTTACCGTAATCCGCACCAGCTCTGAACCCGCCGTAGACAGCTCAATAATCTGTTTGACGGTAGCATTTATATCAGCGGTATCGGTGTTGGTCATAGACTGCACCACAATCGGCGCACCACCGCCAACCTTCACGTTACCAACAACAACTGGATGGGTAATTTTTCTTAAGTTCATGGCTAGACCCTAAAATCTTTCTGGAAAAGTAGATATATTTACTCAGGATTATACGCGATAGCTTAATTTATAGGATGCGAAATTGCATACAAGCGGGGCAAGCGCCTATAAATAACTGATGTTGCCCAGTAACGCGCTTTTCTCCCGTTTGCCGCGTCGAGCACCGCAGCATTTGTCGGGAATAGCCCGTAGGGGTGCGGCATGGATGCCGCACGGCGGCAGATGGGCAGGAAGCCCATTCTGCCGTCCCCCGACAAATGCGAGGAGCGCAAGACATGAGCGGCAACCGGGCCGCCTTTTCTTTGGCTACTTTCTTTTCGACTGCATGGATGCAGGAGGTAGAGCAACGCAGGAGCAGTTGCCGAGGCGGCGCAAAAGAAAGTAGCTCGCCTTCGGGTGCGAAAACCCGATTAAAAAACATCGCGATAGCGATACATCTTATTTTGTCTCTATACCACAGAGAGTGTCTGCATAACATCAGCTATTAAATCAAAATGTTATAGTTTAAGGTGCAATCGCCCTACAGACTCGGTAAAGATTCGCCAAGCTTACCCATAGCAGGTATGATAAACCCGATAAACACCCGCGCCCTGCGCCATTCTTAATACCAACAAACATCAGGAGACTTTCATGGCAATATCACTCGTTAAAGGCGGTAACGTTAATTTAAGTAAAGAAGCCCCAGGCCTAAACAAAATCATCGTCGGCCTAGGTTGGGATGCCCGCGCCACTGACGGCGCTGCATTCGACCTCGACGCCAGCGCATTTTTAGTGAAACTAGACGGCAAAGTGCGCTCCGACAACGACTTCTGCTTCTTTAATAATAAAGTGGTTGCTGATGGCGCAGTACAACACATGGGTGATAACACCACTGGCGCTGGCGATGGTGATGACGAAGTTGTTAAAGTTGAATTAGCCAAAATCCCAGCCGATTTGGATAAAGTCGTATTCACCGTGACTATCTACGATGCCGAAACCCGCAAACAAAACTTCGGACAAGTCAGCCACGCCTACATCAGAATCGTTAACGAAGAAGGCGGACAAGAAATCGCCCGCTACGACTTAAGCGAAGATGCCTCAATAGAAACCGCCATGATTTTCGGCGAAATCTACCGCGTCGGCACAGAATGGAAATTTAAAGCCGTCGGACAAGGCTTTGCTGGCGGCTTAGGTGCCTTGGCAAAAAACTTCGGCGTTAATGTTTAATCACCCAAAAACAGGAAGCACCCATGGGCGTTAATTTACAAAAAGGCCAAAAAATCTCGCTATCGAAAGAATCCGGCGGCAGTTTAAGCAAAGTGATTATGGGCTTAGGCTGGGATGCCAAAGCCAGCGGCAGCGATAAAAAAAGCGGTTTGTTCGGCGGCATGTTTGGTGGCGGTGGCAGCAGTGGCGGCGCTATCGACTTGGATGCTTCTTGCGTGATGTTTGACGACAACAACAAAGTGGTTGATACCGTCTATTTTGCCCATTTAAAAAGCAAAGACGGCAGCGTTACCCACACGGGCGACAACCGCACCGGAGAAGGCGATGGCGACGACGAGCAAATCTTGGTTGATCTCGATAAAGTGCCTGCCAACGTCAAATCATTAGTTTTCACCGTCAACTCCTTTACCGGACAAACCTTTGATGCCGTAGAAAACGCCTATTGCCGTATGCTAGATGTCAGCAGCAAAAACGAAGTGGCGCGCTACACCCTCAGCTCACAAGGCTCGCATTCCGCGCAAATCATGGCGAAAGTTTATCGCCACAACGGCGAATGGAAAATGCACGCCATTGGCGAAAACGGCACAGGCCGCACCATCGAAAACTTATTGCCACAAATCCTTCCTCACCTATAAAACTAATGCGCATCTGGTTTAACAAAACATTCTCTACCATTAGCGCAGTCTTTAATAACCTTCGCCTGAACACCCAGTCAGGCGAAGTGACCATCATCTGCACTCACACCCACAGCACCGCATCGGCGTTTGTCGCTGCCAATGAAAGCTATCTCGAACCGCACTTAACAGGCGAAGAGTATCTGCAATGGTGCCTAGAGTTTTGCCAAGGCCAGCGCATAGACTTGTTCTGGCCCGGCAAAGAAGCCGCGCTCATCAGCCAACATCATGACAGCTTCCACGCCATCGGCACGCAAGTGATGTCCGTTGCCGATGCTGAAACCTTAAGCTTGCTCGACAACAAAGCCACGTTTTACAGCACCTTGCCGACCGAAGTCGCGCAAACCATGGAATTTATCGCCGTCAATAACATGGGCGAGTTTGACCAAGCCGTACAACAATTAAGCAAACGCCACGACAGCCTGTGCATAAAACCAGCCGTCTCAGTATTCGGCCTAGGCTTCCGCATCCTCGACACAAAACGCGACAGCATCACCCATTTAATCAAAGGCGTGGAATACCAAATTCCGCTCGCCGAACTGCGCCAAGGCATGTACAACACCCGTTGTTTCGCCACCATGTTGGTCATGGAAAACCTAGAAGGCTCGGAATGGAGCGTCGATTGCGCCGGACGCCACGGCGAATTGCTGTGCGCCGTGCAACGCAAAAAATCGCTGCTGATCGGTCACGGTCAAGAAATCGACAATAACACCGACATACAAGGCATGGTAGAACGCCTGACCACACACTACCGCTTAAACGGCTTGTTCAACATCCAATTTAAAGAAGGCATCAACGGCCCGCGCTTGCTAGAAATCAACCCACGTCCGTCGGGCGGTTTTGGTATGGCGTGCTTGGCTGGCGTTAACTTAGCGAAAGTGGCCTTGCAGGTGTTTAAAGGTGAAAAAGTTGTTGTGCCCGCTATCGACTACGGCTTAAAAGTCACCGAAGTGGGTACGCCTGTGGTTTTGCGGGATAACGTTTAAAACGCCAGCCCTTTTACCAAGCTGATTTAGACGGCGGAGTCCAAAACATGTTTTGGACTCCGCCTGTTAACACAAGACGATTCTGGCTAAAAAAGCCAAAACATAAATTCAGCACGAGCACTCCGCCCATATTGGATTATCGGAATTATTTTCGTAGGGGCGAGCGGCTGCTCGCCTTGTCACGACAGGATTGGCAAAGATGCTTAAAAGGCGGACAGCCGTCCGCCCCTACGGGATTAGATTTGCCCAACAAAAAACCATTGATTGAGCACTTGCATCCAAATATCCACATTTGGATGCCATTATTAAAAGAAGCTCCGGCTTCACCCCCTCAAAACCTAAGCCACAAGCACTTACCCATGCCCCAAACACAAACCATCAACCTCGCCACTGGCAAGCTCACGCTCAATTTAACCCCAGGCAAAATCCCGCTCAAACGCCTCTTAGGCTTCGCCGCGCGTGTCAGCAGCAAGCGCAAATTCTTGTTGGTCAGCAAAGTCTTAGGCAAACATTATCCGGTGTCGCCACGGATGATGGCGTGGTCGTATCGGGCGTTGGCTCGGCAGACTTTGCAACACGATATTACTGGCGAATCAGTGTGGATAGGTATGGCGGAGACCGCGACAGGCTTGGGTTATGGCGTGTTTGCGGCGGCGGTTGCTGAAGGTTTGCAGCACAGTTTGTTTATGCAAACCACGCGCTATCATCTGGACGGCTTGCCGCGCTTGGGTTTTGACGAGGCGCACAGCCACGCGACCGATTTTTTCCTGTATTACCCAGAACGCAGCGACGACCAACGGCGGTTTTTTAACGCGCAAACTCTGGTGTTGATTGATGATGAAATCAGCACAGGCCGCACGTTTTTGCGTTTGATTAACGCTTACCAAGCCGTCAATCCGCAGTTGCAGAACGTGTTTATCGTTAGCCTTATCAACTTTGCCCATGCCGAAGACCGCCAGCGCGTTGAGGCTGGCGCGGGCGTGGCGGTGCACTGGGTGTGCCTGCGCGAAGGCACGATGCACTTTGACGATGCCGAAAACACCGAGCTGGACAGCATCAGCGTTAACGTTTCCGGCAACAGCGCCTGCAAAAAACACTTGCTGGCTTGGCCTGGGCGTTTGGGTTTAGCCGCGCCCATGCAGTTTACCAACGACGTTATCGCCAAGCTACAGCAAATGGGTGTTGACTTGCACAGCGACGACCCGCGCCCGCTGCTGGTGCTGGGTACAGGCGAATGCAACCCGCCCGCGTTTATGCTCGGCAGATTGCTGGAAAGCCACGGCTGCCCAGTAAAAGTGCAAAGCACCACGCGCTCGCCCATCCATGTCGGCAACGACATCGCCTCCGTCTGCCAGTTTGAAGACAATTACCAAGACGGCATCGCCAATTTTATCTACAACCTAAACACCCGCGATTACCGCCAGATTATCCTCTGCCACGAAACCCCGCTGTGCCCGCCGTTGCTGGAACGCCTGCACGACTGGCAAGCTATCAGCGCCCGATTTGAACTCACCGACGAAGCCCATCATGCAACGCTACATTTTTTTAGACCTTGACGACACCCTGTTCCAAACCTTAAGAAAATGCCCCGATGCCGACGACCCGCGCCTACAAGTGCGGGCTTTGTTATCCGACGGTACCGCGAACTCTTACGCCACCGCCAAACAGCAATGGCTATGGGATTGGTTTGCACAGGGCTTTAAAATCGTCCCCGTAACGGGACGCGATGCAGGCGAATTTGCCCGTGTGCAACTGCCGTTTAGCGAAGAAGCCGTCATCATCCACGGCGCGGTGATTTTAGACAACCAAGGCCAAGTCGATGCCGCCTGGATGGCGCACATGCAAAGCCACTTGCCGGATTATTATCAAAAACTGCAGGCAGTCTGGCAGGACGTCCAAAACTTCGCCGCCCAACACGCAGGCTATAAACCGCGCTTAGTTAACGAGTTTGGCGTCACGTGGTACGGCGTCATCAAACACAGCGAAGGCAAAGAGGACGCGCTGCGGCGGATGCTGGATGCCGTCATCATCAACCACCCGCACTTGCAAGACGGTAGCCTGTATTGGCATTTAAACGGCAACAACCTCGCCGTACTGCCCGACATCATCCGCAAAGAACACGCCGTTAATTTTTTACTGGAACGCTATCGCCAGCAACATCACGAATTGCTCACCTTCGCCGCCGGCGACAGCTACACCGACGCACCGTTTATGGCCTTGTGTGATTATGCGATTGTGCCTAGGGGGACGCAGTTGTTTGGAAGGTTGGTGAATTGAGATCGCTGAGTGGTTCTAGCTTAGCCGATAATAGGTTAGACTCCTTTCGGGGTTTACTAAAAGGTGGTGAATCTTTAGCCGACTAGCATATCGCCGAACATAGGCAAGAAGAGTAAACGGAGAGTGGGCAACGCTTTTCCAGCCTTAAAGGTTAAATTCAACTTCAATTCACGAAATACTATGACCGAAGAAAATAATTTACATGAAATTTTAAGTAATTACTTACATAAATTGGAATCTCTGCATGAGACTCTACCTTCGTTAATGATGATGGCGCAATTTTCACGACAATTAGCAAATGCAAAAAAAGGGAAATTTCTTCAAGAAAATGGCGAATTAATTGACGAATCCGATGATAAAAAGAAATATTCCCTAAAAATTGAGCATCAAAGACTTGCGGGCAGGCTTGATAAAAAAGTTACAAAAGCAAAAACAGCTTTTGACATATTGCCAGGTAAGTTTCTTGTTTCTTTTGTTAGTGAATATGATGCGTTTTTAGGCGAATTAGTAAAAAGTATTTTTAGAATTAAACCTGAATTACTTGATGGAAGCGAAAGAAGCATATCTCTTTCAGATCTAAAGCAAATTGGATCAGTAGAAGCAGCATATGAACATATCCTAGAAAAAGAAGTTGAGTCTCTCTTAAGAAAAAGCCATGCAGAACAATTTGAATGGTTAGAAAAAAATTTAATTTGCCACTAACAAAGGGGCTGGACTCTTGGTCAAATTTTATAGAATTAACAGAACGTAGAAATTTATTAGTGCATTGCGATGGCATTGTTTCCTCACAATATATTTCTGTTTGTAGAAAACATGGCATTCCCTTAGCTGATATTCCCCAAATAGGGACTAAATTAGAAAGCAATAATATTTATATTACAAACTCTTATAGGTGTTTATACGAGCTTGGAACAAAGTTAACTCATGTTTTATGGAGGAAGCTATTGCCAGCTAACCTGGATGACTCTGATTCAAGCTTGATTGAAATTTCATATAACCTAATACATGAAGAAGATTATGATTTAGCTGCAAGAATCTTGGACTTTTCAACATGCACATTAAAAAAATGGAAAAGTGATTCAAATAGAAGGGTCTTTGTAATCAATAGAGCACAAACTTACTACCATTCTGGTATACCAGAAAAGTGTAAAGACATTTTAAATAAAGAGGATTGGTCATCGTGCAGCGATGAATACCAAATTTGCGTAGCAGTACTTTTAAGTGACTACTATAAAGCTGTTCAAATTATGAAAAGGATTGGAAATACTGGTCCAATTTCTGAAGCTGATTATTTAGATTGGCCTGTATTCAGAGACTTCAGATTATCAAATGAATTTTCAACCACCTTCGAAGAAATATTTAATAAAAAGCCAGTGAATATCTCAAAAATTGTTTCTGAACCGGACATTGAAGAAATATTTGGTGAAGAATTAAAAGAATTTGAAGAGTTAAAAGAAGAAATATTAGGAAAAGTTTCAGATTAGCTTACAACTCTTTATTGTTCCCACGCTCTGCGTGGTAACGCATCATGCAACGCTCCGGCGTTGCGTAAGGCGACGCTGGAGCGTCACGGGCGGCATTCCCACGCAGAGCGTGGGAACGATAGACTCTCTACAACATATTTTCTTTACTTTTAACCTCCGCCACCCTTATGGGCAGAAGCCGTTACCTCATCACCGAACCGGACAAGCCGCATTTTATGACCTGCACGGTGCTGGAGTGGTTGCCTGTTTTTACCCGCCCTGAAACCTTCAACATCATCGTCGATTGCTGGCGTTACCAACAGCAACATTCTGGCTTAAAGCTGTACGGTTACGTCATCCTGGAAAACCATCTGCATTTTATTGCCCAAGCACCCGATTTACGCAAGTGCGTGGACAGTTTTAAATCCTATACGGCGCGGCAATTGATTGATTATCTGCAAGCCCAGCAAGCCACGCGGTTATTGGATAGGCTGAGCTTTGCCAAACGGGCACATAAAACCGACCGTGAGTTTCAGTTCTGGCAGGAAGGCGTCCATGCCGAGTGGGTATTTAACGAGGCGATGATGCGGGAGAAATTGGACTATATCCACTACAATCCGGTGAAACGCGGCTATGTTAATCTGCCAGAGCATTGGTGTTATTCCAGTGCGGGGAATTATGCGGGGATGGCGGGCGTACTTGAGGTTGCTGTTTGGTGATGGCGTAACCCTACCTAGAAAAATGCAATACACTGATTTTAATACATAAAGCTTTAAGGAATCGCTGAACTAATCGATTCCGATCATGCTTCGACAGGCTCAGCACGAACGGAATCAATTAGTTACCGTTCGGCCTCGCCTGCATGGATGAAGGAGGTAGAGCAACGCAGGAGCAGTTGCCGAGAGCCTGTCGAAGGCTTTGTTCAGCGATTCCTTAACTTAATGATGTAAGATCGACGTAACAACCCCTCCCCAAATAAAGTCGATTTACACGCAGCGTTCTTTGACTGCAATTTTGACAAGAACAGCATTAAAGTCATTTACAATATACTTCTTTTATTTCCTATTTGGCGCACAATGAAATCCAGATCCCTTTTTAATTATATTTACGCTATTTATAGCCTGTATGAATTGCGTTATGGCAAAGTTTTGTTAAACAACTACGGATATTCACCAACAGAAATTACAAAAGAAAACGCCTTACAGTTGCAGTTTTATACGGAATTAATGAAAGCAGGTGAGGTTTCTCAAACCGACGCATTAAATATATGTGAAGTGGGCTGTGGGCAAGGACACGGCGGGATTTATTTACTGAACAACATCTTGAGTGACAAGTGTCAATTTACCGGATTAGAAGGATCGGATGTCGCTTTTCTGTATTGCAAATTCAAACATCGAAAACAAAAAAACGCCCGTTTTATACTTAATCGCCAAGGCGTACCGTCGCCTGATAACTATTTCGACGTATTCATAAGTTTGGAAACCGGGATTCCCCGGGATGATGAGCAGCTAAAAGAGATATACCGCAGCCTAAAGCCATCAGGTGCTTTCATTTTTTATGAAACCTATGACATGGCTCATGATAGTGAACCTGATGCACAATTGAAAAATGCAGGCTTTAATATAGTTAAGAAAACCAATGTTACGGCAAATATCCTAGGCTCTATGGTTGAAGATAATGGTAGAAAATTAAAATATCTCTCCAAACTTTGGTTTTTACCTAAAAAAACACAAACGTATTTGGGTAATTATTGGGGAATGGTTGATTCAAAGAAATTTGAAATTTATTCTAATAACCATCGTAATGGTTTTATTTACGTTATAACTAAACCAGCGGTTTAATATTGGCCTAGTAGAAACCGCAATCATCATCAAACAGTTAATCAGTGCAGTCAGCTGTTATCACAGCATCCGGCAATTGCGTTGAACAGGCGGTGTCACCTGCCCGCATTGCAACAGCGGCGACGACACTATCTGGCGCGGCTTCGACAGCCTGCAACGCCTTTGCTAGCGTTACCAAGACAAGGCTTGCGGCAGAAGCTTTGAAATGAACTACCTAACCATACCGCGCTGGCTTACTTCCGATTTATGCCTTTTTATCGTTTTTTATCGTTCCCACGCTCTGCGTCACTGCCATTAAGTTAATGAAATTAATTTTAAAATCAAATTGTTAAAAAATCCGTAAAACGCCTGTTGTAGGGTGCAATAGGCGATAGCCGTATTGCACCGCATGTTGGATTTCAAGCATCCGGCGTATTACGCTATCGCTAATACGCCCTACGACATTGTTATCTTTTTGAAATTAAAGGTATAAATCCTTAACTTTATGGCAGTGACGCAGAGCGTGGGAACGATGTAAGCGCGGGAACGATAAAAGAGTTGCAGATATTACGAGCTGCGTAACATCAGTTAACTACACAACCCAGCCATACCGCATTAAACTTCCTTTCGATTTATGCCTTTACGGCATCCCAACCCATCTCACCCACACACCATGACCCAAATCCCCTTCTCCGGCAGTTACCCACCCAACGATGTCCAGTTCCTACTCAAACAAATCACTATCGAAAACACCCCAATAGCAGAGAAAGAAGCCTTAATCCAATCAGGACAAAAACACTACTCACAGATGCTCAGCCATGAATCTTTACCCTCGGCAGCGTATTTGGATTTGTTCCAACAAGCGTTGGAGACGAACAAACAGCGGCTGGCGGCGGATATTATCAGTTTGGCGGCGGGGATAATCGGCACACGTCCGCAAGGAATTACTTTGGTGTCGTTGGCGCGCGCGGGAACGCCTGTTGGCGTGTTGCTGAAGCGGGTATTGCAAGATTATCACCAGCTCAACGCCGCGCATTATTCCATTTCCATCATCCGCGATGTCGGTATTGATGCCAATGCGCTACGTTTTATCTTAAAACACCACGCGCCGGAAACACTGGTATTTGTCGATGGTTGGACGGGCAAAGGCGTGATTGGTCGGCAATTGGCGGCGAGTTTGCAGGCGTTTGCTGACAGCGACAGCGTGGTGATTCCTGCCGAACTTTATGTGCTGGCGGATTTGTCCGGCACGGCAGCGGTGGCGGCTTCGGCGGAGGATTATTTGATTCCCTCGTGCATCCTCAATGCCACGGTTTCCGGCTTGGTCAGCCGATCAGTGTATGATCCGCACACCGCCGCTAGCGATGATTTCCACGGTTGCGTGTATTATCACGACTTTGCCGAGCAGGATTTGTCGCAGTTTTTTGTCGATGAAATTCTCGCCAGTGTGGCTGAGCAATGGGGCAACCCCATCCGCGCCGCGCACTATCAAACCGGACAAGCGGCAATCTCAGAGAAACTGCTTGCCGATTTGGCAACGCGCTATAATGTCAGCCAGAGCAATTTCATAAAACCGGGAATTGGTGAAGCCACCCGGGTGTTTTTACGCCGTGAAGCCCGATTATTGCTGTTACAAGACGATGCCGCCGAAGCCACCCTGCACTTAAGTTGGTTGGCAGAATCCCGCCACATTCCCATTGTCGTCTATCCCGACTTACCCTACCGCGCCGTGGCCTTAATTAAAGAGATGACTTTATGACACTAAACCCCGCCAGACCCGCGTTATTTTCGCCTTGGCAACTGGGTGCGCCGTTATACATGCCCGCCCATAGACCGGATTTAATGGCCTGTGCCAATGGTGAAAAACTGCCATTTTTACGCTCCATGATTTTCTGCACCGAAGATGCCGTCGCCACGGGCGATGTTGATAGCAGCCTGCACCATCTCGGTTTATGCCTACAAGGCTTTCTGCCTATCAGCGGCAAATACCGTTTTATCCGCGCCCGCAACCCCGAAGTTTTAGCGCGGCTGTTAGATTTACCTGCCATTGCCAATATCGACGGCTTTGTGTTGCCAAAACTCACTATCGGCAACTTCAGCCGTTATTTTGATTTACTGCGCGGCACCGATTTTAAAATCATGCCCACGCTAGAAACCCGCGAAGCTTTTGATTACAAAGCCTTATGCGAATTACGCGCGGCCTTCCTGCAAGCCGACATTTTCCCAAAAATCATCATGCTGCGGATTGGCGGCAATGATTTAATGAACCTGCTTGGCATAAGAAGGCCGCGCGGCATGACGCTTTACGAAACCCCGCTAGGGCCAGTCATCTCGCAATTGCTGACGGTTTTTAGACCATACGGATTTGATTTGGCAGCGCCCGTATTTGAATACCTCAACGACACCACCAGCTTGCACAAAGAAATCCAACAAGACTTGGCCTATGGCTTAATCGGCAAAACCGCCATCCATCCCGCGCAAATCCAATTTATTGAAGCCGCCTACGCGGTCGATAACGATGCCTACCAAATGGCGCAAAGCCTGTGTGCCGAAGACGCGCCAGCGGTATTTAAAATGCACGAAGCCATGTGCGAAGTCGCCACCCACCAACGCTGGGCAACCGACATCATCCATCGGCAACGTTGCTATGGTGTTAAAATGCCAGACTTGCAGGATGGCTATGCGGGGGTTACATTTTAGGTCATCAACAACATTTCGCTTTTCTCTGCCACTAAAAACAACACGTTCTTAAACGCCACCAACCAGGAGACACCCATGAGTTTTGACAGCTTTTTAAGCCAACTAAAGAACAAAGCCAGTGAATTAAAAACCGAAGCCTTAAAGTTTAAAAACAAAGATTTCTTAAACGCGGCAATGGCAGGTTCTGCGTTGATTGCTATAGCAGATGGCAGTGTGAGCGCCGAAGAAAAACAAAAAATGATCCGCTTTATCGAAAGCAACGACGCACTTTCCGTGTTCCCAACCAGCGACGTAATTAAAGCCTTCCAAGAATTTATTACCCAACTGGAATTTGATAAAGACATCGGCGAAGCCAAAGCTTTTCAATCCTTGGGCAAAATGAAATCTAACAATGACGCAGCACGCTTGTTGATCCGCATGATTATCGCCATCGCTTCATCCGATGGTAATTTTGATGCCAGCGAGAAAAAAGTCGCCGCCCGTATTGCGACGGAATTGGGATTGAATCCGGCGGATTTTGAGCTTTAAAAACTACTTCGATTGGTAAGCATTTAGAATGATTTCATCTGCACTTTCTTTTTTCGAAAATTCAGACGATCCAATCGTGCGGATTATTTTTATAATTTTGATAATTATCCCATTGCTTTATAACTTTTTTAGTCGCTTTTTACCGTTCTATAACGAAAATATTAAGCACTTAAAAGCAAAAAATATTGAGCAAGCACTTTCGAAACTGAAAGAGAATTCTGACGAATATTACTTACTTGAAGAATGTAAGGTACAAGAGCTTATCTATGTAAATACCAAACTGAGCCTTTCGGCGCTAGAGCGACCTATAGTGATTGATTGGCTAAGAAATAAGCCAGTCACCATTGAGCTTATAAAAAAAGCTTGGCCGCAAATAGTGTTTGAAGAAGGAAATCTAAATCCACGTCTTTCAAAATATGAAAAGATTTTTATGTTGTATAGCTTGTTGGTAATGATTGGTTTAAGTGCTTATGGAACAATAATCTTAGATGCTTTAATTAAACAAGCATCCTACAAAGACCTTTTAATACCTTTGTTTTACTATTTTCTGGCGTTCCTAATGTTTAAACAGTCCGAACCAATGTTTAGTGCGCAAAAACTCATTAACAGACTTAAATAAATCAAAAAAACTGGAGTGAAAAACATGTTTTTCACTCCAACCCCGCCTCACGCGCCAAGAGCAGGCGTTTTCTCTCTACCCCCCAGCGATACCCTGACAAACTGCCATCACGGCCTACCACCCGATGACACGGCACCAGCACCGCCAACGGATTCGCCGCACATGCCCCAGCAACAGCCCGCACCGCTTTCGGCCTCCCTATCTGCGCCGCCACCTCTGAATAACTCCGCGTTGCGCCAACAGGAATGGTTTGCAGACATTGCCAGACTTTTTTCTGAAAATCCGTACCTGCGCCAGCCAAAGGCAAATCAAACGGAGCGGTTGGGCAATCAACAACAGCAACCACTTTAGCCAGTATTGCCATCAACAGCGGCTTATCAGTAACTAACGCCGCCTTCGGAAAACGTAGCTGCAATTCATCCAGCAATTGCCCTGCGCTATCGCCCAAAGCCAGCCAACAAATCCCGCTTGTATTCACAGCAACCAAAATACAGCCCAGCGAGCAAGTGCCGATGGCAAAACCAATGTCTTGCGGCTGGATAAACTCGTCTAACGCAGACCAAAGCAAAGGCGATGGTTGTTGGGATAATTCGGAGTTTTCGGTAGTCATGTTTATAAACCTTAAGTATTTTTTAGATTTTTTTGTCCACGAACGGCACGAAAAAACACGAAAATAAATAGCTATTTGGTTATGGGTTAAATCTTTGTAACTTGGAGTGTAAACCTCGGTTTGCTTTGACTGGTAATCGTAAATCCGTTCGTCCTGAGCTTGTCGAAGGATGGGCGGATTTACGTTTAGAGCATGTAGCCTTTCTCCATTCATCCTTCGACAAGCTCAGGACGAACGGAGAAAGACTACACCGCTCAAATTATTTGCCCGACATGTCAAGAATGACTGAGAACTAGGCTTGCACTGTTAAAAGCTTAGGCTTGTACTCCAACCACCCGATTTAACCCACTACTTTTTCGTGTTTTTTCGTGCCGTTCGTGGACAACCAATAATACCCTAGGCAACGCCGCCTTTAAGGTATATAAAATCGGAAAGGTCTTGATAAACCCAGCGTTCACATCCACCCACAGGAGTTTGCTATGAATATCGGTGTCCCTAAAGAAATCAAAAACCAAGAAGGCCGCGTGGCGGTAACCCCCGCAGGCGTACAACAACTGACCGCCGCAGGCCATACGGTTTGCGTAGAAACCACAGCGGGTATCGCCGCCGGATTTAGCGATGCCGACTACCAACAGGCAGGCGCAACCCTAGTAAGCACCGCCCAAGCCTGGGATTGCCCGCTGGTGGTCAAAGTGAAAGAACCGGAAGCCAGCGAATATAGCTATCTAGCCGGGCAAATGCTGTTTACCTATTTTCATCTGGCAGGCGTACCCAAAGCCTTAACCACCAGTTTGCTGGCCTCAAAAACCACCGCCATCGCCTACGAAACCTTAGAAGACAGCCAAGGCAGATTGCCGTTATTAGCACCGATGAGCGCCATCGCGGGCAATATGGCGGCGCAAGTCGGCGGCTACTATTTGGCGAAACCTTACGGTGGCAAAGGCGTGCAGTTGGGGGAAGTTTTAGGTAGCCGCCACGGTCAGGTGTTGGTGATTGGCGACGGTGTGGTCGGTTTCCATGCCGCCAAAACCGCTTATGGCTTAGGCGCAAACGTCGCCGTTGCGGGATTGCAGGCCGAAAAAGCCGCGCTGTTTAAGGAGAAAATTGGCGACGGGATAGATTTTTTCATGTCATCACCAGAGAGCATCAGCAAACGCCTGCCGGAAACTGATTTACTGATCGGCGCGGTACTGCAACACGGTGCCAAAGCCGATTATGTGATAACCGAAGCCATGATAAAAACCCTGCAAGCTGGCTCGGTTGCCGTTGATGTCAGCATAGACCAAGGCGGCTGCATCGCCACCTCCAAACCCACCAGCCACAGCCAACCGATTTTTCTGCAACACGGCGTGATCCACTATTGCGTAACCAACATGCCCGGCGCATACCCCAGAACCGCCACCTTGGCATTAACCGCCGCCACCTTCCCTTATCTACTAACCCTTGCTAACCAAGGCTTGCAAGCATTTGCCTCAACCCCAGGGCTAGCCAAAGCCATCAACACCTATCAAGGCAAGATTTGTTACCAACCTGTCGCCGAGGCTTTGGGGTTAATGGATAGTTATCAGGGGTTTTGAGATTTTAGGGTGGTGGTCGGGTGGTTTCGCGGCAGCAAACCGCCAAGCCTAAGACAACACCAAAGATTCGAAATGGTGGATTGCTGGCGCGAATCCACCTTACGTACTTAAACCTCTGGTATTCTTAATTTAATGGCAGTAACGCAGAGGGTGGGAACGATAAAAATTTCGTTATTTACCCCTATCAAATCAATGTAGAGACGTTGCATTGCAACGTCTCTACCAAATTGACCATTCAGGGCATATCGCACAATATGAAATTAAAATTTAGGCAATAAAAAACCCGCTGGTGTCAAACACGAGCGGGTTTAAGTGGTTTCGTTTAAGTGAAAAATTAGCGTGAAAAAAGTTTGTTCTATGCTGGGTAAGGCCGCTTGCTTGCTTATTAGGATCACGTGCTTTTTCTCAATATTTTCAAGTTGTTTCGAATGTAATGGCATTTTGTAAAGTTGTAAAAAATTTCAATATATGCAGTTCATACGAACTACACGCTATGGAATACGAGGCTTTCGTGACTTCGATTTTCCCGGCATTACACAAGGCTTCATTTGGGCTACTTTCCATTCTGCAATATTGCATTTTCCCCTGCTAATTTAAAAGCGCTTGTATGCAGCCGATGCTTTGCATACTATGTTGCGAATTCCCAACAAATCTGAGCGCCCGATAAATTATGCTGCAAGCTACCGATTATCGTCTTGATTACCAGTCTGTGCCACGTAAATGTTTAACCGCGTAGCTTATAAATACGGCTTTTGTTTGGCGCTGGTGTTATTGCCGCTGTTGGTTGTGGCTGAGGATTTTCGGGCTTCTATCCACGGCATTAGCATGTCGGTTAAAAACCATTTTTATGCGCTGTCCGCCGATATTGATTATCCGTTGAGTGCTAAAGCTAATGAGGCGCTGCAAAACGGGGTGCCGTTGTATTGGGATATTGACATCCATTTGCAGCGGCCTCGGCATATTCTTTGGGATAAGTCGTTGGTGGCTAAAAAATTGCGCTACCGTTTGCAGTACCACGCTTTATTAAATATGTACCGGGTGATTGATGAGAACAGTGGCGAAATCCATAACTTTTCTACCTTACCTGCGGCGCTGGAGTTGATGTCGTCGTTACGGGATGTGCCGTTGCTTGAGGAAGCGGCGTTGGTACAAGAAAAGCAGTTGCTGATCGCGCTGAGAGTGGAGTTAGACCGCAACGCCCTGCCCCTGCCCTTACGCCCCATTGCTTACTTAAATCGGCAATGGTATTTATCAAGTGAGTGGATTTTATGGCCTTGGACAAAATGAAACCGTCGGTGAATTTATCGGTGCTGGCCTTGTTTGGCTTGGTGATGCTGCTGTTGCAGTTGATGAGTTCTGCCACGCAAGAATCATCGGAATTGGGCGAGATGTATTCTTGGCTGTTAGTGGTCAACGTGCTGGGCTCGGTGATTTTGCTGTGGTTGGTTGGCGCGAATATTTATACGCTGACCCGGCAGTTAAAAAAGCGTGAGGCTGGGTCGCGCTTAACTACGCGCATGGTGTCGTTGTTTGTGGTGCTGGCGTTGTCGCCCGCTGCGATTGTGTTTTATTTTTCTATGCAGTTTCTGCATCAGGGTATCGACAGTTGGTTTAATGTGGAGATTGACCGCGCCATGGAAGATGCCTTGGAGCTGAGCCAAGCATCGCTAGACCAACGGATGCGCTGGCATTTGCGGCAAACCCAACAAATGGCGGCAACTTTGGCAATCACTGATAGCCAGATGCTGACCCAAGAAGTCGAGAATTTGCGGGATTTGGCGGGCGCGTCAGAAATTACGTTGTTTTCACGTCCGGGCAAAATCATTACCTCTAGTAGCGTCAATCCTGGCGATATTTTGCCGAGTTTGCCGAATGAGGATATTTGGCTGCGGCTGCGGCAAAACGCCGACTATATCGCCTTGGATCCGGTGGCGAATAATGAGTTAGTGATCCGCGCCTTGGTTACTATTAAATCCGCTGATCCGAAATATCTGCAAGTGCTGTATCCGGTGCCGGTAAGGATTGCGGATTTGGCGGATTCGGTGGAATTCGCTTTTTTGCGTTACAAGGAAATGGGGTTTTTGCGGCATTCGTTAAAACTCAGTTTTTCTTTGGCGTTGTCGCTGGTTTTGCTGATGAGTTTATTGGCGGCGATTTGGGTGGCGTTTATTAGCATCCGCTCAATTATTGCGCCAGTAAAAGCCTTGGTAAAAGGTACGCAGGCGGTGGCTTCTGGGCAATACGACCAAAAATTGCCGGTAATTGCCCAAGACGATTTGGGCTTTTTGGTGGAATCGTTTAATGAGATGACCCAGCGCATTGCTAGCGCCCGCGATGAAACCCGTATCGCCAGTTTTGAGGTGGAAAACCAGCGAGCGTATCTGGAAACTATCTTGGCAAATTTAACCGCTGGCGTTATCAGTTTTGATGCCAATTATCAGGTTCGCACTGCCAATCAAGCGGCTTACCGTATTTTTCATATTCCGGTTAACGTGTTGATTGGCAGAACTTTGTTGTCTTTGGCGGAAAGCGAATCGGAGTTGGCTGAGCCGTTGAAATCTATCCACCGTTTATTGGAACAAGCGGATGATATTTGGGAGCAGCGCATGGCGTTTTTAAGCCATAACGGTCGTCAAGAATTGCTTTGCCGTGGTACGCCGCTGTTTTCGCAAGATGGTGCGCGCGTGGGTGCGGTGGCGGTGTTTGACGATGTGACTGATTTGATCCAAGCACAAAAAAATGCCGCTTGGGGCGAGGTTGCCCGGCGTTTGGCGCATGAAATCAAAAATCCGCTAACGCCTATCCAGTTATCGGCTGAACGTTTGCAGCATAAGTTGGCGGGCAAGCTGGATATTATGGATGCGTCGATGTTGCAGCGTTCAACCGCGACTATTGTCCAGCAGGTTGAGGCGATGAAGGAGATGGTGGATGATTTTTCTGAATACGCTAAGCCGTCGAAAAAACAGACTGTGGCGATTAATTTGGCGACGCTGATTCAAGAGGTGCTGGCGCTGTATGTTTTAAAATCGGGCGTTAAATTTAAGGCGCGTTATGAAAGCGGTGCGCTCATCATTAACGGCGATCCGGTGAGTATCCGCCAGGTTTTGCATAATTTGATTAAAAACGCGCTGGAAGCCATCGACAGTAACGGCGAAATTGAGATTGGCTTGCATCGGGTGCAGAAGAACAGCACGGATTTTATCCAGCTGGCTTTTTACGATGATGGCCCAGGCATTAAAGACGAACACCTTGAGAAAATTTTTGAGCCTTATGTCACCACCAAAGCCAAAGGCACGGGTTTGGGTTTGGCGATTGTGAAAAAAATTCTTGAAGAACATGGCGGTACCATTTGGGTGGACACCAGCCGAAAAACGGGCGCTGGATTTATTATCCAATTGCCTGCTTATTCCCCTAGCACTGTATAACTCATTATGAACAAACAAGAAGTTAAATTATTGGTAGTTGATGACGAACCGGATATTCGCCGTTTGGTCAGCGAGATTTTGGAAGATGAAGGCTATCAAGTCGCTATGGCAGAAAATGCGGATGCGGCGCGGTTGTTGAAAAAATCTACGCCGCCCGATCTGATTTTGTTGGATATTTGGATGCCGGATACTGATGGCATCACGCTGTTAAAGGAGTGGGTTGCGGAAGAAACGCCGATGTGTCCGGTGATTATGATGTCGGGGCATGGCTCGGTGGAAGCGGCGGTGGAAGCAACCCGCTTGGGTGCTTATGATTTCTTGGAAAAGCCGTTATCGCTGGCAAAGTTGCTGTTGATTGTGGCGAGAGCATTGGAAGCCAGCAGCCTGCAACGCGAAAATGCGGGGCTAAAACAACAGTTATCGGCAGATATTGAACCTGTCGGCAGAAGCGCGGCGGTTGCCCGGACGAAGGATCAGTTGAAACGTTTGGCGCAACATGACGCTAGACTGCTGTTAATCGGCGAAGCAGGCGTCGGCAAGGAACTTTATGCCCGTTACCTGCATAATAACAGCGCGCACCGTGACGGGCCGTTCCTTGATGTTGCTGTCGGTAGTATTTCCCCAGAGAATTCGGCAGTGGAGTTTTTTGGCAAGGAGTCGGGCGGCAAGGTTTATCAAGGGCTTTTGGAACGGGCAAATCGCGGCACTTTGTTTTTGGGCGAAATTGGCGGCATGGATAAGGAAACCCAGTTGCGCTTGTTGAGTGCCTTGGAATCACGTTCGTTCTTGCGGGTCGGCGGCAGTGAAGCGGTGCGGGTGGATGTGCGCATTATTGCCTCTACGCGTGTGCCGCTTGATGAGGAAGTGAAATGCGGTCGCTTCCGGCAAGATTTGTATTATTTGCTAAATGAAGTCGCCATTAATATCGAACCATTACGCAATCACAGCGAAGATGTGCCCGCATTATTGAGCTTTTATGTGGATTTTTTCGTCATTAATGAGAAGTTGCCGTTCCGGCGTTTTTCGATGTCAGCACAAAATTTCTTACGCAATTACAGTTGGCGTGGTAATGTGCGCGAGTTGAAAAATCTTGTGCAACGTTTGATGATTTTGGGCGTTGGCGAAGATATTGAATTAGATGAGGTGAAATCGGCGTTAGGTTCGGTCAGTAATGAACAAGTCAACGCGCCGTCAGTCCCTGATTTTTTTAACTTGCCGCTAAAAGATGCTAGAGATCATTTTGAGAAGGCGTATTTGGAATATCATTTAGATCGTGCGGGCGGCAGTGTCGCCAAATTGTCTACCGCAGTAGGCATTGAACGCACCCATTTATACCGAAAATTGCATTCTTTAAACATCAAGCTTTAATCAATATGCTGTTATTTATAAAATAAGCATTGAAAAAGAAGAATTTCTTTAGTAGAATTCTCGCTCTTTTATTCGGCCTTTACAGAAAGACTAAGTAGCAATGAAAACATTTAGTGCAAAACCAGCAGAAGTTAAACGTGATTGGTACGTTGTTGATGCAGAAGGTAAGACGTTAGGCCGCCTTGCTTCTGAAATAGCAACTCGTCTTCGCGGTAAACACAAACCAGAATACACACCCCACGTTGATACTGGCGATTATATTATCGTTGTCAACGTAGAGAAAATTGGTGTAACCGGCAACAAAGAGAAAGATAAACTTTATCAACATCACACTGGTTATACTGGCAACTTAAAAACTGTCACCTTAGGTAAACTAAGACAAACTTTCCCTGACCGCATTCTTAGCTTAGCCGTAAAAGGCATGTTGCCAAAGAATCCATTAGGTCGGGCAATGTTTAAAAAGTTGAAAATATACACTGGCCCTGAGCACGATCATCAGGCCCAACAGCCCAAAGCATTAGAATTATAAGCGAGTAACCCATGGCAGCAGCACAGTATTATGGAACCGGTCGCCGTAAAAGCGCAATTGCACGCGTTTACGCTACTCAAGGCACGGGAAAAATCATTGTCAACCAAAAAACTTTAGAAGAGTATTTTGGCAGAAAGACTGACCAAATGGTTTCTCGTCAGCCGCTTGAATGTGTCGAAATGGAAACCACATTTGACATAAACGTGATCGTTAAAGGCGGCGGCCCTTCAGGTCAAGCCGGTGCCATTCGTCATGGGTTAACCCGTGCATTGATGGAATATGATGAAGCTTTACGCCCTGCTTTACGCAAAGCTGGCTTCGTAACCCGCGATTCACGCGTTGTAGAACGTAAAAAAGTGGGCTTGCACAAAGCAAGAAAACGTCCTCAGTACTCAAAACGTTAATATCCCGCTTTACTGCAAGAAAAACAAAGGCCGTATTTTCAAAATACGGCCTTTTTTTATGCCTTTAAAACTACAAGCTCTATCTGGCAATTAATAACTGACGTTACGCAGTAACGCGCTTTTCTCCCGTTTGCCGCGTCGAGCACCGCAGCATTTGTCGGGAATAGCCCGAAGGGGTGCGGCAGGGAAGCCGCACGGCGGCAGATGGGCAGGAAGCCCATTCTGCCGTCCCCCCGACAAATGCGAGGAGCGCAAGACATGGGC
>CAIYRS010000010.1 GCA_903928685.1 uncultured Methylococcaceae bacterium
ACGGCAACGCGGAAAAAGAGGGTATGGATTTGCAAAAGTTGCTGTATCAGTAAGCCGCGCGGCTATCTTTCGCTGTCATTGGATGCTGTTACCCGATACCTGATATTGTCTTGATCCATTGTAACGGGCACCTCACGGCCATGAGTTGACGGTGGCGAGTGGCTGCTTTGGGGCGATGAATATTGCAGAATGACGTTCGGTTGCCATCGCCAGCCGGTTACCTTAAGGTGGTCATTAGGGATCACCAGTCATCGGTAATCACTCACCTAGTGAATTTTGAAATCTCTAGGGTAATTTGGATCGTAAATAGGATTCTGAAATTATCCGATTTCAGCTTATTCTTTACCTGCATGTAAACAGATTACTTCAACGAATCAATACGATTGACATTTTCTCTAGTAAATATCGACACTCTTTACTGAAAAGTAACGCACGATTTTTAACAACAAAATTTCTTATGAACTCGGTTTATAGCCTATAAGAAGCAGGTAAAAACCTTAAGAATAAATATCAATCAAATTTCTTGACAGCTAGCAAGAAAAAAGAATAACTTAGCCACTAGAAAACTGGCATAACTACCGGTAGTATTGCTCTAACTCTCAGCTCTTTCTAAACCCAGACAACTTCACTCGACTATCCAACTTGAGACTAACTATTATAAGCAACATAAGCTTAAACGCGTCCCTACGGTTTTTATAAGCTTTAAAACTTGAACATGGAGTGAAAGGTCTAGCATTGTTATTCGTGCTTAATGAGACATTACTATAAACGGGGCACCTGTTAATGACAACTGAAGCCATAAGCAACCCACCAACACCCTCAGAAGCGTTAAGCACACTTGTGCTTTGGGTGCTAGCCTTCTTGGTGACAGCGATTGGCTTATTAACGTTATTTGGTTGGCTACTGGGTGTGCCAGCCCTTACCACTTGGAAGTCCGGCACTCTCCCGATGGCACCAAGCACTGCGGTGCTCTCGGTGTTATTTAGCATCGTTCTTGGGCTTGGTATAACAATGATATCAAGCCGCATCATGCAGGTGCTCGCTCGTGTTTTAGGTTGGGTGGGCGCAATGGTTGCGTTGTTGTTGTGCGTACTGCGTTTTAAGGGGACGTACCTTTCGGAAGAACTCTTGGGCCTGCCTATTACCGGCCTATTTGGCAATGTACCCATCGGCTATATCTCACCTATTACCGCTTTTTGTTTCCTGCTAGCCTTTGTAAACCTTCTTATCTTACTAGCACATAAACCCGATATTTCATGGCGCAATTGGCTGACCTTGATTCTTGGTGGTTTGATCTTCTTAATAAGTTTCTGGCTGCTGGTAATTTATTTTGTTGGCTTGCCCCTGATCGAGGGTAATTTACTAATTCCCCCTGCGCTTAATACCAGCGTTATGTTATTGCTGATAGGTCCAGCACTGTTGACACTTGCCTATCGCAATTTTTTACATCAGGCAGCTCAGGCAGCTCAGGCAGTCATTATATTTTCTAAGCTGGCAACTTACCTTTTTATTTTTGTTATTTTTTCGATCGGTACCATTGTCGGCGTTTATGAGTACTATCACAGTGTCGAACTAATCTTTCGTGATCAAACAGAAGAAAAACTACTTGCCATAGCGAAGTTAAAAGTAGATCAACTGGTTTTGTGGCGTAAAGAGCGTCTGGGTAATGCCATTCTTTTCCAGAATATTTTAATTACCTCCGGCATCAAACGCTTACTGATAAATTCGGATAGCGTGTCATCGCAATCAGGGGTGCAAGACTTGCTTAATCAATATATCAGCTACTTTAAACAATTTGGCTATAGCCAAGCTTTTTTTCTGGATAAAAAAGGTGTTGCCAAGATTTCAATGCCTGAACAAATAAATGCCTTGGACCCGATTGTAAAAGAAAAGGCATTGACCGCAATGCAAACAGGCGAAATTTTGATACAGGATTTTTATCGGACTCAGGATAACCAGCATATCTATCTGGCGCTGTTAATCCCGTTACTTGATATTATGGACAATAATAAGCCCTTGGGCGTAATAGTGATCCGTATTGATCCCGCTATTTTCTTATATCCCTTGATTCAGTCTTGGCCTACGCCAAGCACCAGCGCAGAAACACTGCTAGTGCGCAGGGAGAGCAATGAGGTTCTTTATCTTAACAATCTTCGCTTTAATCCCACAGCCGCTCTCACTCTGCACTTTCCACTCAGCAATAAAGAGCTTCCTTCCGTAAAAGCGGTTTTAGGCGAGCAAGGCATTGTCGATGGTATCGATTATCGAGAAGTTCCGGTGCTTTCAGCATTACAAGCCGTTCCAGACTCACCTTGGTTTATTGTGGCTAAACTAGATAAATTGGAAGTCTATGCGCCGGTGCAAGAACGGTTTTGGTTAACCCTTCTGATTTTGTGTCTATTGGAATTAAGCGGCTGCGCGATAATACTATTTTTTTGGCGACAACAGCGACTTGTTTTTTTTCAAAAGCAATTCGAGTTAACGTCGGCGCTACGAGAAAAAGAAGAACAGCACAGGACAATTCTTAACAATGCTATTGATGGCTTTTTGTTGATGGACAAAGAAATGCAGTTGCTTGAAGTTAATGAAACCTACTGCCGGATGAGCGCTTATAACGAGCAGGAGTTAAAAACCATGCAGATTTCTGATCTGCAAACACCAAAAACAGCTAAGACTATAGAAAATAATCTGGCGCTGGGCATTAATCGTTTTGAATCCCAACATCGAGTAAGGATGGCAGTATTTTTGATGTTGAAATCAGTGTTCAGTGTTTGCTCAATAACGGCGGACAGTATGCCGCTTTTTTTCAGGATATTACCGAGCACAAGCAGACCGAGAAAACACTTAAAATTGCCGCCAGCGTCTTCACTCATGCCCGCGAAGGCATCATGATCACTGATAATAAGGGTGCAATCATCCAGGTCAATGATGCCTTTGCCGGGATATGCGGCTACAGTCGTGACGAAGTGTTGGGTAAAAACCCACGCCTATTCAGCTCCGGACGTCAAACAAAAGAATTCTATGCCAGTATGTGGCATGATTTGAATAAAAATGGCCACTGGTACGGCGAAATTTGGAACCGTCGCAAGAATGGACAAATTTATGCCGTGAAGGAAAATATTAGTAGTGTGTTCGATGTACAGGGCAAACCACTTCACTATGTAGCGCTCCTATCCGATATTACCCTGGCTAAAGAACATGAATCGGAGTTAGATCATAGCGCCCACTTTGATGCACTGACCAATCTGCCTAATCGAACGTTATTGGCTGATCGCCTAAATCAGGCTATCGTTCAGTGCAAACGCAAAAAACAATTGCTGGCGCTGGTCTTTCTTGATCTTGATGGCTTCAAAATCATCAACGATACTTATGGTCATTTAGCGGGCGATCAATTGCTGATTGCCACGGCGAATAATATGCAACAAACGCTGCGCGAGGTCGATACCCTTGCGCGTATCGGCGGTGATGAGTTTATCGCATTACTGGTTGATGTTGGCGATATGACAGCCTGTGTGCCTTTGTTTAATCGCTTACTCGTTGCCGCAGCAATGCCGGAACCATTTAACGATGTGACTTTGCAGGTCTCCGCCAGCATGGGCATTACCTTTTATCCACAAACAGAAGAAGTGGATGCCGATATACTGATACGCCAGGCCGATCAGGCCATGTATCAAGCCAAGCTAACAGGAAAAAATCGTTGCCACATCTTTGATGTTGCTCTGGACAATCTTACCCGCTCTCACAACGAGAGTCTGGAAAGTATTGGCAATGCGCTGGCCGCAGGTGAATTCGTGCTCTATTATCAACCCAAAATTAATCTGCGCCAAGGCAAAATTATTGGTGCCGAAGCCTTGATTCGTTGGCAACATCCAGACAAAGGTCTGCTGGCACCAGCGGATTTTTTGCCGTTTATTGAGAACCACACACTCTCTATTGATATCGGCAAATGGGTTATTAATACCGTATTGACGCAGATTGAATGCTGGCATGCCTCTGGTTTAAATCTGCCGATCAGCATTAACATTGGTGCGCGTCAGTTACAGCAAGATGGCTTCTTTGAATGCCTACGCACATTGCTGGCTGCACATCCGACAGTCAAACCGGGCGATCTTGAAATGGAAATCCTGGAAACCAGTGCAATGAGAGACTTAAACAAGGTATCCGAGTTAATTGAGAATTGCCGGGAGATCGGTATCTATTTTTCACTGGATGACTTTGGCACCGGTTATTCATCGCTAACCTATTTAAAACGCTTACCTGTCAAACAGATTAAGATTGACCAGAGCTTTATACGCGATATGTTGCATGATACCGATGACCTGGCCATTGTAGAAGGCGTGCTGGCTTTGGCCGCGGCTTTCAGTCTTGAGGTTATTGCCGAAGGCATGGAGACAACCCAACACGGTGAAATGCTGCTGCAAATCGGTTGCGATTTGGCGCAAGGCTATGCCATTGCCTATCCCATGCCCGCTGCCGAACTGGAAAGCTGGGCATCTACCTGGAAACCTGACACCAGTTGGCTTGATCGCCCTTCTTTTATGCGTGATGATTTACCGTTGCTCTTTGCCAATGCCGAACACGGTGCATGGATTAATGCCATAGAAAATTATCTAAATTCCAATTTTGATACCCCCCGACCCAATAACCTGAACTGCCGCTTTGGCAACTGGCTAAATACCCAGAACCCTGATAAGCGAATAAACTTACAGGCTATCTTGCCACTGCACCAACAGTTACACAAACTGGCTGCGGAGTTAATAGACCTGCATGCAGAGGGTCATACAAAGGCGGCATTTGCCAGCTTTGCTGAACTGAAAAGTTTGCAGGATACCTTGCTTCAAACATTAAAATTGCTGATACAGGAGAAATGGAAATAGTCTTGTCTGCGTAAGCACAAAGGCTGTGGCCGCCTCTATTAATCATGTAAATAGTTCCAGGATGGCTGGAATAAGCGGTTAGTTTAATTAGCAGTCATTGATTTTGAAGTTTTGAACGTCAACTTGGGATCGATAGTGAGGCTTTGCCAATGACCGGTATCGGGAAACCTAAATCCATATCTCAATGACAGCTGTGGGTCGGGAGCAGGCGGTCGACTATCCCTTAATTTACGTAGTATGAATGACCGCTTTTGAGTAAATTCAAGTGACTCATTCGGATAAGAATGATATGTGTTTAGGAAAATTGTCTAATATTAACGACCAACAAGCCGCTAATTAATCATGCTTCGTTAACAAAAACACGCTTACATAAATCACAAAAAACACGTTATTTTCAGCTTGTAGTAACAGTCATTTTTTTCGCTCTATGTACGTTACTGCAATCGCATTTATTAAAGTGCAGTAACAAAAATGAATTGCACCTTTAAGTCACCTTTTAGGTGCATTGAAGTTTTCTAAAAGTTACCTTTTATAAGCATTTAAGTCAAGCTGCGCGGCGCGCAGCTGTGATCGTGGGCGATTAAACATAAAACATCTTGCAATTGGTGGGCATTGATTTACCAGCCTTACCTGCCGGATTGAGCGGAATGATCATATTGCAAAAACGAGGATTCCATTAATTCAATTTCTGCTTTTGATACACCCACTTTTTTAGCCACAAGCCTCCAATCTTTAACAACATCAATAACATCTTCAATAATTTGTTCTGCTTTTGATGGCGTTAATTCATACATATCCGCAGTAGTCAGTACTGTGTCCATGCTGGGCCGGTTATCGCAATCATCAATATTAAGGACGTGCTCAGCTTTATCGATATTGGGATTAATATCAAATGCCGGAGAAAGCTGCCAACCTGACGCTGATAAGACGAAGCCATGATTTCGTAAATGATCATCCTTGTTGCCGACAGCCACATTAAATGCAACACGCCTAAATAATTGTTCAAGGTCAGAGTCAACATGCGAGTTGCCCCTTATTGTCATTAGGCATTGGGCTATATCAAGATAACTGGAGCCCTCGCTTTCTGATTTTTTAAGCATTGTCATGGCGGATGTGTAGAACACTCTTTTGTGGCCATGCCGATCAAATCTTTTTACACAAAACGTATGGTGCTCGCCACTCAACTTAATAATTTTTGCTTTTGGAACATTGATCTTTGCTGCCACAGCCAGTTGATGAGTAATGCCTTCCCACGCACCTATGTCACGATCATCATCTTTCGCCGGAAATTTAGCGATCCAAATAGAACCATCCTGCTCAGTGAAATTAGCTTTTGGTCTGGCACCGCCAAGTGAAGCTCCTGGCGCAACGAGTACGCTTAACCAGCGCCTCAACGCATCCAGGTCATCAATACGCTTGCTTGAAAGTTCTTTTGCAATAGATTCCAGTTCTTTCAGCATCGTCAATGGTGGCGCAGATAACTTATGATCGCTTAAAAACGTATCCGTACCCTTAAGCTTAAAGCGAAGAGCACCTTGGCGAGTTAAATCTTGAACACCTGTCAAAAAATCCCACGCATAAAGGATTTTTGGTGGGCGTTTTTGATCTTTTGCCTCTAGCGCCTCTCTTCTCTTCATGAGCGTTTGCCCCCATCTGTCCGGTGAGGAGTCCATGAAAATGCCAAAATCACCCACAGCAGGGACAGGATGGAATACAGAATTATCCAGAGAAAGATCAGGATCAATACTAAAGCAC
>CAIYRS010000011.1 GCA_903928685.1 uncultured Methylococcaceae bacterium
AAGTACGGCATCCGCTTGGATGATGTCGATATGGCCGAACTGATCCAAGCCGGAGCCAGCCCGCGAGGCATGAGTTATTTCATCCGCGCCGCCAAAACCCGGGCATGGCTAGAAGGCCGCGATAATTTATTGCCGGAAGATTTGCAGGCCGTGTACGCGGTAACCATGGCGCACCGGATATTTTTCAGCCCGTTATACGCCTATCGGAAAGACGAGCTGATGCCGCAATTGATAACAGGGATTTTGGGGCAGATTGCCGCGCCGTAAATGCCGCCCGAAAACAAGAGCACCATTATGAACACCACCATAAAAAACCTTATAAATACCGCATTTGACCTCACCGCCTTACGTTTAGCCATCGCCGCTTACGCAGGCTTAGGCTTGTTTGTCGTGCTGATCGCCGAAGGTTTGGACAACCAAGAACCTGCGCCCTATGCCGCCTATTATGTCGGGGCTATTAACGAGGCCATCAGCCCGAAATTCTGGGATTTGCTTGGCGATACCAGTTTATTGCTGCTGTGCCTGAGCTTGCCTACTGCGTATCTGTCCAGACAACACCCTGCATTATTAGCCCCGGCACAATATTTGTGCCGCCTCAATAATCGCCTGTTCCTATTGGCGTTTACCTTAGGCGCGATGGCGTGGGGGATTTTATTGGCGCAGATTATCTTGCGGTTGGCGGATGGGGTATATCCATCCGCATGGAGTGTGTTGTTTTTTGATGCGCCTATTTTTTTAGTTTTAGTCTTTTTGCCTTTGCTCAATAGCCTTTGGTGGTGTGCCGCTCACACCGTGGCACAACCAGACAGTGCCGCCTTGCAATGGCTATTCGGGAAATTGGGCAAATACACTTGGCCGGCGTATGGCGTATTTGCGGCTTTGGTGGTGTTTTTAGTGGTTAATCAGCAATAAATGTTATGACCCCAGACCACATTTTCCAATACCGTTTAGCCATGCCCAGTTGCCGGGTTTATCCGGGCGCGCATGTCGGGCGCATGGTCAGTAGCGGCCATTTGTTCAAACAACACGAACCGCTAATCGCTCATCCTGATCCCCGGCGCATCGACTTGCGGGCCAGTGTGTTGGATGTGTTCGGGCAATATCGGGTGCGTGTTTACCAGCAACACAGCCTGATTGACGTGTTGTTGCTGGCGGATTTGTCCACGTCCATGGGCCAAAACAAGGCCTTATTATTGGATTGTCTGGAGTCCATTGCCGAATCGGCTTTTAGTTATGGCGACCGTTTCAGTTTTATCGGTTGTGGTAGCGAAACCTCGGCCCGTTATCAGTTAAGCCATTGCCAACAACGCGGCGCACTCCGCGCCTTTAGCCAACAACTGCAAACCGCCCGTTTCACACCGCAGAACCCGCATTGGCAATCAGCTTTGCCACATTTGCCCAGCCGCCCGTCCTTGGTGTTTTTGCTATCCGATTTCCATTTTGATTTGTCTATTTTATCTCCCATTATGCCGCAGCTACGCCAGCACGATGTTATTCCGCTAGTCATCTGGCAAACGGGCGATTATGAGCAACTACCGGAATGGGGCTTGGTCAGTTTTCAGGATAGCGAAAGCCGCGCCACGCGCACGCTGTTCATGCGTCCGGCCTTGCGGCGCACGATTGTGCAACGCTTCCAAAAACGGCGGCGGCAGTTGCAAAGTTTCTTCCGCCGCTATGGCTGTGAGCCGATGTTTTTGCAAGACCGCTTCCAGGCCGCACAGCTGCAAGCGTATTTTTTACAGAGAGCGGCATGAAAAAGTGGCTTATTTTCGGTTTGTCGCTGTGCTTGCTCGCTTGCAGCAATTCATCTAATTCAC
>CAIYRS010000012.1 GCA_903928685.1 uncultured Methylococcaceae bacterium
CCCCGACAAATGCGAGGAGCGCAAGACATGAGCGGCGATCGGGCCGCCTTTTCTTTGGTTACTTGCTTTTGGCGGCGCAAAAGAAAGTAACTCGCCTTCGGGTGCGAGAACCCGATTTAAAAAACATCGCGATAGCGATACATTATTATTTATTTTCGCCTCACAAAAAGTGAGTGCCAACCATCAGCTCCAAAATCTAAACCCTGTAATCATCGCCATTATCGAAAGCTTTTGATCGACCACCCAAAAGAAAGTTACCCATGCAAAAACCCCTACAAGAATTACTAGATACTTTGCCGCAAATAGGCCGGATTGATTGGATAGCTGTGCGCCCGGAACGGAAAGCGCCGATGTTGGTTTGTGATAGCGTGCAATTACAGGCTGGGCGCGGCATTGTTGGTGACCGTTACAATGGCAAAAGTGGCAAACGCCAAGTCACCTTGATTCAAAGTGAGCATTTACTGGCGATTGCGGGGTTTTTAGCGCGGGAATCGCTAGATCCGGCGATTTTGCGCCGGAACATTGCCGTCAGCGGCATTAATCTGTTGGCGCTGAAAGGCCAGCAATTTTACTTGGGTGAGGCGTTGCTGGAATTCACTGGCCTTTGCCATCCCTGTTCGGCGATGGAAGCCGCCTTAGGTGCTGGCGGCTACAATGCGGTGCGCGGGCATGGTGGCATTACCGCGCGGATTGTCCAAGGTGGGATTATTTACGTTGGCGATAAAATGCGCGTATTGACGAGCCTGCATCGCTAGTTTGATCGACCGACCATAATTTTTCCAGTTGGTAAAACTCGCGGGCTTGGGCAGTCATGGCGTGAACGATGACATCGCCCAAATCCAACAACACCCAATCTGAGCCCAAATCCCCTTCTAATCCTAAAGCTGGCGCGCCCAATTCTTTCATTTTCTCGGCGACATGATCGCATAAGGATTTGATATGGCGGTCGGATGTGCCTGTCACCAAGATCATGTAATCGGTAAAGCTGGTTTTGTTTTTTACATTTATCGTGCTGATGAATTGGCCTTTACGTTCGTCCAATATCCCTTCAACAATTTTTACTACGGCGTCTGCTTGCATGCAATTTCCTAAAATTTAATTCAATGGCGTATAAAGCCGGTGGTGTTTGATGTAATCGATCACCGCGTCCGGCAAGAGAAAGCCGGGGTTGCGGTGTTTGGCAATCATATCCCTGATGGCGGTGGCGGATATGTCCAATTGGGTAACGGGCTGGAACAACAATTTTCCGGCTTGGCTATGTGCCAAATCGTTTATGTCTGTTGTGAGCCTGAGGCTAAAAAATTCCGCCAAAATTTGTTGCTGGTAGCTGGGACGGGTGATGACCACCACATGGGCGTAACGGAACAAATCTTGCCATTGATGCCAACCCGTTAACTGGTTAAAGGCATCAGTACCTATAAACAGTAAGAGGGTTTGCGTGGGTAAATCCTGCTGCAAGGATTTTAAGGTATCCACCATGTACGATGGCCCTGTCCGTTGCAATTCTCTGCTGTCTACGAGCAGTTTTGGGTGGTTGGCAACTGCCAGTTGCAGCATTGCCGCACGCATGATGGCAGCTGCGTGCGGGGTTTTGCGGTGTGGCGGCGTGGCGCTGGGGATGAGGTGGACGGCATCTAGGCCAAAAATCTCACTGACTTCTAACGCGGTACGCAAATGCCCATAATGCACGGGATCAAACGTGCCGCCGTAAACACCTATCATTATTGGCGGATATGCCCATCGCCTAAGACGATGAATTTCATAGACGTTAAGCCTTTTAGACCAACTGGGCCACGGGCATGGAGCTTGTCGGTGCTGATGCCTATTTCCGCGCCCAAGCCGTATTCAAAACCGTCTGCAAAGCGGGTGGAGGCGTTTACCATCACCGAGCTGGAATCCACTTCGCGTAAAAAGCGACGGGCTCGGCTGTAATTTTCAGTAATGATGGCTTCGGTATGGCTGGAGCTGTATTGGCTGATATGGGCAATGGCGGCATCCAAACCGTCAACAATGCGGATCGACAAAATCGGCGCTAGGTATTCGGTATGCCAATCTTGCTCGCTAGCGCGGTTGCATTCGGGAATTAACGAACAAGTCTTAGCGCAGCCGCGCAATTCCACGCCTTTCGCCAGATATTGCGCGGCGAGTTCTGGCAACACTTGCGCGGCAATGGCTTCAGCAACCAACAAAGTTTCCATGGCGTTGCAAACCCCATAACGGTGGGTTTTGGCATTGATAGCAATGCGGATGGCTTTGTCGAGGTCGGCTTGGTCGTCGATATACACATGGCAAATGCCGTCCAAGTGTTTAATCACCGGAATAGTGGCTTGCTTGCTGATGCGTTCTATCAGGCTTTTACCACCGCGCGGCACGATAACATCAACATAAGCGTTCATGGTTATCAACTCCCCGACAGCATCGCGGTCAGCCGTGGCAACAATTTGTACGGCTGTGGTCGGCAAACCCACCGCTGCCAAACCCTCAGTAATACAGGCGGCAATGGCTTGATTGGAATGGATGCTTTCTGAACCACCGCGCAAAATACAGGCATTGCCAGATTTAAGGCACAGCGCAGCGGCATCAATAGTGACGTTGGGACGGGATTCATAAATGATGCCGATAACCCCAAGCGGTACGCGCATTTGCCCGACTTGGATGCCAGAGGGGCGATAGCTTAAATCGGTAATTTCGCCAACCGGATCGGGTAAGGCAGCAACTTGTTTTAAGCCATCAATCATCGCATTGATGGCTTTGGGTGTGAGTGCCAAGCGGTCTAATGAAGCGGCATCCAAGCCATTGGCCTGCCCTGCCGCCAAATCTTTTTGGTTTTCCGCCGTCAATTGCTCGGCACGTTGGCTGATAATGTCGGCAATCGCCAATAACGCTTGGTTTTTTTGCCCGGATTCCGCCTTGCCCATAGCTTTGCTAGCAACCCTGGCATTTTCGCCCAAGCCTTGCATGTATGTTTTTATATCCACGATGATTGTCCTGTCTGCGCTAAGCCAGTGATTATAACGGCTTATCACTTTGATTAACAGGGTTGTGGTCGCAGCTAAAGCAAACACTTAGGTGTTTTTAAAATACCAACCTCGGCGGGAAGCAAGGCGCATCGCCTTTGTCAATCTCCACCACTGTAATAAACTATGCCAGTTTACCTGCTGCATTTAATCGTAAAGCAAGTAGCTTTCATAATATTAATAATAAGAGGTTGGTTATATGTGTTGGAGTGGAGAAGCGTCTGGCGTTTTGGCTGTGGCGGGGTTGGGTACTGCTGCGTATGTTGCGCTGAAACAAGGGGAATCTAAGGAATTATGGATTCCGTTAACGTATTTTGCGTTGATGGAATTGTTGCAGGCGGTCACTTATGTCTATATCGACTTATGTGATAACCCGAATAATCAGATACTGACTTTATTGGGCTATTTGCATGTCGCCTTTCAGCCGTTCTTCGTCAATATGGTGGCGATGTATTTCATTCCGGTGAGCGTAAAACTCAAAATCCGCACGACGGTTTATACCATTTGCGGTATTGGCACCTTGTTGATGTTGATAAAAATGTACCCTTTCGATTGGGCAGGCAATTGCGTTATTGGTCAGGAAGGTTTTTGTGGCCCGCATGTTTGTTCCACCCACGGCGCTTGGCATATCGCTTGGCAAATGCCTCTTAACGGTTTGGTTTCAACACCTATTGCTTGGTTGTTTAATTTTGAATGGGGCTTGCATGCCCTGACTTATATTATCGTCGGCTTTATTATGCCGATTATTTATGGTTCTTGGCGTTTTGTGGCTTTTCACTTTTTGGTCGGGCCGTTAATTTCTGATATTACGACGGATGACCCGAACGAATACGCGGCGGTTTGGTGTTTGTTTTCCATTGCTTTATGCGTTTCGGTGATTAAAACGCCGATCAGAAAATATCTGCATGTTAAAAAATGGCCTTTTTATAAGACGGAAATTGGCGATTCGCTGTAAATTTGGCGGCAGCGTATTTTGTTACTGGGTATTCTGGTAAAGTCGTGCTGCACATAAACATTTAAGTTTTAAGCGATTAAATGCGAACCCATTTTGTAATGTTCGGGATTTAACCGCTTTTACTATGGCAACTGTAAACAGGAGACATTATGAAGATTGGTATTCCGAAAGAGATTTTCCAGGGTGAAAAACGCGTCGCTACCACACCGGATGCCGCCGCGCAGATTATCAAGCTGGGATTTTCCATTTGTATTGAAAGTGGTGCGGGCTTGGCCGCAAATATTAGCGATGCCGCCTATGAAGCAGCCGGTGTAGAAGTATTGCCAGATGCCGCAAGCGTTTGGCGACAAGCCGATATTGTCATGAAAGTGCGTATACCTATGCACCACCGTAACCTTGATATAAATGAATTTGATTTATTCAAGGAAGGCGGCAATTTAATCAGCTTTATTTGGCCTGGGCAAAATGAAGTGGTTATGCAACGACTTGCCGATAAGAAGGCGACGGTACTAGCAATGGATTGCGTACCGCGCATGTCGCGGGCGCAAAAAATGGATGCCTTGAGTTCTATGGCAAACATTGCTGGTTATCGGGCTATTGTGGAAGCCGCGCAGTATTTTGGTCGGTTTTTTACTGGGCAAATCACTGCCGCCGGTAAAATTCCGCCAGCAAAGGTATTGGTAATCGGCGCAGGTGTCGCAGGTCTTGCTGCCATCGGCGCTGCCAAAAGCATGGGCGCTATCGTCCGTGCCTTCGATACCCGCCCCGAGGTGAAAGAGCAAATAGAAAGCATGGATGCGGAATTCTTGATGCTGAACTTCAAAGAAGATGGCACGGGGGCTGGCGGTTATGCCAAAACCATGTCGCCAGAATTTATTGAAGCGGAAATGGCCTTGTTTGCAGAGCAAGCCAAAGAAGTCGATATTATCGTCACTACCGCATTAATCCCTGGCAAACCTGCACCTAAATTGATTACCGCTGCCATGGTGGAATCAATGAAACCAGGCAGTGTGATTGTCGATTTGGCGGCGGAGCAAGGCGGCAATTGTGAGTTGACTGAAGCACGTAAAGCGGTGGTGAAACATGATGTCACTATTATTGGTTTCACTGATTTGCCTAGCCGTTTGGCGAACCAATCCAGCCAACTTTACGCGACCAATTTGCGGCATTTGCTGACCGAATTGTGCCCTGCAAAAGATGGCGTGATTAACGTGAATATGGCAGATGAAGTCATTCGTGGCGCAACCGTCATTAAAGCGGGTGAAATTACTTGGCCGGCACCACCACCGACCCTTTCTGTTGCCCCCGCCGCCGCGACTGCCAAACCAGCAGCTGTGGCTGCGCCTGTAGCCGAAGCTTCCGCTGCGAGCAAGGCCGTCAAACAATTCTTGCCTATGGTCATTATTGGTTTGGCGTTATTTGCCATCGGTACAGTAGCGCCAGAATCGTTTATGCGGCACTTTACGGTATTCGTGTTGGCGTGTTTCGTCGGTTATCAGGTTATTTGGAATGTTACCCCTGCCCTGCATACGCCTTTAATGAGCGTTACTAACGCCATTAGCGGCATTATCGTCATTGGCGCGATCTTGCAGGTGTCGGCAGGCAGCGGCGTTGTCAGCATTTTAGCGGGCATTGCTATTCTTATTGCATCCATAAACATCGCTGGCGGCTTTTTAGTCACTCGCCGTATGCTGGATATGTTCAGAAAATAACCGGAGAAAATCTATGTCCCATAGTTTAGTTACGATGTCTTATATCATCGCCACCATTCTGTTCATCCTCAGTCTAAGTGGCTTAAGCAATCCAGAAAGCTCCCGTCGCGGCAATTATTACGGCATTTTAGGCATGGCAATCGCCATTATCGCTACTGCTTTAAGTGGTTCGGTAACTGCATACGGCATGTTAATTTTAACGGTGCTGGTTGGCGGTAGCATTGGTGCTTTCGCCGCAGCCAAAGTCGCCATGACGCAAATGCCGGAACTGGTCGCCATCATGCACAGTTTGGTGGGCTTGGCGGCGGTTTTAGTGGGTTTTGCCACTTTTATGGATAACTCTATCCATATCGAAGGCGTGGAAAAAACCATCCACGAAATTGAAATTTACGCCGGAATTTTAATTGGCGCAGTCACCTTCTCTGGTTCGGTGATTGCTTTCTGCAAACTGAGCGAAAAAATTAGCGGCAAGCCGTTGTTGTTGCCAGCCCGGCATTGGCTCAATTTTATCTTGCTGGTTGCCGCTATCGCTTTAGGTTTTATTTACCTGAACCAAATCGAAATCGGCGAAGGCAGCTTGCCTATGTTAATGATGGAAGGCAGCGGTTCTGTTCCATTAGTATTAATGACCATCATTGCGCTGTTTTTTGGTGTACATATGGTGATGGCGATCGGCGGTGCGGATATGCCTGTGGTGGTGTCTATGCTTAACAGCTATTCCGGTTGGGCGGCAGCGGCAACAGGCTTTATGCTCGGTAACGATTTATTGATTGTTACTGGCGCATTGGTTGGCAGTAGCGGCGCTATTTTGAGTTACATCATGTGCCACGCGATGAACCGGAATTTTTTCAGTGTTATCGCTGGTGGTTTTGGCGGCGGTACTAGCGGTGAAGCGGCAGTGGTGGAAGGCGAGGTACAGCCGATTAATGCGGAAGAAACCGCGCAACTGTTATTGTCGGCAAAAAGCATCATGATTATTCCTGGCTATGGCATGGCAGTTGCCCAAGCCCAGCATACCGTCAATGACATCAGCAAATTATTGCGCGAAAAAGGCAAGAAAGTGCGCTTTGGCATCCATCCGGTGGCAGGCCGTATGCCTGGTCACATGAATGTGTTGCTGGCGGAAGCAAAAGTGCCTTATGACATTGTGTTTGAGATGGATGAAATCAATGAAGACTTCCCGAATGTGGATGTTTCCATAGTTATTGGCGCAAATGATATTGTCAATCCATCGGCTTTAGATGATCCGAACAGCCCGATTGCGGGCATGCCCGTATTGGAATGTTGGAAAGGCGGTACAACCATCGTCTTAAAACGCAGTATGGCTTCTGGTTATGCTGGCGTTGGTAATCCCTTGTTTGTGCTAGAAAATACCCGCATGTTATTTGGCGATGCCAATGCCAGTATGCAGGCGGTGTTGAAAGCTTTACAAGGTTAAGTATTGCTACTAGAAATAGACCTGTCAGGTTTTAAAAACCTGACAGGTCTTTTTTTTGCAGGCAAAAAAAATGGTGTCCAAATCCTTTTGGACACCATTTCCTTTTTTAAAACCCTAGGTTATTAGCAACTAGGGCAATCTCTAGCTATCAGTCTTGATACGCACTTTCGCCATGTTCACTAATATCCAAGCCTTCACGCTCAACATCTTCACTTACCCGTAAACCGATAGTCATATCGACCAGTTTATACGCCAGAAAAGACACCAAACCAGACCAGATTACCGTGATTAACACACCCCAAACTTGGCTTTGCAGTTGCGTTACCATGCTGTATTCGCCAAAACTGTTAGTGATGTAATCGTATACGCCAGTACCGCCTAATGCAGGCGAAGCAACGATAGCCGTACCTATTGATCCTAAAATACCACTAATACCATGGACACCAAAAACGTCCAAGGAATCGTCATAACCCAATTTTGCTTTCAATTCGGTTACCGCCCAGAAGCACAAACCACCTGCACACATGCCTAAGGCGATAGCACCCATAGGGCCAGACCATCCACAAGCTGGCGTGATAGCAACCAAGCCTGCCACTGCACCGGATGCCGCACCCAACATACTAGGTGTGCCACGCATGATCCATTCAGCCGTCATCCATGCCAAAGTCGCCCCAGCAGTTGCCAACAAGGTATTGGCAAACACTAACGCTGCCGCACCATTGGCTTCCAAATTCGAGCCTGCGTTAAAACCGAACCAGCCTACCCATAATAAGGTTGCGCCCATCATGGTCATAGGAACGTTATGCGGTGCCATGGATTCTTGACCAAAACCCAAACGCTTGCCAATCATTAAACAACCAACTAAGCCGGCAACACCGGCGTTAATATGCACCACAGTACCGCCCGCAAAATCCAACGCACCTTTTTGGAAAATAAACCCAGCGGTATCGGTTGCCGCTTTGGCTGCCGCAGCATCGGTATAGGCATCAGGCCCAGTCCAATACCAAACCATGTGAGCGATGGGCAAATACGAAAAGGTGAACCAGATAAAAACAAACATCAATACCGCGCCAAATTTGATACGCTCCGCAAACGCGCCAACAATCAAAGCTGGGGTGATCGCCGCAAAAGTTAATTGGAACATGACATAAATATATTCAGGGATAACCACACCTTTACTAAAAGTTGCCGCTACTGAATCCGGGGTTATGCCACTGAGAAACGCTTTACTGAAGCCGCCATAAAACGCATTGCCTTCGGTGAAGGCCACGCTATAACCATACAAAGCCCATAACACAGCAATGAAACAAAAAATGATAAATACCTGCATTAACACCGACAGCATGTTTTTGGCACGTACCATACCCGCATAAAACAATGCCAAACCTGGGATGGTCATTAAAATAACCAAAACGGTAGCAACAATCATCCAGCTGGTATCGCCTTTATTGGCAACCGGAACACTCACTACCTCCTCTGCAAAACTCCCCGTTGAATACAATAACGTTAAAAATGCAATCGACTTGATAAACTTGGTCATATGATTTTCCCTTACTTTTTGTTAGCTGTTATTCGCACTTCGCTTTAGCAACTCAATAGAAAGAACTTCTCTATTTGTTGAAATTTAAGCAATAGCCGTACCAAAGTAAATCTAATTATTATTGGCATATTGGTTTGCAATCCACTGCTATTCGCACCAAGGGAAAACATTGCAGATAGCAGACGCACCCGGATGGTGCTTTTACTATCCATAACCCTACTACAATTGAAAAACCATTTAAGGAAAGCACGTTTATTTTCACTTGCTATTGATAACCGCCAAATTACCGATACATTTGGCACAATCAATGCTTACTAGCTGTTAAGCAACCACCATTATTTATCAAAAAAGAGGTCGGACCCGTTATGACCCAACCAGCAGAAGGCCATTTTTTTCCTGCATTCCATTTTCTAGGCTTAATTCAAAAAGCCATCAGTGATGGCATTACCCGTCACTGCATCCATCTTGGCTCGCCGGATGTTTATATCGTGCCATCTGAAAACGCTTATTACAGCAGCGTTGAAAATATCGAAAGCCTGCGCCCTTTATGCCTTGCCCCGCCATTTGATGTCACCGTGGAATTAGTGCCTGACTGGCACCCTAAAAACGATCATGATGTTAAAGCCGGACGGGTACTAATCCACCGGAAAAATCCCTCCGAACAAACCGATATGCTTGCTTACCCGTTGCAAGCCTTACTTTGGTATGCAACCCTGTGTGCGTCTTCAGGGCAACTGTTACAAGGCTATCGTGCTGAATCTTTAGTGCGCTTAGCGGCTATGCCTGATTTTTCCTCGCTTTACCACCAACCGCATCATGTCGGAATTGCCGCCGCCATGATGGAAGAAAGCAGCACATTGCCGGAACTGGCACAAAAAACCGGAGTTGCGCTCACCGAAGTGATTAACTTCCACAATGCCTGCGCGATCATCAATTTAATAACTATCGACCAAAGCAACCTGTTTGACCCTGCCAACTATCTATTAGGCTTAATCAAGAAAGTCGAAAACGATACAAAAATGTGGCGTTGCTCACTGCTTAGCGGTCAAGGCTTTTTGATTCTTTCGCCCAGTGAAGGCAAGTTTTATAGCGAAGCCGATCCAACTACCATTGGCAAGCTTTGCTCTGTGCAATTGCAGGAATTGGAGGTGACGGAAGTTGCCACCCAAAGTGAGGAAGAAGAGATTGTGCAGATAGGTCGAGCGCGGATACGTCGGAAAAAAACCGTCACTATGCCGACCCTGCCTGACCACCCGCTTGCTGAATTACGCTTTCGCGCTGCCTTGTATGCGTCACAAGGCCGATTATTGGTCGGTTATGATGAGAATGCGCCTGTCCACCTTAACCAATGGCCTGACAAGAAATTGCTGATTGAATCGGCTTCTATCAAAGCCGAGCGCTATGTATTTCCGCTCGCCGCCTATATGAACAACAATACCGCCAGCCTTAGCGATATTGCCCAAGCAACCCGTTTACCGCTTAGCCAAGTGATTGATTTTCACAATGCTTGTGCGATTACTGGCTTGTTGGCAAGTAATTAAAATCTCGCTTAGCTTGCCTGTTTTCCGCAATCTAAGCCTAGGAGTACAAAACATGTTTTGTACTCCTAAATCTAAGCCCTTAAGGCATCACCTAAATTTAACTAGCAATCACAAAACGCACTGCATCCAAACGCAATTGCGCCGCTTGGATATTCTCATGCGCCAGCATGGTGAAGTCTTTCAATTGCTCAATCTCTTCGGTTTTAATTGCCGGATTGAGCTTCTTCAAACGGACTAATCGTTTTATTTCCGCACTGAGCGACGCCAACATTGCGGTTGCTGCCTCTTCCAAAACCCCTTGCATGGCTGTTTGCGCTTGCTGTTCGGCATGACCCAGCAGTTTCAGCATGTACGCCCGCTGTCCGCTCAAGAACGCAACAATCTTATGCTTATCAAAGGTGGTGCCAGTTGCCACTAAGCTTTCGTGCGGGAATAGCTCGGTAACATCTTTTTGCTGTTGGTTTATCACGATGCGTATCGGTGTTGGCGGCAAAAAGCGACCAATTTGCAATTCTGCTGGCGCACTGCATTCCACCAAAAACAAACATTCCAATAAAAACTGTCCGGCTTTCATATCCGGATGCTTAATCACACTGATGACGGCATTGCCAGTTTCGCTGGTTTGCACCAGCTCCATAGCGGCAGTTACCATGGGATGCTCAACCGTTAAAAACTGCATATCTTCGCGTGCCAAGGCATTTTCACGGCTAATCGTCACCGTCATGCCGTCTTCAGAAAGCAACGGAAATTGCGAAACCCGCATGTGGTCGCCAGGCTTTAAGATGAAACAATCGGGCGAATGGAATTCGGTTTCTACGCCGTAACATTCAAACAAGGCTTCCATATAAGGCCAGAGGCTGCCATCATTTTCATAGTTTTTCAGTTGAAAAATCAACTCGCTGGCAACGTCTTTACGGCAAGAATTCAATTCTAATAATTGATCCCTGCCGTTGTGCATCTGGATTTCCAACTCCGCACTCAACGCTTCGGTTTTGCTGACAAAGACATCAAAATCATCGCTATCAGGATTTGCCAATAAGCTTTGCAATTCCGTTTGCAATAAATCCGCTACCGCTTGCGCTGATGAACTATTGTGGCGGAAAGCGTTTAAACCTTGGTCATACCAACGGTACAGCAGTGCTTGCTCGGTGTTTTCAATGAAAGGAACATGGATTTGGATAATATGTTTTTGCCCAATACGATCCAAACGCCCGATACGTTGTTGCAGTAAATCAGGATTGGTTGGCAAATCAAACAACACCAAATGATGCAAAAACTGAAAGTTACGGCCTTCGCTACCAATTTCTGAGCAGATTAACAGCCGCGCGTTACTTTCTTGGTCGGCAAAATACGCCGCCGCGCGGTCGCGTTCAATAATACTCATGCCCTCATGAAACACAGCGGCGGCGATACCCGCGCGGTTTTTTAAGGTTTGTTCCAAGGCGATGGCCGTTTGCGCGTGCTTGCAAATTAACAAGGTTTTTTGCCCTGCCAATTTTTTCAGGTAATCCACTAGCCAGAGATAGCGCGGGTCGCGTTGCCAATCATCGGTATCCGGCTGTCCGCTGAGTGGATACGCGGTACATTCGCGCTCAGGAAAACCTTTAACGGTCTGCCGTGAATTTCTGAACAAAATCCGGCCTGTGCCGTGGTGATCCAACAAAATGGCAATCAAGGCGGCACGGGCGCTTGGCGATTTTTCTGGATCACTGAGCTGGCTCAATAAACCGCTGACATTGTCATCTTTGAGCAACTCGCCCAATAACGCGATAGCATCGGCATCCAATTCGGCATCGGCGATTAAATGTTTGGCAGCGGCAGCGACGGGTTCAAACTGGCGCTCTTCTTCCAAAAACGCGGCGAAACTGTAGAAGCGGTCGGGATCGAGCAGACGCAGCCGGGCAAAATGGCTTTCTTTGCCTAATTGTTCCGGGGTTGCGGTTAATAAAATCAAGCTTTGGGTTAATTGCGCCAGTTGCTCAACAAACAAATAATCGGCACTGGCGGCTTGTTCGCTCCATTGCAAATGATGGGCTTCATCGACAATCACCATATCCCAGCCAGCTTCTAGGGCTTGCCGTTGGCGTTGGGGATAGCGGCTGAAAAAACTCTGGCTGCATAACACCAATTGCTCGCTTAAAAATGGGTTGACGATTTCGCGCGGCGCGTCGTCTTCATCGCCTTCTGGCTCACCCAATTCATCCAAACAACGGGCTTCATCAAAGACGCTAAAGCGCAGGTTAAAGCGTCTTAGCATTTCTACCAGCCATTGGTGCAATAAGGTCTCAGGGACGATAATCAGCACCCGCTTGGTCAGGCCATTGATTAAACGGTGGTGCAAAATCAAACCCGCTTCGATGGTTTTTCCCAAGCCAACTTCGTCTGCCAACATCAAACGCGGCGCGGCGCGGTTAGCGGCTTCGTGAGCAATATAAAGCTGATGCGGGATGAGCGAAGTGCGTCCGCCCAATAAACCTTTTACTGGCAATTGGTGATGCTGTTGTAAACGCCGCCAAGTTTGGTAACGCAATAAAAACCAAGAATTGGGGTCGATTTGTCCGGTAAATAAGCGATCTTGCGGTTTGTTAAATTGGCTGTGATGGTTTAGCTCCACTTCTTCAATGGCAACTTCACTGCCTTGGGCATCTTTGCAAATGTAGGTGACTAAGCCATCTTGTTCTTGCAACCGCAAAACAGTGAATTTTTCTTCATCAACCGATTCGATATTATCGCCGACAGAGAATACCACCCGCGTTAATGGGGCGTTATCACGGGCGTAAATACGGCGTTCATCACAGGCTAAAAACAGCATGGTGACGCGGTTAAAACTGACATCAAGAACCAGGCCTAAGCCCAGTTCGGATTCGGTATTGCTGATCCAGCGCTGACCAGGGGTAAAGGATTGCATAGGGTATTTTGAAAATGTAAGTTAAACAGGAAGTTGCTAAGGAATCGCTGAACTAATTGATTCCATTCATGCTTCGACAAGCTCAGCACGAACGGAATCAATTGGTTACCGTTCGGCCTGAGCTTGTCGAAGGCTTTGCTCAGCGATTCCCTAAGGTTTTCGTAGGGATAGATATGGATTAAACAGTCGGCATTAATTTTTTATGCCTGTGCCTTTGTGTAATAGATATAAGCTGATAAGCGTCATGATGACAATAGATGACCCTATCATCGTATAAGCCAAGCCAATATCAACGTCTGAAATTCCAATAAAGCCATAACGGAAGGCATTCACCAGATACAAAATGGGATTGCCAATTGAAATGGTTTGCCAGATCGGCGGCAACATGGTGACGGAATAAAACACCCCGCCCAAGTAGCTTAATGGTGTCAGGACAAAATTGGGGATGATAGAAATGTCATCAAAACTTTCTGCTAAAACCGCGTTGATGAAGCCCGCTAAGGCGAACAAGGTGGCGGTCAAAAAGGCCACAGATAAGGTAATCCACCAGTTTTGTATGGCAATATCATCAAAAATTTGTGCTATCAGCCCAACCACTAGCCCGACCAATAAGCCCCGGACAATACCGCCAGTCACGTAGCCACCCAAAATCACCCAATTGGGTACGGGTGCGACCAGTAATTCTTCAATATTGTGCTGGAATTTGGTGGAGTAAAACGACGATACCACGTTGGCGTAAGCATGGCTGATAACCGACATTAAAATCACCCCAGGGACGATGTAATCCATATAGGTAGCGCCATTAACCATGCCGATGCGGTCACCGATGAGCTTGCCGAAAATTAAAAAATACAAGGCTGTGGTAATCGCAGGTGGCAATAAGGTTTGCGGCCAAATGCGGACAAAACGGAAAATCTCTTTAATAACAATGGTTTTAAAAGCGATACGATGGTTCATGGTTGGCTACCTGCGGTTTTTGCGTCCACTAAATCCATAAACAATTGTTCTAATCGGTTGGTTTTGTTTTTTAGGCTAATCACTTGGATATTGCGTTGTGTCAATTCACTGAACAATTGATTGAGGCCGCTTTGTTTGGGTACGGCGACCGCGAGGCTTTTGTCGGTCAGCAATTCCATTTTAAAGCCGTCAATCTGCGGTGCGGCTGCCAAAGGCTGGGCTAAATCCATGACAAAATGATCGACCTGCAATTTTGCCAACAAGCTGCTCATGTCGGAGTTTTCGACAATTTTACCTTGGTCGATAATGGCGATATTGCGGCACAAGCTTTCGGCTTCTTCCAAGTAATGGGTGGTAAGGATAATAGTCGTGCCTTGCTGGTTGACGGCTTCCATCATTTTCCACATGGCGCGGCGGATTTCTATATCCACGCCTGCGGTCGGCTCATCAAGAATTAATAATTTTGGCGCATGTACCATGGCACGGGCAATCATCACCCGCCGCTTCATCCCGCCGGACAAACGTCTGGAAACGGTATCGCGTTTTTCCCATAAATCCATTTGCTTCAAGCATAATTCGGTGCGCTGCAAAGCCAGTTTGCGCGGCAGGCCATAATAGCCAGCTTGATTAATGAGAATGTTTTTGACGGTGTCGAATTGGTTAAAATTGATTTCCTGCGGCACTAGGCCAATACAGGTTTTCGCTTGGGTACGGTCGGAATGCAAATCATGCCCAAAAATACTCACCGAGCCAGCACTGGCATTCACTAATGAACTGATAATGCCGATAGCGGTAGATTTGCCAGCACCATTTGGCCCCAATAAAGCAAAGAAATCGCCGACTTCAACATCCAAGTCTATGCCTTTCAGTGCCTCAAAACCGTTATTGTAGGTTTTCCTTAGATTACGAATAGATAATGCTTTCATGCTGAAACTAACACTTAACGCGAGCCTTTAAATAAGTTAAATTAACCGTCCAACCATCACACCTGTAGTAAACGGTTAAACTATAAACGCTTTGGAAACTAAGAATACGTCAGAAGAACGTGTTTTAAAACGGCCTTAAAACAGCCTTGCCAAACGCTGTAAATGCGCGATTTTATCAGACTTTAACAAGCTTCGTAGACAAAACTGGATGCCCTGTGCCAACCAAACCACCTGAAATTGTTGCTGCTGTAGACCTTGGTTCCAACAGCTTTCACATGATCGTCTGCCGTCTGCAAGATGGCAAACTGCAAACCATAGACCAACTGAAAGAAATGGTCCGGCTCGCGTCGGGGCTGGATCAAGACAAAATCCTTAACCAAGTTACCCAAGACCGCGCCATCGCCTGCTTAGAACGCTTTGGGCAACGCCTTCGGGAAATTCCAGCAGATAGCCTGCGTATCGTTGGCACAAACACTATGCGGACGGCTAAAAACGCCGCCGAATTCTTGCTTAAAGCCGAAAAAGCCTTAGGCCACCGTATCCATGTGATTTCTGGTATTGAAGAAGCGCGGCTGATTTATATGGGCGTAGCTTTCAGCTTAGGCAGTGCCGCCAATTTGCGTTTGGTGATGGATATAGGCGGCGGCAGTACCGAATACATCATTGGTACTGGCGACACCCCAAAAGAAAAAGAAAGCTTATACATGGGCTGCGTATCGGTCAGCGACCGCTTTTTTAAAGACGGCAAACTGTCTCGCGAAGCCTTTAACCAAGCCACCTTGTTTGCCGAACAAGAACTCGAACCATTCGAACAACAATTCCATCGCAGCCATTGGGATGAAGCCATCGGCGCATCAGGCAGCTTGAAGTCGATTGCCAAAGTGCTGCAAGCCAAAAACTGGAGCAACAACGGCATCACCCGTGCGGGCTTAGAGCAACTGGTCGGCTATATCAATAATCACCACCATATCAACGAACTCAATCTGCCTGAGCTGGATGACGAGCGGCTGCCCGTATTTGTTGGCGGCGTCGCCATTACCTATGCCACTTTCAAAACCTTAGGCATAGAGCAAATGACCGTATCCGATGGCGCACTCCGCGAAGGCTTGATACATGATTTGCTAGGGCGGATTTATAACCACGACGTGCGTACGGAAACGGTACAAGAACTTGCCGGACGCTACCACACCGACCAAGTGCATTCACTACGGGTAAAAAAAACTGCACTGGAAATGCTTAAGCAATTGGTAGCCAAAAATTGTTTACCCGATAACGAAAATATCGAATTATTTTTACGTTGGGCGGCGGTTTTGCATGAAATCGGCCGCGACATCGCCCATAGCCAATACCACAAACACAGTGGCTACATCATAGAACACGGCGATATGGCAGGATTTTCCAATCAAGACCAAATTTTATTGGCAACCATCATCCGCTCGCATCGCCGCAAACTGTCCTTATCGCGCTTTCAAAACCTGCCACCGCCTTGGCACAAACACGCCCCCTACCTGACGATTATCCTCCGCCTTGCCGTGCTACTGCGCCGTAATCGCCATGCCGAAGAACTTCCTGCATTTAAAATCAGCATTGATAAAGCCAAAATCAACTTAGAATTTCCCCGCAAGTGGTTAGAGCAATTGCCACTCACCAAAGCAGATTTACTACAAGAAGCCGATTACTTAAAAGCGGCGGGCTTTCAATTGGCCTTCATCTAAAGCCATGAAATTTTTACTGCGTTTGCCGTTGTACTGCCTGTTTGCAGTTATGCTGCTCTGCGTGCTAACGGTTTATTTTGGCGTTGGCGACCATGCCGATATTCAATTGGGCTGGTCGCTTAACCGCGATGACATCGCTAGAGCCAAAAAGATACTTCATGAAGGCTCCAAAACCCGACCGGATGAAATCGGTACCTTGCAGCTAAATAAAGAAGACTTAAATCTGGCAGCCAATTATTTATTGAACCGCTACAGCAACAGCGCCGTCGTTATTTCCCTGAAAAAAAACCAGCTGAAATTCAGCGCCACCATCACCCTACCTGCCAATAAACTCGGCAAATATCTCAACGTCACCATCGCCTTTGGTAATGTCGATGGCGAGCAATTGCCCGTTATCACCAAATTTAAAGCCGGAAAATTACTGCTACCGTCAAAAATGGCGGCGATGGTGATTGATTTTGGCATCCGCCACTCGTTTTTGAATGATTACTTTATTCTGGCGACCCGTCCAATTAAAGCCGTCGCCATTGATCCCGATAAAATCACCATCACCTACTTTACCAGTATGGAAACCCTGCTACAGGCTAAGCAATTTTTGGCACATAGCGAAGACAATCCCGTGATGGGCATTTACCAAGAAAAAATCAGCGAAGTCATCGCCCAACATGATCCCAAATGGCGATTGTCTTTAGCGACTTTATTGAAAGCGGTGTTCGCACTCGCACAACAGCGTTCAAACGAGCAAACCGCGATCACCGAAAACCGTATGGCGATTTTGGCTGTGAATGATTACGTCAACAAACACGCCGTACCGCGCGCCATTAATAATCCCATCATTAAAAACCGTTACTACCCGGCGTATTTATACAAACGCTTTGACCTTGCCCAGCATTTTATTGGCTCAGCTTCGCTAGCCGCATCGATAGACGGGCAAGTCGCCAATGTTTTAGGCGAAGAAAAGGAATTGAACGATGCCTTAAAAGGTGGCAGTGGCTTTAGTTTTATTGATTTGACCGCCGATAAAGCCGGCACCCGCTTTGGCGAATATGCCATCGCCAGCCCAGAACAAGCGCAGCAGCTACAAAAAGCCATGGCGGTGGTGCAGGATTATCATGACTTCATGCCTGACCCGACCGATTTGCCGGAACACATGAACGAAGAGGCGTTTAAACAGCGTTACCAATCCACGCAAAGCGATGTTTATCTACAAGCGTTAAAACAAATAGACGAGAAGATTGCAGGCATGGCTATTTATAGGCAACAGGCTAGTGCATTGCCTTAATGGTGGGTATTTTTAGAAGGCTTGTTGGAGTGCTGTACCCAAAGGCACAAATCTGGTGAGTTTTTACGCGATTGATGCGCCTCCTATCGTCGGCACATCCTACAAAACGGTTTAGTAATTACATGGAAGAGGAGTCAAAAAACATGTTTTGTATCCCTTTCCTATGAACAGTTATTTATGCCTAGTGTGTAGAGACGCCCTTAGACGCCTCTACAGCAAACCGACAATAACTTAATTGAAGGTTGTACCTGAAGTGCCTGGCAAAGTAGGCATTTGTTGTTTTGGGAAAGTACCTGTTAAGGCATCCAAAAAGGCAACGATGTCAGCAATTTCTTCTTTGCTTAAATCTTTACCTAACTGCAATTTACCCATTAAACGCACTGCTTCTTCTAAGGTTTTCACAGAACCGTTATGGAAATAAGGTGCTGTTAAAGCGATATTGCGTAAAGTTGGGACTTTCCAAAGATGTTCGTCTTCGTCTTTTTTGGTAACTTCTGCCAAACCTTTATCTTTTTTGAAATGGTATTGGGCTTCAAAATACGGGTTAGACATTACAGGGAAGGTTTGGAATGCGCCTGGGCCGTTAAATGCCGGGCCACTGTGGCAGCTGGTGCAACCCAATTCAGCCATTTTTTCCATACCACGCACTTGTTGTGCGCTTAACGCCGCTTTGTCACCTTCAACATATTTGTCATAAGGGCTGTTTGGGGTAATCAAAGTACGCTCATAAGCGGCGATAGCTTTAGTGGCGTTGTCTTTAGAGATAGCATCTTTACCAAAAGCCGCTTCAAAAGCCACTTGGTAACCTTCGATGGTTTTCAAACGGGCAACCACGTCATCCCAGCTTTTCATACCCATTTCGATAGGATTAGTGACTGGGCCAGCAGCTTGTTCTTCTAAGCTGGCGGCGCGACCATCCCAAAATTGCACTTTATTAAATGCCGAATTCCAAACCGTAGGCGCACTACGACCGCCAGTCTGACCATTAACGCCCATAGAATTTGGACGGTTATCTTCGCCGCCTAGCATGGTGTTGTGGCATGACGCACAAGAAACCGTGCCAGTAGATGACAAACGTGGATCGTGATAAAGCATTTTGCCTAATTCAACTTTTTCTGCGGTAGTGGCATTATCAGCAGGGGCTGGTGCTTCCGTTGGCAAGGTTTCCCAAGCAAAGGCAACCGACACAGATCCCGCTAAGGCCAGCGCGGTAAACAGCGAGCGCATTTTAAACATGTTATTCCTCCAAGCTATTATTATGATATTAAGTTTCAGGCAGAGTGATACCTCCCCGAATTGTAAAATATAAGCGGTGCAAGTCAATCAAATTCGGGGCTAAGCCGGAAGCCATCAGGAATGTAAACTGGCAAAGCCCTATCCGGCATCAATCTGCCGCTAATATATCCATTAACTCATTGCGGATTTGCTGTTGCTTATCGGCGTCGTTAATCAATTCGTTTTGCAGATCGGTCACATAAAACATATCTTCAGCACGACTGCCGATAGTAGTAATTTTTGCGCTATGCAAATTAATGCCTTGATTGATGAACGCCTCCCCTACTTTTGACAACAAGCCAGCATGATCGGTGGTGGTCAATTCAATAATGGTATGCCGATTCAATGGGTCGACATGGAATTGGATACTGGTGGGTATCGGAAAATGCTTGGCCTGCCGGGATTGGCGATGCAGGTTCTTTTGCGATTTCACTTCTTGCTGCACTAAGTTATGGCGCAATGCCGTACAGATATGCTCACCCCGACACGCATCGGCAATTGGGCCACCGGACTTCTCCAATATTTGGAAACTGTTCAGCACATAATTGTCCTGCGTGGTCAAAATTCTGGCATCGAGGATAGTAAATCCCAATTGGTCTAAAGTCGCGGTGCTTAATGAAAAGACCGGGCCGCTATTTTTGGTATAAACAAAAACCTCAGCACTGCCCCTATGGGTTTGAGGGCGCAATAATACCAATGGCAACTCACTAGGATCAGCAGCGACAATGGCGGTAGTGTGCCAAGCAATCTCATCGGTTGAGTAGCGTAAAAAGTAATCGTCAGTAACCGAATGCCATGCAGCATCAATGGCTTCTTCACTTAAGCCAGTTTTTAACAATTCGTCTTTGGCTTCTTTTTTGTTTTCCTGCAAGCGGTCTGCCAAGGCCACGGGATTTTGCAAGCCCAGCCTTAAAGCCGCCTGTGTGGAGGTATACAATTCTTGCAATAAATAATCTTTCCACGCATTCCATAATTCAGGATTAGTGGCGCGAATATCGGCAACAGTCAGCAAGTACAAATGATTTAAATATTCAACGCTGCCAACGATTTGGGCAAATTCATGGACAACATCGGCATCGCTAATGTCTTTACGTTGTGCGGTGGTGGACATCAATAAATGATTGCGTACCAACCAAGAAATCAGATTGGTTTCATGCGCGGTAAGGCCATGTTGCAGACAAAACTTACGGGCAATATGCTCACCTAAGGCGGAATGGTCGCCGTTCATGCCTTTGGCGATGTCGTGGAATAATCCGGCGATATATAACACTTCCGGCTTGGCAATCATGCTGAATACGGTATGGCAAAACGGCAATTCAGTATTATGTTTCGGCAAAGAAAAGCGCCGCAAATTGCGGATTAAAAACAAGGTATGCTCGTCAACCGTGTAAATATGGAACAAGTCGTACTGCATTCTGGCAACAATATTGGCAAAACTTGGCAAATACGCCGCCAATACCCCATAACGGTTCATGCGCCGCAGCTGGTGGGTAATGCCTTGCGATTGCCGCAATAAATCGACAAACATGCGATTAGCATCGGCGTTTTGGCGGAAAGCATCATCAATCACCGCCAAGTTTTTACGGATAAGGCGAATCGTGGTGGCACGGATACCGCTAAATTCCGGATGTTGTTGCAGCAATAGAAACACATTCAACATCGCTAGCGGATCGCGCTCAAACACCGCTTCGTCCACCGCTTCCAGATAACCATTAATGGCGACAAAATTTTCATTGACGGGTATCGGCTTACAACCCGTTTCACCGCAAACAAAACGTTCGTTGAATAACTGCAACAGCATTTCATTCAAACGTTCCAAGCCCTGCACGGTTTTAAAATAAAACTGCATGAAGCGTTCAACATCTTGATTGTATTCTTGATGCTCTTCGCTAAAGCCAAACTGGCTGGCGAGTTCGCGCTGGTAATCAAATATCAGTCGATTTTCTTCACGCCCAGTGAGCAAATGCAAGCCATAACGGATGCGCCATAACACGTCACGGGCAGCAATCAGCTCGGCGTATTCGGTTTCTGGCAAGAAGCCGTATTTAATCAATTCTTTTAAAGTGGCGGAATTGTATTGGCGTTTAAAAACCCAGGCGACCACCTGCATATCGCGCAAGCCACCAGGGCCTTCTTTAATATTGGGCTCAAGATTGTAAGCGGTATCGTGAAACTTAAGATAGCGTAGCCGCTGCTCTTCCATTTTGGCGGCAAAGAAAGCATCGGGCGGCCAGATTTTATCGGGGGCGGTCTGCTCCCTGAGTTGTTCAAATAAACGGTTACAACCATCAATGCGCCTGGTTTCCATCAAGCCAGTCATAATGGTTTGGTCGGCGATGGCATTATCGACGCAGCCTCTGACGGTGCGGACGCTATGCCCAGGCTTTAAACCAATATCCCATAAGAACGTAAAGAAACCCGCTAAAGCCTCTTGGTAAATTGCCGCATCATCACAATCCAACAACACCACAATATCAATGTCCGAATAGGGAAACAGCTCCCGCCGTCCATAGCCACCGACTGCGAGCAACGCCAGACGTTGAGCAGATTCACCTAAAAATTGCTGCCAGCAGGTGGACAGTACCTTATCAATAAAATCAGATTTGTCTTTGATGAGATCAGAAACGGAACTGAGCGGATCAAATTGGCTTTGTAGTTGCTCGTGCTTTTCTTTCAGCAACTGTTTGAATTGCTGGACGCTATCGGTCTCAGCAAATAAATCGGCGATGTTTTCGAGGGATTTCACAGTTCTTCCTGACGCAGCGTTAATACTTCATGCCCGGTGGCGGTAACCAAAACGGTATGCTCCCATTGTGCAGAAAGGCTGCGGTCTTTGGTGACGGCAGTCCAACCGTCTGGCAAGACTTTAACGTGGCGTTTGCCGAGATTAATCATGGGCTCTATGGTGATAATCATGCCTGCATCCAAACTGACACCAGAACCCGGTTTGCCGTAATGCAAGACTTGCGGTTCTTCATGGAATTTTTTGCCAATACCATGCCCACAAAACTCCCGCACCACCGAGTAACGGTTGCTTTCTGCATGTTTTTGGATGGCAAAGCCAATATCGCCTAAGGTTGCGCCCGGCTTTACCTGCTCTATGCCTTTATACATGGCTTCTTGGGTAATATTAACCAAGCGTCTGGCATGTTGGCTAACATCGCCTACGCAAAACATTTTGCTGGTATCGCCGTGGTAGTCGTCTTTGATGACGGTAATATCAACGTTAACAATATCGCCGGATTTAAGCTTTTTATTGCTGGGAATGCCGTGGCAAACCTGTTGGTTGATGGAAGTGCAAATGGATTTGGGGAAACCGTGGTAATTCAACGGCGCGGGAATGGCATCCTGCACATTAACGATGTAATCATGGCAAATCTGATCCAATTCTTCGGTAGTAACGCCAGGCACTACATGCGGGGCGATCATTTCCAACACCTCAGCGGCTAATCTGCCCGCCACCCGCATTTTTTCAATTTCTAATTCTGTTTTAATGATTATGCTCATGAACCGCAATTTAATCGTAAGCGAAACACAAATAGCTATTTGTGCCATAAAGTCGTACGAGTTTAACAGCTCACTCAGGTTAAATTCAATAATCACAGACAAAACAATAGCGTATCCAAAGCGATTGACGACAAAGGCAAAGCGCTAGCCATTACTAAAAAACGGCTTGGAGTCCTGGATTACACATCCCGATTAAGCATTAGCGCATAAGTCCTTTATGATTTATTTGGGAGTCCAAATCATGTTTTGGACTCCCAAAGCCGAGCGCTTCAATTATCGTTATTGTTAAAAACTTTTTAACGGTTACCCGCCTAGTAATCAGTCAATGTTGAATTGCCGATATTATTTTCGTAGGGGCGAGCGGCTGCTCGCCTTATCGTAGTGGGATTCTGTAAGGATTCTTAAAAAGGCGGACAGCCGTCCGCCCCTACGAAGTTGGATTAATGCAACAAAGAATCGTTGACTAGCACGCGATGTCCGGGATTTTTTCGCGCATTTAAATTCAGACCATGTAAAATTGCCGTTACAAGTTTTATTAGCTAGGAAGTTAAACGTGTTTAGAGGAACCACCATATTATCCGTCCGCCGTGGCAATAAAGTCGTTATCGGCGGCGACGGACAAGTCACTTTGGGCAACACCGTCATGAAAGGCAACGCCCGTAAAGTCCGCCGTTTGTATCATGACCAAGTCATCGCCGGATTTGCTGGCGCTACCGCCGATGCCTTCACCTTGTTTGAACATTTCGAAGGCAAGCTGGAAAAACATCGCGGCAACCTAACCCGCGCTGCCGTGGAAATGGCGAAAGACTGGCGCACCGACCGCGCCTTACGCAAACTGGAAGCGTTATTGGTGATTGCTGATGCCAAAACCTCGTTGATTTTGTCGGGTACAGGCGATGTTATCGAACCGGAACATGATCTGATGGCGATTGGTTCCGGCGGCGCTTTTGCCCAAGCCGCCGCCCGTGCCTTATTGGAAAACACCGATTTAAGCGCGCGCGAAATTGTTGAGCGCTCTTTAAATATAGCCGCCGACATTTGTATTTATACCAACCATAATCTTCGCATTGAAGAATTAGATGCCGTATCTGGTGAATAAGCGCATGACCCAAATGACCCCGAGAGAAATCGTAAGCGAATTAGACAAACACATTATTGGTCAAGCCAGTGCCAAGCGTTCTGTGGCGATTGCCTTACGCAACCGCTGGCGCAGACAACAAGTTGATCCCGCGTTACGCAATGAAATCACCCCAAAAAATATCTTAATGATTGGCCCTACTGGCGTCGGCAAAACCGAAATCGCCCGCCGTTTGGCAAAGCTAGCCAACGCGCCGTTCATTAAAATTGAAGCCACCAAATTTACCGAAGTGGGTTATGTCGGTCGTGATGTTGAATCCATCATCCGCGACTTGGTCGATACCGCCGTAAAAATGGCACGCATCACCGAAATGGCGAAAGTACAAGTACAAGCTTACGATGCCGCTGAAGAACGCATTTTGGATATTCTGTTACCGCGTGCCGAAGGCGGCATGTTGTCGGAAACCGAAACCGCCACCCGCCAAAAAATGCGGATAAAATTGCGCGAAGGCCAATTGGACGACAAAGAAATCGAAATTGACGTACATGTTGCGCCCATGGGCGTGGAAATCATGGCGCCGCCGGGCATGGAAGAAATGACCAACCAGCTGCAAGGCATGTTCCAAAGCATGGGATCAGAACGCACCCGTTCCCGTAAAATGAAAATCGCCAAAGGCTTAAAAGTATTGCAGGAAGAAGAAGCCAGCAAGCTGTTGAATGAAGAAGAAATTAAAAACCGCGCGGTAGATGCCGTCGAACAAAATGGCATCGTGTTTTTGGATGAAATCGACAAAATCTGCAAACGCTCAGAATTGGGCGGCGGCGGTGGCGAAGTCTCCCGTGAAGGCGTGCAACGCGACTTGTTGCCGCTGGTAGAAGGCAGCACCGTCAGCACCAAATACGGCATGATTAAAACCGACCATATTTTATTCATCGCTTCCGGTGCTTTCCATGTCGCCAAACCCTCGGATTTAATCCCCGAATTGCAAGGCCGCTTCCCTATCCGTGTGGAATTAAACGCCCTGTCTGCGGAAGACTTTGTACGCATCTTAACCGAACCCAATGCCTCGTTAACCGAGCAATATTCGGCCTTATTGGCAACCGAAGGCGTATCCTTAAGTTTTGCTGCCGACGGCATCAAACGCATCGCCGAGCTGGGTTGGGAAGTCAACGAACGCACCGAAAATATCGGCGCCAGACGGCTGCACACTATTTTGGAACGCTTGTTGGAAGAAATTTCCTATAACGCGTCCGATTTAGTGGAAAAAACCATCGTCATTGATGCTGCTTATGTTGACGAACATTTGATCGCGTTCGTCCAAGATGAAGATTTAAGCCGTTACATTTTATAAATCAACATTAACCATTTATGCGCCTAACCGTCCCCCCTTGCGATAGCTTTCCTGTTGAAATCAAACACCATACGCTATCCAACTGCTTAGAAATCAGCTACGACGACGGTAGTGTATTTTTGCTGCCCAGCGAATACCTACGGGTCTACACGCCATCAGCGGAAGCCGTAGGCCATGCGCCAGGGCAAGAAATTTTGCAAGTGGGAAAGGAACAGGTCACCATCCAAACCATTAAACCCATAGGCCAATACGCTATTTGCCCGGTATTCAGCGACGGCCACGATTCTGGCATTTACACTTGGCATTTCTTGTACTTGCTGGGTTCTGAATACGAAAAATTATGGACTGATTACCTCTGTCGGCTAAAAGCCGCAGGTTACCAACGCGATGCTGTGCCAAGCACACACTAGGAGTGATTATGAGCAATGACAACACCACCCATTTTGGCTTCAAACAAGTCGCTACCGAAGACAAAGTAAAAATGGTACGCGGCGTATTTGATTCCGTCGCCGACAATTATGACATCATGAATGATTTGATGTCACTGGGCATACACCGCATCTGGAAACGTATCGCCGTGCAATTAAGCAATGTCCGCAAAGGCGAACAAGTGCTGGATTTGGCTGGTGGCACAGGTGACTTGACCGCGCTATTCGAACAACGCGTCGGCGATTCTGGCAAAGTAGTATTGGCGGACATCAATTCGCAAATGCTGCGTACCGGACGTAACCGCCTGATTGACAAAGGCCTGATTGCCAATATCCGTTACGCCCAAGTGAATGCCGAATGTTTGCCGTTCGCCGATAATACCTTTGATTGCGTTTGTATCGGTTTTGGCCTGCGTAATGTCACCGACAAAGATGCTGCTTTACGCTCTATGCACCGGGTACTAAAACCAGGCGGTCGCGTTATCGTGCTGGAATTTTCCCATCCGATAGATAGCATCACCGAAAAAGTCTACGATTTTTACTCGTTTAACTTATTGCCAAAAATCGGCAAGTTTGTTGCCAAAGATGAAGACAGCTACCGTTACTTGGCAGAATCCATCCGCATGCACCCCAAACAAGACGAATTAAAAACCATGATGGAAAACGCTGGCTTAGAACGCTGCGAATATTTCAACATGACCCAAGGCATCGTCGCCATCCATCGCGGCTATAAAATTTAACGGCTGCAAGCTCTGATGCTACTTAAACCCATCCTCATCGGCACACTCGAAACCGCACTTAACCAGTATCTGTCGCTCGATGCCAACGCCAGTGTGTTTTTAGCGCCGCTGGCAGGAAAAGTGATTGCCGTCACCATCCTGCCATTCGCCGAAACCATTTACCTCTGCCCTGCTAGCGACCGCATCCAATTGCTGGACAGCTTCCCAGAGCAAGCCGATACCCAACTGACAGGCTCATTATGGGCTTTAGGCTTAATGGGGCTTAGCGGCAAGCCGATGCGGGCATTATTTTCCGGCGAAGTACGCATTGAAGGCGACACCAATACCGGACGGCAATTCCAAGAATTGTTCGCCAAGTTGGATATTGACTGGGAAAGCAAACTGGCGCGGTACACAGGCGAACAATTCGCACAGCAGCTCGGCGGCTTGTTCCGCGCAAGCCATAGTTGGGGCAAAGATGCGCTGGAAAATTTCCGGCTTAACACCGCAGAATTCTTGCAAGAAGAAACCCGCGACTTGCCGCCTGCACCAGAAATAAACATTTTCTATCACCAAGTTGATAAAATACGCACCGATGCTGACCGCTTAAACAGTCGGCTTGAACGCTTAGCGGCGCTACTTGCCGCCAAGGCATCCGAAAACCCAGAGCGTTAAACTTGCCGTTTACGCCTTAAGCAACCAAAGAAACCTACGCCGTGATCCGCCCCAAAATAGTCCTCCGCCTGATTCATATAAATTGGGTGCTTATCGCGCACGGCTTGGATGAAATCGTGTTGAACACCAAGTTGTTCCGCCCCATCCGTTTCCTGACGGTATTTTCCCCATACTACTGGCTTAACAAGAAAACCGATTCCCGTGGAGTGCGGATTCGCCAAGCCTTGGAAGAATTGGGGCCCATCTACGTAAAATTCGGTCAAGCCTTATCAACCCGCAAAGACTTGTTACCCGATGATATTGTTGATGAATTAGTCAAACTGCAAGATAAAGTACCGCCGTTCGGTAATGATGTCGCCCGCGCCATTATCGAAAGCGAACTGGGCATGAGCATTAACGAAGCCTTTGCCGAATTTTGCCCAACCCCGATGGCATCCGCCTCCGTAGCGCAAGTGCATACCGCCCGACTGCATACGGGTGAAGAAGTGGTGGTTAAAGTATTGCGCCCGGATATTGAAGGCCGCATCCATTCCGATATGGCATTAATCTACGAATTCGCCCGTTTTGCGGAAAAATTTTGGGCAGAAGCACGGCGTTTAAAGCCGATGGAAGTGGTTTCCGAATTTGAGCGCACCACCTTAGATGAGCTGGATTTAGTGCGCGAAGCCGCCAACGCCGCCAAAATCCGCCGTAATTTTGAAAACTCCGACATCATCTACATCCCAGAAATCCACTGGCCTTTAACCCGCCAAAAAGTCATGGTCATGGAACGCATCCACGGCATTCCGGTCGGCAATATTGATGAATTACGCGAAGCTGGCGTGGACTTTAAATTGCTGGCAGAACGCGGCGTGGAAATCTTTTTTACCCAAGTATTCCGCGACAATTTCTTTCATGCCGACATGCACCCAGGCAATATTTTCGTAGATCCACCAGCGAAATATATCGCCATTGATTTTGGCATCGTCGGTACTTTGTCGTTATCCGACCAACATTATCTAGCAGAAAACTTCCTGGCATTTTTCAACCGCGATTACCGAAAAGTCGCAGAAATGCACGTCGAATCCGGTTGGGTACCGCGGTCAACACGCATAGAAGAATTTGAATCCGCCATCCGCAGCGTATGCGAACCGATTTTTGAAAAGCCCCTAAAAGACATCTCCTTCGGGCAATTGCTGTTACGGCTGTTCCAAACCGCACGGCGTTTTGATATGTATGTGCAACCGCAACTGGTGCTGTTACAAAAAACTCTGCTGAATATTGAAGGCTTAGGACGGCAACTGTATCCCGAACTAGACTTATGGCAAACCGCCAAACCGTATTTAGAACAATGGTTTCATGAACGCATGGGACCCAAAGCCAAAATCACCAAACTGCTCAAACAGTTTCCTGAATTCGCCCAACAATTCCCCGAAATCCCGCAATTAGTCTACAAAGCCCTAGACAACGCCGCCCATTCCCAACAACAAGCCGAACTGCAACAACGGGAATTAACCTTGTTACGCGAGCAAATTGAACGCAGCAACAGCCGCTCGCTGTGGATGATGTTGATAAGTACCGTACTTATTAGTTTGGCGGTGTTTTTTAATTGAATCAGCTGCAATACTGAACAGCTTTGATATTGGAGTCCAAAACATGTTTTGGACTCCAAACATAAAACGAAAGCATTTCAACTATTTTTCGGACATAAAAAAAGCGGGCAAAGCCCGCCTTTTGTAAGCGAAAAATCTAGTTACCGTAATGGCTGAATACTTGGGCCTTCCCTTGTTTATCAAAACTGACCACATCATAAACATCTTTTTTACCGCCCATTTCCATACCCGGCGTACCGATTGGCATACCCGGTACGGAAATGCCCACAACGGCTGGTTTGGTTTTCAATAACTTGGCAATATCAGCCGCAGGTACGTGGCCTTCGACGACATAACTGTTAATTATCGCGGTATGGCAAGATGATAATGCCGCCTTAACGCCGTATTGGTCTTTAATCGCTTGTACGTCGTCGGTGACAATGTCTTTAATACTGAAGTGGTTTTGCTTTAAATGCTCGACCCATTTCCCGCAACAACTACAAGATGAGCTGCGATGGACGACAATTTCTTCTGCCATCAGCAGCGCACTGTTCAGCAACAAACTGCTTGCTAGTAATAGCTGTTTTGTAAGCTTCATTTATTTCACCTTTATTGATGATACGCGGGGCTATAGCGGTGGACGGCGTCGACCATGGCTTTTACATGTTCAGGGTTGATGTCCGGCAAAATACCATGCCCAAGGTTGAACACATGCCCGCTGCCTTGCCCATATTTTTGTAAGACGGTTTTAACTTTTTCGGTAATCACGTCGGGATTGGCATACAAAGCCACGGGATCCATATTGCCTTGTAGGGCAACTTTGCCGCCAACTCTGGCACGAGCTTTGGCTATGTCGGTTTGCCAATCTAAGCCTAGGGCATCGTAGCCGCTGTCAGCCATGCTCTCCAGCCACAAACCGCCGCCTTTGGTAAACAATATCGTCGGGATGCGTTGCCCGTCGTATTCCGTAATCAACAAGTCCCTGACTTGCTTGGCGTAGTACAAGGAAAATTCGGCGTAATCTTCGCTAGCTAACATGCCGCCCCAAGTATCGAACAGCATAACCGCCTGAGCGCCCGCCCTGATTTGTGCATTCAAATAGCTGGCGACCGATTGCGCCAATTTATCCAGCAAGATGTGCATTAATGCGGGATCGTTGTACATCAAGCCTTTGACTTTTTGGAAGCTTTTACTGCTGCCACCTTCTATCATATAGGTTGCTAAAGTCCACGGGCTGCCGGAAAAACCAATTAATGGCACGCTGCCTTGCAGGTTTTTTCTAATCAGGCTGACGGCATCTATCACATAGCCCAACTCTATGACGGGGTCTGGAATAGGCAGTTTTTTGATGTCTTCGGCGGTACGCAGTGGGCGCTCAAATTTTGGCCCTTCGCCTTCGGTAAAGCCTAGCCCTAAGCCCATGGCATCGGGAATGGTCAAAATATCGGAAAACAAAATGGCGGCATCAAAAGCAAAGCGCCTTAGTGGCTGTAAGGTAACTTCGCAGGCTAATTCGGGATTGGTGCATAATTTCATGAAGCTGCCCGCCTGCTCACGCACTTGCCGATATTCTGGCAGATAGCGTCCGGCTTGGCGCATCATCCATACGGGAGTGCGGTCAATATTTTGTTTTAATAGGGCTTTTAGGAAAATATCGTTTTTTAATAAGGTCATGTGTTTGTCAGTTGTTTCGATAATCTTAAAGGTGGCCTGTAGCGCTCAACCATTGTGCCGCTAAGGCGATGGCAACCAATATGGCAACGGCAGCGATCAATAATAGCAAGGCATGGTCGCTAGTCTTGCTGGTAACCAGTTGTGGCAGTTGTTCAAGGATACGCGCAGGAATACCTTGGCTATTGCGGTATACGGTGGCGGTTAAATGCTCAGTGATTGCATTTATGGGTAATTTAATGGTCGATTTGGTGGCTAAATACAGCAAATAATCGCCACATTGTTTTTCAGATAACGGCGGGATTTCAATGAAATAACATTCGTCGATGATGGCATCGGTACGGTTTTTTATAAAAATTTCATCGGGCGTTAAATTGCAGACTAGCCTTAAGCTTGGATTTTTTAAGGCATATTCTAAAAGTTGGGTGAATACACCTGGCACCAATAAACCTGCATCATCAATAAATAATACGAATTTATTATGGCTGGTTTCTTGGTTGTGTTTTTTTAAGGGATTGTTAATTGCTTCGCCTGTTATTTCGGCTATTTGCGCGATGATAGCATCGAAATTCATATCCGCCGTTGCTGAAAGCAAACAGTGCTGCCAGGCATTTTTTTTCCGCTCTATCAACGCCTTAACTAAGGTGCTTTTGCCTATGCCTTTGGGGCCGCAGACGATGGTGGCTTGGCTGGAATTAGCGACCAGATGGATTAACAATTCTAGTTTTTCACTACGTTCCTTACTGATGAAGGCATCATCAACAAGCAATAAGGTATCATTCATGCGCTTAGTTTACGGCTGTGTTACTTTTGCCATAAGCCATTAATGTCTCCAAAATCAATTTGCTATCGACACCCATAGGCAATGTGGCTAAGCCAATTTTTTCTAACAAAATCACCCGAATTTGTCCGTCCACATTTTTCTTATCAACGGCCATCAATTGTAAAAATTGCTCAGCCGCCAATTGCGGTGGTGGTATCACAGGCAAATTTGCCGCGGTTAATAGGGCAATAATCCGCGTTACATCGGCATCATTCAACCAACCCATTCTTCTGGATAAGTCCGCTGCTTGACACATACCAATAGCCACCGCTTCGCCGTGCAGATATTCGCCATAGCCCATGCCAGTTTCTATGGCATGTCCGAAAGTGTGGCCTAAATTTAGGGTGGCGCGGATACCGGATTCGGTTTCATCTTCACCGACGATTTCGGCTTTATTGATGCAGGATTGTTTAATGGCATAAGCCAAGGCAACTTTATCTCTCGCTAATAAGGCGGTGATGTTTTCTTCTAGCCACTCAAAAAAGCTAATATCCCTGATGAGTCCGTATTTAATCACTTCGGCAATTCCGGCTGACAATTGCCGATCATCTAGGGTATCTAAGACATCGGCGTCTGCAATAACACATTGGGGCTGGTAGAACGCGCCTATCATGTTTTTGCCGAGCGGGTGGTTAACGCCTGTTTTGCCACCTACTGAGGAATCAACTTGTGCCAGCAAAGTGGTGGGGATTTGCAGGAATGCCATGCCACGTTGGTAACAAGCGGCGGCAAAACCGCCCATGTCACCAATGACACCACCACCTAAAGCAATCAATGTGGCGTTACGGCTAAAACGTTTTGCCAATAGTTGGTCAAAAATCAAGCTGACCGTATCCAAGGTTTTGTACTGTTCACCATCCGGCAAAACAATCTGTTCAACATTATACGACTGCAAGTTGTTGAGTAATTGCTGCAAATACAGAGGTGCAACGGTGGTATTGGTGACTACCAAGACTTGTTTGGATTTAATGTGCTTAGTTAATAACTCCGCACAAGTTAATAAGCCTGCACCAATATAAATGGGGTAACTGCGGCTTCCCAGTTCTACAATTAATTCTTCCATTAGTTTCTATGTATACTTTGATAAGCTTCCAAAATACGTCCAACAACATCTTTACTGGACATCACGCCAGTATCTACTTTGAAATCAGCACAAGACAAGTACAAAGGTTCACGCTGGACAAACAAGGTTTCGATACGCGCACGGGGGTTTTCTGTTTGTAATAATGGCCGTTGCGTATCCCGGCGAGTGCGCTCTACGATACGGTCAATCGAACACTGTAAGTACACGATAAAGCCATTTTTTTTCAATATATTGCGGTTTTCTTCACGGAGAATGGCGCCGCCGCCAGTAGCCAAAACAATGCCGCGCATTTCCGCTAATTGTTGGATCATTTTTTGTTCCCTATCACGGAAACCATCTTCACCTTCAAATTCAAAGATGGTTGGGATATCCACTCCCGTCCTTTCTTCAATTGCCTTATCACTATCATAAAAAGGCAATTTCAAGGCTTTAGCCAATTGCCTGCCTATGGTGGTTTTTCCTGCCCCCATTAGGCCAACTAAATAGATATTTTCTGATTCTGCCATCAAAATGCCTTGCCGATGTAAAAATTACTGTAACGTTTATGGTAAATAAACGGTTTTCGTAGCGAAACTTTAAACATTAAAAAAGGGGGCATTATGCCCCCTTTTTGCCTATCCGTAAAAACTATCAATTATCATTAGCGTCATCCTTTACAATTTTTGGTGTTACAAAAATCAACAATTCTGATTTGGAGTCCGTGTTATTGTTATTCTTAAACAAGAAACCAATACCAGGCAAATCACCAAAAAACGGTATTTTTTTCACTTCACTAGCTTCCGTACCTTCAAAAACCCCACCTAAAACAACAGTTTCGCCATCGTTTACACGGACACTGGTTTTTAATTCTCGCTTAAATATTACCCTTTCGCCATTGGTGGTGGCTGAAGTATCCTGTAAATCATTTTTAGTAATAAAAAGCCCCATAATAATACTACCTTCAGGCGTAATTTGTGGGAGAACCCCGAGTTGTAATAATGCATCTACGAAAGTAGTATTCGTACCATTAAGACCACTGAAAGACAAATACGGTATTCTTTTACCGGATTGAATGGTTGCAAGACAACGGTCTGAGGTCATGATTCTTGGATTCGCCAAAACCTCACCTCTCTTATCGTTCTGTAATGCTGATAACTCAAGATTCAAGACATAATCAGCGCCTTTCACTAAAGTCATGCCTAATGCGCCATAAGGGTTAGTAGCACCTAAATCGACCAACATATCGTTAATGGTAGCATTGGCCCCTGTACCATTAAATTTTGCTACGCTATCTGTAATGGTAGTTGATCCTGTTGCCATATTACCCTGAGTCCCAGAACCACCTAAGGCAAATTGAGTACCATTTCCAACATCCATATTCTTGCCAACACCAAATTTTACTCCTAATTCTTTGGCGAATCCGCTGGTCGCAATTACAATTCGCGATTCAATCATTACCTGACGAACAGGCACATCTAGCTTGAGAATGAGTTTTTTTACTTCTTCCAATCGTTTTGCAGTTTCTCTAACGATTAACGTATTCGTCCGAGAATCCACAACCGCAGAACCACGCGGTGACAACAAACTAAACTTATCAGATTTATTTTCGTCTTGACTACGAATTTGCTCTTGAATACCAGAACCACCCTGACCTTGTCCGCCAGCACCTCCGCCAGCACCTGCTGTACCACCCGTAGAACCTGTTGTTGCACCGGATGATGATGTGGTTGTCGTCCCTCCGGTCAATAAATCTGCTGCATTAACCTTAACGCAACTACCTAAATTACTGGCATCATAACCGAACAGCAAATTTCTAAAATCATCGGCTTTGGCGTAGTTGATTTTAATGTATTCGGTAATTAATGGATCAACTTGCTCGACAATACGCTCAGTTTCTTGTTGTTTTTTCTTATAATCTTTAATTTTGTCCAAAGGTGAAACTAGGGTGACGTTGCCTGTTTCAAACTTACCTAACTCCTTGGTCATCATTATAAAATCTAAGGCTTCATCCCAAGGGACATCATCAAGTTTGATGGTAATTGTTCCAGTTACATCATCACCCGCAACGACATTTTGACCAGTAAATTCCGACAAAATAGCAATCACACTGCGTATTTCTATATCTTGGAAATTCAATGATAAGCGTTCACCAGTATATTTTGACCGGGTCTTTTCTAAGGCTTGTTTTTCTTGCAAACTTAGCGGCCTGAACTCAACCGTAAGCAGCCCATCTGACTGTATTAAAGAATAATCATAAAGGTTATTTTGGGTAGAAACGGTAATTTTAGTTTCTTGTCCTGAATAAGTAGTATCGATAAATTTCACTGGCGTAGCAAACTCTGAAACATCCAAACGCTTAGAGAGATTTGCTGATAACTTAGTATTCATAAAGCTGACAACTATTTTGCCCGCATCTTCTTTGGTATTTACCACGGTGTTCGGGTTTGCCAATGATATTAAAATGCGGCCTTCGCCTTTTTCACCGCGTTTAAAATCAAAACCGCTTATAGCTTGCTCTGGCAATAATGAGGTTACAGCTGGATTGGGAAAGCCAATTGGCCTAACAGGCGGTAGCTTTGAAACAACTGGCTCTTTGCTTGGCACATTAGCAAGCTTGCTAGGTGATAACGTCAACAACACTTTATTGCCTAATGTTTTAGTTTCAAACGCTGTTGTTTCTAATAAGTTGATGACTATACGCACCCTATCTTTAGCTTCTGCAACATAGATACTAGTAGCAGGCCCTTGATTGACAGGGTACATTTTTTTAGTCAGCTTGCTTTTTACCCCGACAAAATCCAAGGCAATTCTCGCTGGATTGGTTGTCTGAAATACTTTAGGTGCAATGGCAGAATTACTCATTTCCAACTGTATCTGAAGCTTATCACCTGACAACTTACTAACATCCAATGCAGAAATGGCTAGTTCGTCAGCTTTGACAAAAGCTATATGAAATATAAACAGAAATAGGCCCAATCCAATGCGTGCGTATAGTGTTCGCCCGATTTTATTCACCATAATGCCACCATGTTTGTTATTCATTCTTTATCCTCAATCACTCTGCCAACGCTAATGAAGTTTGTTGCTCACGCCATGTTCCTGGTTTATCTGGCACTATTTCCATCAATTCCACCTTGTCAGTAGTGATACGTATGATCTTGCCAAAATTCTTACCCATGTAATTGCCTACTTGTACCCGATGAACAGTTTTGTCAGACGCTTTTATTAAACCCCATAGCTTCTTACTTTTAATAACTGTGCCTACCATTTTTAAACCATCCAAAGGAAATGCTTCAAGTTCTTCTTTACGTCGCTGGAAATCCGGCTTCAATCCATTGCCAGATCCGTCACCATTATTTTGTAACTCTGGATGATCTAATGGCTTAAAAGGATCGCGTAAAACTTCATCTTTATAGCTAAATTGCTCTACAGGCTTTATTTCTGGGAGCTTTTCAATCGCCATTTTAGGCTTTGCTTTTATACCAAGGATATATTGGCTTAAATCAGAAAAGTCATCACTACCGCAACCAACCAACATGCTTAGCATCGTTAAGACCATTAACTGTGATTTTTTAGCCTTAGATGTTTTCATTGATAACTTTTTATCATTCATATTTGGCTCCATTAACCAAAACTTATTTGACAGTGCCAACTTTTCTCTTTCTTTCCGAAGATTTACCAGAAGAAGTGCCATCTGAATTTTCATTATAAGTTTTTATAACCGCATTCATTAATATCAAATCTGAACTGCCGCCAATTTTAGTTGCGCTGTAGGGTATTAGATTGATGTCATGAACGGTGACAATTCTAGGCAATGATGCTAACCCACTTATAAATAAACCTAGCTGATCGTATTTACCTACTACTTGAAGATTAATAGGCAGTTCCGAATAAAAATCTTTATTAATGGAAATGCTTGGCTTAAATAATTTAAATTCTAGGCCGTTACTTAAACCCATTTGTGAAATATCAACCAATAAGCTAGCCACTTCTTCTTTTGTCGGCATTTGCTGAATCATTTCATACAACTGCGCCTCAATTTGCGTCAGTTGCACTTCATAATCGTGCAAATTATTGGCTTTATTTTGTTTTCGTTCAAACTCGGCTTTTAAATCAAGTTCTTTCTTTTCAGAATCTTCCAATTCAGTTATTTGTGGCAGTGTGTCTAAATAAACCCAAGCTCCTGCTAAAACCAAACTGACAATGCCGATAAATCCAGCTTTAACAACGCCAGGCCAAGATCCAGAAGCATTAAAATCCCAATTAATATCGGAAAGGTTCATCGTCCACCTCCTTTTTCTGGGTCATTTCCAGCATTATTTTTTGCAGCTTGCTTAGCCTTTAAGACAAAATCACTTAATTGCCCCTTTTCATTTTTATCAGGGGTTCTAATGACATCAAGCTTTGGGTCAGTTAACCACATGGATGCTTCAATCCCTTTCATAAAAGCAGACACTCGCGCATTAGATTCTGACTTACCTTCAAAAGTAACACCATTGCCTAATTGCATAAATTTACTTATAAAAATCCCATCAGGGGTGACCCGTGGAATCTCATCAAACAAATGCACAATTTCTGGACGGCTAGTTTGCAATTTGGTGATCAAATCAATTTTTGCCAGCAATTTGGCTTTCTTTTCTTCGATACTTTTGATGGCTACTATTTTTTCATCGAGAATCGCAATTTCTTTTTGTAACATTTCGTTTCTTGTATCTTGATAGGACTTTTCACCATCAATGTACATGTGCGTTAAACCTAATATTAAGCCTGTTACGAGAACTGCTAAAAAAATCGCATTGATAAAATCCTTTTTCTTTTTATTTCGAAGCTCTTCCCGCCAAGGAAGTAAGTTGATTTTTGCCATTAGTCAAAACTCCTCACAGCCAATCCGCAGGCAATCATCAAAGCAGGCGCATCATTACTCAATAATTGGGGCTTTACCTTGCTCGATAGCGTCATATTAACAAAAGGGTTTGCGATATAAACAGGAATACCAAGGCTTTTTTCTACCAACTGTTCAATGCCTTGTATTGATGCACAACCACCTGCCAAAATCATCCTGTCAACACTTTTGTTGGCGCTTGAAGACATAAAAAACTGCAGTGCCCTTTGTATTTGCTGGACGACGGCTCGTTTAAATGGCTCTAAAATATCAGCTGTATAGTTGTCAGGTAAGCCTCCATGCCTTTTTGCCAAGCCAGCTTCTTCATAGGATAAGCCGTAACGCCTTTGAATTTCTTCTGTTAACTGTTTGCCACCAAAACCTTGTTCCCGTGTGTAAATGCTTTTGCTATCTGATAAAACATTCAGGGTAGTAATTGTGGAGCCAATATCAACAATCGCCACCGTTTGACCATCAATTGAATCAACAAACTGATCGGACAGTAAGCTAAAAGCATGTTCCATTGCAAAAGCTTCTATATCAACTATATTGGTTTTTAACCCAGCTCTTAATAATGCTTCAACCCGATTATCAACATTTTCCTTTCTTGAAGCTGCCAATAAAACATCCACTAATTCAGGATTGCTTTCGTTGACACCTTGCACTTCGAAATCAAAACTCACTTCATCTAAGGCATAAGGCACATACTGATCGGCTTCAATCATTATCTGCTCTTCCATTTCATCCGGCGTCAAAGTGCCATCCATAGCAATGATTTTGGTCATCACCGACGAACCTGAAACTGCGACTGTAGCCTCCTTCAATTTCGTACCAGATTGCTTTAAGGCCGCTCTGATGGTATCTGCGATCAGGTCAACATTGGCGATATTCTTATCGATCACAGCATCTTTTGGCAAAGCGGCAACGGCATAACTTTCAATCCGGTAACGGTTTGCGACTTTGCTTAGCTCCAGCAACTTTACCGCTGCTGAGCTGATATCAATGCTAAGAACAGTATTCTGCTTACGACTAAACCAGTTCATGACATACCTTCAAATATTTGATCATAAGTGTAATCCATAAATTTCAGACATTTGTCTCTTTGATTCAACGCAATGGCTTATAGTTGACTAGCATTTTCTTGCACAGATTTTTTTGAACATTTATGCGCCGATTTTTGGCTTAGCATTAATTTCAACCATCTAGGGGTTTTATAGACGAAAGTTTTCACATTTGTAGAAAACCAAGGTGATTTTGCTGTAAAAAATGATTTTAGTGCGCTGCACTGGCTTTAACTGGCAACTAAAAAATAGCTAATTAACAACAAACATACTTAATTGATAGGATATTTAGTCGTAATAGTACTTTATTGCGGCAGAATACCGGAATTATTTTACAAGGCTATTAAGATTAAATCTTAATATATTTTCTAACTCTATGAAAATAAAGATAGAGCATTTTTTAAAGTTGCCCAAATTAAACACCTTTGTAACCTGTTGTAATAGGATAACGGCGATCCCGACCATAGGCACGCGGGCTAATTTTAATTCCAGGCGGTGATTGCCGACGCTTATATTCGGTGCGGTCAACCAACTGGATAGCCCTATAAACATATTCTGGCGCATAACCAGCAGCAATTATTTCAGCCGCCGACTGATCCTGCTCCACATAGCGCTCTAAAATAGGATCTAAAATATCGTAAGGCGGCAAACTATCATCATCGCGTTGATCTGGCGCTAACTCTGCTGATGGTGGTCGCGTTAACACCCGATCAGGAATCACTGCCGTTAAACTATTGCGATAACGTGCAAGCTGATAAACCAGCAATTTTGGCACATCTTTAATAGGGGCGAATCCGCCAGCCATATCGCCGTATAAAGTGGCATAGCCAACACTCATTTCACTTTTATTGCCAGTCGTCAGAAGTAACTTGCCTTGTTTATTAGACATCGCCATCAAAATCACCCCACGACAACGGGCTTGGATATTTTCCTCGGTAACACCACCCACGCCATCATCTAATACTTCAGCCAAAAGCGTATTAAAAGCGACAACGACCGATTCAATTGGCACGATATGATGCTTCACACCCAGTAACTTCGCCTCTTCCAAGGCATCCTCGTTACTCATCGACTGAGTATAACGGGATGGCATCAACACCACATCGACTTTACTCGCGCCCAAAGCATCAACAGCCAATGCCAGCACCAAAGCTGAATCAATGCCACCAGACAATCCTAAAATAACGCCTTGGAAACCATTCTTGAGCACATAATCCCGAATACCCAAAACCAACGCCTGATATTCGCTAGCAATAGGACTGTATAGCGGCGCACATTGCCCCTTAACAGGATGATAACCATCAAAATCTATAAGGCTAATTTGCTCTTTAAATTCCTCAGCCCTAAAAACCACCTCGCCAGCGGCATCAACCACAAACGATGCGCCATCAAACACCAGCTCATCCTGACCACCCACTTGGTTGACATAAACCAGCGGCAACTGCAACGCCTTAGCTTGCGCGACAACAACAGCTTCCCGCTGATGGATTTTAGCGGCATGAAAAGGTGAGGCATTCAAAGTGACAACTAACTGTGCCCCCGCTGCCTTATTCTTAGCCAAGATACCTGCTTGCCAGACATCTTCACAAATTGTGATAGCAATATTAATGCCATTTACAGAAACCAGAGAGCAGCCATCACCTTCAATAAAATAGCGTTTCTCATCAAACACCCCATAATTGGGCAAAGCATTTTTGCGGTAACGCACCAAAACCCCGCCATTACGCAGCAAAAATGCACTATTAAACAAACCTTCATCAGCTAATTCAGGCAAGCCTACCAAGACATCAATCCCTAACGTAGCCAAGGCGATTTCATCAACCGCCAATTTAGCGCGGGCAATAAAATCCGGCCTTAACAACAAATCTTCAGGGGGATAACCAGTAATTGACAACTCAGAAAACACAACCAAATCCGCTGCCAACTGATCGCGCGCATAACAAGCAGACTCAATGATTTTATTGGTATTAAAACCAATATCGCCGACGATAAAATTAACTTGGGCAATCGCTATTTTTAAGGACATTTAACCGAATTTTGAAAGGAAAATAAGCATATTGGCTGCTATCATACCGAAAAAACACCATTATCTAAAACCACCAATTTACACTGCGTAACAGCCGCTGCTTAACGCAAATTCCGCCATCAACTGATTGACGCTTTTGGAATGCTTATTTATGAATGACAAACAACACATCGCCCTACATGCCGCCAACAAAATTGAAAATGGCATGATAGTCGGCCTAGGTACTGGCTCTACCGCCAACTTATTTATAGAAGCCTTAGCCGCCAGAGTCCGTAACGAAAACCTAAAGATAACCACCGTCGCCAGCTCCGTAATCAGCAGCATCAAAGCCCAAGCAGAAGGGCTAGCGTTAATCGCCATGGAACAAATCAGCCAAATTGACTGCTATGTTGATGGCGCAGATGAAATAAGCCCTGATTTAACCTTATTAAAAGGCCGGGGCGCAGACTTAGTGAGAGAAAAACTACTAGCGAAAGCTAGCACTCAATTTTGGGTACTCGCAGACCAAAGCAAATTCGTCGCGCGGATTGGCGAACGCTTCCCCATACCCATTGAAGTCATGCCGTTTGCATGGCAATTGGTCAAACAACGCTTGGCAAGCATAGGCGGCGATGCCAAGCTGCGCTATAACGCCAATAACGACGGCTTTATCATCACCTCATACGGCAGTTTGGTGTTAGATACGGTATTCGATGCCGACAGCGATATTGGCAAACTGAATCTATTGTTAAGTGATACACCAGGCATAGTCGAACATGGCATTTTTCACAACTTAGCCAGTGCAATAATCACTAGCCAAGCGGGGGAAATACAAGAAATATGGGCAACAGCGGCTAAATAAGTTTTTCACTTCACCAAAGCCCCCAAAAAATCCATTTGCCGCCAGGCTTCATAAAGCACTATCGACACCGTGTTGGATAAATTCAGGCTACGGCTTTCGGCTTGCATGGGTAGATATAAGCAGTGTTCTTGGCCTATATCGGTTAAGACATTGGCAGGCAAGCCACGGGTTTCTGGGCCAAACAAAAAACAATCCCCTGCTTGAAAAGCCGTGTCACTTACCCGGCACTTGCCTTTGGTGGTCAGCGCGAACAGCCGTTGCGGCTGTTCGGCATTGATAAAATCCACTAACGACTCATGCTGGCGGACATTCACCCATTCGTGGTAATCCAGTCCCGCACGACGCAGTTTTTTATCTTCCAGCTCAAAACCCAGCGGCTTGATTAAATGCAGCTGCGCGCCAGCATTGGCACATAAGCGAATAATATTGCCGGTGTTCGCCGGAATTTCTGGTTCATACAAGGCAATACTAAACATTTTATTTACACTTTCACCTTCGGTAATTTCCAAATTTCATCGTTGTATTCATTAATGGTGCGGTCAGCGGAAAACTTACCGCTGGCGGCGGTGTTAAGAATGCTCATGCGCGTCCAACGTTCTTGGTCTTGATACGCCATTTCCACGCGTTTTTGCGCTTCCACAAAACTGCGGAAATCGGCAATGGTCATCCATGGGTCTTGCGGATTTTTTAACGACGCTATAATTGGGTCGAATATGCCTGGCTCAAATTGATTAAAGTGACCACATTCTAACAACGCTATCACCGCTTTTAATTCTTCATCCTGATTGATGATGGCGACCGGATCATAATGTTGGTGCAGGCTCTCCACTTGGTCTTCGGTCAGGCCAAACAAAAAGAAATTTTCATCGCCGACTTCTTCGCGGATTTCAATATTAGCGCCATCCAGCGTACCAATGGTCAACGCGCCGTTCATCATAAATTTCATATTGCCCGTTCCGGAGGCTTCTTTGCCTGCGGTAGAAATTTGTTCTGACAAATCCGCGCCCGGGCAAATTTTTTCCATTGCCGAAACCCGATAATTGGGCATAAACACCAATTTTAATTTATTGCCGACATCGGGATCATGGTTGATGACATTGGCGACATTATTAATCAGCTTGATGATTTTTTTCGCCATGTAATAACCCGGCGCTGCTTTTCCGCCGATCAACACACAACGGTCAACCCAATTTTGGGTATCGCCTTGTTTGATGCGTTGATACAAGTAGATGACATGCAGCACGTTGAGCAATTGGCGTTTGTATTCGTGGATGCGTTTGACTTGCACATCAAACAAGGCATTGACGTTTAAATCCATCAACAGCTCTTGTTTTTTGTAATCGACCAGACGTTGTTTGGCACGTTGGCGAACTTCGCGCCAACGTTTACGGAATTTTTTGTCATCCGCAAACGGCGCTAGCTTATGCAGCTGTGACAAATCGGTAACCCAATCGTCGCCGATGGCTTCTGTTATCAATGCCGCCAAATCCGGGTTACAGTTTGCCAACCAGCGGCGCGGGGTAACGCCATTGGTTTTGTTGTTGAATTTAGTCGGCCAAAGCTCGTAAAAATCACGGAACAAGCCTTGTTGCAACAGTTTGGAATGCAGCGCGGCAACACCGTTGACGGAAAAGCTGCCGACGATGGCCAAATACGCCATCCGCACCATTTGCTCGTGGCCTTCTTCAATCAACGACATGCGCCGTAAGCGGGCGCTATCGCCGGGCCAATGCGCGGAAACCTCTGCCAAAAAGCGGGCGTTGATTTCAAAAATAATTTCCATCAAACGTGGCAATAACTGTTTAAACAAATTAACCGACCAACGCTCCAAGGCTTCCGGCAACAAGGTATGGTTGGTATAAGCCATGGTTTGGCGGGTAATTTGCCAAGCTTCATCCCACGGTAAATTATGTTTATCCACCAACAAACGCATCAATTCGGCGACCGCGATGCTGGGATGGGTATCATTCAATTGGAAACAATTTTTAGCGGCGAATTCGGAAAAATCATTACCGCGCGTTGCCACCCAAAGCGCTATCACATCTTGCAAACTGGCGGATGCCAACAGATATTGCTGACGCAAGCGCAAGGCTTTACCGTTTTCGTTGGCGTCATTGGGATACAACACCATGGTGATGTTTTCAGCAGTATTTTTTGCGGCGACCGATTCGGCATAATCACCCGCGTTAAATTCTTGCAAATCAAACTCTTCGGTTGCCGAAGCTTTCCATAAACGCAAGGTATTAACCGTGCCGTTTTGATAGCCCGGCACGGGGGTATCGTAAGCGATAGCAAGCACGTCATGGGTTTCGACCCAACGGGTTTTCTCTTTGCCGTTATCGTCACGATGGCGTTCAGTATGACCGCCAAATTTAATCCGATAAGTACGTTCAGCGCGTTCAATTTCCCAAACGTTGCCATTGCGTAACCAATGGTCGGGATTTTCTATTTGCTCGCCTTTGCTGATAGCTTGGCTGAACATGCCGTATTCATAACGTAATCCATAACCTGTCACCGGCAATTGCAAAGTCGCGCAGCTATCAATAAAACACGCTGCCAAACGCCCCAAACCGCCATTGCCTAAGCCCGCATCCGGCTCGCTTTCTTGCAGCTCTTCTAAATCCAAGCCTAAGTCATACATGGCTTTTTTGACGGCATCATCCAAGCCCAAATTCAACATAGCGTTGCTGAGGGTGCGCCCCATCAAAAATTCCATGGATAGGTAATAAGCGCGTTTGCAATCTTGGGCTTTGTAAGCGCTGAAGGATTTTTTCCAACGCTCAATCAGGCGGTCGGTAATCGTCAGCGATAAGGCTTCATAGGCATAATGCGGCGATCGGCAATACTCATCCCGGCCCAATCTGTGGCTGTAATTACGCTTAAAGTCCATTATCAAATCGTCTGCGCCCATACCCAAACTGGGTAATTGGGTAAGATCGCATTTAGGCTTGCTGTGCTTGAAGTGTCTGTTTGGCATAGTAGTTATCCGTTGGCTTGCATGGGAATGGACGACATCGATCGGAAAACGCCGGGCTGTTTGGGTTTTTACGGTACTTCTATATGGCTTAACGTGAATCTAAAACTTACTCGGTCAGCAGCTGCCGATAGCCGCTACGGTAATACAACACCGGATCACCCTCTCGGCTAATACAGGCTTGTACACTGCCAATAATGATCCAATGTGTGCCTGCTTTTACTTTCTCTACGACTTTGCAATCCAACGACATCAAGGTGTCCGATAATATGGGTGCGCCTGTCACAGCGGTTTCCCAAGGATTATTGGCGAAACGCTCAGCTTGGCTAAGGCCGCCAGCAAATTGGTTGGATAGCGCCTGTTGTGCTGAACTCAAGACATTCACCGCAAAACACTGGCTAGCATCGATGCCCTCACCCGTGTCGGCGTTTTCGTTAATGCACACCAAAATTTGCGGCGGCTCTACGGAAACGCTGGAAAATGCGGTCACAGTCATCCCTTGTGCGCCTAATTTTTCTGAAAAAGTGGTGACTACCGCAATGCCACTGGCCCAAAATTGCAAGGCTTTCTTGAATTCATCTGCGCTAACAGTCATGTAGGTTTCCGGTTGGGGTTAAGGGGTCGCCGAGCTTGTCTGGCTTGTTGAAATGAAGCCCAAGTATAGCAAATCGGCGATAGCGTAGCGTTAACACCTTTCAGGTTTTAAAAACCTGAAAGGTGTGGTTGAGTTTGTAGCCTTTAATTAACCGTCCACTGCACTAAACCACTATAAGCAGAAGCAAGCACAACCAAGCCAAAGACGATGCGATACCAAGCAAAAATAATGAAGTTGTGGTGGGTGATGTAATGCAACAAACCTTTGATTGCCAAAATGGCGCTGATAAATGCCGCTAATAAACCGACGGCGAAATACGGCGCATCGGTGGCTAATTCCAACAAATCCCGGTGTTTGTATAAATCGTAAAGGCTGGCGATGATTAAAGTGGGAATGGCTAGGAAAAAAGAAAATTCGGTCGCGGCTTTGCGTGATAATCCAAATAACAAGCCGCCGATTATGGTTGCGCCGGAGCGCGATGTGCCGGGAATTAAGGCAAACGCTTGTGCCAAACCCAACTTCAACGCATCTAAAGGCGTTAAGTCTTCCACTTCGTGAATGCGTACCACTGGCTGGCGTTTTTCTGCCCAGATAATCACAAACGCGCCAATGATGAACGCCAAGGCAACAGGAATGGGGCTAAACAACAAGGCTTTAATATGTTTACCAAACAAAAATCCCAATATCGCCAAGGGTAAAAAGGCGATAGCAATATTTAAGGCAAATTTTTGCGCTGAGCGTTGGCTGGGCAAACCTGCCAAAACCGTGAGGATTTTTTGGCGATATTCCCAGCACACCGCGACAATCGCGCCGACTTGGATCACCAATTCAAACACTTTGCCTTTTTCGTCATTAAAGCCAAGCAAATCGCCTACTAAGATTAAATGCCCGGTGCTGGAAACAGGTAAAAACTCGGTCAAACCTTCAACAACGCCGAGAATAAATGCTTTGATTAATAAAATTATGTCCATGATATTTTTAGATAAAAGCTAAAGAAAAGAAGCGTGTGGCGGCTGGGATTAACCTATAAAAAACCGATGTTAACTATTCGTCCACGAACGGCACGAAAAGGCACGAAATTAAACTATTGGCTAAATTAATATCACAGGATGGATGCCCATCATTGGATCGCTTAGTTTGATGCGCCTCCTGCCGTCGGCACATCCTACAATCCTATCGTTTTATAGCCTTCGCGGATGAAACCATAACCAGCGTTATTTAATAATCAAAAACTCAGTCAGCGGTTCTTCCACTGTTAAATCGACAATCTCCACCAGATCAACTCTGGCGGTGATAGGGCCTTTGTGGCACCACTTGATGAAATTTTCGATGGCGATATGTTCGGCTTCCGCAATGATTTCAACGCTGCCGTCGGCGAGGTTTTTAACGCTGCCTTTAATACCGAAATGCTTGGCTTTGTTTTGGGTAAACACCCGAAAATACACCCCTTGTACCCGACCGATCACTTTAATCTGTACTTTACGCATGATGTTTTATTCTCCAGCAGTAATGGATTTTGGGATTGCGGGCAAAATCTTCTGGAATACTTGCCGCAGTAATATCATCGATATGCAGTGGCGATAAAGCTTCATTATCAAGTTTGAAGCGTCTGAAATTGGTAGAAAAATACAAAACCCCATCGGCAGCCAACAAGCGCATCGCCGATGTAATCAAACGCACGTGGTCATTTTGTATATCAAACACATCATCCATGCGTTTGGAATTGGAAAATGTCGGCGGATCCAAAAAGATCATATCGTATTGCCGGGGCTTGGCGTGTTTGGCTTCTGCCGCCAACCACTCCAGACAATCGGCTTGAATAAATTCGTGTTCACCAACACTGACATTTAAGCCCAAATTGTTTTTTGCCCAATTCAAATAAGTATTGGACATATCCACGGTGGTGGTGGATTTTGCGCCACCCACTGCGGCATGTACGGTCGCCGTGCCCGTGTAAGCAAACAGATTAAGAAAGCGTTTGCCCTCGGCTTGTTGTTGGATTATTAAACGTATAGGCCGATGATCCAGAAAAATCCCGGTATCCAGATAATCTTGGAAATTCACCAGCAATTTGCAGCCGCCTTCGCTGATGGTATGAAATTGCCCGCTATCGCCGAGTTTTTCGTACTGTTCCACGCTGCGTTGTTTACGGCGGATTTTTAAAAACACCTGTTCACGAGGAATGCCCAACACCACGGGCAATTCTGCCAGCAAGCCCGCCAAGCGTTGGTCGGCTTTGTGCTGGTCAATGGTTTTTGGTGGTTCGTATTCTTGTACGTTCACCCAGGTTTGCCTGCCTTGATAAATATCCACGGCTGCGGCGTATTCGGGTAAATCGGCATCGTAGACGCGGTAACAACTGACTTGGTTTTTCTTTGCCCACGGCGCTAGTTTTTTTAGATTCTTTTTTAAGCGATTGGCAAACATTTCCGCGCTAGCAGTCGGCATTGGCGGTAAATCTGGCTCAGCTTCTTGTTCGGTTTCGTGGCTATGTTCTTGGGAAGAGATTACCGGCGCTGTGGCTTGGCTGATGTCGGTAACTTGTTGCCAGCGTTCTTGGCTATTTCTGGCTTTCGGGATGAAAAACGCCGATTCTTCAATAGTCAACCGTAACAGCTTGCATTCTAATGCGCCATTAAAGAAGGTGATGGGTTTTTGCGAGCGTATGCCTAAACGGAAACCTAGTTCTGGGTTGCTGATTATCATCGCCGCTCGCCAGCCTACAAAGCGCTGCTTTAAGACATCGCCGAATTTTTTATATAACTCGGCGGTTTGTTCTTCATCGCCTAAGCGCTCGCCGTAGGGCGGGTTACAAATCAACAAGCCTGCTTGCCAACTGTCGGCGGGAGTGGCATCGAGAATATCGCGGCGTTCCACATGGATATATTTTTGTAAACCCGCGCGCGCCACATGCCCTAAAGCGGTGTTGACGGCGTGACGGTCTTCATCAAATCCTGCCAACATCGGTAGTTTTGCCAAGCCTGCTTGTTTGCGGATGACCGCTTCGGCGCGTAGCCTTTCCCAACAAGCGGCATCGTGTTGTTTCCAGCCGATAAAGCCAAAATAATCGCGTAGCAAACCGGGGGCGTAATCCGCCGCCAACATCGCCGCTTCTAGCAACAGCGTGCCTGAGCCACACATGGGATCGACTAAGCTACCGCCTTGGGCAGCAATTTTTGCCCATCCGCTACGTATTAACATGGCGGCGGCAAGGTTTTCTTTGATGGGGGCTTTTAAGGTGACATCACGATAACCACGCCGATGCAGGCTTTCGCCGGATAAATCTAAACTCAGCTGGGCGGTTTCGTCGTGGACATGGACATTAATGCGGATGTCCGGCTGGTCGGTATCGATACTGGGGCGGCTACCAAAGCGGTTTCGCAGTTGGTCAACCACGGCATCTTTCACTTTCAATGCGCCAAAATGGGTGTTGTTGATGACTTGGGAGTTTTTTGCGCTAAAGCTAACGGCAAAACTACCGTCTGCTGCCAGATGTTCTGCCCAATCAATTTTCTGTACGCCCCGATAGAGATCATCTTGGCTGGTTAACCGAAAACTGGCGAGTTGCAGTAGTACGCGGTTGGCAATGCGGGACCATAAACACACGCGGTAAGCGGTCGCTAAATCGCCTTCAAAGGCAACACCAGCAATGGTGGTTTTTACACCGTTAACACCAAGAGTTTTCAACTCTTCGGCAAGCAAATCTTCCATTGCTTTGGGGGTACTGGCGAAGAGGGTATAAGTCATGGGAATTGGGCTGGCGTGGCTGGAACGGCGAAAATAGTTCGGGAATCAAGAGCAGCCGTGGAGGTTATCCGGCTGCTCTGAGGCAGGCGTTATTGGATTTTAATTAATTCAACATCAAATACCAAAGCGGCATTTGGGCCAATCATGTCGCCCGCGCCTTGTTCACCATAAGCTAATTCTGAAGGGATAAAAAAGCGGTATTTGGCACCTTCTTTCATCAATTGCACACCTTCTGTCCAACCTGGAATAACCCGGTTTAAAGGGAACGTTACTGGGCCGCCATGGCTGTAGGAGCTGTCAAATTCTTTGCCGTCAATGGTTGTGCCTTTGTAATGCACGGTGACGTTATCAGTAGCTGTCGGAGATTTACTTCCGGTGCCTGGCGCAAGTATTTGATATTGCAAGCCGCTGGCAGTAGTGGTGACATTCGGTTTTTTGGCATTGTCAGCCAAAAATGCGCTGCCTTGGGCTTTGTTTTCTTCGGGAGAGGTGGCGTTTGCCATTGAGAACATGGTGAATCCTATAAGTAAGGCGGTAATCACTGAAATAACTTGAACTTGAATTTTATTCACGGTTTTTCCTGTTTAGTGGTTGCTTGACTATATTTTTATACGGCTACTTTTTAATACGACAGACAGCCAATTGTTTTTGGAACATTTTTGCCTTTTTAGCCACGTTATTCGCTATTTGCAGTAACTCACGTTTGTGCAAATGGCTGTTATTTTTGTAACCGTCGTGGCCTTCATGGTAGGCAAGGTAGAGATTTTTGGTATCGGTTTTACTGATACCAAAACGTTTATGGCTGGTATGGCAATACCAACCGATAAAATCGGCCGCATCCGCAAAATCGTCGCGGTCTGCACCCCAATCGCCAGCATTATCCAGATAATTGTCCCATGTGTCATCGACTGCTTGTGCATAGCCGTAAGCGCTTGATGGCCTAGACCACGGAATAATACCTAGAATCCACGTCCTGTCGGGTTTGGCATCGGCAACAAAGTGCGATTCTTGGTGCATAATCGCCATTAATACCGGGATCGGCAAGCCCCATTTATTATAGACATCGACCACATCCGAAAACCATTGTTGCTTTTCTTGAAACACCGAGCAGACGTTCTCGGTATTTTTTGGGGGTAGGCTCACACATCCCATTAATAAAAAACACAAGCAGCATATTCGCATTATCATGGTTGTACTAGGCGTATAATTTCAGAAAAGCCTATGCGGCATAAATATACATAAAAACTGTAGGCAATTATGGACTCACATATAAAAAGAAACTACCGTAAAAAATTATGCTCACGTGGTTTTATTCATTTTAATGGCATAAAAACACCGATTATTCTCCGAAATATTTCCTTATCCGGGGTATTGGTCGACATAAATACCTATGACGGCGCACATTCCGAAATGCTGCTTAAAAATTTAACCGAGCATTGTGAAGTCGACATAAATCTTCCTGAAATGAAGATGAGTGCCGAAGCCGAATTAGTGCGAGTTGAAAACCATAACTCGCATTTGCTGTTGGGATTAAAATTTATAAACGCCGTCCAGAACCCCAATAGACCAGAATATGAAAGAACATCTTCCAGGAAAAAGCTAATTGTGCCCGGAGAGCTGGTGGTTAATGATCAATCTGTAGCCTTTGAAACGGAAAACATTTCTACCGGAGGGATGATGCTATTTATCAAGGACGACTTGAATATCGAGGTCAACACCGTCGCGCCATTTAGTGTTGGCGCATTAAACTTATCGGGTGAGCTTAAAATCGTTTGGCTTAAAGCCAAGCCGCCGCTGGGTATAGCACTTGGCGTTGAATTCTTAGACTTAGAAAGCAAACGGATAAAACACTATCCCACCAGCACATTGCAATGATTTTAACGTGGCGATTCCCAAAAATTCATAACCAATATGATAGAATCCCGCCCCATCGAAACGATACCCTTAACCTTTTTCCTTAACCCCCTTTAATAAAAAACGATACCCTTATGAACAAACCTAAAAAAGTCGCGATCCTTACCGCAGGTGGCTTGGCACCTTGCCTTAACTCCGCTATCGGCAGCCTGATTGAACGTTACACAGAAATCGACCCTAGCATTGAAATCATCTGTTACCGCAGTGGTTACAAAGGTTTGCTGTTAGGCGATTCATACCCAGTAACCCAAGAAGTCCGTGAAAACGCTGGCCTGTTACACCGTTTTGGCGGTTCTGCCATCGGTAACAGCCGGGTAAAACTGACTAACGTTGCCGACTGCGTTAAACGCGGCTTGGTACAAGAAGGCGAAAACCCACAAAAAGTTGCCGCTGACCAATTGATTAAAGACGGCGTTGACATCCTGCACACTATCGGCGGCGATGACACCAATACTGCCGCCGCCGATTTGGCAAAATTCTTGGCGGAAAACGATTACGGCTTAACCGTTATCGGCTTGCCAAAAACCGTTGATAACGACGTCTTCCCTATCAAACAATCCTTAGGCGCATGGACGGCTGCCGAACAAGGTGCACGTTACTTCTGGAACGTAGTTGCTGAAAACAACGCCAACCCACGCATGTTGATCGTCCATGAAGTTATGGGCCGTAACTGCGGCTGGTTGACTGCCGCCACCGCGCAACAATACCGCAAATTGTTAGATAAAGCCGAATGGTTGCCGGGCTTAGGTTTGTCACGCGAATCTTACGAAGTCCACGCGGTATTCGTCCCAGAAATGGCGATTGACCTTGCTGCCGAAGCCGAACGCCTACGCGCATTGATGGATACTGTCGATTGCATCAACATCTTCGTTTCTGAAGGTGCTGGCGTAGAAGCCATTGTTGCTGAAATGCAAGCCAAAGGCCAAGACGTGCCACGCGATGCTTTCGGTCATATCAAATTGGATGCTATCAACCCAGGTAAATGGTTTGGCGAACAATTCGCTGCCATGATCGGTGCGGAGAAAACCTTGGTACAAAAATCCGGTTATTTCGCCCGCGCTGCCGCATCCAACATTGAAGATGTGCGCTTAATCAAATCTTGTGCAGATTTGGCAGTGGAATGTGCAATGCGCCGTGAATCTGGCGTTATTGGTCATGACGAAGACAACGGCAACGTATTACGCGCCATTGAATTCCCACGCATTAAAGGCGGCAAACCGTTTGATATTGAAACCCCTTGGTTTACCGAAACGCTGGCAGAAATCGGTCAAGCCAAAGGCGAAAAAGTCGACGTTAGCCATTAATGTTTTTGTCCACGAAAAACACGAAAAACTATAACGTAGTTGATGATCGATAATTACGGTTAGTAACTTGGAGTACAAGCCTAGGCTTGTACTCCATCCCGCTACAGCGTAGTCATCCTGCCAAAATGGCTAGAAAGAATCACGGCGGTATGTTTGGTGGTGAAACATTACAGCCTCCTCCATTAAGTTCGTGTCTTTTCGTGCCGTTCGTGGACAACATAAACAGCTAAACACCGCCCAATAAAAAAGCCGGACAACTTAACCAGTTGTCCGGCTTTTTTTGTTATCCGACTAGCGCTATTACTTAATTTTTACTAGCTCTTTGCCATCCGAAGCAAAGCGGCAAATACCAGCAACAAAGTTATCACAATCCGCAGATTGCTCAACCGTTGCGCCTGTTCCAGTCAAATGGATTTTCAATTCGCAATAGCTGGCTTCGCTTTCAGAATGTTTTTTCATCAACAATTCGTTTTCAGCAACACTTTTGGCTTTAGCGATAATTTCTGCTGAGCAAGGTTTGCCATTGGTTTCATTTGCGTTTGGTTCAAAATCCACATCCGCCGTTACCGTAATTTCATCAGCCAATTTATGGATTTTTAAGTGCCGCACATGGTTACCGTCACGCAATACATAATGGTCAGTTTCCGCCGCAGCCACACCGGAAACAAGTAACATAACCGCCATCAACAAAGTTTTTTTCATGGTGTTTTCCTCTTTTATTTTAGAATTGGTTGGATTGACACACCGGAACACCACAACACACCGCAAACTTCCGCTTTTGTTTGCCTCCGGCAGCACTCAACAGGCATTGTACCTTAATGCTAGACGTTACTAAAAACCCTAAAGGCAATTAAAGCTGTAACTTGAAGAACAAAATGCCCTATCATAGCGGCCTCCCCCGTTTGGCATTAAAGAGTTTATCCATGAAACATACGCTGTTGCTGTTGGTTGTTTTTGCCTGGTCAATCGGTTTCAACACCGCCAGTTGGGCAACTTCATCTAAAGCTGCCGATAAGCCCCTGCAATGCGCCGCGTTTAGCCCTTATGTTGGCAATCTTTCCCCGGATTACGGCCCGCCGCCTTCAAAAGAGCTGATTGAGACCTTATTAGATAAACTGGTAAAAACCACAGGCTTCAATTGCATCATGACTTACGGGGTCATCAACGGCCTTGAACACCTGTTTACCGCCGCCGAAGCCCGACACCTGCAAGTCATCGCCATCCTTTGGATAGACAAAGACCCAACCGTCAACTCCCAATCCATCGCCGCTGGCATCCAAGCTGCCAAAAAATTCCCTAAAACCATCATCAAACTCAGCTGCGGCTCTGAAGTACGTACCCGCCACGGCTATGCGTTTGATGGCGAAATTAGCCATTGCATCAATGCCTTGCGCGAAGCCAAAGTAAGCCAACCGATAACCACAATTGATACTTGGTGGGAATGGTGCAACCGCTCTTTAAATTGCGGCAAAACCAGTTTTTCGGAACAAGTCGATTGGATAGGCATTAACGTATTTCCATGGTGGGAAAACCGCTACTCACCACTTTACCCCTGTACAACCGCCGCACAAGCCGCTGATTTCCATATCGCCAGACTGACTGAAGTGCAAAAAGCCAATCCAGAAAAACCCGCCATGATTACCGAATTTGGCTGGCCCAACGGCCCGGAAAAAGCCCTCAACAGCAACAGTATCACCAGCCAACGCTGTGGCATCGCCAATGCCGCCAACCAAGCGCAAGTGGTAAACGACACTTTTGCCAAACTCGCTAAAATCAAAAAATCCGGCGTAGTATTTGAAGCCTTTGCAGAAACTTGGAAACCCAGCAACGAAGGTGATGTCGGCGCGTTTTGGGGTATCTGCCAAGGCCAAGCGCCTTATGACTGCAATAAGCGCATTAAACGCCATAAATAAATTGCCAGAATGCCCGCACTGAGAAGGTGTTTTAACCACTGCCCGAGACATTTTTAAAACACCTTCTAACCAAACCATCCGGCAAGCCGACATCGAAACCCAAAAATCTATACTTTAAATCCAGCCTGTTAACATCCTTCCACATGATAAAAACAAAATCCATTCTCGTCATTTTACTGCCGCTGTGCTTAGCATTTTTCTCAACCACCAGCCATGCCCGTAACGCGGCAATTTTAATAGATGCCGAAAGCGGCAAAATATTAAACGAATTAGAAGCAACCCAATCTTGGTTTCCGGCCTCACTCACAAAAGTGATGACCTTATACTTAGCGTTTACCGCCTTAAACCAAGGGCAAATCGACCTACGCGACCAGATTACCGTCTCCCCCCATGCCGCCCGCCAACCTAACAGCAAACTGGGCTTACGCACTGGCGAACATATCAGCGTACAAGAAGCCATCTTGGCAATTATCACCCGCTCCGCCAATGATGCCGCCGTTGCCTTAGGCGAACATCTTGGTGGTAATGAAGAAAATTTTGCCATGAAAATGACCGCCAAAGCCCATGCCATCGGCATGTTTGACAGCCATTTTATGAATGCCACAGGTTTACCGCACCCTTGGCAAGTGACTACCGCAAGAGACATGGGCTTATTGGCATGGCGCACCATGCACGATTTCCCCCAGTACTACGGTTACTTTGGCGCCCATAGCTTTTATTTTCGTGGCACAGAATTACGAGGCATCAACAAATTCACCGCCACATACCCCGGCGCAGAAGGTATGAAAACCGGATTCACCTGCGGCTCTGGCTACAACCTGATGTCATCGGCAAGCCAAAACGGCAAACGCTTAATCGGTGTTATTTTAGGCGGACAAACCAGCCCGCACCGCTACCAATTGATGATTAGCATGATGAACCACGGCTTTGCTGGCGACTTCACCCCGTCAGAAAAAACCATCACCGCGATACCGGTAAAAACCACTGGCTCAGCACCTTACTTGCTCGGTTGTGGCAACAGCAGCGCAACCCACAGCAGTTACGATAACGACAGCAGCCCAAGCCCTGTTATCCACCACCTAAGCAATAAACACGCTAAGCACAGCAGACACCATCGTGCCGTAGCCCCTAAAACAGCGCCAATCATCAGCAGACATAAACCCGCTAGCCATCATGCTAAAACGGTAAAAAAAGCCGTGGCAAAGAGTAAGCCGCAAAAACGCCATCACCATTAATTAAAGTACTCAACAAGCTCAGACCGGACTGCAACTAATGGAGTCCGGCCTGGGTTTGTTGGAGCATGGGCAGGATTCATTAGCTCATCTTAAAATCGATATGGCGATGGTTCTAAATGCAGCTCAGACTGAATAAAGAGTGTTAGACAGAGCTATATAACTAATTTATAACAATTTACCCTAACAAAGCACTATTCCACCCAAGTATGCCAATTAACGCTAGCAATGGCTTGATCGGCAACTACAGCACCGATTAACAACGGTTTGTTAGCGAAAGCGATTGGTGTTATCTGCCAAATACTGGCTTCACCATAAGCGGCGGGCAAGCTTTGGAATTGGTTATGGTTTTCCACATCGATAACGCATTGCTGTAAACCCAAGGCAATGCCGCGTCCGGTGGCTTTTACGAAGGCTTCTTTGCGTGTCCAAAATTGATAAAACACGCTGTTTTTTTGGTGTTCCGGCAAGCTTTGCCAATACGCGGCTTCGGTTTGGTTAAAGCACTTGTTTACCATTAATGCTAGGTTGGCTCTGACTTTGCACAGTTCTATATCGATACCGAGTTGGCAGCGGTTTGCGAGGGCAATCACCAAATAATCACCGCTATGGGAAAGGTTGAACACCAATTCGGGATAATCTTGGAGATAAGGTTTGCCGTGTTGGTTGCTGCGGATGTCGATGCTTTCTGGCGCTTGGTTTAGGTAGCGCGACAGCAAGCTACGCAAGGTTGCCCGTACTTGGATATAGCGTTGCCGGATGGCTGGCTGTGTTAAGTTTTGGGCGTGGTCACGTTCATGGCTTGCTAATAATGGCAGGTACAGTGGCTGGTCGATGGGGGTTAAATCGCCGTGCCATACGTCAATCTGCTGGGGATTAATCGCCAACAAGCGCTTGTCCTTCGCCGCGATGGTCGCTGACGGCGGTTAAGGTTTTATCGCTAGTTTGCAGTTGTACGGCTTGCATATCGCCATATGCGTAGCGTGCGGGTTTCAGTTGATGGCCTAAAGCCTGCAATTGTTGTTGCTGGTTGGGCGATAAGGCATCGGCTTCAAATTCCAAAACATCTGGCAAAAATTGATGATGGAAACGCGGCGTTTGTACCCAAGTTTCGGGGTTTTCACCTTCGGCAAACGCCAAGCTGGCTAATATCACCATAGATGGAATGCGGCTACCGCCAGGTGTGCCGAGTACGGCGATACGTTTACCATCGTCCAAAAAAGTCGGAGTCATGCTGGATAAAGGCCGTTTATTGGCGGCGATGGCATTGGCAGCACCGCCGATAAGCCCGTAACCGTTGCCGACACCGCTTTGGCTAGCGAAATCATCCATTTCATCGTTCAGTAGCACGCCTGTACCCGTGGCGACAAATCCAGAGCCGAACGGAAAGTTGATGCTTAAGGTTGCCGCCACGCGGTTGCCTTGGTCATCGATTATGGAAAAATGCGTGGTATTTGTACCTTCAGAAGGCGCGGGCAAATCGCCAGATAAGGCGTTGCTGGGCAAGGCTTTATCGGGGCGCAAGCTGCTCAGGAGTCCGGCGGCGTAATCGGGGTTGGTTAAACGCGCCACGGGCACGTCAATAAAATCGCTATCCCCCAAATACAAAGCGCGGTCGTGATAGGCGCGGCGCAAGGCTTCGGTGATGAGATGTACGCGGGTGACGGGTGTGGCGTGGTGCAGATCGAAAGCCGCGAGCATATTCAAGGTTTCCAACAACGCAATGCCGCCTGACGACGATGGCGCTGCGGTGGTGATTTGTACGCCTTTGTAGTGGCCTTTCAGCGGCTGACGTTCAACGATATGGTAGTTCGCCAAGTCTTGCTTAGTCCAAATCCCACCTGCTTCCGTGACGCTAGACACCAGTTTGTCGGCGGTTTCGCCCGCATAAAAACCCGCAAATCCGGCGCTTGCCAAGCGACTTAAAGTGCCTGCCAAATCGGTTTGTTTAAGGATGCTAAAAGCGGCGGGGGCTTTGCCGTCAGCTAAAAAAATTGCCGCGCTTTGCGGGTATTTACTTAAGGTGGCGGCGCGAAAGTTAAGCAGTTTTAGATGTTTATTGCCGGTGGCGAAACCAAAACGGGCATAGCCAATCGCGGGCGCAAGGCTTTGCGCTAATGGCAGTCGCCCGTACTTTTCGGATAAGTGTACCAAGGCGGCAGGAAGGCCGGGAATAGCGGCGGCTAATGGCCCATCTAGGGATAATTTCGGGATGAGCTTGCCGTTGCTATCCAAAAATAAGTCTTTGTGGGCAGCGGCGGGAGCGGTTTCCCGTGCGTCGATGAGGTGGTCGCTGTGGTCTTGGGCGTTGTGCAGCAACCAATAGCCACCGCCGCCCAAACCAGAACCCGTGGGTTCAACAACCGCCAATGCCGCACTGATGGCGACGGCGGCATCAAAAACATTGCCTCCTTGTTTGATGATGTCAAAACCAGCAGCCGTCGCTAAGGGATGGGCAGTGGCGATGGCGACTTTGGGTGACTTGGCATGGCTGGAGAGGCTTACCAAGGCCAGTAAAATGACGGCTATACCCTGAAAAGTCACGTTTTCTATTTGTGGAGCGCGGGCATCTTGCCCGCAACTAGCGGGCAAGATGCCC
>CAIYRS010000013.1 GCA_903928685.1 uncultured Methylococcaceae bacterium
CTTTGCCGGGTAAAAAATCTTTTATACGTTCCCATTGGTCATCCCTTAAAACAGTTCGATCCATGATTTTTCCAAGGCAAATGGATATTAGAACACATCAATAGGGCTTATTTGTTTAGAATTGGTTGAGAACGCTCCCTAGGTTAAAAAATCGAACAGCTTTAGGTTTATAAAACCCCGGTTTCTAATTCATCCAAATAGATGAATTCTGGTGCTTTTACACCTGCTTGTTTTCTGATTTCAACCAGTTCTGGCGATTCAAAAAACTGTCTGGCATTAGCTAACGATGACCATTGCGAAAAATGCACAATATTATTGGCGTCATCATCGTATTTCAGCAGTTGGTAGCGTTGCTCACCAGCGGCTTTTCGGATGTTGGCGGCGTTATCGAAAATGCTTTTCCATGTTGGGTAGTCAGCGACTTCATGGATGATTAAAACGTATGGCATAGCGTTATAAGCTCAATAAGGAAAAGTCTTCGATGGCAACTTGCAGGAAACGGGTTGGTTGTTTTTCTGCATTGGCAATTGCTTGGTAATCCTGTTCTATGGTTTCTAAAACGGAGGCATCAAAATATTGTTCGCCGCAAAAGCTGCATTCTAGGCAAGGTACATGATCGATAATTAATAGTTGTTGGTTTTTTTGATAGATATAGCGGGTGGTTTTGCTGATTAGATGTTTATGCCCACAAAATACACAGTTGTTACTCATAATTAATTACCGCGTTCAAATGGATTCTTGAATTTAGGAGGGGTAGGAATGTAGACAGTAATAATGACTAATGTATTTCCCATACAGCCACAGACAGTATGTACAGGAATGCCATTATCGGTAAAACCAGCAACTAAACAACTTGCCCCTCGCCCAGTATCTTCATATTTTTCGATAATCCGGCCACTTAGAATGGCTTGGGCAATTTCGTTTAGAGTCAAATTGTCATTTTGCCGTTCTTGGTCTGCGTGGCGGGAATACCGATAGCATTGATTTTTTACTGATTGTTTTATCCATTCTATGTTCATCATAAAAGCGATAGATGTTTTTAGTTACAACATCGCCTTAACTTCATTTATCTCCAAAGCAATTTCCCTACGCAAACGGAAATCGCGGCGGGAATGGGCGATGCTGTAGGGGATTTTTGGGTTTTTTTCGTATTTAACGGCGGTGCGGATGATGCCTATCCATTGGCGGTCGTTGTCTTCCATTTCTTTAAAGCGGTTGCGGATGCGTTCCAGCTCTTGATTGCAATAGGTGATAAAGCCTGCGGCATAAAATACGCTGTTTTTTAAGTAATCTTGCAAGGCCGCTAAATCTTCGTTGATTTCATCAACCACTTCATCGAAGGTGGCGGGTTCTGGGGCTTTTTCCGGCTCTTCCACAGTTTTTTTCAAGGCTTCGGTTGCCGTATTGACCAACTCTTGGGCGACGTTTTTGGGGCCGTTAGTGCGTGTGCTGGTTCGGGCAGGGGCGGGTGCGGTGACGGCTTTTAGCACATTCCATAGGCCATAACGTAAATAATGGGTCAGGCCGCCTTCGTGTTTGGCGTTGTCTGGGCCTTGGTAAAAGGCTTCCAAGGTTTTGATTTCGGCGGCGCGTTCGCTGAGCAAACGTTCCCGTGCTTGCAAGGGTTTGGCGATAAACGCTTCCACGGCGACGCGACCAAAACGCAAAAACAATACTTGGAAACCGTGGCGGATGCGCGCTTGTTCAATGCTTTCGTCAATATGCGAATGCAATAAAGTTTTGCGGATGTCGTCGGTATACCAAAGCAGCTCTTCGGTTTTTTTAACAATCTGGTCGATTAAGGCTTGCAGGGCTTGGGCAAGTTGGTCGGTCAATTCATTTTCAAACTTTTTCTGGATTTCCCGGAACAGTTCTTCGCGGATTTTGTAATTGCCTTCGCGCGGGTCTGGCATAGACAGCGTGCCGCCTGCGGTGTAAATGCGTTTTATTTCATCCGGTTGGGCGTTATTTAAGTTTGCCAGTAAGGCTTCGATTTTGTTGTCGTAAGCCAATCGCAAGGCTGCCAGTTCTTGGTGTTCTGCACCGATGGAATCGGCTTCTTTGCGGCCTTGGATGCTTTCTGCGTACCAGACATCAAAGTCTTTTTTGATGCGTTGCCATTCGCGCCCCCACCATTGGTTGAAGTCTTTGCCCAACAGGTCGTCTTCTTCAAAATCGGTTTCGCTGATGTTGCCGTAGGTGGGTTCCAGTTTCAGCAATATTTCGCTGGCAATTTGGCGCATGTTGTACACCAAGGCATCGCAGCGTTTTTGCAGTACCGCCGAGCGTTCGTTGTCGATGTAGTTGTTGACGGCTTCTTTCAGTATTGGCATACCATCAGTGATGCCGATTTTTTTCAGCTTGGCTTTGTCGTCGGCGCTTTTGGAACGGCGTAAAGTGTCTTCCGACGGAATGCCGAATTCCACCAAATGCGAGCGCGCGCAAACCGGGATTAAGCGCCGTTGCGGCACGTTGGGCCAGTAGGCTTGGTGTTTTTGATAAGTGTCTTTGAAGTCTATCGGGTCGTCCAGAGCATCGGCTTGGGTCAGCACCACAAAAACTTTGTCGGCGACGCGCAGCGATGGGTCTTCGGCATCGACCACTAATAACATGTCTTTTTCTGGGCCGGTGATCGACGGCTGCTTCATTTCTTTGGCGTAAATGATGGCATCGCAGTTTCTTAGGCGGTCGATGGCTTGCTCGGCGTGCATCAAAATGCCGGAGTTAAAGCCTGGCACGTCGTGGAAAATGATGTCGCGGTCGCTTCTAAGGCGTACGGTTTTCAGTTGGATGCGTTTGATTGCCAAGGATTGGGCGCGGTTTTTAAAGACAGCGGCTTGGATGTTGTCGTGGATTTCGCTGATGTCGATGAATGGCTGGTTAAAGCCGTTTTTTTGATGGGAGAATTCTAGGATGGCGGCAAGATTGAGTTCGGTGTCATCATAATCTTGCTGGATTTCTTTTTTTTCTTTGTCGCTTAATAACTTACCGAAAATCGCTTGTTTGCGTTGTTCTTGTAGTTGGTGGATTTGTTCTTCGCTGTAATATTGGATGGACAGGAGTTGGTCGTGTTCGGTCTCTGCCGACCAAATTTCTACGCTGGTAAAGGTGCAGCGTTCGCGGGCGGAGGGCAGGATTTCTTGGCCTAGCCAAGCATTCAGCAAGGCGCTTTTGCCAGCTTTTTCTAGGCCGATGACGGCGACTTCAAAGCGGTTGGCGCGTAGGCGTTCCAGTTGCCGTTTTAGCCGTGGATATTCGCTGTTGAGTTTTTGCAGCAGATCCGGGCCTAAGTCTTGTTCGGTTTTGTTGCTTAAGGTAATGAGTTTGTCTGCCAACACCGAGGTTTTTTCTAATCGGGTCAGTTGCTGTTGACACGTTTCTAGCCAAGTCGTCATAAAAAGTCCAAGGGGTGGTGGGTTGTTAGGGTGATTGTGGCTTATTGTCCACGAAATACACGAAAGGACACGAAAAAAAGCGGTTTTTGATATTTTATGCGCTTTGTGGTGATAGGGTAAATCTGCATTGGCTATCGGTTATTGTTCTTGCGCTTCGGCGTAACTGCCATTAAGTTAAGAATTAATATTATCTATCAATGGGATAGGCTAGATGTTACGGGATTTTTCCGTTCGTCCTGAGCTTGTCGAAGGATGAACGGAAAAATCCGTGAGCAGAGACTTAAACCATTCATGCTTCGACAAGCTCAGCACGAACGGTTTAAGTCTCTGGTTCATCTGCTTTTGTCCTTAACTTACTGGCAGGGGCGCTCCAGCGTTGAGTTTAAGGCAAACAACCTTGGAGCGCGGGCATCTTGCCCGCAACTGGCGGGCAA
>CAIYRS010000014.1 GCA_903928685.1 uncultured Methylococcaceae bacterium
ACTTTATCCGCTAACGGTTCCATCGCCGCTTGGCAAGAAGCGATTATCGGCGCGGAAATCAGCGACCAACGCTTGGCGGAGGTGCGGGTACAAGTGGGCGAAACGGTCCGCAAAGGCCAAGTGTTGGCGGTGTTTGCCGATGACAGCGTGGCGGCGGATGTCGCCCAGGCCAAAGCCACTTTGGCAGAAGCCGAGGCTAACTTAAGCGAAGCACGATTAAACGCGGGCAGTGCGCGTAAAGTCGCGGGTTCTGGGGTGTTAAGCGCACAGCAAACCGCGCAATACCTAACCAGCAAAAAAACCGCCGAGGCGAAAGTGCAATCTGCCAAAGCGCAATTGGACAGCCAATTGCTGCGGCTGAAACACACCCGCGTGGTCGCTAGTGATGACGGCATTATCTCCGCTCGCAACGCCACTTTGGGTGCAGTCGCCACGCCGGGGCAGGAATTGTTCCGGCTGATCCGGCAAAACCGTTTGGAATGGCGAGCGGAATTGACGGCAGCGGAAATGGCGAAACTGCACACGGGTATTGCCGTCACTATCAACATTCCCAATGTCGCGCAAACTACGGGTAAAGTGCGTTTGCTCGCGCCCACCTTGGATATGCAAAGCCGCAACGGTTTGGTTTACGTCGATTTGCCCGATGCCACCCGCCACGGCCTGCGTTCGGGCATGTTCGCACAAGGCGAGTTTACCTTGGGCAGCAGCCCTGCCCTGACCATTCCGCAAACCGCTTTGTCGTTGCGCGAAGGTTTTAGTTATGTGTTTAAGCTAACTAAAACAAACGGCGATCAAGCCAGCGTCAGCCAAGTGAAAGTTCAACTGGGGCGGCGCATGGGCGATCAGTATGAAATCCTCGAAGGCATCCAAGCTGATGACCGCTTAGTCGCCAGCGGCGCGGCGTTTTTGGCAGACGGCGACACGGTTAAGGTGGTGCAACCATGAACGTATCCAGCTGGTGTATCCGTAACCCCATTCCGGCGTTAATGCTGTTCTTGCTGCTCAGTGTTGGCGGCTTGATGAGCTTTAAGGCCATGAAAGTGCAAAACTTTCCTGACTTAGATTTACCGACGGTGATTGTCAACGCCAGTTTACCAGGAGCATCGCCTGGGCAGTTGGAAACCGATGTCGCGCGTAAAATTGAAAACTCGCTGGCGACTTTGCAAGGCTTAAAACACATCACCACTACCATCAAAGACGGCAGCGTTAACCTGACCGTGCAATTCCGTTTGGAAAAACCCGTGCAAGAGGCGGTGGACGATGTGCGTTCGGCGGTCAGCAAAGTCCGCGCCGATATGCCGGGCGATTTGCGCGATCCTATCGTCAATAAGTTGGATATGGCCTCCACGCCGATTTTTGCCTTTACCGTCGCCTCCAACCAGCGCGATGAAGAAGCTTTGTCGTGGTTTGTCGACGACACCATCACCAAACGCTTGTTGGCGGTGGCGGGCGTTGGCGAGGTGAAACGCGTCGGCGGGGTGAGTCGTGAAATCACCATTGCCCTTGATCCGATCAAGCTACAAGCCTTGGGTGCGACAGCGGCGGATATTTCCCGGCAATTGCGACAAATCCAGCAAGAAAGCTCCGGCGGTCGTACTGATTTGGGCAGCGGCGAACAACCAGTGCGGACGCTGGCGAACGTGAAATCAGTGGAAGAATTGCGTCCGATGGAAATTTCCTTGGCGGATGGGCGGCGCATCCGTCTCGATCAAGTAGCGACCATTACCGACGGCATTGCCGAACCGCGTTCTTTGGCGTTTTACAACGGCAAGCGCGTGGTGGGTTTTGAAGTCAGCCGCAGCCGTGGCGCTAGCGAGGTGGAAGTCGGCGCGGGCGTGCAAAAAGCCTTGGCGGACTTGCGCTTGCTCAACCCCGATATTGAGTTAAACGAAGCCTTCAACTTTGTCATCCCGGTGCAGGAAGAATTCAGCGGCTCGATGTCTTTGCTGTACGAAGGCGCGGCCTTAGCGGTGTTGGTGGTGTGGCTGTTTTTGCGCGATTGGCGGGCAACGTTTGTTTCCGCCGTGGCCTTGCCGTTATCGACCATTCCGGCGTTTATCGGCATGGATTATTTTGGCTTTTCGTTGAATGTCGTCACCTTATTGGCCTTGTCATTGGTGGTGGGCATTTTGGTCGATGACGCGATTGTCGAAGTGGAAAACATTGTCCGGCATTTACGCATGGGCAAAACGCCTTACCAAGCGGCGATGGAAGCGGCGGATGAAATCGGCATGGCGGTGGTTGCTACCACGTTTGCTTTGGTGGCGGTGTTTTTGCCGACCGCGTTTATGAGCGGTATCGCCGGACGTTTCTTCAAACAATTCGGCTGGACGGCTTCGCTGGCGATTATGGCCTCGCTAGTGGTGGCGCGGATGCTGACGCCGATGATGTCGGCGTATCTGCTGAAAAACAGCGGTCATCAAGAAGAAAAAGACAGCGCGGTAATGCGCCATTATTTGCACTGGGCGGCGTGGTGTTTGCGCCATCGGCTGCTGACAGTTGCGGGTGCTTTGGCGTTTTTTGTCGGTTCAATCATGTTGATTCCGTTGTTGCCGAAAGGCTTTATCCCGCCTGATGACAATCCACAAAGCCAAGCCTTCGTTGAATTGCCACCAGGGGCGACGCTAGCGCAAGCCAATGCCGCCGCCGAAAAGGCACGGCAATTGATCGCCGCTGTGCCGTATGTGAAAAATATTTACACCACCATCGGTGCGGGTTCGGCGGGTTCTGACCCCATGGCAAGCCAAGGCGGCAGTGAAGTCCGCAAAGCCACACTCACCTTGGTATTGGCAGACCGCAAAGACCGTCCGGTGCGCAAACAAGCCATCGAGCAAGACATCCGCAAAGCCTTGGAGAATTTGCCGGGCGTGCGAACCAAAGTTGGCTTGGGTGCGTCTGGCGAAAAATACATCTTGGTTCTGAGCGGCGAAGACCCACAAGCCTTATCCACCGCCGCCCGTGCGGTCGAAAAAGACTTACGTACCATCCACGGCCTAGGTAATATAGCCTCCAGCGCCTCGTTGGTCAGGCCGGAAATAGCGGTGCGCCCCGACTTTGCCCGCGCCGCCGATTTGGGTGTCACTTCCGCTGCCATCGCCGAAACCCTACGCATCGCCACCGTGGGCGATTACGATATATCTTTGCCTAAGTTCAACTTGGCGCAGCGGCAAGTGCCGATGATGGTCAAGCTTAACGACGAGGGGCGGCGCGACTTGTCGGTATTGGAGCGTCTTGCCGTCCCGTCCAGCAAAGTCGGCATGGGACCAGTGATGGTCAGCCAAGTCGCTGATTTGGCATTGTCCAGCGGCCCGGCGGTGATCGACCGCTACGACCGCGCCCGTAACGTCAATTTTGAAATTGAACTGTCGGATTTACCGCTGGGTGATGTCGCCACCGCCGTGCAAAAACTGCCCAGCATCCAATCACTACCCGCAGGCGTTCAGCAAATTAACGTCGGCGATGCCGAGATGATGATCGAGCTGTTCACCAGTTTTGGCGTGGCGATGCTGATCGGCGTGTTGTGCATTTATGTCGTTTTGGTGTTGTTGTTTAAGGACTTCCTGCAACCAATCACCATTTTAGTCGCCCTGCCCTTGTCGTTCGGTGGCGGTTTTGTCGCCTTGTTGCTGGCGGACAAAAGTTTTTCCATGCCGTCATTAATTGGCTTGATTATGCTGATGGGCGTTGCCACCAAAAACTCCATTTTGCTGGTCGAATACGCCATCGTCGCACGCCGCGACCACGGCTTAAGTCGCTTGGATGCCTTGCTGGATGCCTGCCACAAACGCGCCCGCCCTATCATCATGACCACGATTGCAATGGGCGCTGGTATGTTGCCGATTGCCATGGGCTGGGGGACGGCGGATTCCTCTTTCCGCAGCCCCATGGCGGTCGCGGTGATTGGCGGCTTGGTCACCTCTACTTTATTAAGTTTGCTGGTGATTCCGGTGGCGTATACGTATTTGGATGATTTGAATGCGTTGATTTTTAGGGTTTGGAAAAAATTGACGCAAGTTAAGCATGAACCAGCGCCAGTCAATTGAAATAGCCAAAATTGCTTTTGGGTTTTATACCGATAAGTTAATTGGCAACGGCTATTTTCCGGCAAAAACACGGCAAAGTAAGGGTGATTAGTGGCGAATATTGGCGTAAATTGTATAACTTAAGCATTTAAAGAATATCTTGTTCATTTGCCGTAGAATGCTGCACCGATAAAAGTTTATTTCCCTCTAAATGCGGAGGTGTTATGCGATTTACAAAAGCAGGGATAGCCTATTACCCTCATACACTTGAATCATCTATACCTGCTGATTTGCCGGAAGGCCAAGCTATGGCTGATCAGTTAAGCTCAAATACTTTGCAGAATATAGTTATCGGACTGCGAACGGTTCTGGATCAAACTGGCACGTATATTTTTACAAAGGATACCGCCGGGATTTATACCTATGTAAACCAAAAAGTTGCGGAGCTATTCGGCGATACCCCGGAAAATATTATCGGCAAAGACGATAGCCAATTCTTTGACATGGAACTCGTCCATGAACTTCGCCTAAATGATCGCTTGGTAATCGATGACGCTATAACCATCGAGAAAGAAGAAAAAGCCATCATCAAATCAACGGGTGATACCCGCTATTTCCTCACTATTAAAAAACCGCTTTTCAATGAAGCAGGCCAAATTGTTGGCATGTGCGGCATATCAACGGACATTACCGAGCGCAAGGCCATGGAAACCGCGTTGCGTGTTAATGAAAGTCATTTACGGCTAAGCCAAGCATGTGGCGGCATTGGTACTTGGGAAGCGGATTTAATCACTAACAAGCAAACTTGGTCAGAAAGTTGCGCTGCTTTGCTGGGATTACCCGCATTAAGTTCTCCATCCGGCGATGATTTTTTAGCCGCCGTGCATCCTGAAGATCGTCAGCAAGTTATCGATGCGACCCGATCACACATTGAAAATAATACTAAATATGACGTTGAATATCGGATTACATCTCACGATGGCGATATTCGTTGGATGCGCTCTGTTGGCGAGCTTGAAAGGGACATAAACGGTACGCCAGTTATCATGAGGGGTATCGTTCAGGATGTTACTGACCAGAAAATCGCGCAAATAAAACTAGAAAAATCACTGTCGTTACTCCAAGCCACATTAGATGCCACCAAAGATGCCGTTCTGGTGGTGGATTTAAACGGCAAATGGGTGATGCACAATAAGAAGTTTCTTGAACTTTGGCATATCACCACTGAAATTATTGAATTAAAGGATGACAATACTGCGCTTAACTACGTTCTCGACCAGTTGGTAGATGCCGATAAGTTTTTAAGTAAAGTGATTGCGCTTTATAGCACCCCGGAAGCCAGTTCGTTTGACACCCTCAAATTCAAAAATGGCAACGTGCTGGAAAGATATTCCATACCGCAACGGATAAACGACAAAATCATTGGGCGGGTATGGAGTTTTCACGATATTACCGAGCATACCAAAGCTAAACACGCCCTTAAAAGAGAAGCCCAAAAGAACCTTGCCATATTGCATAACGCCAGTGATGGCATCCATATTCTTGATTATGATGGCAATATCATCGAAGTGAGTGATTCATTCTGTACCATGCTTGGTTATCAACGGCATGAAATGATCGGCATGAATGTTTCCCAGTGGGATGCTGTATTGGTTGGTAGTGAATTAATCAAACAATTCAGACGACAATTTGATAACCCCATCCGTACGCAATTTGAAACCCTGCATCGACGAAAAGATGGCACTGTCTTTAATGTCGAGATAAGCGGTTTTCCCTTAGAACTGGATGGTCAACCCGTTCTTTTTAATTCCTCCCGCGACATAACAAAACGTATTCTGGCTGAAGAAGCGCTTAGGCAAAAAGAGCGGTATCAACGGGCTTTGCTGGATAACTTTCCTTTTGCCGTTTGGCTTAAAGATACCGAAAGCCGTTTTCTCGCGGTCAACCCTGAATTTGCCAACGTTTTTGGCTTCCATTCAAGTAAAGAGTTGATCGGTAAAAATGACTTCGATATAGCCCCTACTGAATTTGCCAACAAATATAGATCTGACGACCTTACCGTTCTTAAATCGCGCCAGAACTATAACGGTGAGGAAATCATTTTCACCCATGGTGAGCACAGATGGTTTGAGACTTATAAAGCACCGGTTATTGATACAAACCAACAATTGCTAGGAACAGTGGGATTTGCACGCGACATCACTGAACGCAAACAAGCGGAAGAAGATTTGCACTTAGCGGCAAGCGTGTTTACCTACGCCCGTGAAGCCATCATGATTACCAATCCAGATGGCGAGATCATTAATGTCAATGAGGCTTTCAGCTGGATTACAGGTTACTCGCTTGAAGAAGTTGTTGGGCAGAACCCGCGCATTTTAAACTCTGGTAAACAAAGCGAGGCGTTTTACCAAGCCCTTTGGCTGAGCTTATCCGAAAAGGGTTACTGGCATGGGGAAATATGGAACCGCCGCAAAAATGGTGAGGTGTATGCTGAAATGCTAACCATCAGCGCAGTCCGTGACAGCCAAGGTATAACCCATCACTATGTCGCGCTGTTTTCTGACATCACGCCACAAAAAGAGCACGAACAACAGCTAGAGCAAATCGCCCATTTCGATGCACTCACTCACTTGCCCAACCGGGTATTGTTAGCTGACCGTTTGAACCAGGCCATGATTCAGGCATTGCGCCGGAACGAACGCTTGGCAGTCGTCTATTTAGATTTGGACGGCTTTAAAGGCATCAATGACAACTACGGTCATGCAACTGGTGACCAACTGCTGATGATTCTTGCTGATCGCATGAAACAGACCATTCGGGACGAAGACACCCTTGCCCGCTTGGGCGGCGATGAGTTTGTGGCGGTTTTGGTTGATCTAAATGAATCTACACCGTGTGCGCCAATACTTAAACGCCTGTTAGATTCTGCATCAGAACCTGTTGTCATCGAGAATAACGTACTGCAAATTTCGGCTAGTCTCGGCGTTACCTTTTATCCCCAAGATCGGGAAATCGATGCCGACCAACTGCTTCGACAAGCCGATCAAGCTATGTATCAAGCAAAACTGGCTGGAAAAAATCGTTACGATCTGTTTGATGCACAGCAAGATAGCTCAATGCGTAATTATCATGAAAATTTAGAACAAATCCGCCGGGCATTAACGCAACAGGAGTTTAGGCTTCATTACCAACCCAAGGTAAATTTACGCACGAGTGAAGTGATTGGTGTTGAGGCATTAATTCGTTGGCAACATCCGCAAAAAGGTTTTTTGCCACCAGCAGATTTTCTTCCCGCTATTGAAGAACATCAACTTGCCATCGACGTGGGGGAATGGGTGATCGAAACGGCATTAACGCAAATTGAACAATGGCAATTAATCGGTCTGGATATGCCAGTCAGTGTCAACATTTGCGCCAAACACCTCCAACAAGATAATTTTGTCGAACGGCTATCCACTATTTTGGCGGCTCATCCACGAGTTGCACCTTCTAAGCTGGAACTAGAAATTCTGGAAACCAGTGCCTTGGAAGACATTCTGTATGTATCTAAAGTCATTGAAAAGTGTTCAAGCTTCGGCGTTGGCTTCGCCCTAGACGATTTTGGCACGGGGTATTCGTCGCTAACGTACTTAAAACGGCTTCCTGTTGCACAGATAAAAATCGATCAAAGTTTTGTATTTGATATGCTCGAAAATCCAGATGATTTGGCGATTCTGGTCGGCGTAATAGGATTGGCCCGCGCATTCAATCGGTCGATTATTGCTGAAGGCGTGGAAACGGCGGAACACGGAAAATCGTTACTGAAACTTGGTTGTGAATTAGCGCAAGGTTATGGAATTTCTCACCCAATGCCTGGAAATAAAATCCCAGAATGGGTAAAGGCTTGGCTGTCTAATGAGTTCAATGCAATCTGATTAAGGTAAAAATCAAAGTGATATTGTTTTTCAAAGATGACATAAAAAAAACCTGTTTTTTTGACTCTTAGTTTTATGCGATCACATAATTTCTATCAGTAACAAATTTTTAACAGACATAAAAAAAGGCCTTAGATTAACACCTAAGGCCTTGATTTGTTTGGAGCTGGAGATGGGACTCGAACCCGCGACCGGCTGATTACAAATCAGCTGCTCTACCAACTGAGCTACACCAGCAAAGTAGGCTTATTATATACAATAATGACTACGTGTCTAGTATTATTTTATGCCTATTGTTGATTTATGAAGATGCAGCTAGGCCTGCGATGTTGTAACCGCAGTCTACATAGGTGATTTCACCAGTTACACCACTAGCCAGATCGGAACACATAAACGCAGCGACGTTGCCGACTTCTTCGATGGTGACGTTACGTTTCAGCGGCGCGGTATCGGCGGCTTTACCTAGCATGGCTTTGAAATCATTGATGCCTGAGGCAGCCAAGGTGCGGATAGGGCCGGCAGAGATGGCATTAACTCTTGTGCCTTCTGCGCCCAGTGCCACTGCCATGTAACGGACATTAGCTTCTAAACTGGCTTTGGCGACACCCATTACGTTGTAATTAGTGATTGCTCGCTCTGCGCCCAGATAAGTCAGCGTTAACAATGAGCCATTGCGGCCTGCCATCATTGGACGCGCCGCTTTTGCCAACGCGGTGAAGCTGTAAGAACTGATGTCGTGGGCGATGCGGAAATTATCGCGGGTGGTAACATCAACATAATCGCCATTGAGCGCATCTCTGGGTGCGAAAGCTACCGAATGGACGATGCCATCCAAGCCATCCCAGTGTTCGCCTAATTTGGCGAACAGGCTGTCGATATGCTCATCGTAGCTGACATCGCATTCCATCGTAATTGAAGAGCCGCACTGCGCCGCCATTTCTTCCACGCGGCCTTGCAAGCGTTCGTTTTGATAGGTAAAGGCTAATTCCGCGCCTTCGCGGTGCATGGCTTGGGCAATTCCCCAAGCAATTGAGCGGTCGCTCGCCAAGCCCACAATTAAGACTCGTTTGCCTTGCATGAATCCCATATCATCTCCCCGTGTAATTATTGTTAAAATTAAACTTTAAAGTATCCATGAGCGGTATATTGATGTCCAGTTTTTTGTCTTTGAAAAAAATCACCACAGCTATTTTCTTCGTCTCATGCCTGTTGCTGACGGCCTGCGAATCCGCGCAATTAAACAACCCCTACCCGAAAGAAGATAACCAACAATCGATTTTATACGAGTCATTTTCGGAACGGCCTAAACATTTGGATCCGGTAGCCGCCTACAGCTCTAACGAATACCTGTTCATCAGCCAAATTTATGAACCGCCGCTCCAGTACCATTATTTAAAAAGGCCTTACCAATTAGTGCCGTTAACGACCACGAAAATGCCAGAAGTGGTGTATTTAAACGCCCAAGGCCAAGCATTACCTGCAAACGCCACCGACAGTGACATTGCTTTCACAGACTATATTATTGATATAAAAGCAGGTATTCGCTACCAACCACACCCGGCTTTAGCCACTAATAACCAAGGCGAATACCGTTATCACCAGCTTAGCAACAGCCAAATCGCCAACGCTAACAGCTTGGCGGATTTTTCCGAAACTGGCTCTAGGGAGCTAATCGCCGAAGATTATGTTTACCAGATAAAACGCTTGGCGCACCCTAAAAACCAGTCACCGATTGCCGAAATCTTAAAAAACTACATCGTTGGCTTTGCCGATTTTGCCGAAAAAATCAAAAGCCAACCGAAAACCGCCATAAAAAATGCCGCAATTAGCGGTGTACAAGCCACCAGCCGCTACCAATACCGCATACGCATTAACGGCAAATACCCGCAATTTCAATTTTGGTTGGCAATGCCGTTTTTTTCGCCCATGCCTTGGGAAGCAGAAGCGTTTTATGAACAAGCGAGTTTAGCGGATAAAAACATCACCTTAGATTGGTTTCCGATTGGCACAGGCGCGTATTGGCTGGCGGAAAACAACCCCAACCGCCGGATGATCTTGGCAAAAAATCCACTTTATCATGGCGAAACTTACCCGACCGAAGGCGAGCCAGGCGACCAAGCAAAAGGCCTGCTTGATGATGCAGGCAAAGCCCTGCCCTTCATCGACAAAGTGGTGTTTATGTTGGAAAAGGAAACCATTCCGTATTGGACGAAATTTCTGCAAGGCTATTACGATGCGTCCGGCATTGCATCCGACAATTTTGACCAAGCCATCCAATTCACGGGCGCAGGCGAAATTGGCCTGACCGACACCATGCGCGAAAAGGGCATAAAACTGGAAACCGCCGTAACTTTATCCAGCTTTTACATGGGCTTTAACATGCAGGATGCGACCGTAGGCGGCGATAGCGAACGCGCCAGAAAACTCCGGCTAGCACTGTCAATTGCCATCGATTACGAAGAATTCATCAGCATTTTTACCAATGGTCGCGGTGTAGTCGCCCAAGGTATCGTACCGCCTGGCATATACGGCTATGCTGAACAACAAGCGGGCATTAATCCCTATGTTTATGATTGGCTCAATGGCAAACCGCAGCGTAAAAACATTGATGCCGCCAAGCGCTTACTGGCTGAGGCAGGTTATGCGAACGGTATTGACCCAGCCACCAAGCAACCGCTAATCCTCTATTTTGATACCGCCGCCAGCAGTATTGATGACCGTCCACGCATGAACTGGTACCGCAAACAGCTGGAAAAAATCGGCATTAAATTGGTTATTCGCGCGACCGACTACAATCGCTTCCAAGAAAAAATGCGTTTAGGCAATGCCCAGCTATTTGTTTGGGGATGGAATGCCGATTACCCCGATCCGGAAAATTTCTTTTTCCTGCTCTACGGCAGCAATTCCAAAGTGAAATACGGCGGGGAAAATGCCGTCAACTACGCCAATCCAGCGTTTGACCGTTTGTTTGAACAGATGCGGAATCAAGACAATGGCGAGCAACGCTATCAGACCATACAAGCAATGCAAGAAATCATCCGCCATGATGCGCCGTGGATTTTCGGCTTCCATCCGAAAAACTTCTCTTTATTCCACAGCTGGTATAAAAATTTGAAACCCAATTTAATGGCGAACAACACCATCAAATATACCCGTATTGATGCAAAGATGCGGGAGGAAAAAAGGCAACAATGGAATCAACCGATAATTTGGCCATTGCTGTTAACGGGAGGTTTGGGCTTGGTTGCGATACTTATTCCGACGTTGAAACGCTATTACCGCAGCCGATTTACTAAGAAGGTGTTTTAAGCAATTATTCAAAACCGCTTTGATTTAGGAGTCCAAAACATGTTTTGGACTCCGCAACCGAAAACCGCCTAACTTAAAAGCGGTTGAATTTCCGAGAAAAACCTTAAAAATCGCTGAACAAAGCCTTCGACAAGCTCGAGCCTATCCGTTCGTGCTCGACTGCATGGATGCAGGAGGTAGAGCAACGCAGGAGCGGTTGCCGAGAGCTTGTCGAAGTATGAATGGCATCAATTAGCTCAGCGATTCCTTTGGTAGCAGTAGCGGCGACTGGCTGGTCAATGAGCAGGAATAATCTCAACAGCCAAAGCCGCGCCACTGGATAGGATTGTAGGCCTTTTTAAGCGTCGATATTTTCTGCTGGCAACGTCATGTATTTGGCAAAATTTTCCACATAATCATCCATGTGATGCTCCAACATTAAACGGTATTGTTCAGTAAAATAAGCGATTGCACCTTCACGCTGTTCTTGCATGGCCTCACCTGTTTGTAAATCACAAGCATTCGTCCACACATTAAACCGCGCGGCAGCAAACATAATTGATGCACAAACACCTTCTCTGGGTGAATCTTTCAGTTGCTCATTTGCCAAATCAATTTGTGCATCCGCACGTTGTAAAAATTGGGCGTCATCATTATCTTTTTCTGACATGGTTTATAACCTTAGATTAAAAAGTGAGCGGCAATTGTAGCTGGTATAGTGATTTTTTTGTAGGTCGTATTCACCGCCAATCGCGTTAACAAAAGCTTGGTGGTGGCCTGAATTGGTAATTGGCGCTAGTTTTTACGAACAGCATGACAGATTGAAACCACTGCCGATTTGTATTGATAAAAGCCTAGTTGCCTTATATCCTGATGAAATCAGCATTATTTAAAATAAATTGGAGCAATACATGGTAAACATTGAAAAACAGGATGTGCAAAATTTACTCAAAACCTTTATCGACCCGAATAACGGTGTCGATTTAATCACGGCAAAATCGGTTAAAGCGATTGCGATTGATGAAGGCAAAGTCACCGTTAAAATTGAACTTGGCTATCCGGCGAAATCGTATTTGCCGACCATTACTGCCGAAGTCACGCAATTACTGCAAACCTTACCTGGCATTATTGAGGCGACGGTTAACGTATCGGTAAAAATTATTGCCCATGCGGTACAGCAATCGTTAAAACCCAATCCCAATATCAAAAACATTATTGCCGTGGCTTCTGGCAAAGGTGGCGTTGGCAAATCCACCACCGCCGTCAATCTGGCTTTGGCTTTAGCCGCAGAAGGTGCAACTGTGGGGATTTTAGATGCCGATATTTATGGCCCAAGTATTCCCACCATGCTGGGTTTATCTGGCCTGCCGGAAAGTCTCGATAAAAAAACCATGATGCCCAAAGTTGCCTATGGCATTCAAACCATGTCTATCGGTTATTTGGTACAAGCCGAGCAAGCTATGATTTGGCGCGGGCCAATGGCGACCAATGCCCTGCAACAATTATTAAGAGACACCAATTGGGATAAGCTGGATTATCTGGTAGTGGATTTACCACCAGGCACGGGCGATATTCAATTAACTTTAGCCCAGCAAATCCCAGTCAGCGGCGCGGTTATCGTCACCACACCCCAAGACATCGCCTTGATTGACGCACAGCGTGGCTTGGGAATGTTTGCCAAGGTCAATGTGCCTGTACTTGGTTTGGTGGAGAATATGAGCCTACATGTTTGCAGCCAATGTGGTCATGAAGAAGCCATTTTTGGCACGGGCGGCGGGGAAATGATGGCAGAAGCTAACCGTATTGATTTCTTGGGCGCATTGCCGCTGGATATTCATATCCGCCAACAAGCTGACGCCGGACAGCCTAGCGTAGTTGCCGATCCAGAAAGCCGGATTACTGAAATTTACCAAGCCATCGCGAGAAAAATGGCGGCTAAATTGGCATTGAAATCAAAAGACTTTAGTAGCCGTTTCCCAACTATTGTGGTGCAAAATAGTTAAGTAGTCGTACACATTTTTAGGCGTCCAAAACATGTTTTGGACGCCTAACTGATGTTACGCGGTTATAGGATGTGCCGAGGATAGAAGGTGCATCAATTATAGTTCCCACGCTCCGGCGTTGCATTTCACCAGCAAACAACGCGGGAGCGTTGGAAGATGAATTCCCACGCAGAGCGTCACTGCCATTAAGTTAAGCGGGAATGGCTCCCTCTCCCTCAGGGAGAGGGTTGGGGTGAGGGGATAAAATTAAGGAAAAATGCTTTATTTTGATCCCCCTCATCCTAGCCT
>CAIYRS010000015.1 GCA_903928685.1 uncultured Methylococcaceae bacterium
CGCTCCTCGCATTTGTCGGGGGACGGCAAAAGGGGCTTCCTGCCCCTTTGCCGCCGCGCGGCTTCCCTGCCGCGCCCCTTCGGGCTATTCCCGACAAATACTCCGGTGCTCGACGCGGCAAACGGGAGAAAGCGCGTTACTACGTAACGTCAATTAAATAACAGAAGCTTGCCGTATCAACTGCCTTAATACCCGCACTAAACCGCCCATAGATCGTCTGTGGTAATGGTTCATGATGTCATCGACTTTATTAAAAACTTGATCGTGCATGTGGATTCTTCTTTGCATGGCATTCTCCTAAACTAAATAGATTCTCTTAATGGGAACGGTAACTACGCATTTGCCCGACCAACACACCCTGCACCTGAACTTGCTCAGGCAGATATGTCATCGCAGCCATACTGGCATTGGCGGGCAACAACAAAATTTGCCCGGCTTTTTGCTCAATGTACTTCAGTGTTGCTTCAGAATTTTCAATCAAGGCGACCACTATTTCGCCATTATCGGCGTAACTGCGTTGCTCAATTACCACCCAATCACCATCAAAAATTCCTGCTTCAATCATAGAATCGCCTTTTACCTGCAACACATAACAAGGCTTATCGGTTTTTAAGGCTTCTGGCACAACCATATAACTCAGGTTTTCCACTGCCTCAATGGGCTTACCTGCGGCGATACAACCAACAAACGGCAAAGTATTTTCGGTTAACACCTCATTATTCAGCGTTGTTCCGGTAAGCCGCACGCCGCCTTGCTTGTTGCCAGTAAATGGCTCTACCAAACCAGCGTCGATTAATGCGGTGATATGCTTATACAAAGAACCACGCGAAGCCATGCCCAACGCCGCACACAATTCATCCAAACTGGGTGGATGCACAAAATTTTCGTAGTTATCACGAAGGAAATTAAAAACTTCCCGCTGCCTTCTGGTTAACGCCGCCACTTGCTACAAACTCCTCTGCGTTTAAATTTTGTGTTAGCTTAACAAAAATTTTCCAGAAGGCAATAAAAAAGAGAACAAAAAGAGAACATGATTTTTCAAAAAATTAAAATCATTCAATTACAATAAGTTAAAAACAACCTAGTGAGATTTATCCATGCAATGCCGTATCGGTTGTGCCGCTTGTTGTATAGCGCCGTCCATTTCCTCCCCACTGCCCCTGCATCCTTTAGGCAAGCCCGCCAATGTCCGCTGTTTGCACTTGGATGACGACAACCGCTGCACTATTTTTCTGCATCCTAGCCGACCGAAAGTCTGCCACGGTTTTCAAGCAACCGAAGACGCTTGCGGCAGTAACCGCGAAGAAGCGATGGCGATTTTATCGGCGTGGGAAGTAATGACCAGCAGCGGGTAACACGAGCAAAACCAATACGGTTTTATGAGGCGCGTTGCCAAAATAGCAAAGCCAACAGCATGTCAGCCCGCTCAGCAAACGGCTTAATTTGACGATATTTCAAGCATCCTGCTATTAATCGGTTTTTTGTTTTAAACGGTTTAAGCGTTTTTTAGTCCGTTCCAGCAAGATTTTCTGACGCTCATGCGCCCATATATCCACCGCCGTCGCTAAGGGCAATTGCTGGTTGCCCAACAACTCACACAAGCCCTGACGTAAGGCAACCAACTGCACGATACGGGTATCGGCTAAATTTTTCGCCAATAAATCGGCAAATTCTTTTTGATTATTTTGATCGAGACAAAAATTTTCATTCACCTGCCCATTTGCCTGTGCAAACAACGGCAGACTGCAAAAAAGCGCGATCAACAGTGTTTTTTTTGACGCCATCACATACGTTATTGGTTTCATCTTGATGTCTAAGTTGGTTAGCAATGCCGCCGATTCTAGGGTCAGCCTACGCTATTGGCAAACATTTCCACACAACGGAAAGCCGAAACCGCCCGTAAAATTGGTCTACACTAGCGCATTTTCGGCTAGTGCCCAGTCAGTTTGGTTTTGCCGGGTTAGCTGCCGGACGGATAACAAGACCTTTCAGGTTTTAAAAACCTGAAAGGTCTATTTGCGCTCGTAAAATCGGGTAATGGTAAAAATCAACATGATCTTGTTTTTCAAAGATCCCATCAAAAAACATGTTTTTTGACTCCTCTTGCGTACAATCACTTAATTTTTTACCGCTATCAAATCGAAACTATCAACCGTTAGCCTATTGGCGGCGATTTGTTTTTATCACCAAAAATTAAAACAACAACTATCTATGGTAACCCTTGCCCGCTTACTATTCTGCCTTGGCCTATCCACAACCGCCTTCGCAGACACTACCGCACCAGCACTTGCCCCCGGCTATCAAGCGCTAGGCTTTAACGCGCCGATACCCGGCAGTTACCAATTGCCCGTTCTTGGCAAAGCCGCTGATGGCGCAGTCGTTGACAGCCACAACCACGACACCAGCCTACAGCAACTCATGCGCGGCAAAGTCACGGTATTAAGCTTCATCTATACCAGTTGCAGCGATGTTAACGGTTGTCCGCTAGCAACCGCCGTGCTACATAAAATCCACAGCCGCTTAAGCCAAGAACCGCAACTCGCCGAACGCATCCGCTTGCTCACGCTCAGCTTCAACCCCGAACACGATACCGCTGAAGCCATGCAAAACTACGGCAGCGATTTTCAAGGCCAGCATCTCGATTGGCAATTTTTAACCACCCGATCAGAAACCGCGCTGCAACCCATACTGCAAAGTTATCGGCAAAATCTGCAAAAAATCTACGATGCCAACGGCAAAGCCACAGGCACTTTCAGCCACGACCTGCGGGTTTACCTTATCGACGACCAGCAACAAATCCGCAACATCTACAGCGTCGCCTTTTTACATGCCGATACCTTAATCAGCGACTTAAAAACCTTACTGCAAAACAGCACAGCAAACCCAGCAGACCAATACCGCCAAGCGCTAGCCGATCGGGTCGGTAAAGCCACCGATTTACTAAAAACCATCCGCAAACCGCCACTTGGCCTACCTGCCCTGCCCGTCCCCAAAAACAACCAGCCGACTGCCGCCAAAATCCACCTAGGCCGCAAATTGTTTTACGACCGCCGCCTATCGCTCAACAACACCCAATCCTGCGCCATGTGCCATGTGCCAGAACAAGGCTTCACCAACAACGAAATGGCGACCGCCGTCGGCATCGAAGGCCGTAGCGTCCGCCGCAACACCCCCAGCTTATATAACAGCGGCTATGCACAACTGTTATTTCATGATGGACGGGAAAACAGCTTGGAGCAGCAAGTTTGGGGGCCATTATTGGCGCACAACGAAATGGCCAACCCATCCATCGGCTATGTCATCGACAAACTCAAACATTACCCCGATTACCGTGGCCTGTTTGAGCAAGCCTTCGGCAAACCCGCAGGCATGGAAACCATCGGCATGGCCTTAGCCAGCTACCAACGCGCCCTAAACTCCGGCAACTCCGCCTTCGACCGCTGGTATTACCGCAAGCAAAGCAAAGCCTTAGATGCCAAAGCGCAACGCGGCTACCAACTATTTATCGGCAAAGCCGCTTGCGTCGCCTGTCATCACATCAACAAGCAAAACGCCCTATTCACCGACCAACAACTGCACAACACTGGCATCGGCTATGGCGAAGCCATGCAAGCCAGCGACCACAACCAAACCGTGCAACTCGCCCCGCAAGTGTTTACCGAATTATCCAAACAAACACTAGACAGCGTTTCCGAAAAGCCAAGCAACGACTTAGGCCGCTACGAAATCAGCCAAAACCCCGCCGACCGCTGGAAATACAAAACCCCCAGCCTACGCAACATCGCCCTAACCGCGCCCTATATGCACAACGGCAGCTTACGCAGCTTAAAAGACGTGGTAGCGTTTTATAACCAAGGCGGCATCGCCAACGACAACCTCGACAACCTTATTAAACCATTGAATTTAAATGCAGAAGAAAGCGATGCGCTAGTCGCCTTTTTACAGGCACTAACCGGGGATAATATTAACGAATTGGTTGGCGATGCTATCGCCGCGCCAATTGGGGATCAGTGAAATAGCTTATTGATTGTGGTGGGCGTCGCCTGATTCACCCGTGTTTATTGCGTGGCTGGCCCGCATTCTTCAGTCAACAGAACTCTCACCCTATCAGGAAAGGGTCACCAGGCTTGGTACTGGCGGCGAACGCCTCGGGATTTTGCCGCAATAACAGGGGGATATTGTACGTTGTTTAGCTTGGTAGGATGGGCTGACGTTAGGAAGCCCATCATTTGGTAGTCTATTTCGATGGGCTTCCTGTCGTCAGCCCATCCTACGATTTTAAGTACTGACAAAAATAGCTTGGGCATTTTCCAATAAAGCTTTGGCTTGCCGAGATTGGACAGGGGCGTAATTGGTAACATAGCGAACCAAAATATTGGTATCAACCGCAATCATAGCTTACGCCATTGTTCGCTGATATTGTCCGCAATAGCTTGTTCCATATCAGCTAATGATTTGGCCTCACCCACATAACCCGCGCACCCGAAACCTTGTTCAATTGTGGTTTGAGGAAACGGTGAGGCTTTCAGTTTTTTCTGCTCAAGATAACCAATGAAATCGAGCACTTCTAAAGCAAAAGGCTCTGGTAAGGTTTTGGCTTTTTGATAAATGATTTCGGCGGTGTTCATTGGATAATTCTCCCGATATAGACGTGGGCATAAGATGGGCGTCGCCTGATTCGCCCGTGTTTATTGCGTGGCTGGCCCGCATTCCTCAGCCAACAGAACTCTCACCCTATCAGGAAATGGTCACCAGGGTTAGTACTGGCGGCGACCGCAGCGGGATTTTGCCGCAATAACTGGGGGATATTGTACGATGTTTGGATTGGTAGGATGGGCTGACGTTAGGAAGCCCATCTTGGCACGACACATTTGATGGGCTTCCTGTCGTCAGCCCATCCTACGATTTTAAATATCGTAGGGCGCATTTATGATTGAAAGCCAATATGCGGTGCAATACGGTTATCGCCTATTGCACTGACTTTGGGTTAATGTTTTTCATGATGTTCTTCATGTCCAATAATATGTTCGACTAACTCGAATAACATGTAAGACGTTAAAAAACCTTGATTTATCGTTAAAAACACAATAAACACCATTGTGAAATTTAAACTCGCATCCAGAAATTTTTTTATCATCAGTGTGGTTATTGCAACGCCCAAAATTAACGGCGTTGTGTAAAAAATTAGCTCAATCATCCAATCTTGGTGAAAAATGATGATGAGTACTTCAATCGCATAAAAAATAACAAACCCAAAAACTATTTTTTTATAGTTTTCCCACAAATAACCTAAGTTTTCAAACAGCATGTTTTCTCCTATGCGCGTTACGTTATGCCGATTTAACCATCGTTGTTTAAATCTGTCATCCCCCGAATAGCCTCGGCTTGTACTCCAAACAACCCATTTAACCAACATACGATAACTTTAGCGGCTACCACATAAAGTAATGCGGCTAGCTTACGCCACACTTAAAGACGCGAGGTCTTTATTCATTTAAAGTCCAATAGCGTAAGCACCGCGTAGCGTACTTAAAAAAACCGAAAACTTATAGCTCATTCAGCCCATCCTACGATTTTAAAAATTGTAGGGCGCATTAGCGAAATGCGTAATGCGCCGGATGTTTGAAAGCTACCATGCGGTGCAATACGGCTATCGCCTATTGCACCCTACAATAGGTGTTTTTATGCGCGTAAAAAGCCTAGGGGGTGTTCTCAATTGAGCCATATTACCGTGGAAACCAAGCAGAGCATGGCCAGATAATTCCTTGCAAAGCGTTCATAGCGTGTGGCCACACGCCTGAAATGCTTTATCTTCTGGAATAACCGCTCAACCAGGTTACGTTCTTTATAAAGGACTTTGTCCAACGCCCTTGGTGTTTTCCTGTTTTTTTTCGAGGGTATGACAGGGATACCTTTGCTTGCCGTTATGGTGGCCACGAATTGGTCTGAATCATAGCCTTTATCAGCCAAAACATAACCCGGGGCAAAGCCTGCAATCAACGCTTCGGCTTGGGTATAGTCTGATGTTTGGCCTGCGGTTAGCAACAGACGGACAGGATTGCCCAAGGCATCAACCGCGACATGGATTTTAGTGCTCAAACCACCCCGCGACAGCCCGATCGCCTCGTCATTTTGCTGTTTTTTTTGCCGCCCCGTGCTGATGGACGCGGTCGATGCTGCC
>CAIYRS010000016.1 GCA_903928685.1 uncultured Methylococcaceae bacterium
CGCACCCGAAGGCGAGTTACTTTCTTTTGCGCCGCCAAAAGCAAGTAACCAAAGAAAAGGCGGCCCGATCGCCGCTCATGTCTTGCGCTCCTCGCATTTGTCGGGGGACGGCAGAATGGGCTTCCTGCCCATCTGCCGCCGTGCGGCATCCCTGCCGCACCCCTTCAGGCTGTTCCCGACAAATACTCCGGTGCTCGACGCGGCAAACGGGAGAAAAGTGCGTTACTGCGTAACATCAGTTATACGGCTTTTTTCTGCCTTTCCCGCCACCAATAAAACACCCTAAAAGCCAACAAAACCGACAATATCCCCGCAAATAAAATCGGGTTGCTCAGGTCTTTTTTCACCAGCCACCAATAATGCACCTCCCCGCCGATAGCGATGACGTAAACCAAACGATGCAACTGTCGCCAGCGTTTACCACCGAGTTTTTTGATGAGCGCATTGTTAGACGTCACCGCCAATGGAATCATCAATAAAAACGTCGGGAAACCTACGGTGATATACGGGCGTTTGATGATGTCTTTAATAATACTGTCCCAATCAAAAAACTGATCCAGCACCAAATACGTCAGCAAATGCAGGCAGGCATAAAAAAACGCTACCAAGCCTAGCATTCGGCGCATACGGGTCAACCAAAGCCAGCCGCTCAGTTTGCGTAATGGCGTAATGCTTAGGCCGAGCATGATAAACGTTAACGCCCAATAGCCTGTGGAACGGGTGATTTTTTCAATCGGGTTCGCGCCCAAATCATCAGTAAAGCCGCCGATTATCAGCCTGATAAAAGGCACTAACGCCAGCAGCAGTATGGCGATTTTCACCCAAGCTAAGGTTTTCTCGTTAAGTTGCTTTAATTTCATGACGATTAAAAATTAGCCTGTAAATCCATGCCCGCATACAAACCTGCGACTTGCTCGGCATAGCCATTAAACGGCAAGGTCTCACGTTTGAAAAACTCACCGATGCGGCGTTCTTTGGCTTGCGACCAACGCGGATGATCGACACTAGGATTTACATTGGAATAAAAACCATATTCCCGTGGGCCAGCTTGCATCCATGAAGAAACGGGCTGTGTTTCGGTAAAACGGATTTTGACAATCGACTTGGCGCTCTTAAAACCATATTTCCACGGGATAACCACGCGCACAGGCGCGCCATTTTGGTTCGGCAATACTTCGCCGTATAAACCAAAGGTCAGCAAAGTCAACGGGTGCATCGCCTCATCCATCCGCAAACCTTCGGTATAAGGCCAAGCCAATACTTGCGAAAGCTCGCCCGGCATTTGCGCCGGATCATCCAGGGTAATAAATTCCACAAATTTGGCTTTACTGGTCGGCTCAACCTGTTTGATTAACTCAGCCAAGGGATAACCCAACCACGGAATCACCATCGACCACGCTTCCACACAGCGCAAACGGTAGACACGCTCTTCCATTGCCGCCAATTTCAACAAGGCATCAATATCAAAGGTTTTCGGTTTTTTGACTTCACCATCAACGGTGATAGTCCACGGGCGGGTTTTTAAGGTATGGGCGTTACGGGCGGGATCTTCTTTACTGGTGCCGAACTCATAAAAATTGTTATACGTAGTAACGTCTTTATAAGGCGTGGTTTTTTCCGACAACAAATACGCTGGGTTTGCAGTTGATGGCAATTTATCCGCCGCCCATAACCCAGTCGGCAATAAACTGGCTAACGATGCCCCCGCCGTAAGCTGCATAAACCGACGGCGATCGGCGTACAGCTCCGGCGAGGTAATTTCTGAAGACGCAATACGGGGGATTTTAGCTTTCATAACGGTGTTCCTTGGGGCTGTTTAACAGAAGGTGTCATGGAGTAGTCGTAAAAATCGTTAAATTCTTACAGTTAATTTCATTATCCCGTTAAAACAGCAATCACCAAGGGAAACCACAACGCTATTGCCAGATTAAACCCGCAACCACCGCCACCAAAACCACGAACGTACATGTAGAAAACCGCGAATCGGGGTTTTAAGCAGTAACAGCAGCAAGCCGATGGAATACAAACACCACACCGCCGCCCATTCATTGGGATTATTGGTGCTTAAATACGCCAAAAACGGCCCTGTCACGATATGGTAGACGGTCATTTTCCACGAACCGTACACCAACGGCATAATAAACGCGGCGACAATATACATATTGAACAGCACCAAATTAGCAATTGCCGGGATTTCCCAGGCGATATGCCATTGCCCCGAAACCGAACAGATTTTTTCCCCGCAAAACGGCACATTAAACGAATCAAAATAATCGCTAAACAGCACCACCTTGGTCTTCACCTCATAACACATCGGCGCCCAATCAAAGGGATACAAACGGATCAGCAAACACACCGTGGCAACAAAACAAATGCTATACACCGTTGGCGAGATTTTCTGACGCACCGCCTCAGGAATAAAATACATCGACACCGCATTAACAAAAAACGGCTGGAAAGCGATATGGATATATCCCAATAAAGTCGCAATTTGATTGCCCGGATTGGCGCAATCATCAATCACCGTATAGGTATACGCCTGCAACGCCTCCATTAACGAGAAAAATCCCAACGCCGCACACAAAGCAATCGGCTCTTTTTTATAGGCAAAATACACCGTACTACCCAAACCAATCGCCGCCAAAACCGTTGACGCTTCGCCACTCCAACACATACCCTTCCCCTTTATTATTGTTATTATTTTTATCCTTTTTAGGGGATGGTCGCTTAGCTAGCGGGCTTATCAAATTCATTGCCCCTAGCCGCGTCAGCAATGGTATACCCTCAACCCAAGGCATACAAATAAGCCGCCATAAAAGCCGTCGCTAATCCACAGCAAGCGTATACTCAAGCGGCTGTCATCCAAACAGCAACGCTACGCCGATCTAATCAGCCTTAGAAACTAAGGCTTTATATAACAAACACATTACCGCCCCCATTAGGCAAGCACCCAAGCACCCGCCGCCCTGTAAATCCTGTCAGCATGAAACGATTGGTCTACCCGAACGGTTATATAACCCAACCCAGACTCAAGGATACACAATGATTACTGCAACCGAGAACAGCGTCATCGCCATATACGACAACCATATCACCGCCGAAGAAACCATTAGGGCACTCGACAAACTGGGCTTTGATATGAAAAAGCTATCGATAATCTGCAAAAGCGACCAAACCGAAGAACACCCCGTCGGCTTTTATACCTACAACGACCGGATAAAACACTGGGCCGGCGTCGGCGCATTTTTTGGCGGCTTCTGGGGGCTACTCTTTGGCTCAGCGGTTTTTATAGTCCCCGGCATCGGCCTACTGGCACTGGCAGGGCCAATCGTCTCGGTACTGGTAGCCGGCTTAGAAAACGCCCTAGTCGTCGGCGGCTTATCGGTACTCGGCGCTGCCCTGTACAACACAGGCATCGCCAAAGAAGACGTCATCAAATACGAAACCGCGCTGATGGCTAACAAATACATCGTGATTTTGCACGGCAACAGCGAAGAAACCGAGAAAGCCCGTGAATTGCTGCACACCCTGAAAATAGCCACACCAACCGAAGCCAGCGTGGATTAAAGGGGACATCCGCTTTTAAAAGCATCGCAAGCAATTGCATTAACAAAGGTCGGCATTAACCCCGGCCTTTTTTTATGGATTTGCATTAGGAATCCAAAACATGTTTTGGACTCCGACAATAAAGCGTGGGCGTGACTATTCCGGCATTGGATGTTTCCTATAACACGCAACGCCGGAGCGTTGCAGAATGCGTTACCACGGAGCGTAGGAACGATAAAAATGTAGGTCGGGTTAGCGACAGCGTAACCCGACATTTTGGATACATCGTTCCCGCGCTCCGGCGTAGGAATGCCGCCGCTGACGCTCCAGCGTTGCGTTCCCAGCAAACAACGCTAGATAGTTAGATGATGTATCCCCACGCTGAAGCATCACAGCCATTAAGTTAAGGAATTTTCAATAGGATATTTATAGGATGTGCCGACGACAGGAGGCGCATCAATCGCGCAAAAACTCGACAGATGTGCTTCATTCCTTTTATGCCCTTTGGGTACAGCACATCCTATAACTTCGGCGGTGCAGGCATCGAGTACGGCTTACGCGGCGGTTTCGATTTTTCAATTAATCCAATAGCTTTCAATTTCTATTCAGTAGCTAAAAATTATATTTTTGACCATAATGAATTGCTCGCCCAATTTTTGGGGCATATAATACCCATTATTTTTCGAGAATTTTAATGCTTAAAGTCGCTTCATTTTTTGCTGGCATTGGTGGCTTTGATCTTGGTTTTGAACAAGCGGGCATGGAAGTTGTGTTCCAATGCGAAATCAACCCGTTTTGCCAGAAGGTCTTAAAAAAACATTGGCCGACTGTCGATTTATATGGCGACATCAAAAAAATATCCCCTGACAACATCCCCAAATCGGCACAAGTTTGGTGTGGCGGGTTTCCATGTCAGGATTTATCTCTTGCAAACCAAGGAAAACGGAAGGGCTTAGAAGGTGACAGAAGCGGACTTTTTTACCGATATGCTGAGCTTATCGCTTACCACAAACCCAAATGGGTCGTTATTGAAAACGTCCCAGGCTTACTCAACAGCCACCAAGGGGAAGATTTCCGAATTCTCCTCGAAAAGCTGGATGAATTCGGGTATGGCCTTTCGTGGCGAGTATTTGATGCAAAATATTTCGGAACACCCCAACGCCGTCGTCGAGTCTACCTTGTCGGCAGTCTTGGAAGCCTCCGCTCCGCTCAAGTACTTTTTGAGTCCGAACCATTTGCAATCACTGCTGGACAGGGCGGAATTGCGTCAGAAACCCTTGCCGGAGAATCTGCAAAAAACCTTGCAGACCCAAATCAATTTGTTTTCCAACATGCAGGCATCGGGCGTAAGCCTTCCGCTGGCCCTCAAGCCAAAGGCTGGCGCAACGACGGCGAAAGCTACACCCTCGACAGCCGGGGCAGTGCCGATGCTGTCTGTAAGACGCTTGATGCCTTCCGAGTGCGAGACTTTACAGGGCTTCCCGAAAGGTTGGACGGAAATAGATACCGCGCTGTAGGCAACGCGGTTTGTGTGCATGTGGCGAGATGGCTGGGAGAGCGGATTATTGCGGTGGATGCTGAATGGCAAGCAGATCAAAGCAAATCTTCAAATTTACCTTCAAACATGGAATTGCAAGCGGTGCCTTGATTGGTGATGGCTTGCACGAAAAAACCGTAATTGGTAAACAGTGATTGTTCGGTATCAATTTTCAATGGAATGGAGTGCGGCGCACAATCTGGCAGTACAGCATCTTCGGATGTGTCTTCTACAAATGTCAGTAAAGCCAGCGTCCAATTGGCGTTTTTCAAATCAGGAAAAATAGTCGTTGTGGTCAGTCTTGGCATCAAATACTTATAAATCATTGCGCCAATGCAAAACACAATACGCCCGCCAGTCAACATGGCGGCGTTGCCTTTTACTAAAAATTGTTCTTGCTGCCGCCGCCAAGCGTTAGTTACTAATGGTGCTGTTTTTGCCACGGGATTGGTCAATTCTGCCGCACCATTTTCCCAATTGGAAATGTGTTTGGTTAAATCACCTGTGCTAGTGGTTTCACCGCCACCTTGCATTTCCAACACTACCGGGCAATCTGGGTTAAAACCCGATTTCAGTTTTGGATTGCGCCGCCACATCACATAATCGGCAGAATAGTCGCTATCTTGAGTGACAGGAATCGCCACTTCCCTTTTTACCAATACGTCTGCCCTGGAAATTTCTGGCTCAAAGATTTCCTTCGCCACTTTGTGCAGCATGAGTTTCTGATGTTCGTTAAGCGCGATAGGTGATTTTGCGCTGCCTTTATGGGTCGCACACAGTCTGTTTGAGCAAACAATCCAAAGTTCTCCGCTGGCCGAATCACGAACTGAACAAACAGGCTTATCGCCGCGCTTAGCTTTGTCGCAATGGGAGTTTTTAAATGGACATTGCAAAACAGGTTTTTGCAAATTGGAGGAGTTTTTGGAAACGGAAATAGGCTGAACAGCATGGCCTTTGTCAGTTCTAACACCCAAATATTCAGCTACGATGACAGCCATTTACTTACCCTCTGAATTGGCAAACACCTCCAACAACTGATGCGGGTAAACATTCAGTGCCTTGGCAATTTTAATAATGTTGATAAGGGCTAGATTGTGTTCGCCACGCTCTATACCGCCCAGATAGCTTCTATCAATGCCAGCCCGTTCCGCCAGCTCTTCTTGTGATAGGCCAATGCTAATACGCAGATTTCTTAAACCACCGCCAAACAAAACCAATTGTGCGTTTTTATCATGTTCGCCCATAAATAAACCCTGCGTTAGACTGGACTGTGATGGTACTTTTTATGATGGATATAAATCCACGGGATATAAAACCCATTTATCAATTTGATACTGTATAAAAAATTGTTGATGCAGGCTTGTTGTTCGATGGCTGCTGTTGATTAGTGCAGATTCAGGAGTCCAAAACATGTTTTGGACTCCATTTAGAAGCGGGATTTACCGGATCAATCTAAGCGCGTAGGGACAGATTTTTTAACCGCAACTTAATTTCGCTGGACAATAAAAAACCCGCTAAGCCATAAAGCTTGCGGGTTTTTTGTACTTCTTTGCATCTGGATGGATGCTTAATTGGGAAAGAGACAACCAAACAACAAGTATAATGATTTGAAAAATATACATTATTATTTTTGAATTTCAAAATATACCGTCAAATATACCGTCACAATCATTTTATCGCCACCAATTCCCGCCAATCGGTTGTGTAATGGGGCGACACATTTTCCCGCTTGGTTTGCCAGCGGTTATCCAATCCGGTGGCGGCTAGGGTGATAGATTTGGGATAACGTCGGTTAATCCGGTCGATGGTTTTCATTAATTGCAGGCTTTCGACTTTGTTGCTGTCCTGCATAAATAAATCAAATTGACAGGCTTTGCTTTCCGGTTGGAGCTTGCTTAATTGCACCCCGCATTTTTGATAGGCGTAACCTTCCTTGAATATGCCTTTTAGCAAGCGATTGGCTGTGGTGATAATCACACGGCTGTCTTGGCTGGCGGTGGGCAATTGCATACTAGCGGCGCGTTGGTATTGCGGTTCGTTGGCGTTGAACGGGCTGGTGCGGATAAACACGCTTATATGACTGGCGACGGAATGCTGGCGGCGTAGCTTTTCGGCGGCGCGGCTGCAAAATTCCGCTAGGGCTTGTGACAGTTCGCGGTAATCGGTCAGGCGGCGGCTAAAGCTTCGTGAACAGACGATTTGCTGCTTATCCGGCGCGATTTCTTCCAGCTCCAAACAGGCCACGCCGTTTAGTTCTAGCACCGTGCGGGCAAGCACGACATTGAACTGGCTTTGGATGTAGTCGGCGGGTTGGTTTGCCAAATCCCAAACGGTATGGATGCCCAAGGTTTCTAAGCGGGCGGTGGTGCGAGAACCCACGCCCCACACTTCCTTGACGGCAACCAATTTCATCAGCTTTTCGCGCCGTATCGGGTCGGACAAATCCAACACACCGCCCGTATGAGGCCATTTTTTGGCGGCATAATTCGCCAGTTTTGCTAGCGTCTTGGTTGATGCCATGCCCACACAAACGGGAATGCCTGTGTGGCGTTGCACGGTTTTTTTAATCTGTCGGGCATAATCGTTGCTGTTGTCTTTACAAACACCCGTTAAATCCAAGAACGCTTCATCAATGGAATAAATTTCTAAGCTAGGGGCAAAGGTTTCCAATACCGTCATCACCCGTGCCGACATATCGGCATACAAGCTGTAATTGGAGGAAAACAGTTTGATGTGGTGGCGTTTGACCAAATGCCGCACCTGATACAACGGCACACCCATTTTAATACCCAAGGCTTTCACTTCGGCACTACGGGCAACAATACAGCCATCGTTATTGCTCAACACAGCCACGGGTTTGCCGACCAAATCAGGCCGGAACACGCGCTCGCAGCTCACATAAAAATTATTGCAATCGACTAAAGCCAGTAAAGTTTCCATTACAAATTATGGATAACACGGGTAACAACGCCCCAAATCACCAGCTCCAAATCTTCCAACAGGGGAATATCGGGGTAGTTCGGATTTTCTGGCTTAAGCACCCATTGTTCGTTTTCACGCACCAATCGCTTTACTGTCAGCTGACCGTTTAAGGCACAAACAACAATCTTGCCCGATATTGGCTCAAGGGAACGGTCAACCACCAAAATGTCATTGGGGAAAATGCCCGCGTTTATCATAGATTCGCCTTCGGCACGGGCAAAAAATGTTGCCGCTGGGTTTTGCACCAGCAATTCGTTCATATCCAGTGATTTTTCGACATAATCATCGGCAGGCGACGGAAAGCCAGCCGCCACTTTGCTGGCAAACAAAGGCAAAGCTAGCTTGCTAGGGTGGTCGGTAAAGGCTAACAACGCCAAACCTTGCGGGGGTTTGCCGTGCTGTTTCAGCAAGGTTTTCAACGTAGGAATCAAACTAACAGGCACGCGGATAGCTTGCGTGGGTTCGCCAAACGACCCGCTGCCCGCCTTACGGCCTGAGCCTTCGCGTTTGCCGCCGCGTTGTTTGTTGGGGGAATCGGGCATGGGAAAGTGGTTTCATTGTTTATGATTTATGTACCTTAATCAAAAACCATGATTAGGGCAAGCGGGGGATTGGGTATTTATAAAGAAGCCGCCAAGTAAAAACCTATAAATATAATATTATCAATAGATTACAAGCCTATGGTTGAGACTATAAGACGCTAAAATCCTGAAAAGCACAGCGCCTTTGAGTCGCCCAAGGTTTTTATTGGGTTTGGTAGTACCTTTTTTATTTTCAAAAGCCTATTGCCCACAAGTTTGCCTCTGTAGCCAGTGGGTTTTCTCTATTTAATTCTCTGGAAAGATAAAAACGATTAGGGCAACGCAAAGGCAAGCTTAAGCCTTAGAGATTTACCCGCCCCCCGCCATTGGTAAGCAGATGAATCTTTGCTTAAGTCTTGGCCTGTCCATGTGGCTTTTTGCATTTCAAAAATCGTACTCGATAAAAATTTAGCTAAGGCGACGCAAAGGAAGACAAAACGCCTAGAGATTTACCCGCCCCCCGTCTGGCGGTGATAACTTGGCTTTCCCTATTATTAGGCCGGAACTTTGGTAACTTAGGGAGCATAGAGCAATGGCGCGGCCTGTAGCCTTGGAAACTTTGGTAAGTTGGCGGAATTTAGCTTTTTAAAATTCGATAGTGAAAAGCTAAGTTACCGCCTAATGTTCCGCTAAGTTTCCGGCTGTAAGCCTTGGTATCCCTCTAACTTCCCAAATTACCTAAATTTCTTACGAAGCTAAAAAAGCGGTCAGATTGCCCAAAACAAGCTACTGCCACGGCCTTTCTTGCCGTCGGCTCTGGCGATCTGCTGTTGTTTAATCAAGGGCGGCGCGGCGTTTAATAAATGGTTCAGCACGGCGGTTAGTTGGTTGCTGTTTAACTTGTGCTTAAAGCCTTTGGTTATCGTGGTTCGGTTGCACTGTGGGTTTTGTTTGATAAAGGCCAGCACGTCGGCGGCATCGTCTTTCAGCTTTTCGGTTTCGGCTCTGGCGGCAAGGGTGGCGAAAATGTACTGTACTGAATCGCGCCAATAGTTCACCCATGCCAAGGCCGCTTGGATGTGTTTAGGCTCTATCACGGCGGTTTTGTCCAACAAAGCAAAAACCATTGCCAGCATCCGCGCGTAAATTTCCGAACGCACCAACAACGCCCCCGCTATGCCGTCGTGTTCGGCGGTCAAGGCCGAATATTCAGCGCACCATAGCTTTCTAGCCTCTGGCGACAATTGGACTTCCAAGACATTGCCCGCCTTCACATCCACACCAGCGGCAAAGCGCACCGCGTCGGCAACCAGCATCGCCACGCGCTCCACGTCTTCGTCCGGCGTTCGCCTTGGCAACGGTACAAGTTTCGGGCGGACAATATGCAAAATCACAAAGCGGTTTAAAAAGCCGGATTGTGCGTCCACGTCGGACATTTTGGCGATCAGTTCGGCGGCGGTGATATGCCCGTTTATCACAATATGCGGGTCAGTCGTAGACCATAGCGCATTTTTTACCAACGGCGATATGGCCTTGCCATCCCAACAAGTGCGGATGGTTGCGCTTAGGGTGTTTTTTTCACGGCTGGCGGCTGCCATTGCGCCTGCAAATTCGGCTTCCACCACATACAGGCGTTTATCGTCCGTGCCGCCTTCGTCTTTGGTTTTGTCGTTGTCGTCGTCTTCCACACGATCACGGATAGACCAGCCCAAACCCTCACCCGTGGACAAACCGCCTTCGTGCCTTTTCAGGGTGGGGTAGTCATCATGCAACAATTGTTCGGCATCGTTAAAAATCCGCCGGACTGTATACTCGCTTGTACCTTTCCGCGCCTTTCCGGTTCTACCCACCAACAGGAAAAACGGGCGGCAATGGCAAACACCATCCCCAATCGGCTGGAATGCACCGCGCCCCACCATCGCGGCAAACGTGCCGATAAAATTGGCGCACACCGCCACCCGTGAGGCTTCGGAATCGCGGGTCGAAATATCCGCCACGTCTTTTAAAATCCCATAAAAACCGGATTCATCCAACATCGGCGGCGGGTTTAGTAAATCATCTTCGGTTTCGCTGTCGGTTGGGTCTGTGGCGGAATCGACAAGGGTTTTAATGGGCGACTTAAGCGGCTGGTTCATGGTTGCCGCCCTCGCAGGCTGACCGCCCAATCGTTAAAATCACCCGCCACGGGTGGCACGGCAAGTAAACCGCCCACCGCTTGCGCCGCTTCACTGGCTTTAGTCAGGCCAGGATTTCCGCGTGTGTTCACGTCGTTATCACCGCAAAACACCAGTTCAGCATCCGGCAACTTTTCCCGCAAAATTTGCCCGACTCTCAGCAAATTATTGGCGGTAAAGGCCACATACACCCGATAGGCGGTTGCCTCGTGCAAACTGGCGGCGGTGGCGAAACCTTCAGCTATCAGCACCTTATGGGTTTTTGTACCCAACCACCAAAACAAACCCGCCACACCGCCACCCGCCAAAAAATCCTTATCGCGGCCTAAGGTCGGGCAATAATCGGCAAAAATGGCTTGCAGGCTGCACAGCTTGCCAGTGGCATCACACATCGGCACGAACAGCGCGTTATCAATCAGCCATTTTTCTGGCTTGCCGTGGGCATTTTTGATAAACCGTTGCCAACTGCCCACGCGTAGCCTGTGGGCTTGGATATGCTTACGGGTCAGATAAGGATGGTTGGCGGGTGCGGGTGTGGCGTTCTGCCAAATGGCCTTTGCCCGTTGCGCGGCTTGGCTCTGGCGGTGTAACAAATCCACTTGCCGCCGTTTTTGTTCATGGGTTATGCGTTCACGTTCGGCGGTGGTCATGGTTTCACCTTGCACCCGATCAACGAAAAAGGTTTGTTGTTCGCCGCTTTTATGATTCCAAACAATGCCGCCTTGCCGATCAGGAAACAGCTTTATCCGTGCATCGTTCTTGCCTTTATGGTCATTGGCTAAATCCGCACAATGAAACCTGCCATCGGTGGCGACGGCTTTATAGATCACGCCCAACTTATCACACGCCAAACGGCAAGCGGTTTCAAGGTCGTAAGCTCTGGCAATCATTGGCTTTGCCCCAATTGCTCAACCAGTGCGCGGATGTCTTCCACCCGCCAAGCGGTTGTCCTTTCGCCTAGCTTTACAGGTTTTGGATATTTGCCGGATTTAACGCCGTTTAAAAACGTGGTTCGGCCTATGGGGATTAAGGCGGGGGTGTTGGTTTTCGGATTGCCGACAATTTGCCAGATTCGCAGGAATCCGGTTTCGGGTAGTTGGTAAGTTGTAGTAGCCATGTTTGCACCTTATGGGTGATTGTTGAACATGGTACGGCATTATAGGTAGATAAATTTTGGTATGAAGGCAGGGATTAGGGCGGATTTTATGACGGTATAAAACAGGTATTTAATTATGTCAGCATCAAAAATGCCCTAAATTATGCTGGCATAAATTTCTATGATTTTTTTGCCATTGCTTTGTTTCTCGCTGTTCCATAAATTTGTGATGCAATGGCATCCATAATTTCAAAAGTTAAAAGCCGTTCGGCTTTAGGCTTTGTTGTTCGCCTTAGTTTATCGACAATATCTATTTTGTCTGCTTCATCTCCCCAAATTAACCAAGCCAAGGTCGCTTGTTTTATAGATTTATTCTCCACCTCTGCAAGAATTACTAAATCTAAATATGGCAATAACCTATGCTTTTTCCAATCCAAGAAATCCTTTTGTGTAAATTTTTTCTTTGTTGATTTGTAACCAATAATTTTTCTATATTCCGTTAGCCAATATTGAAAGTCTTCCATTATTTGTTCGTCTGTAGCTGTTAAATCTATAGTTACATTTACGTAACCACCTATATCATCGCCTAAATTTTTATAAAGCAATTCAACTGGTTCATAGATTAATTCAGTTTGTTCATGATTAGCATTTTGGTTAACCCATAATTGGCAATACTCCCAAACATTGCTTAATCGCTCATCATTTGCAGTTTGCCACATACTCAATGCTGGAGTACCAAACACAGAATGCCTGTTGTATTGGCGCTTTAAATCTAGTTCTAGCCAATTATTATCAGGGTCGTGATTTGGATAATCCCGAATCGGTTTCGATTTTATTTCTCCTATTAATTCAATTAACTCCTCCGATTCTGGCTCAAAATTCATTAGTTCTAAAATGTGATAACGCCTATGGATTTCACAAGACCAGCAACACAAATCAAGGCTTCCTAAAGCATCATAATTTTTTAAATCAAACCAACTTGTTTCAAACTCATCCATTCGTCACCTTCAAAAAAATGCTTAAGCCTTAAACTCATTCAACGCTGGCAAGCCCTTTACAATCCGCACGGTTTCCACGCTAACCCGCACGATGCGTTTTAGCAGGTCGAGGATATAGCGCGGGTTGTCGCTCCAGTCGTTGGGGTCATTGCGGATGCCGCTGTCTTTGTCGGTGGTGATTTGGTAGCGTTCCATAATCCATTCCAGCGCGGGTTTGCCGTTGACTATGTAGTCGTAAGTTTCGGGCGGAATGCCGGATAGGGTGATATGGCTGTTGTAACGGATGACGGATTTGTCCACGTCTTTGCCTTGCTTGGCAAAGGCCATTTTTTGGATGCGGTAAGTGTCGTCGGCTTCCAGCAAGGGCATGGATTCGTGCAAGGGGTAAGGCTCTACGGTTTCGTAGTACAAATGCCAGTTTGCCAAGTCCCGCCCCGCTTGGATGAACGCCCAAAAATCGCCCGCAAAGGGAATGCGCGGCAACATTTTCTTTAAATCGGCGGCAAAGCGGTGTTTGTATTCGGGCGAATGCAGGATGTCATAAACATAATAAAAAATATCATCTTTGCTGTTGGTGTTATCGGCGTAATGGGTCTTAAAATCCTGCCAAATGGTATCGTTGTGCTAAATGTCAGTGCTTTCCAGGTTTCTTGTGTATTACTGGCTTCACTTCCAGTATCTTAAATGGGGGGGGGCGAACCGTGATTCGAACACGGATCTCCATACAGGTATCCTACATTGGAAGATTCGCCCAATATTTTTTATATATCTTTATTGTTTTATCGGAAGACCATCGTTTTTGCCAATTTCCTTCTGGTTTCGCCCAATTTCTGGCACGTAAAGAAAAATCAACATACTTAGGTCCAATACGCCCATAATCTTCCGCTTTTTTTCGTAATTTCTCGAACACATCAGTTTGTTTGTATCTAAAACTTAATGCAGCAAGAAAGTCAAACAACCTTAAAGAATCGGTTTCCCTGCCAACTAGCTCAATTGCTTCTAATAATAAATCACAGGCGTTTTTAACCTCTGTTTGATGATCGCTAAGTGGTGTAGAGTCTTTCAAGAGATTCAAAACATATTGTTCTACTGCAAAAACAAACCGCTTTGACTGAAATTTTGGACTGAAAAGCTTAGCCGTACTGTAGTTATTTAAACTTTTTAATATGTTAGGGATTCTATCAGACTCAATTGATATGATATTAGAAATGTTGCTAGCATCCCGAAATACCAAGCCTTCACATTTAAAATTGACTGTATTTTTGAATTCATTTGTCCGAAGTAATTTCGGCAGATAAAATCCGTTGGGATTAATTCGGTTCTGAGCTGGACGGGAATTAAGCCCACCTGAACGCCGCCATGCATTTAATTTATCAATGTAAAGGTTTTCTTCAGATTGGCTTTTGAATGGAACGCGATTTCTTTTATTTCTTCGCCGTATTGTGTTTTCACATTTTAATGGCGCTAAGTAGTGCAAAACCAGAGTTTTTGAGTTTTGATAAAAGCCTTGCGCTAAACTTGTATTCGATTTGTCCAAGTGTAGGCTGCTCTTAGCTCGATAGCGTGGATTCCTTTTAGAAAGGAAATAGTTTGAATCTATCTTATCCTTATAAAGTGGATACCCTAAAGCTGAAACCGAAGAAAATACAATCACGAAGCGAAAAAAATTCCTGCGCCCAAGTTGGATACACTCTTCTTGGTTTGTTCCAAAGTCTGGAATTTTGATGGTTGCTGCCAAGGCAAAAATAATAAACAAAATATTGACGGAAACGATGACTGTTTCAACCCCTAGTAAAGCTCGAAACCACACTTCATTTTTAAATAAGTTGAAAATTTCAATTCCAAAGACAAGCAACTCTAGCTGTGCAATAATCAAAATTATACCAATTACACAAACAGCCCCTTCTTTGTAAACATGTGATCTTTTCCAACCCAAAGCTGCTCGGAATTCTGTAGTTCTGAGGCATGTGCCTTTATGGTTAGGAAGAGGAGCCAACCACCAATACCCACATTGAGGTGTCCCCATTAGCTCCTCGGTATTATTCTCTAAAAACGGCAGCAAGTTGTCACTAGATGGAGTGATGCCACCTTTAATTTCAAGCGAACGGCGAACGATACCGGCATAAAGGGTCAATATCGAAAATCGTGACCTTTCCCAGAACAGTATGAATCCAAAAAGTAAAAGTGACCAAATAAGTGGTAACAAGAATTTAGGAAAGGTTGCCCCTTCTGGTACTTCGACTTTAATCTGATCGCCAACGAACTTTAAGGCTGCAAATGGGATTATTTCCGATTTAAGCAATTCTAGCTTTAAGGTCGTTGCCTCAGAATCAATTCTAGTTTTAGTTATAATGGCTTGAAATTTAATTTTTTCAAGCTGGTATATAATTGCTTGGAGTGGTTTGGTTTCAAAGTTGTCTAGTTGATAAAGTTCTTTGTTATATTTGTTGATTGATTGCTGAATTTTAATTTTTTTTTGATTCTCTTTAGGATCTTCGAGCTTGCTATTCTTTTCTCTCAGTTTTTTTATAATGGCTTCAGATTTTTTTTGGGTCTCTTTCGATTTCTCAACAAGTGCACCATCTATGTCTCGTAGATTTTTTTGGGCTTCTTTCCATTTGTCGTCTATCTCCCAAATCAATTTCTGCTTAGTTAGCATTTGTTCAATCGTTTCTACTCTTTCTAAATCTAAATTATTTACCTGTCGTTTGATAAGTTGAATTTCATCAAATATTAAATCTAGTTTTAGCTTCATAGCTTTTTGGATGATACTTCCATGTTTTGCATTTAGTGACTTGATGTCATCTTCGAAATTGCTACGGTTATAGTTAAAATCTTCTAATTCTTGATTTGGTTCCATAGCTTTTCTAGTGTCACTAATATATTTTGCATTTAGTGACTTGAGTCCATTTTTGTAACTAGTAACGCTTTTGATGAGTTTTTCTTTATCATTTGGGAGTTTTGCAATTTTCAAAATCTTTTGATGGTAAGAGAATGAACTGCAATAAATCAATAGAAGCAACATCAAAATCCCAATAGCAATTCTCTGAAAGATCAAAACTTGTGAATGAATTTTCTCTTTGTATTCTATTGCCTTAGGATCATTTGTTATTGTCCAAATGCGAGGTGGCGGTATTTCTGCATTCGTTGTTTCTACCATTTGCCCTCCCTCAGGCGACTCAAAATTAATTTCTGCCACTTTTAATAAATTTAAGGTTTATTTACAAGCTATTTTTCGATTCAATAAATTAAACTTAGCAAAAATCTCTTTTTTACCGTCGGCTTTCCGCATGACGCGCCCTCGGATTGCACCACGTCTAAAATGGAGTTACGCGGGTTTAAGAACAGCACGGCATCCAAGGCAGGTTCGTCCATGCCTTCGGACAAGCAACGGGCGTTTGACAGGATGCGGCAAAGGTTGCCTTGGTCGGTGGTGTCTTCTTTTAGCCAGTCTAGGCATTTGTTACGTTGAAGGATGTTGAACATGCCGTCCACATGATCCACTTCGCAGCTTAGCAAGCTGTCGTCGTCTTCTTCGTGGTTTTGGCTGTATTGGCTGACAACTTGGGCGAACAGGTCTTTAATTTTTTTGGAATCTTTAATAGAGCCAGAAAAGGCGACGGCGCGGCGCATTGGGGCAAGGTCGTTTTCTATGTCGTTGCCGTCTAGGTCTTTTGCCATGCGTTTGGCTAGGCCGTTCCAGCATCCGGTGATTTTGACGGCATCATCCAGATTGATTTCGTTGTTGGCATCGGCAATTTGGCTTTGAAAGGTTTTGCTGACGTATTTTTCATCCACTGCCAGCACCATGACTTTGTAATCGGACAATAAGCCTTCGCTGACGGCTTGGGAAAAGCCTAGGCTGTGGAATTCTTCCCCGTAAAGGCTGGCATCGTCCATTGAACACAACACCGCGTCGTTGTCTTGCGCTTGGCTTTTCGTGCCATCGCTAAATATGCGCGGGGTGGCGGTCATGTACAGGCGTTTTTTGGCTTTGATAAAGCCTTGGTCGTGGACTTTGACAAAATGCGATTCGTCGTTGCCTGCTAAGGTCACGCCTGTGGTGCGGTGGGCTTCGTCGCAGATTATCAGGTCAAATTCGGGCAAGCCTTGGTTTTGCGCTTGCGCCACCACTCCGATGGATTGGTAGGTGGAAAATATCACGGTAAAGGCTTTGTTGTTTTTAAAGCCTTGGATTTGTTTGACCAGTTTTTGGGTGTCGGTGGTGGCGGGAAAGGCCAAATCGTGGACGCTGATGTCTTCGTTGTCGGTTTTCTTGCCCACTTTGCTATCGGAACACACGGCAAAGCTGTGGAATGGGCGTTCGGTTTCGGCTGTCCATTCCCGCAAGGTTTGCGATAACAGGGAAATGGACGGCACTAGGAACAAGACCGTGCCTTGGTCGGGCGTGAGGTGTTCGGCGATTTTTAAGGATGTAAAGGTTTTGCCCGTACCACACGCCATAATCAATTTGCCACGGTCGGCGGTTTGGAAACCGCTTTCGACTTTTTCCAGCGCGGTTTTTTGGTGTGGCCTTAAGGCTTTTTTAGGCTTAAGTTTGATGTCTTGCGGGCGGTTTAGGCTGAATTGTGACCAGTCCACGGGGCTATCGGCTAAATCTTACACCCGTAGGCGGTTGACGGGGATTTGCTGGTTTTCCAGTGCGGTTTCGGCGTGTTTGCTCCATTTGTCGGTGGTGGAGACAATCAGGCGGCAGGCAAAGGTTTTTTCACCTTCGCGTGTGGGGAAACTTTTACCGGATGTGGTGAAAAATGAATCTAAATCGCTTTTTTGTAACTGATGTTTGGGGTCGTATGTTGCATTGCACCGCCACATAATCGCCGCCGTGTTCTTTGACCACCAAGTCTATGCCGGTATCGGGTTGATTGCCACGGTCAGGCCATTCATTCCATAACCACACATCGCTGTATTTGTCTTGGTAAAGCGGGTCTGTGACCAAATAATTGGCAATCAAGCGTTCGAATTTGTCGCCTAAATCGCGGTTGTTATAGGCGGCTTGTTTGAATTCGTTAAGGATGCTGTGGATGGTGGTCATTAGGCGGGGAATCAGTGGGGTGGTTTTGCTTACGTTGCGGCAATTATAGCCTATGGCTTAACTGGCGGTTTTATGAAGCGGGATAATATCCGCGCCTTGTTTGAGCTTATCCAAATAATCCGCCCATGATTGCATCATTTTTCGGCGTTCGGGGAGGTGTTGCGCCCGATTGTAGGCGGCTTTAACGCGGTTACGTTCGGCATGGGCAAGCTGGCGTTCGATCATGTCGGAATGGAAGCCTTGTTCATGCAATAGCGTACTGGCAGTGGTGCGGAATCCGTGGGCGGTGTGTTGGCCTTGGTAACCCATGCGCCGGATAGCCGCGCCTATGGATTCGCGGCTTATATGCTTTTCGCCGTTTTTGCCTTGGTTACTAGCAAAGACGTATTGTTGGTTTCCGGTCAATGGCTGAATTTCTCTTAGCAAGGCAATGGCTTGGGAGCTTAACGGTACGATATGCGCGTCTTTCATTTTCATTTTGTCGCCAGCTATCCGCCATTCCGCCGCGTCTAGGTCAAATTCTTCCCATTCAGCCGCCGCGATGTTGGCAGGTCTGGCAAATATCAGCGGTTGCAATTGTAGGGCGGTTCTTACGACAAAGTTGCCTTTGTACGCGTCTATATCCCGTAATAATTGGCTTAACGGTTTTGGTTCGGTAATTGCCGGATAATGCCCTTTTACTGGTGAAGGCAAAGCCCCGCGTAAGTCGGCGGTTACGTCACGTTCCGCCCTACCTGTGGCGATCCCGTAGCGTATGGCTTGCCCGATAAATTGTTTAGTTCTGGCGGCGGTTTCAAGTGCGCCACGGTCAACAATGCGCCGTAAGGTTGCCAGCACTTCCACGGCGGTCAAGTCTTTCATTGGCCTGTTACCTAGCCACGGGAAAACGTCACGCTCGAAACATTCTTCAACATGCTTGCGGTGGCTTGCGCTCCAGTTGGGTTTTGCCGCTATGAATTCCTTAGCTATCGCGGCAAAGGTGTTTTCGGTACTGCCCAACTTTTCAATTTTGCGGGTTAGGCTTGGGTCGATACCGTCAGCAATTTGTTTTCTGGCGGTATCTCGTTTTTCTCTAGCCTGTTTTAAGCTGGTTTCTGGATAAACGCCTAGGGCAAGGGTTTTACGTTTTCCAAAAAAGCGGTAATCCAATCGAAAATATTTGCTACCTGTGGGGTTAACCAGTAAGTACATACCCTTTTCATCAGGGAGCTTGTAAGCCTTATCTGGCGCGGGTTTGGCGTTCTTTATGGCGGTATCTGATAGCGGCATGACGGTATCTACTCCAAAGAATTACAATATACCGTCATTTATACCGTCATAAATAACAGTATGTCAATGTATCCTGCTGCACTTCGTTGGACAATAAAAAACCCGCTAAGCCTTATGGCTTGCGGGTTTTTATACTTCTTTGCATCTTGGCGGATACTTAATTGGCGGAGAAAGAGGGATTCGAACCCTCGATACGTTGCCGTATACACACTTTCCAGGCGTGCGCCTTCGACCGCTCGGCCATCTCTCCTAATTTTCCGTTCCACAGAACTGCGGAAAGCCCGCAAGGATAATGTAGTTTGGGCTTTGTTGCAATCGCTTATTCGCCCAAGGCTTCCAATTCATCCCAGCGTTGGTAGGCTTTTGCCAAGTCGGCTTCGGTTTTTTCCATTTCCGCGAGGGTTTTGCCGATTGCCATTGGGTCTTGCTTGTAAAAGCTGACCGCGCTGATTTGCTTGGTGAGTTGGGCTTGTTGGTTTTCCAAGGTTTCAATCAAGTTAGGCAAGGCATCAAGTTCTTGTTGGTCTTTAAAACTCAGTTTGCGTTTTTTTGCTGGGGTTTCAGCGGGTTGGTAAACCTTGCTGGCTTCTTGGCCTTTTTTGTTGTTGACCACAACTGGCTTGGCGGCGGCTTTGCGTTGGTTGTTGTAGTCTAACCAATCGCTGTAACCACCAAAAAATTCATCAACTTTGCCTGTGCCGTCTAGGGCGAAAACGGTGGTGACGACGTTATCCAGAAAGGCGCGGTCATGGCTGACCAGCAATAACGTGCCATCGTAGTTGACTAATTTTTCTTCCAGCAATTCTAAGGTTTCCAAATCCAAATCGTTGGTTGGCTCGTCCATAACGATAAGATTGGCGGGTTTGGTGAACGATCGCGCTAACAATAGCCGATTTTTTTCGCCGCCCGATAAGCTTTTTACTGGCGATCTTGCCCGTGCTGGCGCGAATAAAAAATCGCCCAAGTACGACATGACGTGGCGTTTGTTGCCTGCGATTTCGACAAAATCATTGCCATCGGCAACGGTGTCGGCGACGGTCATTTCGGGGTCTAGCTGGTCGCGCAGTTGGTCAAAATAGGCGATTTCCAAACGTGTGCCCTGCTCTACCGCGCCACTGGTGGGTTCTAGTTGTTTCAGCAATAGTTTTAACAAGGTTGATTTGCCCGCGCCGTTCGCGCCAATCAGGCCGATTTTGTCGCCGCGTTGGATGAGTGCGGAAAAGTCTTTGATGATGACGCGGTCTTGATAGGCAAACGATATGTTATCGACTTCAATCACTTTTTTGCCAGAGGCATCGCCACGGCCCAAGGTGAGCTTGCTGGTGCCTTGCTGTTCGCGGCGTTGGCTGCGTTCGTTACGCAAGCGTTCTAAGGCGCGTACCCGGCCTTCGTTGCGGGTGCGGCGGGCTTTTACGCCTTGGCGTATCCACACTTCTTCTTCGGCGAGTTTTTTGTCGAATTCGGCGTTTTGGTTGGCTTCATCTTCTAACGCGGCGGCTTTGCGGCGCAGGTAATCGTCGTATGTGCCTTGCCAAGAAACCAGATTGCCGCGATCCAAATCAATAATGCGGGTTGCCAATTTTTGCAGGAAGGCGCGGTCATGGGTAACAAATAGCACTGCACCTTGGAAATTCAGGATTTGTTCTTCCAGCCAAGCGATGGATTCAAAATCCAAGTGGTTGGTTGGCTCGTCTAGCAACAGCACTTCGGGATCAATCACCAACGCCCGCGCCAAGGCGACGCGACGTTTCCAACCACCGGATAGGCCGTTGATTTTTAAATCGCCGGGCAAATCTAATCGGCTTAAGGTTGATTCCACCCGTTGCTGAAAATGCCAACCGTTATGCGCTTCTAATTTGTGCTGCAAATCGCCCAGTTCTTCCAAGGCTTTGTCGTCATCGTAAGCCATGGTTAATGACAGATGATGGTAGCGGGTAATCCAATCGCCCAACTCACCCAAACCGCCAGCAACGGCATCGTAGATAGTCGCGTCGTCGGGTAAATCCGGCGATTGTTCCAACCACGCCAGTTTCAGCTCCGGCTGCCGCCAGATGTCGCCGTGGTCTGCGTAAATATTGCCTGCGATGATTTTCATCAAGGTGGATTTGCCTTCACCGTTTCGCCCTAACAGGCCGACACGCTCACCCATATCAAGCTGGAAATCAGCGTTTTTTAATAAAGCGTGCGTGCCAAAGGCGATGGAGACATTGGTTAAGCGTAGTAAGGGCATGGGAGATAATAGCTGGAAAAATGAAGGCATTATAGCCGATAACAGGGCTAGCATTTGGATATAAAACCCTAACGCCGCAAACCTGGCAAATGCGGGCGGCATTAACGATGAAATTGGATTTATCCCTAAAAAAGCAATAAGGTATGCCGAGCTAAACTTAAATTTGGGAACACAGAATGGACGGGCATTTTTTAACTGACATTGAAATTAAACAATTCAAATGCTTTACCGATTTTAAAGCGGCGGGGTTTAAACGGGTTAATTTGATTGGCGGGAAGAATAATGTGGGTAAGACGGCTTTTATGGAGGCTTGTTATATCAATGTGCATTCTACTAGTATCAATTGCTTGGTAACGGCTATTGTTATCATTAAATTTATGCGCGAGTGCTTAAGTTTTCTCCAAAAAATAGCTGAATACAAAACATTACTGAATGCCACAAGATGTTATGCGACCAACTCAAATTTAAGAAATTGCTCGTATCTGATTCAAGAACACGATGCCTTAAAGGAATACCAATTCAGCATTGATGGGCAAGCCAAAACTATTAACGACAACGAATTAACGATTATTATCGAACGTATTAAAAATATTGAATTCATAGACAACTTTGGATGGAATGATTATGAATTAATTGGCGCCTACCAATCCATCCAAAAAGCCGATCAAGAATCAGAACTGGACAGTTTTATCCAAGAATTCGACAGCAGCATCGCCAACTTCAAAGTCATAGGCGACAAACCCCAATGTAAAACCAATGGCGAATACCGCGACATCAGCGAATTCGGCGACGGCTTAAAACACTATATTTCCATCATCTGCGCGCTTTATGCTTGCGAGAACGGCTATCTGTTCATCGACGAAATCGACAACGGCATCCACTACAGCCAGCTTGACCGCCTTTGGGAAATCATCCTTACGCTTTCCAAAAAAACCAATTGCCAAGTGTTTGCCAGCACCCATTCTAAGGAAATGCTGGAATCCTTTGCGCGAGTGGCAACTAAGCTGGATGAACAAGACATTAGCCACACCACATTAGTAAAAAATCAGCAACAAGAACTCAAAGCGATTACCCGTGACTACAAAATGCTTTTGGACAGCATTGAACAAGAGCGCGAGGTGCGGGGATGGTAAAAGTAGCGATTGTTTGTGAGGGGAAAAATGACCGGGATTTTTTGCAAGCCCTTATCAGTCATTTAGGCTTAGCCGTTGTTAATCGGATAATTTTTTATATCTTCCGTTGCAAAAGTGAATTGCTTAATCCTGACCACGACAGATACCTCGATTTAAAGTTAGAAATCGAAGCAGGGCAAATCACCAAAACTTTATTCGTGGTTGATGCCGATAACGTTAAAAGCGATGCCATAAAAGGGGGTTATGAAAACACCCAAGAGGCGTTGGATTTTCTGATGGCGAAACTGAACATCACCACCATCAGCCAAAGCCATATCTTCTGTGACCCAGAGACAAAGTTGGGATATTTAGAATCCTTTATACTTTCTACCATTTCTGAAGCCGAAAAAAACTGCATCGAACGGTTTTTAGATTGCTCGCAATTCCATTCTAAAGAAAGCCACAAAGACATCATTAACAAACTTTACAACATCGCTTATCCACCCCCACATTACAACTTCAGCCACCCAAATTTTGAGCCGCTAAAAGCTGTGCTTACGCAGCTTTTTACTTAAGGAACGCTGGACTAATTGATTCCATTCATGCTTCGACAAGCTCAGCACGAACGGAATCAATTAGTTACCGTTCGGCCTCGACTGCATGGACAGATGGTTGCTCCTGCACTATCTGCATTTCCCACATCCCTGTGGGTCATGCAGGAGGTAGACAGAAAACTGCTCCTGCGTTTTCTGCATTCGCCATCCTTGTGGCTTAGCAACGCATGGAGCAGTTGTCGAGAGCTTGTCGAAAGCTTTGTTCAGCGATTCCTTAAAACCAAAGCAATCCATTCTACGAAACTTGGGGTGTGGCTTATATATCCCTTATTCCCCAAACTTCCTGCCCGCTACCGCTATGCAGTTGGTCTGTGATAACGACCATCGCGCCAATATCAAAAGCCAACAATTTTCGCTGTGCGAAATACGTCGTCCACAATAACTACCGATTGGCATCTGCAAAGCTAAGGTGAAGAAAAAGCCTCCCCTAACGCAAATCTGCTGTTATTTTGCACAAGCCACTTGCCATAAAATCGCACTAAAATTTTTATCAATCGACAGCCTTGCTTTTTTAATGAGAATTGTTATTATTTGTATAAAGCCATCGGTACGGAGATAAAAACAATGTATGTATGTGTTTGTAAAGCAGTTACAGATAAGCAAATAACCGCCGCCATCAACGATGGCGTTTGCACCCGTCGCCAATTGTTTGAGTGCTTTGGTGTCGGCAGCGACTGTGGCAAATGCAACAAACAAGTCAAAGAACTACTTGACCAACATTGCCAACACAATTCTATAATGGCAGCAGCTGTTAACCAGCCTTACTTCAACGCCGCTTAAACCCACAAGGTATATCTATGAAAGGTGATGCAAAAGTTATTGAGTTTCTCAATAAAGCTTTAACCAACGAATTGACTGCTATTAACCAGTATTTTTTACATGCTCGCATGTACAAAAACTGGGGTTTTAAAAAACTCAACGAGAAGGAATATCACGAGTCGATTGACGAAATGAAACACGCCGATTTACTAATCGAGCGCATCCTTTTCTTAGAAGGCTTACCCAACTTACAAAGCCTTGATAAGTTAATGATTGGCGAAAACCCAGAAGAAATGCTGGAATGTGACCTAAAGCTGGAACAAATCGCCATCCCACTGTTGCGTGAAGCCATTGCTTATTGCGAAACCGTTAAAGATTATATTTCACGCGAAATTCTTGAACGTATCCTCGAAAACGAAGAAGAACATGTCGATTGGCTGGAAACCCAGTTTGAATTGATTGCCAAAGTCGGCATCCAAAATTATCTGCAAGCGCAGATGTAAGATTAAAAATTCTCAGCCAATATCATTCGGGTACTGGAGTAAAAAAACCTGTTTTTTTACTCCAAACTCAATAACCCCAAATACCTATCCCGCCTCTACAACTCCCGCGTCGCACTAAATTTTATATCCGGCCAACGTTCTTCGGTCAGTTGCAGGTTTACGCGGCTGTTGGCGACGTATACCAAATAGCCGCCGCCATCTTCTGCCAAATTATCAAAGGCTTTTTTCTTGAACTCTTCCAGCTTGGCGGGTTTGTCGGAGCTTACCCAGCGCACCGTGGAAATGGGGATGGCATCATAAACGCATTCGACGTTGTATTCGGCTTTTAGGCGATAAGCGGTAACGTCAAACTGCAACACGCCGACTGCGCCTAAAATCAAATCGTTGTTTTTTAGCGGGCGGAACAACTGGGTCGCGCCTTCTTCGGTGAGCTGGATTAAGCCTTTTTGCAAGGCTTTAGCGCGTAACGGGTCTTTCAGCACCACACGGCGGAACAGTTCTGGGGCAAAGTACGGAATGCCGCCGTATTTCAGGGTTTCGCCTTGGCTGAAGGTGTCGCCGACTTGGATAGTACCGTGGTTGTGTAAGCCGATGATGTCGCCAGGATAGGCCTCTTCCACAGCTTTGCGGCTGTCTGCCTGAAACGTCAAGGCGTTGGCGACTTGCACGGCTTTACCCGTGCGGACATGGTGAATTTTCATACCTTTGTCGAATTTGCCGGAACACACCCGCAAAAAGGCGATACGGTCGCGGTGCGCGGGATCCATATTGGCTTGTACTTTAAAGACAAAGCCCGTGAATTTTTCTTCTTCCGGTTCTACCCGGCGTTGTTCGGCTTCACGCGGACGCGGCGGCGGTGCGAATTCGGCGAACGCATCCAGCAATTCCAAAATACCAAAATTGTTGATGGCTGAGCCAAAAAATACCGGGCTTAGTGTGCCATTCAAATAGGCTTGTAAATCAAACTCGTGGCTTGCGCCTTTTACCAAATCGATTTCATCGCGCAATTCTTGGGCCTGGTCGTCCAGCAACTCGTCCAGCTTGGGGTTGTGCAAACCTTTAATGATTTCCGCTTCGGCGATTTTGCCACCGTGTTGGGCGCTGAATAAATGGATTTCATCTTTGTACATGTGATAAACGCCTTTAAAGCGTTTGCCCATGCCGATAGGCCAAGTCATTGGTGCACATTGGATTTTTAACACGCTTTCCACTTCATCCAACAATTCAATCGGCTCGCGGCCTTCGCGATCAAGCTTGTTGATGAAAGTTAAAATCGGCGTGGTACGCAAGCGACAGACTTCCATCAAATTAATGGTACGTTCCTCAACGCCTTTGGCGACGTCGATTACCATCAACGCCGAATCCACAGCAGTCAGGGTGCGGTAAGTATCTTCAGAAAAGTCTTCGTGGCCTGGGGTGTCCAGCAGGTTGATGATGGCATTGTTGTGTTCAAACTGCATCACCGAGGTGGTCACCGAAATGCCCCGCTCTTTTTCCATTTCCATCCAGTCAGAAGTGGCATGGCGGGCGGCTTTACGGCCTTTAACCGAACCCGCCAACTGGATAGCACCGCCGAACAGCAACAGCTTTTCGGTGAGCGTGGTTTTGCCCGCGTCAGGGTGGGAAATGATGGCGAAGGTGCGGCGGCGTTTAAGTTCTGTGAGTTGTTCTGACATGCTGGGCGATACGTGGCTTACTGGTAAAGCCGTGGATTATAACTGATTAGCTGTTGCTGTACTGGTCAAATCCCCCAAAATCCACGAATTGCCGAATGGCAATGGATTATCTCTAGCCGCTGATTAAGTTTTTCCTTCGTATTGCTGTCATTTTAGTTAGTTACTATAACGTCTGCCTTAATGGGCAAAATAAAAATCTTATAAATCATAATGATAAAACCAGCGAATCATATGAATATTCACCCATTCATAGTTATGCCGCCTCTATTTTGATTTTTAATGTTTTTTATCAGCCAGATTAGGCAAGTTCATGACCAAAAAACGCCTTACCTTATCTCAATCTACTAACTAAAGAGAGGTTCATCGATGTCATTTAAAATCAAAAGTTTAGCTTTAGGCTGTGCGTTAGCCTTAGTTTCTGCAAGCGCATTTTCTGCCACCACCACTGTCCGCGTTATCGCGTTTAACGATTTCCACGGTAACTTACAATCACCTGGTACTTTCGGTATCCAACCAGGTGGTTCAGGTTCACCAACAACTCAAAAGGCATCAGGCGGTGTTGATTATTTGGCGGGTTATGTTGATTATCTTAAAACTGGCTTTGCCAACACGGTGGTTGTTTCTGCGGGCGATTTGACTGGTGCTAGCCCATTGATTTCAGGTGCATTCCATGATGAACCTGCGATTGAAACCATGAACCTTTTGGGTTTGGAATTTAATGCCGTAGGTAACCATGAATTCGATTACGGTAAAAAAGAACTGTTACGTAAACAACTCGGTGGCTGCTACCCCGGTGGCGTAATAGGTGTGGACACCTGTTTAGGAGCATCCAGCACATCAACACCAGTATCAGTACCATATCCGTTTTCAGGTGCAAAATTCCGTTATTTGTCTGCTAACGTATCAGTAGCCACAAGACCTACATTTTTTCGACCTTATGGGATTAAAACCTTCCCTATTGGATTAAAAAAACCAAGAAATGTAAAAGTGGCTTTTATCGGCATGACTTTAAAAGACACACCAACTATCGTTACCCCAACTGGCGTAGCAGGTTTGACTTTCAATGACGAAGTGCAAACAGTCAACGCCTTGATTCCTGAACTGAAAGCCAAAGGCGTGGAAAGCATTGTTGTATTGATTCACCAAGGCGGCTTCCAAGGTTCAACCGGCCCTAATTACATCAATGATTGTTCATTAGCTTCTAACGGCACTGCCGATGCAAGCGCTTTAGAACCATTACGCAGTATTGTTAAAGGTTTGGATGACGCAGTAGATTTAGTGGTTTCAGGTCACACACATACAGGCTACACCTGCCAGTTGCCAAACAAAGCAGGCCGTAACATCCCTGTTACCCAAGGCGGAAACTACGGCCGTGTGGTTACTAGCATTGATTTGAGCATCGACACCACTACTCAAGATGTGGTTGGCTCAGCGATGAACAACACCGTGGTTGACCGTACTAATCCTGCTATCACCCCGAATGCAACCATTAAAAGCATTGTTGATGCATACGCAGCTAACATCTCACCAATTGCCAACCAAGTGGTAGCAGCCATTTCCGCGCCTGTAGTCAACAACGACACTGCCAATGGCGGCAGTGGTGAAAAACCTGCTGGCGATTTGATTGCTGATGGCATGTTGGCAGCAACTTCACCTGCTAAATTTGGCGGCGCGCAAATCGCTTTCACCAATGCTGGCGGTGTCCGTGCTGATTATGCCAACAAAGCAACACCTCCGACTTATCCTTACAACTTGACTTATGGTGATGCCTTTACTGTGCAACCATTCGGCAACAACATGGTGACTATGACCATTACCGCGCAACAGTTGAAAGATGCGTTGGAAATGCAATTTCCAGGCAGCAGCTGCGTATTACCAAGTGGTACAAACAAACAAGTGCAACAACGAGTGCTACAGCCATCTAATGGCTTTAAAGTTTCTTGGAGCGCTACGGGTGCGGCCTGTAACAAAATCCAAGACGTAAGCTTAACTAGCTATGACAGCTTTGGCACTATCACCAACGTAGACCAAATTGTCAGCGCGGGTGTAGTACTTAACCCAACCCAAACCTACCGCGTGACCGTCAACAGCTTTTTGGCAACCGGTGGCGATGCTTTCTCAGTATTCAATTTTGGCACTAGCCGCATCGGCGGCGCGCAAGATATTGATGCTACTGTCGCTTACTTGGCGCAATTTAAAACACCAAACGTTTATGATCCTGCTGCCAGCAGCTTGCATCTGCCACGCGTAGTAAAATTGCCTTAAGCCTTAAACCCTTAAGCAATACCGACAGAAAGCCGCACCTTCGGGTGCGGCTTTTTTTATGGGTAATCAATCGGCTACGACAACCGAAACTACCGCAGGTTGAAATTTTTCGTAGAGTTCTTCTATGGACGGATTTGCCGCTTTAGCTTTGCTACGTTTAACGCGAGCCTGCGCCGATTTTGGCAACAACGACCGCAACGCCTCTACCCGCATGGCAAACGCACCTTTGCCAAGTTCGCTATCCCTATTACCAACACCTTTCAGCGGCTCTTGTCTGCCCAAAGTGATGGCGATTAATTGCCCAGATAAATCAAACACCGGACTACCGCTGCTTTCCGCACCAAAAGCCGTGCTGATTTGCATTAAACCCGCCACCCCGACATCAGGCCTTACCACCACACTAGGCGCTATTAACGGGTAACTGGCTTCCAACGCATCGGTGACTGCATAACCAAACACAAAACAAAATTTCACCGTTTTAGGTACTTGCAAAGCAAAGCTAGGCAAACTCCACGCCTTAGGATATGCCTGCGGCAATCGTAATAATGCCAAACCTTGTTCAGGCAAAACCTTCTCAACTTGCGCTGCCCGCAACTCCCCCAAACCATTCCGCACCCAAATAGTTTTAGGGGAATTACCGACCAGACTGGCATAAGTCACCACCCGACGGCCTTGATCGACCACAAAACCATTCCCAGATTTGCTGTTATTGGTCGGCAACGGCAATGCCGCAAAATACGGTGCAGGCCAATTTGATGATTTAGCTGTGCTTGCTGCTACGGTTTTGGCATTAAGGTTTTCGGTCGGGATGCCATTCGGCCTACGCCCCAACCAATCGCGCAATGGCTTTGCCGCCTGTTGATCGCCACTGGCTTCATAAGCCGCTGCGGCTTTGCTGCGCCAACTCGCCACGTCTTCAGCATTGCCAGCCACCAAGGCCGCCCGAGCCCGTAAGCGATAAATATCGCCATGTGCTGGGTTTCTAGCTACCCAGGCATCCAGCTCGTGCAACGCTTGCGGAATCGCCTGCCGATCAATCAAGATTTCCGCATACGCCCCCAACAACGCGGCATCATCGGGATGTTTTTTTAAGGCTTCAACAAGTTTAGGCAAAGCATGGGATGTTTGGCCTTCCCGGTCTTCCAAATACGCCAATAACGCGGCGGTATCATTAACATCAGGATGCTCGGCAGCCACCAAATTGGCGAAAGCAATCGTTTTTCTAAACTCACCCGCTTGCAAATACGCACGAACCATCCCAATTTCCGCCTCTGCCGATTCACCAAACCCCGCCGCTTTTTCATAATACTCAGCCGCTTGTTGCGGCTTACCGCTTAGCATTGCCGCTTGGGCGCGTTCGACCAAATCGTGGATAGCCAAATCAGCGGCACTAGGTTCGGCAAAGCTTGGCGATGCCAACAGTAAGCCTGCCAAAGCAAAAATCGGACGCGGTATTTTCAAAAAAACAGAAGCCATAAGTAGTAAATCCATAACGAGGTGTTGTTAACAAAGTCCCGCTTTACCATTAAAAAATCACCAAGGGTCACGATGTTTTCAGTAAAACGTCGCTAAATTTTGGTATCGCTAAAAGTCAAAATGATGACATTGTTAATTTTTAATCCCGTTGATGATTAAAAATGCAAAATGCCGCCAACAAAAAAGTTAAAACCAATGCCGACTTGTATCTCGCCGGGCTTTGCGGATAATCGCTACTATTGCCATTAATTAAACTTTCACCATGAAATTCGCCATCCAAATCAACAGTAGCCCTTACCACGCCAACAGCGGACAGACGGCTTACCAATTTGCCTGTGCCGCACTTGCCCAAGGCCATGAAATTATCCGCATCTTTTTTTATCACGATGGCGTTTATCACGCGTTCCGTTACGCCATGCCGCCGGATGATGAACAGCAATTTTCGCAATGCTGGACTGCCTTGGCGCGTGACCATCAAATTGATTTACTGGTGTGCATTTCCGCAGCACAGCGACGGGGCTTGTTGGCTGCCGATGAAGCCCGCAGGCAAGGCAAAACCGATAATGACTTGGCGGAGGGTTTTCGGATTGGCGGTTTAGGCCAATTACTGGAAGCCACTTTAGCCGCTGACCGTTTTTTGGTGTTTGGCTAATGGCGATGAAACGTTTTCTATTTTGCCTACGCAAACCACCCCACAGCGGCGCTTATGTGCAAGAAATGCTGGATACCATCCTCATCACCGCTGCATTCGACCAAACTGTTGCGCTATTGCTGTTAGATGATGCGGTATTCCAATTAAAAAACCACCAGCAACCACCTGCGGATATGAAAGACACGGCGGCTATCTTTAAAGCCTTGGAATTGTATGACGTAACAACAGTTTATGTGGAGCAAGAATCCTTGCAGGAACGGGGATTGCTGGCGGCTGATTTGTTTCTGCCTGTGCAAGTTTGTGCACGAAAGGATATTGCCGCGTTAATGCAGCAGTTTGATGTGTTGTTTCCAGGGTAAACGTTAAATAAGGCACTGACATGAAAAAAGTTCGGTAATTGTAGGTGCGGATTCATCTGCACCTACACCAAACGCTCCATCAGAAATTTTGTGCTTAATCCTAAGTACTATCAAAAGTTGGTAATGTTAAAAATCAACGTGATGTTTTTTTCAAAGCTGGCATCAAAAAACCTGTTTTTTTAATGCCTCTGCCATGCAATTACTTAAATTTTTACCACTATCCAAAACTTATGCCGCGTTGCCCACCCCCCTGTAACTCTAAAGTTCTTTAAACCACCACAAAATCATCATGGGTTAAAGCCAAGCCGATACCTAGGGTGGCAATTTTTACCGCAAATCCGACGCTGCTACCAGTGGCGTCATAATACAATCCACCAGTGGTGCTGTCGTAGAACAGGTAGTCATTGCTGTCCAAGGCTTTGCTGCCGATGACGAAGTTGTCGGCGGATAAAATCCCGGTAGTGATGAACTTAGTGAAGATGGCGTTTTCCAGTTGGATGGTGTCGTCAGCGACCAAAAAATCGTTGATTTTGTCGATGTTGGCGCTGATTGCGGTATCAAACACAAACAAATCTTGGCCTGCGCCGCCAGTCAGGTTGTCGTTGCCTAGCCCGCCTTTGAGAGTGTCGTTGCCTGCGCCGCCGTTGAGTGTATCGATACCATCACCGCCACTGAGGATGTTGTTGCCACTATTACCAGTCAGGGTATTTTTCAGGGCGTTGCCGGTACCGTTGATGGCTTTGATGCCTGTCAGAGTTAGATTTTCAATATTCGCGCCCAATGTATAGGTGACGCTGCTACTGACATTGTCGATTTCGGTGCTGAGGGTTGAGGTTTCGATTACAAGGTCGCCAATATTGTCCACCACATAACTATCATTTCCAGCACCACCATTGAGAGTGTCGATACCTTTGCCGCCATTGAGAATATTTTTACCACTGTTGCCAGTCAAACTATTGTTAAGGGCGTTCCCAGTGCCGTTGATGTAACCGCTACCAATTAAGATAAGGTTTTCAACATTTGCACCTAAGGTGTAACTAATACTACTGCTGACGCTGTCGATTTCGGTGCTGAGAGTAGAAGTTTCAATGATGACATCGCCAACATTATCGACGGTGTAGCTATCGTTACCTAGGCCGCCAGTCATGGTGTCTGCTCCAGCCAAAGCATTGAACTTGTCATTGTCGGAGGTACCGACCAATATGTCTTTGCCTAGGGATTCAGTGATGCCGTTTTGGGCAATATTAACCGACAGCGTTTTACTATCGCTGAACGTTCCGTCGGAGATAGTGATAGTGAAATTCTCAATCTTTGATGTTGTAAGGGCTTCTATCTTAGCGTCGTTGGCGGTAAAGCTATAAGCCCCATTGGTTTGGTTAACAGTCAGCGTACCGTAACTGCCAACCAAGCTGACCCATTCACCGTTGACGATACCGCCAACAATGCCATAACTGATCACGCCACCGTCTAAATCGCTGGCAATGAGTGAGCCAGTGACCATGGCAAAACTGTCGTCGAAGACAGTGTCGATGTATTGGATTGCAGTGGGGGCAAATAGGACGGGGGCAAAGCTAATGCCGCTGTTGACTAGCAATTGTGCAGCCGAAGTGCTGTTGTTGATGACATTATAGATAATGCCCGCGTTGGTAACTTTTCCGGCATATTGCCAACTGCTGCGGTCTGCCAAGTTCAATAAATCACCTGCATTACCATCAATCACTAGCTGGTGGCGTTGCTCTGGGTTGATGCCGTTAGCACCGCCTGCGGCGAGGTTGTAACTGCCATCTGCCCAGCCGTTGGCGTTGTTGAAACTGTTAAAACCGGCCATGTCGATGACATCTTTAGCGGACAAAGTCAGGCTGTTGTTACCTGAACCCGTGAGGTCGATACGTTCGATAGACTCAATCCGCGAACTGCTGCCGGGCGTAGCGCCGCCTTGGTTAGCGATGGCTGTCAAGTCGATATTGGTACCGCTGCCAGAAGCACTGATGGTATCAATGCCCGTGCCGCCATCAATCCGGGCCAATTGCCCATCAGTAATACCTGCTGTCAATTTGGCGACATTGTCGGTGTTGAGTACGAACATGTCATTACCCGCACCACCATACAGCACATCAGCGCCGCCGTTGCCGATAAGAGTATCGTTGCCTGCGCCGCCTACTAAGGTTTCCGATATGGCAGAACCTGTTAAGGTGTTGTTACCGCTACCGCCAAGTTGGTCGACTGATGTATTGCTGAACGCGCCTGTGGTGCTACCGAAAATGACGTAGCTATGGCCAGTGGTGAGGCCTCCCAATGCTCCGATAATGAGGTCGGCGAGGCCGTCGCCGTTTATATCACCCGCTGAAACACTAAATCCTACAGAGTTTGTGTTAATCGCGAAGCCACCGACACCCGCAGCCACTGCAGATAGATCAATCGCTGTACCTGTGGATTTGCCAAACACTAAATATCTACGGTCGACTGTTCCGCCGATAATGAGGTCGGCAAGCCCATCACCGTTGACATCCCCTGCAGAAGCTACAATATTGCCACTGCCACTAAAAATATACGGCCCGTTGATGACGAAACCACCTATGCCGTTGGCAACGGCGGATAAATCAACAGCGCCAGTACCATGCTTGCCGAATACCACATAACTACGCCCGGCATTTTGAGAAGTGACGGAGCTGAAAGGAGCACCAACCACCAAGTCGTCAAGACCATCTCCATTGACATCGCCTGCGGCAGACACACTCAGACCACTTCGGTCATTTGCATATTCGCCGTTGATGACGAATCCGTTATTACCATTGGCTACTGCAGATAAATCTATGGAAGTGCTTCCAGAATTACCAAACACCACATAGCTGCGCCCAGCATCGACGCCCGTAGCGGGATCGCTAAGCCATGCGCCGATTAGAAGGTCTGCGAAACCATCGCCGTTAACGTCACCAGCAGCAGACACCCTAGAACCACTCCAGTCCGATGGGTTCTGCCCATTGATAGCGAAACCGCCTATACCGCTAGCCACCGCTGACAAATCGATGTTGCCCGTACCCGAAGTTTTACCGAACACCACATAAGTTCGCCCAGCAACATTTTCAGCACCAAATGCGCCAATTAAGAGATCTGCAAGACCATCGCCATTAACATCGCCTGCTGCGGACACGCTGATGCCGGAATTGTCATATAGGCTCTGACCATTAATAGTAAAACCGCCTGTACCGCTAGCTACCGCAGATAAATCGACAGCTGTGCTTGTGGTCTTACCGAATACCACGTAGCTACGCCCTGCACTACTTCCGGCAGCGGGATCGCTACCAGGGGCACCGACAATAAGGTCGGCGAGCCCATCACCATTAACGTCACCTGCGGCGGATACGCTTTCACCACTTCCATCACCCGCACTCTGACCGTTGATAACGAAACCGCCCATACCACTAGCCACAGCAGATAAGTCAATTGCCGTATTCGATGTCTTGCCGAACACCACATAACTGCAGCCAGCATCGACACCCGTAGCGGGATCGCTGTAAGGCGCGCCGACAATCAAGTCGGTCAAGCCATCGCCATTTACATCGCCTGCGGCGGATACGCTATAACCACTTCTGTCGCCGACAGTTTGTCCGTTAATAACAAAACCACCGATGCCAGCGGCGATAGATGAAAGATTAATGTCGGTCATTGGCTGTTCCTTCGGTAAAAAATTAAATTAGTTAAAGATTAGGATTTTTGAGTGAGTCACTATAAAAGTAGTTTAGACGATAATTTTTCTTTCTGTTTTTTTATACTTAAACACGCTTTTTATGTCACCCGCGTTAAAACCTAAATTTCTTTTCAAGAGCTTTAAATTAACAAGACACTAGCCACCGCTATTTTTACAATTTTTGCCCCCCCTACCCCGCAATTTTTTCAATCATCAATAATCTCGGTGCGCTTGCCGATGCGGTTTGGCTGGTTATTTGGCTGAGGGTAAATTGTTCGCGGGGCAATTGTTCTGCCCATGCTTGTACGGCGTGGGCTTCTTCGTCACCGCCGGGGTGTCCGGGATAGACGATGATGCTGAGCAGGCCGCGTATTGCTAATAATTGACTGGCGGCAGTCAAGGCGGTTAAGGTGGATGGCGTTTGGGTGATGACGGTTTTATCGCCGCCGGGCAAGTAGCCTAAATTAAACATGCAGGCGCGGATGTTGCCGTGCTGGGCTGCGGGGATAAAGCTCGCGATGTCGGCATGGTTGGCGGCGATTAAATGCAGGTTTGGTGGTGCGCCTAGTTTGGCTTGCACAGCGGTTATCGCGGCGGCTTGGATGTCGAAGCCGTAGACTTGGCCTGTGGCTTGTACTTGGCTGAGCAAAAACGCGGTGTCGTGACCATTGCCGACGGTGGCGTCGATGGCGATGTCGCCTGCGGTTAAACGGGCTTTAAGTAATTGCTGGGCGTGGCTGGTTAAGGAAATGCGTGGCATAGTGGCGTTGGATGTTGGCGGGTGGTGGGGCGTTAGTGCTTAAGCTGTCGGCAAATTGCTGGCTGTACCACGGTATCTGCAAACTGCCCTTCGCGCCAAAGCCGTTAAAAATTGCCAATTGCGGCAGTTGCGGATGGCGGCCTATAAACGGTTTTTTGTCGATGGTACAGGGGCGGATATTGGCTTTATGCTGGCTGATGTGGGCTTGCGCTAACGCGGGGGCAATATCTGCCACGGCGGTTAATAATTGCTGGGCGGCTGCAGTTGTGGTTTGGCAATCCAAGGTTTGGTGATCGAACGTAGCGCCGATGCGGCATTCTTTATCATCCAACGGCAACAGCCAGCGCCCGTAATTTAACAAGTAATCCGGCAAGTACACGCCTTGATGGCGTAAGTTGAGGATTTCACCTTTTACCGCTTGAAACGGCAGCCAAGCAAACCACGGATTATTCATGGCTTGGTAGCCTTGGCAAAAAACCACTTGTTTCGGGGCAAGGTTTTGCCAGCTCAGTTTGGGGGTGATTTGCAGTTGTTGATAGCAAAAATCACTTTGTTGATAGCTGTTGTTGGCGATGAAAAAATCTTTTAAGCACGCCAACAAAGATTTAGTCAGCAGATACCCGGTTTGTTTTTGGACAAGATAACCGTGCGGGGTAAGCAAGCCATCCAAGTGTTTTGCGGTCGGGTAGATGTCGCCCAAATACGCGTGGTATTCTGGATTGGCTTGGCGTTGCGCGGCTTGCTGGGCTTCGGCTTGGCTGCGGAACAAGCGCACCATGGGCTTTTCCACATAAAAATCTTGCCGAAAAAATGCCGCCAATTGGGTGTAACGCTGTTTGGCGGCAGGCAGTAATACGTCACTATCGGCAGATTTCACCAGCCGCATACCCGTTACCGGGTTGATTAAGCCGGCGGCGATTTGCGAGGCGTTTTCTTGCCCGTTATCCACCACCATTACCCGAAAGCCGCGTTGCAGTAATTCCCAAGCCAGCAAACTACCCGCCAAGCCTTGACCGACAATCAGGTAATCGACCGCTTTAGCCATGGCTTGCCAAACGCTGTTGCCAACTGGCGACTTTTTCCAGTAATTCGTCGCGATTGATGGTGGTCAGTTGCCGCGCTTTCAACAAGCGTTTACCCGCCACCCAAACATCGCTGACCTGTTTGCGGTCGGTGGCGTACACCAGTTGTGAGATGGGGTTAAACAACGGCTGGCTTTCCAAATCGCTGCAATCGATGGCGATGACATCAGCCGCTTTGCCGATGGTTAATGAGCCGATTTCATTTTCTAAACCTAAGGCTTTCGCGCCATTGATGGTTGCCATGCGTAACGCGGTCATAGCTGGCACGGCGCTGGCGTTGTCGGCAACGGCTTTTGCCAATAACGCGGCGGTACGCATTTCACCCAGCATGTCTAAATCGTTATTGCTGGCAGCACCGTCTGTACCTAGGGCGACGTTGACTCCGGCGGCGATACATTGCGCTATCGGACAAAATCCGCTGGCGAGTTTTAAGTTGGATTCAGGGCAATGGACGATATGTGCGCCCGCTTCTGCCATCAAGGCAATGTCGTCGGCATCCAGTTGCGTCATGTGCACGGCAAGCAATGAGGGATTCACCAAACCCAGTTTATGCAGCCGTTGCAAAGGCCGCTGCCCTTGTTCTAGCAAGGCTTGTTCGACTTCATGGCGGGTTTCGTGGACATGGATATGCACGGGCAATTCCAACTCATCCGCCAGTGTGCGGATTTTTTCTAAGGGCTGGTCAGAAACCGTGTACGGGGCGTGCGGCGAAAACGTTGCCGTCAACAGCGGTTGCCCACGCAGTTGGTCGTATAAGGCCAAGCCTTTTTCCAGATATTCATCGCTGTTTTGCGCCCAAACGGTGGGGAAATCAAACACCACCAAGCCAATGCTGGCGCGGATACCCGCTTGTACGGCTTGTTTGGCGGTAATGTTGGGGAAGAAATACATATCGTTAAAACAGGTGGTGCCGCTGCGGAGCATTTCTGCGATTGCCAAATCGGTGCCATCTTTAACAAAGCTTTCGCTCACCCATTGTTGCTCCAAAGGCCAAATATGGTTTTGTAGCCAATCCATCAACGGTAAGTCATCAGCAACCCCGCGCAGCAAACTCATGGCGGCATGGGTGTGGCAGTTGATTAATCCGGGCAGCAAAATATGCTTAGGCAGATGTTCTTCGTTAGTTGCCTGATAATTTTGCTGGGCTTGTTCGGTGGGCAATATATCAATGATACGCCCGTTGTGGATGGCAAGGCTGTGGTGCGGGTAAACCACCGATTCTGGCTCAACGGGGATTATCCATCGGGCGTGGATAAGGGTGTCTACGGTTTTCATGGTGTCATCCTGGGGGTTAATGGTGTTATTTGGCTGATGGGGTGCTATTTTTTGGAGTCCAAAACATGTTTTGGACTCCAGTTTCTACGCTATAGCGCCAGCACTACTGGGTAAAATCTTTAGGTGACCATCAATCAACCGCTTCTACCCAGTTGCAACGGTTTTTAACGATTGCGGCGGTATTGGCGTTGCCAATGCCTTTGGCGATTAAGGCAATTACGCGGTCGTCGTTATCGTAGCCGACGTGGGCGTCTAGCGGGTTGGCAAGTTTGCCTAGACCAAACGCATCAAACACGGTGGCGACATTAATGCTGATGTTGGTGACATCGGCGCACAAACGCGAATCCAAATATTTGTCGGCAAAGCTGCGCGGGATGGCGTAGCTCAATAAATCATTGGGGTCACTAAAGGCCATGATGGGGGTTTTGCTGAGCATACGCTGGTTATATTTCGCGCCGTTGGGGCGGCAATACTCTGTGCTTTGTCCGCTGACTTCCGGCAAGCCGCGCCCCAATTGCAGCATCGGCAATTGGTTGGAGAGCATGTAAATAGGGATTTCTTTGGCTTTTAAGGCATCTTGGAAGGCGACTTCACGGGAGTTAATCAGGCCTGCGATGCGTTGCATACCGTCAATGGTGATGCGGCTGCCTAGGCTATGGGAAATGAAGGCGTATTGGTCGTTGCGTAAATTGACGGCGGCGGCTGGCTCATTAAATGAACAAGCTTGATGCGCGTCCGTCGGCAAATCTTGCCAATTGCTTTTGGTCATCCAGCAAAATGCTTGCGCGAAAGATACCAAAATATCGTTATGGCTATCTCCCAAGTAAATGATCGGGTCGGGGCCGGTGTCGTTGGAGAATTTTTTCAATAAATCATTCACTTCCGCACGGCGGAAAGCGTATTCGCCGGAATTATCGTAGGCTAGAATTTCTTTTTGTTTGGCAGTGATACTGGACCAAGTCAGTTCATAGAACAGCAATTCCCGTTGCCGATCTCTACTTAGCAAGCGGTTAATCCGCAAATTGCCAAGGTTCTTGCTGTTATCAAATGAGCTGGTCAGGCTGATGTTTTTATTAGCTGACGACATGACCGGCAAATCCAGCTGGTCTGCCAGTTTTTCTAGCAAGCGCGTGGAATAGCCGGGCAAGTGGTTGCCTACGCCATGCACCATCAGGACTTTCATGGTTTGTTGGCGGTTACCCAAAAACGGGCTGATACCCGTAAAGGCTTTGCCCCAAATTTTGCACATGCGGGTATCATCGGCAGTCTGTTTTTCTAAAAGCGCCTCGGTAACGCCTTTGCCAAAACTGGCGCACCCCGACAGTAATGAGGTCATCAACAACAATGGTAAATACTTGCTAACCCGCATGGTTACACTCAGTCAGTTCAAATACCGACAAGTTTACCTTGAAATTCATCATGCGGAAAAACTTGCTGGCTATGATTGTAGCAGTGAGATGTTTGCCACAGATTTTCAAAGCTAAATTAGCGAGGCCTACAGTATAATGCCCTGCTAGATTTACCAGCATATCCACAAGTTTCCACTACACTTAAGCAATCGCTTTCATCCAAGGACAATAGCAAATGATCCCTGTAATTTTGTCAGGCGGCTCAGGTACGAGATTATGGCCCCTCTCTCGCGGACAACACCCCAAGCAATTTTTACCCTTGGTTTCTGCCAAAACCATGATCCAAGAAACTTTGTTGCGCTTAGATGGCATCGGCGGACTGAATGCGCCGATAGCGGTCTGCAACGAAAACCATCGCTTTATGATGGCGGAACAATTATGGGAAATCGGCATAAAACCCGCCGCGATTATTCTTGAACCCGTCGGTAAAAATACCGCGCCAGCCGTGGCAATGGCGGCCTTATCGGCAAACTCTCCTGATGATGTCTTGCTGGTATTGCCTGCTGACCATGTGATTGCCGACATTTACGCTTTCCAAGCAGCGGCGCTGGCAGCACGGGATTTGGCTAAGCAAGGCTTTTTAGTCACGTTTGGCATTGTCCCTGACTGCCCTGAAACCGGATACGGTTACATCAAACGCGGCGAACAACCGCATGGCGATGCTTATAATGTTGCCGCATTCGTAGAAAAACCGGATTTAGCAACCGCAACCGCGTATTTGCAAAGCGGTGATTATTTCTGGAACAGCGGCATGTTTGCTTTTACCGCAGGCAGTTTTTTGGCGGAATTAGAAAAATTTAATCCAGAAATGCTCGCCGCCTGCCGCTTGGCGCTCACCGCCGCCAATACCGACTTGGATTTTGTGCGCTTAGATAAGGAATTATTTAGCCGCTGCCCTGCTGATTCCATCGATTACGCAGTCATGGAAAAAACTGACAAAGCCGTGGTGATTCCGCTGGATGCAGGTTGGAGTGATGTCGGCTCGTGGTCGGCCTTATGGGATGTCGCCGAAAAAGATGCCGATGGCAATGCCATAAAAGGCGATGTGCTAACCATTGATTGCCACAATTCTTTTATCCATGCCGAACACCGTTTGGTATCGGTTATCGGTATTGATGACCTGATTGTGGTAGAAACTGGCGATGCGGTTATGATTGCACCGAAAAATCGTGGGCAAGAAGTGAAGGATATTGTTGCCCAACTGAAACAACAAAAACGCAGCGAAGCCGATGTGCATCGGAAAATGTATCGGCCTTGGGGACATTATGATTTGGTCGATACCGGCAATCGCCATCAAACCAAACGCATTGTGGTAAAACCCGGCGCGCGATTATCGCTGCAAAAACACCATCACCGCGCCGAACATTGGGTGGTGGTCAAAGGTACGGCTTTAGTCACTAAAGGCGACGAAAAGCTGCTGTTATCTGAAAACGAATCCACTTTTATCCCGCTAGGCGTTGTCCATTGTTTGGAAAACCCAGGCGTCATCCCGCTGGAGATTGTCGAAGTACAATCGGGGAGCTATTTGGGGGAAGACGATATTATCCGCTATAACGACCAATACGGTCGCCTGTAAAACTGTGTTGGCATCCGCCTTGAATTTTTAAACTTAACTAGAAGGAAACCTTTAGATGAATAAGAAAGTTACCAAAGCCGTTTTTCCTGTTGCTGGTTTAGGCTCACGATTTTTGCCTGCTACCAAAGCCGTGCCAAAAGAAATGTTGCCGATTGTTGATAAACCTTTGATGCAATATGCCGTAGAAGAAGCGGTTGCGGCAGGTATTGATACCATGATTTTCATCACCGGACGCACCAAAAACTCCATCACCGACCATTTCGACAAAGCTTACGAATTGGAAACCGAATTGGAAATGCGCGGTAAAACCGAAATTTTAAAAATCCTTAAAGATACTGTGCCAGAAGGCATTTCTTGCGTGTTTATCCGCCAATCAGAAGCTTTAGGTTTGGGTCACGCGGTTTACTGCGCGCATTCCGTAGTAGGCGATGAGCCCTTCGCCGTCATCTTGCCAGATGATTTAATTGAAGACGGCAACCGTGGCTGTATGGCGCAAATGGTTGAACTTTACAATGAAAAACAATGTTCTATCTTAGGCGTTGAACCTGTAGACCCTAGCGAAACCGATAAATACGGCATCGTTAGAACCAGCGATTTCACTGGCAAATTCGGCGCGATTGAACACATTGTCGAAAAACCAAAACCCGATGTTGCGCCATCTAATTTAGCGGTAGTTGGCCGTTATATTTTGAATCCTGCTATTTTTGACAAAATCAAAAACACCGGACGCGGTGCAGGCGGAGAAATCCAACTGACTGACGCTATCGCGGATTTATTAAACGATGAGCAAGTATTAGCTTACCAATTTGACGGCAAACGTTACGATTGCGGCGCAAAACTCGGCTTTTTGATCGCCAACGTAGAATACGGTTTATTGCATAAAGAATTAAAAGACGATTTCGCTACTTATTTGAAAGACTTGGTAGCAAGCAAAGCGTAAGCAATCGCTACAAACAAAAAAGGCCCAGCAGGAAAACCTGCTGGGCCTTTTTACTTTGCGAGACAGTAAAACCAGCATCGCGCTGGCTTTAGCATCGCAAAAATTATTATTTTTTAACCTCAGTTCGACATAAGAAGCTGTTGTCCACGAAACACACGAAAAGGCACGAAAGCGATAAAATATGAAAGACTAAGTTATTGAAATTTATAGTTTAAATTTTTCGTGTTTTTCGTGGACATTTCTTTATATCGCACTGAGGTTACGTAGGAGTCCAAAACATGTTTTGGACTCCTAATTAAACTCCAGTTCGACATAAGAAGCTATTGTCCACGAAACACACGAAAAGGCACGAAAGCTATAAAATCTGAAAACTTAAGCTATTGAAGTTTATAGTTTAATTTTTTCGTGTTTTTTGTGTTTTTCGTGGACATTTCTTTATATCGAACTGAGGTTATTTTTTAACTTCTTCTTTTGGGGCTTCTGCTGGCTTAGTCGGCTCTTTTTTATCCGATTCTTTTTCGGATTTAGAAATCACCGTGGTATAGCATTCCAACAAACTTTCTGTGTAATTGGTATGGGCTTCTGCCAAGGCTTTTGGCGAACCAAATTCCGTCCGCAATTCTTCCATGGTTTTTTTCGGGTCTTCGGCTTTCATTAAAGTCAGCATTTTTGCGTAACTGCGGTAAGCCGTCATGCGCTGTGGATCCAAGGCAAACACCCCAGGCATGTTCTGTGCGGATAAATCCACCACACAATCCGCCATGTATTCAGGGGTGATTTTATAATCTTTCAAATCCGGCTCTTTTTCCATTTGTTCCAAAACCGCTTGGTAGTATTGTTGCTTATCCGCACACGCGGTCAATAACAAGGCGGCAAGAATTATCAGTAAGCGTTTGTTCATGGTATTTTTTTCTTATTAGGTTGGGAAGGCTTAAGCGTAAAAGGTGTTTTAAGCTATAAATATATATGTTAATTCATAAAATCATAATTCCGTCATCGCTTGTGCAATCCAAGCGGCGGCTTCGGCATTAATATCAGTGGCTTTACGGCCTTTGGTTTCAATTACTGGGCCGATTTTTACTGTAATCGTGCCAGGATATTTTAAAAAACTATTGCGCGACCAATACTCGCCAGCATTATGGGCAACCGGAATTACTGGATAGCCAGTTTTCTCTGCCAAAAGTGCGCCACCCGCATTGAATTTTTTTTCCTCACCTGGCGCAACCCGCGTGCCTTCAGGAAAAACCACCACCCAAATGCCTTCATCTAAACAAGCTTTGCCTTGTTTCAGCAGAATTTTCAACGATTCCCGTTGTTTGCTGCGGTCAATGGCTATCGGTTTTAACATCGCCAAGGCCCAACCCCAAACAGGTATCTTCAGCAAGGACTGCTTTAGCAAAGCGGTTTGTATCGGAAAAATCAACCGTAATGCAATGGTTTCAAAAGCAGATTGGTGTTTGCACAAGACGATACCGACATCAATGCCTTTAATATGCTCCAAGCCTTCAACCTTATAATCCAAACCACAACAAACTTTGGCAGTCCATAAAATTAACGCCACCCACAGTTTAGCCATGTGATAGCGGACGGCAAACGGAAAGCCCGCGCAGACCAGCACAATTGGCCCTATGGCTAGCGCGGTGGTCATCATGGTGATAAACAACAACGCCGAGCCGAGATAAAGCCGGATTTTATTGCCTTGAAATGAGGTATTGGGTTGCGTCATAAAGCGTGTCAAAGATTAGGCAGTTAAGGTTAGGATGTTCGGTTAAAGTTTTTAGGCCATTGCCCGTTTTCACCAGCACAGGCTGTGCGCCAGCGGCAATGCCAGCTTGTAAATCGCGGTAAGAATCGCCAACCATCCACGTTGCAGATAAGTCGATTTGATGCTCGGTGGCACATTGCAGCAACAAACCTGGCTTAGGTTTGCGGCATTCACAAGTGCTGCCCGGGCCATGCGGGCAATAATAAATCGCGCTGATATTGCCGCCATGCTCAATCGCCATACGCTGCATTTTGGCATGGATTTGCGCCAAGTCGGCTTCGGTAAACATGCCCCGCGCCAAACCGGATTGGTTGGTAATGACTGCGACTTGGTAGCCGTGCTGATTGAGCAAAGCAATGGCTTCTAAACTGCCAGCAAGCGGCTGCCATTCATCCGGCGATTTGATGAAATCGTGGGATTCTTGGTTGATGACGCCGTCGCGGTCTAGGAGGATAAATTTAGACATAGTTATTTTTCAAGGCTTACCAAATTGTAGCCACTGGATATTGGGCAATGAAATGATCTGGCGTCAGCATGGTTAATTCATGTTCAATGGCTTGGCAAACTAACATCCTATCGAACGGATCTCGGTGATGGCTAAGTAATCGTCCCAGTTGCAATACCGCTGTGTGGTTCAGAGGCAAAATATCAATACGATGTTGCTCACATTGCTGGTTAATAAATATCTCAGGTTGGTCAGGCAAAGCCAGTTTTCCTATGCCATGTTTAACCAACATTTCCCAAATAGATACCACACTCAGAGCGATGCTGTTATCTGCATTTTGAAAAATGTCTTTCGCTTTTGCTGTCAATTCTGGGGCATCGGTGGTCAGCCAAATAAAAGCACAGGTATCCAATAAAACCCGCATCACTTACCTTCGAACGCATCGAGTAATTCATCTGGCAAAGGCTCGAAAAAATCCTCTGTCACCGACCAAAGCCCTTTTGCCAAACCAATTGGGCGCGGTTTTTTTTCATTGCCTGCAAGCAAATCAGGACTTAATTGCGGCTGGATTTTTTGCCACAAGTCTATCGGCACGATAACGCCAGTTATATTGCCGTGTTCGTCACTGATCGTTTGCATGGCTGTCTCCGTTAAGATTGTAATTTCGCCAAATCCGCGCAAGTCAAAAATTGCTCGGACAACAGATTCAACAAGGCCAAACGGCTGGCGCGCAATTCCGCGTCATCGGTCATGACCATGACGTTATCAAAAAAGGCATCGACCACTTCGCGCAAACTTGCTAAGCGGTTTAACGTCGCTTGATAATCGTGTTGTGCTAATAATGGTTGAATGTCTTGTGCCGATTGTTCAGCGGCAGCCAGCAAGGCGATTTCAGACGCTTCCACCAACTTACCAACATTTGCCGCTGGGGCTGAGTCGGATTTTTTCAGGATATTGCGGATACGTTTGTTCGCCGCCGCCAAGCTGTCGGCTTCTGGCAATTGGCGGAACGCTTTCACCGCCGCGATGCGCTGCATAAAATCCAAGGGTTCGGCAGGTGCTAAAGTCATCACGGCATCAAATTCGTCTGCGCTATAGCCTTTGTCTAAGCAGTAACCTTTCAAGCGGTCAAAAATGAACTCGACCACGGCGGTGTGCGTGGCGGTTTTGTCGAAACTGTGCGCGAATTGTTCCAACGCAAACGCGCATAATTCAGGGATGTTCAGGCTCAGGTTATTTTCGATCATCGTCCGCAACGTGCCTAAAGCCGCACGGCGTAAGGCGTACGGGTCTTTGTCGCCCGTTGGGATTAGGCCTGCGCTGAAAATACCTGTTAGCGTGTCCAATTTTTCAGCAATCGCCAACACTTGCCCGATGGTGCTAGGCGCGGTTTCGCTACCGGATTGTTTCGGGAAATACTGCTCTTCCAAAGCCCAAGCGACTTCTGCTGCTTCACCTTCTACCAATGCGTAATAACGCCCCATCAAACCTTGCAAGTTGCCAAATTCGCCAACCATATTGGTCATCAAATCGGTTTTTGCCAGTAACGCAGCGCGGGTGGCGTGTCCGACATCGGCATTTAACTGCGTGGCGATGCGTTCGGCAAGTTTGCTGACACGTACGGATTTTTCGTAAACCGTGCCGAGTTTTTCTTGGAAAACAATGGTTTTCAGGCTATCAACGCGGTCCACCAAGGTTTGCTTGCGGTCTTGATTCCAGAAAAATTCCGCATCCGCCAAACGTGGCGTAACCACGCGCTCGTTGCCATGCTGGATGGATTCAGGCCGCTTGCTTTCGATATTACTAAACGTGATGAAATGCGCCAACAAACCGCCATCGGCATTTTTCACCGGAAAATATTTTTGGTTGGTTTGCATGGTGGTAATCAGCACTTCGGCGGGCAAAGCCAAAAAGCGCGGGTCGAAGTTGCCCGTCACCGGCACAGGCCATTCATTCAGCGCGGCGATTTCTTCCAGCAAATCTTCTTCAATATGCGCGATACCACCGACTTTTGCAGCGGCTTGCTCGGCTTTTTCACGGATGATGGCTTTGCGTTGTTCAATATCGGCAATGACTTTGCCTTGATCGAACAAAGCCGCTTGGTAATCGTCCGGCTTACTTAACGAAATCGCTTGCGGCGCGTGGAAACGGTGGCCTAGGGTGCTATTGCCTGTGGTCAGGCCGAGAATTTCAGTTGTAATGACTTTGTCGCCAAACAATAACACCGCCCAATGTACAGGCCGGACAAATTCGGTGGCGAAACTGCCCCAACGCATCCGTTTGGCAATCGGCAACGCGGCGATGGCGGCGCGGATAATGTCTGGGATAATTTCGGCGGTGGTTTGGCCTTTAACGGCTTGGGTATAACTCAACCACTCGCCTTTATCGGTTTTCAAACGTTCCAACTGATCGAAACTCGTGCCGCAGCTAGTCGCAAAACCCAACGCCGCTTTGCTGGGCGATCCATCCGGCGCAAACGCCGCCTGAATCGCCGGGCCGCGTTTTTCGACGGTTTTGTCCGGCTGGGCGGTTTGCAAGTTTTCAATCAACACCGCCAAACGGCGTGGCGTGGCTAAGGCTTTGCTGGCGGTAAAGTTTAAATCAGCAGCTTTCAAACCTGCGACGATGCCGTCCAGCAAAGCGTTGCTGAGTTTTAACAGAGTTTTAGGCGGCAATTCTTCGGAGCCTAATTCGAAAAGTAAGTGTTGTGTTTCTGTCACAGGGCGACCTTTTTTAATTAATTGTTGCTACAGGTTTTGTAACGTGGTTTTGTCGGCGTTATATGGGTTTGCTTTCAGATGCTCAATCCATTTGGCTAATAGATTGATACCGCTAGCATTATGTGATTTCAAATCCCGAAATAATTTTTTGAATCGAGGGTCATTTTTACTAATTTCTCCCTTCATGTTGACAAGCTCTTCTAGCGTTGTCGGTAAGTCATAAGTATCTAAAGAAATATTCACTTGTTGAGCTTCATTAAGAATCCATTTTTCAATCGGTTCGTGGAAAATTAAATAGTGGTTTCTATTGGGGCGAATATGGAGTTCTAAATTATTTTTGGATACCAACAATTCATAATCATTGGTATGTTCCAGTTTCCGTTTATCCCTATCCACAATGCCAACAGCGAAATTGTCGTTCAATCGCGTCCTGATTAATTTAACAACATCATTGCAATTGTGCTGGTGATTGTACCCTTGAGAACCTTTAAACTTTTGTGGTGGAACAATCGTTTCAACCAAATTGGTATCTAAGTAACACTCTGGGATGATGTGGTAATTAATATTCTTAATCATCCGTAAATAATTCGTGGTTGAAAAATAAATCTATACCGTATTGGTAAACATCGTTTACCTCTTCGTCAGTCAACCGTCTAATCACAGTTTCGCCATTTTTAAAATTGGCGATGAAAATAGCTACGTCATTGCGCTCATATTCCAAGAAATCATTTAATACATAAGGACTGTGAGTGGCGATGAAAAATTGATTGGTTTCAGAGTCGATAATATCCTGGGTGATTTGCCGTATGTAAGGCGGGAAACAGTGGGCTTCGGGTTCTTCGAAAAGCAGAATAGAGTTTTTATTAGAGCCGATTGCTGTTTTGAAAAATATTATCCTTTGTAACGTATCGGCTATAGAGCTGTAAGGAAAAGACAACATTGAGTTACCATCTTTCAATGTTTTCATTATTCTCAGTGTATTGCTTGTTTTATCAAGCAGAAGATTTAAACCGTATGCTGAAAATAATTTTGCTAAATCTTTTTCAATTTTATTTTCTTGAATTGCATCAAGTAAATTGATTCCACTAGGCGGTATTAGATAAAAACGTTCGATTATTTTATTGTTGATTTGTAATTCATGGGGGAACTTATAAATCTTAACTTTCGGATTTGGGTAATATTCCTTCACAATGTCATTACGTAAGGCCATTAATTCACTTAGCTGTCGATCTATGGATTCAAGAGCGCGTTTATCTGCAGAGTCATGATCTAAACCGGTAATCCTGTTTTTTACGCCTTCACCTTTCTCATTGAAATAGATTTCGGCAAATTCCTTATCTTCCGGCAAATATGAATTGTCTGACTTTAAATTAAGCTGATTATCTAATTTAATGGATATTTCATTATTATCTGCATTCAAATCTGTCCTAATTTTAAAACGAACAAACGGCGATTGACCCGGCTCATCATAAAACCTAGCAGTGCATTCATCGTTATCAGTTTCAATGCAAATTTGGTCATTTTGGAAATTACTGTCAAAAAACAGCTCAACAAAAGATTCCACTCTGACAAAATGAGTTAATTTTTTGTCAGGGTTATATTTGAAATAAGGCAAACTAAACAACCCAATCGCCTCCAAAATATTAGACTTCCCCACATTCGGCTTACCAATCAGCAAATTAATACGCTTGCAATCGCTTAAGGTCACATCCTTAAGTGATTTGAAATTAGTAATCCGAACCGAATTGAAGAAATTTGCCATGTTATTTTGCTACCGATTCGCTAAGCGCAGAAAACCAGCAGCTTTGAATAAAGTTGCTGTAGTGATGGGTTTGATGGCAAGTTACTGATGGTGTTATCGACATAATCACGTTAGTTATTCAGGCGTTTCAATTCGTTGCAAGCATGATGCAAGGAAGAAGGAGCATTGTCAGGCAAGCTGTAAATGCAGACTTTTCTTTTTAAATCTTTTGCAAACTTCGAAGGTTCTGCTTGCTGATATAGCCTTTTATAGTCTTGTGTTTCATCAATGGCATTTCCATCTATAAAATGAAACCAAGATTCAATGTTTCTTGAGGGTGAAAACAACAAGATTTTTTCGGTAGTATTCGGAGAATAGGTTTTTCTTAAACTAGCCAGATGATTTTTTGTGTCATCATCAATCATTACGACCAAAATGTAACTTAATCTGTTTTTACTATGAAAAGCTTTTAGCTCTTTTTCGTAGTTTTCTTTTACAAATACTGCACCAGAACCTGTACTTCTGCCTTTAGGGTTATGTCTAGGAATAATATTTCGGGAATTGAATCCCATTAATTCCAAATACTTTCTAGCAAAATGAAAGTGAGTAGTGTCTTCGCACAATATGCAAACTTGCGCGTTTCTATTGCTCATAAATCCAGCCTCTTTCCACCAAATCCGCAATTGAAAGGCCAGTTTCATTTTCGGGGCTAATTTTTTGAAGTCTTGTTAGGTTATTTTCTTTGCTGAACCAATAGCCTGAATCATTAGCTAACATATTAATGATTTGGGGATGGTGAGAAATCAATATGGCTTGCAAGTTACGCTCTACACATTGGTCGTAAAGCACATTAAACCAAGGTTGGATTTCTGGTAAAGCTAAAAAATTTTCCGGTTCGTCAATGCAAATGATCGAGTTTTCTGGCGCACAATAAATCAAAGCATAAAGGGCGATTAATATTTTTTGACCATCTGAAAGTTCATCAAAGTAATAAGTAACAATTTTTTTCTTGTCATTTGAATCTTCAAAATCTACTTGTAAAACTTTAACTTGCCCTGCTTGTTCAATATTAAAAATGTCAAATCTGGGCAAAATATCACGCATTGCCTTTTCAAAAACTGACACTTCTCTTCTGTATTTTTCGTTCAGATGAGCAAACCATTCCGCAAAATTTGAAAAGTCTGTTTGAACTTCTGAATTGGCTTTGTGGATGGTGGATTGCATTTCATAGGTTCTAATTCGAGCTATGAAAACAGAACGTAAATATTGTAAAAAAACTAAATTAGGAAAAAAACGGGTTATGCTTGATCGTGAATTATCAAGCTCATATTCATGTCCTTTTATTAAATCGAGAGTCTTTCCATCTTTTGACTGGAAAGCTGGCTCGTTTTTATAGCCTAAGAATTCTTCTTTTAAGCTAAATTCATGAGTTAGATTATCTAGTTCAATAATTAATCTATATTTAAAAACGGTATCTTTTATTTCAGCATCAAATTCAAACCGAACTTCGGTTTTCTCTAGTGGATTAGGCGTTAACCAACGAGGTATATCTTTGTAGTCAAAAACATTGTCTATTTTTTCCTCTCCAACAATGACTCGCTTTAACTTCGCCAAAACCTCAAAAACCGTAGATTTCCCCGAGCCATTCGCGCCCAAAAAAAGACTAATATCCTGATCAAAGTTAATTTCAAAATTAACCAAGCATTTGTAATTATGGACATACAGTCTTTTTAACATGGCAGATAACCCTTAGCTGGTTTGGCACATCGGAAAACCCAAAGACTCACGCCGCACATAATAAGCTTCAGCAACCGAACGAGACAAAGTCCGCACCCGCAAGATATAACGTTGGCGTTCGGTGACGGAAATGGCGTGGCGGGCATCGAGCAGGTTGAAGGTGTGCGAGGCTTTTAAGACCATTTCGTAGGCGGGCAGCGGCAGACCTAACTCAATCAGCTTGACGCATTCTTGCTCGTAAGTGTCGAAACATTGGAACAAAAACGGCACGTTGGCGTGGTCGAAGTTGAACGATGACATTTCCACTTCGTTTTGGTGGAACACGTCGCCGTAGGTAACAATGCCATGTGGCGTGCGTGTCCAGACCAAGTCGTACACGCTTTTTACACCTTGCAAATACATCGCCAAGCGTTCCAAACCGTAGGTGATTTCACCGGTGACTGGACGGCATTCCAAGCCGCCGACTTGTTGGAAGTAAGTAAATTGCGTAACTTCCATGCCGTTCAGCCAGACTTCCCAGCCTAAGCCCCATGCGCCTAGCGTGGGCGATTCCCAGTTGTCTTCGACGAAACGGATGTCGTGTTCCAGTAAATCAAAACCCAGCGCGGTCAACGAACCTAAATATAGTTCTTGGATGTTATCAGGCGACGGTTTGAGCATGACTTGGTATTGGTAGTAATGCTGCAAACGGTTGGGGTTTTCGCCAAAACGCCCGTCGGTAGGGCGGCGCGATGGCTGTACGTAGGCGGCGTTCCAAGGCTCAGGGCCGATGGCGCGTAAGAAGGTGGCAGGATGGAAAGTACCTGCGCCGACTTCTTGATCTAAGGGTTGCAATAAGATGCAGCCTTGGTTTGACCAATAGGCTTGCAGCGCAAGGATAAGTCCTTGAAAGGTAGATAAATCGTTGTTTAGACTCGACACGGTGGGCTTTGTTGGGTTGAGTTATAAAGGGCGAGATTATACCGTAAAACCCTAGGCTTGGCGGGCGGCTGCGGTATTTTCAGGCATAGGGTTTAAATCAGTAGCGCTTTAATGTCCTGAATGCTTCTTACTGGGTTCAGTCATTTCGCTTCTACGCAGGTTATAGGCTTCCGCGTTTTTTCCGGTGAAGAAGTTGCTGTGTTCATCCAATTGAGTAAGGGCATTTTCACCGACAAAATAATGGCGGATGGTGGCCTCTTTTTTAGCAATTAAATCAATGGTATTGGTTTTTTCGCCCCAATTAAATTTACCTTTTTCAACAAACTCGCGTTCGGATTTACCGACGAATTGGGTCATCAAGATATAGCTACCGTTACTGTTTAACGCCAACGAGGTTTTAATGCCTTTACAATCGGCGCAGGGTGTAAAACCGTAATAAACCCCAGGCCAATCGATGCTATTTTCGGCATGATGGGCATCGTGGCTTTCGGGGGCTTCGGCAAAAACCGCCGTGTTAATTGCAAATAAAGCCAGAACTGCAAGCCGTGTTAGTGATTTTTTTAATATTGGCATAGTGTTCACCTGGAGAGGGTTTGTTGGATGAATAAACGATGGGCTTCCTTGCGTTCAGCCCATCCTACCGCGCTATCTATTCTGGGTAATCTTAATAGTTGGATTCATTTTAGGCTGTTGTCCACCTGTTTCTTCTTCTTTTTCCTCTTCTTTACTGATTGCTTGTAAAGTCAAGCCACCTGCTTCTGTGGGATTTTCAGGGGCGATTGAGCCTAGGCCTTCGCTCAGGTTGATTTTTAATTTCAAGTTATTGGGCGAATCGGAGTTATGCAAGGCTTCTTCTAAGGTGATTGTGCCTTCTTTAAACAGCCTTAACAGATGGCTATCAAAGGTTTGCATACCGATATTTTCAGACTTTTCCATGGCTTCTTTGATGCTGTGCATCTCGCCTTTCAAGATTAAATCCCGAATAAGCTGGGAAGTCAGCAAAATCTCGAACGCCGCGGCGCGTTTGCCTGTTACCGTCGGCACTAATCGCTGCGAGATGAAGGCTTTCATATTCAAAGATAAATCCAGCAACAACTGGTGACGACGTTCTTCGGGGAAAAAATTGATGATGCGGTCTAAGGCTTGGTTGGAGTTGTTGGCGTGCAGGGTGGAAATGCACAAATGCCCAGTTTCGGCAAACGCTAAGGCGTGTTCCATGGTTTCGCGGGTGCGTATTTCGCCAATTAAGATAACGTCCGGGGCTTGCCGCAAGGTGTTTTTTAGCGCGTCTTCGTAACTTAAGGTATCAACGCCCACTTCCCGTTGGTTAACGATGGATTTTTTGTGGGAATGGACATATTCAATCGGGTCTTCAATGGTGATGATATGCCCAGATGAATTGGTATTGCGGTAATCAATCAAAGCCGCCAGCGAGGTGGATTTACCCGAACCCGTACCGCCAACAAACAAGACCAAGCCGCGCTTTTCCATGACGATGTTTTTTAGGATGATAGGCAAGCCCAATTTATCGGCATCAGGAATATCCACCTTAATATTCCGTATAACCAAGGCATGGGAGTTGCGCTGCTTAAATATATTTACCCGAAATCGTCCAATACCGGGCTCAGAAATAGCCAGATTCATTTCAGGCAAATGCTCAAAGGCCTTGCGCTGGTCTTCATCCATCACTTCATCAGCGATGGCTTTTAACCGCTCTTTGGTTAAGCGGATGTTTTCAATGGGTTTGAGTACGCCTTGGAATTTTGCGGCAGGTGGCGCATCAGTGGTTAGATAAAGGTCAGAGCCGTCATTGGTGACAAGGATTTTTAAGTAATCTTTTAATTCCATAGTGAAGCCCGCTTAAAGTAGTGTGAAATTAGTGTCCTATTGGCTGGCAGCCGTTTCATAGCGGTCAATCAGCTGTTGTAATTGCTCTCTTGGCAACTGCTGGTTATCGACTTTTAAATACATGACCGCTTCTTCAAAATGCAACTGGCATTCGGCAACGCCAGTCATTTGGCGGATTTCTTCTGCCATTTGCGTGGCTTGGGCGGTTGTTATATTGGCGACCGAAACCAGTAAATTCGCCAAGTATCGCGGTTGTTTCATCGACAAGGACAAGACCAACCAACTGAATAACGCTGCCGCACAAAACAGAAAAACTGCGGTATTGCCATATTCGCCTTTAAACCAGCCGCCCACCAAGCCGCCGATAAACAAGCCCATAAATTGGCTGCTGGAATAAGCGCCCATCGCCGTACCTTTTAAATCGGCTGGGGCGGTTTTTGATATTAATGACGGCAAAGTGGCTTCCAGCAAATTAAAGCCGCAAAAAAACAGCCCTAAGAAAGCGATGATGCCGACTAAATTATTGGCAAACTGTGACAAACCCAAAGTAGCGACCACCAACACCGCAATCGCGCCAATAAAAACCGCTTTCATGCGGCGTTTTTTCTCGGCAATGATGATAAAAGGCACGGCAATGCCCATAGAAATAACAAACACGGGCAAATACACCAACCACTGTTGCTCTCTAGGCAATCCGGCATCACGCATCAACACAGGTACAACCACAAAAATCGCCATCAAAATTAAATGCAGGACAAAAATGCCATAATCCAAACGCAATAATTCTGGGTTTTTTAAGGCCGTGAACATTTGTGCAGGGACGAATTCAGCATCGCGGTGCAATTTTGATTGCACCGGATTGGGGACGATACGGATCAGCACAAAAATAGCCAATAAAGTCAGCACTGCCGTTAACCAAAACAAGCCATGAATACCGCCAAATTGCGAAACCACCGGGCCTGCAACTATGCCAATACCAAAGCTCATGCCAATACTGGTACCAATTGCCGCCATGGCTTTGGTGCGATGCACTTCCTGGGTTAAATCAGCAACCAAAGCCATAATGGCGGAGGAAATCGCCCCTGCCCCTTGCAATGCCCTGCCGACCAAAATGCCATAGATACTGGTTGATACCGCAGCGACCACACTGCCAGAAAAAAACAGCAGCAAGCCAATGATAATGATTTTTTTGCGCCCGAAGCGATCAGACATCAAGCCAAACGGGATTTGCAGCAACACTTGCGGCAAGCCGTAAATGCTCATTGCTAAACCGATTAATGCTGGCGTCGCGCCATCCAGTTGCTCGGCAAACAATGACAACACGGGCAGAATCATAAATAAACCCAGCATCCGCAATGCGTAAATGCTCGCCAAGGAAAACGTCGCCCGACGCTCCGAAGCCGTCATTGCACTGGAAATATCTTGTATGCTGTTCAAAACAGATTGCTCCTAAAAATGGGTATCATCACAGTAGAACGATTAATCGGCGGCATTATAACAAGTTCTGGTTTTAGGCCTGTAGTTGGCGGTTGTTGTATATAATGAATCGCTATCGCGATGTTTTTAAATCGGGTTCTCGCACCCGAAGGCGAGTTACTTTCTTTTGCGCCGCCAAAAGCAAGTAACCAAAGAAAAGGCGGCCCGATCGCCGCTCATGTCTTGCGCTCCTCGCATTTGTCGGGGGACGGCAGAATGGGCTTCCTGCCCATCTGCCGCCG
>CAIYRS010000017.1 GCA_903928685.1 uncultured Methylococcaceae bacterium
CGGGTAAAAAATCTTTTATACGTTCCCATTGGTCATCCCTTAAAACAGTTCGATCCATGATTTTTCCAAGGCAAATGGATATTAGAACACATCAATAGGGCTTATTTGTTTAGAATTGGTTGAGAACGCTCCCTAGTACTCAATATTATTTTCGTAGGGGCGAGCGGCTGCTCGCCTGATTGCGCCAGTACGGTTTCTAAAAAAGGCGGACAGCCGTCCGCCCCTACAAAATTAGGTTGATCCGAGAAAAATAATTGACTGGATACTGGTGTTAAGGCTATTTCGGATCAGCTGCTGACTGGCTGTTTTTCATGCAAGCGGCATAAAGATCATTGGCATTGGCTTTGCCTCGTGCCGTTAAATAACAATTGCGGGATGAATTCAGATAGTCTTGGGTTAATGAAGATGGCGTGTGGCCGTTACGTGCCATGCAGCTGGCGAAGGCATTGTCATCGTAGTAACTGGGCATGTCCACGATGGTTAAGGCGTTTCCCGTCAGCACTTTTACAGGCGTAGTGACTAATGCCGTCTGATGGCAACTTAAAGCATCGGCAAAGTAGTTATTATTGCTATCTTCCTGCCGAGTAGCCTGATTACTACAGCCAAGCAAGGCATTTAAACCCCATACTAAAGCCAGTAATTTAAAAGTTTTCATTTTTAGCCCTACTAAAGTTTGGTTGATTGGAAAAATATGCTGTCCACGAAAGGCACGAAAAAATACGAAAATAAATCAATGAAATAAGGCAGTGGCTTGATTTGTATACTTCAACACTTAAACCAATGCCGTTGGGTTGTAAGCAACTCAATCGACATCTTAATTTTTCGTGTTTTTTCGTGCCTTTCGTGGACAAATTAAAGACATCAGAAAATCCATATACAAAGCATACTAACACCAATTGATATGGGCTTATTTGTTATTAATACTCAAGTTTTCGATTTTTTAATGGTGGAGCGCGGGCATCCTGCCCGCCTTTCCGCTTAAGCCAATTCCCGACAACCATTGCCAAAAACACCTATGCGCCTGTCTTTAAATGTACAAATTTTTCTAGGGGTTATTGTTGGCGTGGTATTAGGTTTATTTTTAAATCACGCTGGCAATGATTCCCAACTGAGCAAACAAGGCTTGTATTTCAGTGGCTTGGTCGGCAATTTGTTTGTCGATTTGTTAAAAATGATTTTAGTGCCGCTGGTATTTACCTCTATCGCGGTCGGCGTCGCCAATTTGCGGGTGCATCAGCAAATGCACCGGGTATGGCTGTGTACTTTGGGGTTTTTCGTCATCTCGATGATGGCGGCGATTTTATTGGGTCTCGGTGCGACGCAATTGTTCGAACCCGGCAAAGGGCTGACGCTAGATTTATTTCACGATGCGATGAGCGGTTTTCAAGCCAAACAGATGGGCTTTGGGGATTTTACCAGCAGTTTCTTACATGCTTTATTCGTCAATCCCTTTGCCGCTTTGGCGCAGGGCAATGTCTTGGCAATCGTCATTTACGCTTTGTTTCTTGGCATTGCTTTGGTGATGGGCGGCGAGCGTTACCGAAACATCCTGTTGTTATTGCAAGAAGGCTTGGAAATCACCTTACGCATGGTGGGTTGGATTATGCGTTTGTCGCCGTTCGGCATCATGGCGTTATTGATGCAATTGGTGATTAAACAAGATGTGGCGGTGTTAACCAGCCTGATAAAATTCATCTTGGTAGTGCTGGGGACAACTTTAGTGCACGGCTTTCTGGTACTGCCGTTGATGTTGTTTTTAGTGACTAAAATCTCGCCCAGCAAATTTTTCTCCGGTGCGCGTGAGGCATTAATCACCGCTTTTGCCACCAGTTCCAGCTCCGCGACTTTACCGGTAACTTTGCGTTGCGTAGAACAGCATTTGCATGTCAAACCCGATATAGCTGGCTTTGTCATCCCACTTGGCGCAACCATCAATATGGATGGCACGGCTTTATATGAAGCCTCGGCGGCGTTATTTATCGCCAATTTAGCGGGCGTAGAATTAGACATTAGCCAACAGTGCATTGTATTTTTTACCGCGATGATCGCCGCCATGGGCGCACCCGGTATTCCCAGTGCGGGCATGGTGACAATGGTGATGGTATTGCAATCGGTTGGTTTGCCCGCAGAAGCAATCGCTATCCTGTTGCCTATTGACCGTTTGTTGGATACAGTCCGCACCATGGTCAACGTGGAAGGCGATATGATCGGCAGTTTGGTGGTGCAAAAATTAGTTTTTAAAATCAATCAATTGAAAGGTTAACTGACAATCAGAATTAACTTAAAGTGGACGCATTATAAGTAAATCAATGCCTTTATTAGCCAGTTCATCTGCTCGGTCGTTGCCTTTATCGCCTGAATGGCCTTTTACCCATTGCCATTGTATTTGATGCTGGCTGATCGCGGCATCTAGCCTTCGCCAGAGGTCTTCATTTTTAACGGGTTGCTTGCTGGCAGTTTTCCAGCCGCGTTGCTTCCAGTTTCCTAGCCATTCGGTAATGCCTTTTAATACATAGCTGGAATCGCTGTTCAATTGTACGGCACAGGGTTTTGTTAAGGCTTCCAAGGCTTGTATTGCTGCCATTAGCTCCATACGGTTGTTGGTAGTCATGGCTTCGCCGCCATGTAATTCTTTGGTTTTACCTTTAAAACTTAGCAAAACGCCCCAACCTCCGGGACCTGGGTTACCTCGACAAGCGCCGTCGGTGTAAATTATGACTGTTTCATTCATGTTCATGCTTACTTACTTGGGCTGACGCGCTCAGTGCATTGGATAAAACTAATGGGCTGGCAGCGTTTTTAATGGGTGATAAGGGGATAAGATTGTAGCGGCGTTTTATGGCTTTTACGGCATAGGCGGTTGAAGTCATTGAACCAAAGCTGTTGATGGCTTTGCCTTGTTTGGATTTGACGGTATCGAGGCCAAATTCTGAGACCGTGATGACTTCAAAATTGAGTAGTCTTAACCAATCTAGGGTTCTGGCGCGGCCTATAAAATGTCCGCGCCATGAATCTGCCCACTTTAAATCCCATATATATAAGTATCTTACCCATAAACTCCAGGGGTTGAAGTTAATGATGAGTAGCAGTCCTTCGGGTTTTAAGACTCTTTCTATTTCGCGCATGGTGCGGAAACGGTAGGCGTCAAATTCCAAGAGATGCGGGACAATAATCATGTCTACACTATCGGTTTTCAGTGGCAAACTATAGGCCTTGGCTTGTATTTTTCTGGCTTCTGGAAAGCCTAATTTTTTTGCGTCAAGTATCGTATAATTTTTGTACAGGGTGCAGTCGACTATTTCATTTTCCCACCCTAAGCCGCCAATTTGTAAAATCGTTTGTTGGCAACTTACCGTTATGGCGCGTTGCAAATACGCGGCTTCAAGCTCTCTTAAAAGCTTGCCTCTTGGCGTCTGATACCAGTCGAACAAAAAATTACGTTTCATTAAAACAAACTCAAATTTCTCAGGTTAATGATTTTCAAGAAAAACACGTTATACTACCAACCTTGTATTATTAAACTACTCTCTTAGGCTTAAGATGATGAATGTTAATTTTAACAGGCTGCATAATTATTTATTAATTTTGCTCTGCTTAATCACCGCAGGCTGTACGAGCACTTCAAAAGAGCCAGTCAATTTGGCTGATCTCGCTACCAATACGGCGGAAGCCGAAAACAGCGATGAACAAAATCAAAATGCCCGTAACCGCCTAAAATTCAACAAATCTAAAACTCCAACCAGCCACCACAATACGGTTTGGGATCGGCTGCTTTCATTGTATTCGCTTCCAGAAATGGATAACGCACGGATTAATGAAGAGATTGAGTGGTATTTAGACCATCCGGCAACACTTGCCATTATCCAACAACGCGCCGAACCTTATCTTCACCATATCCTTGATGAAGTTGAAGCCAAAAATATTCCCGGTGAATTGGCGTTGTTACCAGTTGTTGAAAGTGCGTTTGTGCCTGATGCTTATTCCAAAGCCGATGCTTCTGGTTTATGGCAATTTGTGCCATCCACTGGCGAAGAATACGGCTTAGAGCAAAATGCTTGGTATGACGGTCGCCGCGACGTGTACGCATCAACCCAAGCAGCAACCACTTATCTAAAAGAGCTGAGCGAAACCTTTGATGGCGATTGGTTATTGGCATTAGCTTCATACAATTGTGGTAAAGGCCGAGTCAGAAAATCCATTGAGTACAATGAAAACCATAATCTGCCTACCGATTATTGGTCGTTAAATTTGCCACAAGAAACCTTGGATTATGTGCCGAAGTTACTTGCTGTCGCCAAAATTTTCGCTAATGCTGAAGAATACAATCTGCATTTGCAACACATTCCGAACAAACCATACTTTGAGCCTGTTAACGTCAATGGCCCGCTGGATTTACATAAAGCCGCGCAATTGGCTAACACCCCTTACGATAAGTTTGTAAAGTTAAATCCAGGATTTAGCCGATCGTGTACTGCACCACAGGGTTCAAACCGTTTATTAATTCCTATCGCGCAAGTGCAGTCTTTTAAGAAAAACTTAGCCGAACTGCCTTACGATGAACGTTATGACGAACAGCAGTTACATCCAATTAATAGACCGATCCATAACCGCCCTACTGAAAGCAAAGTAGCGGAAGCAAAACCAGATTACTCTCGTCAAGTTACCTTCAATAGCTATAAAGTCAAACACGGTGAAAGTCTGTCTTCTATTGCAGAAAGAACGCATACCACCATTGTGACATTGAAAGCCGCCAACCATTTGAAAGGTAACACTGTTAAATACGGTGAAATGCTGCAAATTCCAGGAACAAGTAACAAAGCAATAAACACCCTATTGGTAACAAAAAGCAAAGCCGCCCCTATCGGCAACCAAGTTTATGCCATCAAAAAAGGCGATACTTTTTGGAATATTTCCCAGCGGTTTTCAGTTAGCCCCAATGATATTGCCGAGTGGAATAAAATCACCCTTAAAACCGCCTTGGTTCCTGGTCGTAAGCTGACTATAAAATCCAACAACCAACAAATTGCATCTAGCTCACCTTCCATACGTTTGGTGCAATACACTGTTGGCAAAGGCGATTCGCTGGTTAAAATTGCCAAACGCTTTAATGTCTCCGTTGATGATTTGCGTAAATCAAATCCAACCATTAGGACTAAAGCGATTGTGAGCGGACAGAAATTAAAGGTTGTGGTTGATAACCAACCTTCAACTTAAAGAAGCTTTAAATAACGGCTAAAGGGTGTGCTGCCCTATTAGCCGTTTTAGTTAAAGTATGCTGCGGATTGCATTTCAAGTAATCGTGAAACCGTACGTCTAAACTCAAATACACCATCACCCTCGATATATAAGTCTTGCGCCACCACTTCTGCACTACAAATCAGTTTTATTTTATGCTCATAAAGCACATCAATTAGCGTAACAAAGCGCTTGGCTTCGTTGCGTTTTTCGGCAGTCATTTTCGGAATTTTTCTTAAAATCAAAATATTAAATCGCTGTGCCAACAACAAATAATCACCGCCACCCAATGGTTGTCCACACAATTCATCAAAAGAAATCATGGCAAGATTTTGATAGGCAAAAGGGATATATATTTGCCGCCCTAAATTTTCCAAAACAACGGGTTTCAATAAACTTGGCGCAATTAGACTATTTATGCGGCTTTCAATAAATGCCGCTTCTTGCCCATCTAAAGGGAAATAATAGTTATCAGATTGGGCTTGAAAAGCTAAGCGATAATCGATTTTTGCCACCAACTCAACAATCTTAGCGGAACTATGCAATACCGTAATGAAGAACAAAAATTGCTCCCGTTGCAGCCCACCTTGATACAAATCATTGGGATGGCGATTGGAAGTAATAACGACAACAACGCCTAACTCAAACAATTTTTGAAACAAACGCCCTAAAATCATCGCATCGGCTATATCGGTTACATGAAATTCATCAAAACACAACAACCAAACTGATTCCCGAATGTTTTTTGCTAAAGCAAAAATCGCATCAGGATGTTTATGTTGACGGCATTGGTGGATAAACTGATGAACTTCTTCCATAAACGTATTAAAGTGTACCCTACGTTTGGCAGCGAACGGACAAGCCTCATAAAACAAGGCCATCAGCATGGATTTACCGCGACCTACATCACCAAAAATATAAAGGCTTTGGCACTTTTCTGGCTCTGGACGCAACAATTTCGCCCAAGCAGAATATCTCTGGTAATGTAAGTTTTTGATTAAATTATCCAATAAATCCTGCAAATGAGTTAATACCGCAAATTGGGCTTCATCATATTGAATTTTTTTATTCCCTATCAATTCGTTGAATTGTCTCTCAAGTAAATTTGAGTAATCCAAGCCATCTTCATTAGACATCACCACTACTTGGTGCGAACGTTTCTTTATCATGTAAACAATATTGACGAATAAAAATTAGATTTATATTAAACCATTACCAACAAATTACTTTATCCAATCTAGCCATTTAGGTTTTATCAATCGATTAAGCCGTTTTACCCAAGCTACTATGGTAGAAACGCGTCGATTTGCACCTTTCAATCGGAGTTTTCCAATTTATGATTAAACAGCGGACTTTAAAAAACACTATCAGGGCAACTGGCGTTGGTTTACATACGGGCGAAAAAGTCTATCTGACTTTACGCCCCGCCGAACCAAACACCGGCATTTGCTTCCGTAGAGTGGATTTAGCGGAACCCATTACCATCAAAGCAACGCCTAAAAACGTTGGCGAAACCACCTTATCAACCACATTGGTTTCCGGCAATGTAAAAATATCAACCATTGAACATTTACTTTCTGCCTTTGCTGGTTTAGGCATTGATAACGCCGTAATCGACGTCAGCGCCCCAGAAGTGCCTATCATGGACGGCAGCGCCGGCCCTTTTGTATTTTTATTGCAATCTGCTGGCGTTGAAGAGCAAAACAGCCCTAAACACTATATTCGCATTAAACGTAGCGTAAGAGTTGAAGATGGCGACAAATGGGCGGAATTTAACCCGTTTGAAGGCTTTAAAGTCACGTTTACCATCGATTTTGAACATCCCGCTTTTGGCGAAGACGTTAAAACCGCCACGATGGATTTTTCCTCAACCACTTTTGTAAAAGAAGTCAGCCGTGCGCGTACTTTCGGCTTTATGAAAGACATTGATATGTTGAGAAAAAACAATCTTGCCTTAGGCGGTAGTTTAGAAAATGCCATCGTCGTCGACGACCACAAAATCCTTAACGAAGATGGCCTACGCAGCGCTGACGAATTTGTTAAACACAAAATCCTGGATGCCATTGGCGATTTATACTTGCTAGGCCATAGCCTGATTGGCGAATTTACTGGCTATAAATCAGGCCACGGCTTAAACAACAAATTACTGCGCGCCTTGTTAGACGATAAAGATGCGTGGGAAATGGTCACTTTTGAAGAAGAAGCCGAAGCGCCTATTAAATTTATGCGTTCTGCTGAATCGGCAGTTTCCGCAGGCTAAACTCCACTTACGGCTTGCGGTCTTTTGCTAAGCGCGTCAGCGTCGAAGTCAATTTCTGCAACGATACTTGTAAATGCTTATCCGAAACGTTCAGGCTATCGTTTTGGATAACATTTATAGTTGCCATGGAAGGAATTTTTACTGGCACTTGTGGCTGTAAAGTCACACCTGTTTGTTCAGTGATGATTTTTATCTGCACGGTATCCACTTTGCTGGATACCACATTATTGGTGCTAGCCAATATATTGGCCTGATAAAAACGTAATTGCGTCGCCCACACTGCCGCATCGGTATAAACCAGCAAGCGTTTATCGTTCACCAAACAATGTAAAGTATGTTTTGCCAAAGCCTCCGGCAACACCGATTTCACTTGTTGCAAAATACGGTTGTGATACTCCAACTGACCGAAAAATCCCGCCAAAACCCGATTTTGATAAAACAGCGGCGTTTTAAATAGTAGTTTTTTCTTTTTCATCAATGCGCCAACAGCGGTATTAGATAAGGCAAGATTTTAGCCGTTATACGCGGCTGGGCTTGGGCATTGGGATGTAAACCGTCTGCTTGCATTAAATCGCTCACCAATACCACATCTTCCAAAATAAACGGCACAAACGGCAGTTGTAATTGCTCCGCTAACTGCGGATAGATGTTATAAAACATTTCCACATATTGTTTGCCATAGTTTGGCGGAATTTTCATACCCAAAATCACCACCTTCGCGCCAATTTTTTGGCTGCGCCGGATAATCTCCATCAGGTTTGCCTTCATCAAGGCAGGCGATAAGCCGCGCAAGCCATCATTCGCACCCAACTCCAACAATAATACATCGGGTTTATGGTCGGCTAAGGCCTTATCTAAGCGCGCCAAACCGCCACCACTGGTTTCGCCACTAATACTCACGTTATAGATTTGATGCTCCGGCAATTGCTTTTGCAGCAACGCCACCCAACCGTCCTCAACCGCCATGCCATAAGCGGCACTGATACTATCGCCCAAAACAACTATTGACTTAGCTTGGCTAGACATGGACAGTAAAGCCATCAACATAGCAATTACACATCTGGACATTATGCACTCTCATTCAAACGGATCATCCGCAGTCATTATTGCTGAAAACCTCGGCAAAGCGGTAAGCACCGCCGAAGGCACTTTACATATCTTGTCAGCTATAAACCTGATAATCAAATCCGGCGAAAGCCTTGCCATTATTGGCGAGTCCGGATCGGGAAAATCAACCCTGATTGGCTTGCTGGCTGGTTTAGATACCCCCAGTAGTGGCACTATCCTTTTAAACGGCCAAGACTTAACCGCCATGAATGAAGATGGCCGCGCCGCCGTCCGTAAACAACTCATCGGCTTCGTCTTCCAAGCATTCCAATTATTGCCTGCATTAACGGCACTGGAAAACGTCATGCTGCCATTGGAATTAAACGGCGACAAAAACGCCAAGGCCATCGCCTTAAGCCTATTAGACCGCGTTGGCCTAGAAAAACGCGTTAAACACACGCCGAAACAATTATCCGGCGGTGAACAACAACGGGTCGCCATTGCCAGAGCCTTCGCTAGCCAGCCTGCGATTTTATTCGCCGACGAACCCACTGGAAATTTAGATAGCAAAACCGGCGCGCAAATTATCGAGCTATTGTTTGAGCTCAATCAAGAACACCAAACCACCCTCATTTTAGTGACCCATGACAACGCCCTAGCCGCGCGTTGCCAACGTACCATCCGCGTAGCTTCCGGTAAATTGGTATGAAAATCTTCCTGTTTGCCTTACGGCTATTATGGCGCGATCAACGCTCTGGTGAATTGGCGCTATTAATCTGCGCCTTACTGATTGCCGTCACCAGTGCTTCCGCCATCGGTTTGTTTTCAGACCGCCTACAACGCACCATGAACTTGCAAGCCGCCGAATTTCTCGCCGCCGATTTAGTTATCTCTAGTCCGCAACCCATTCCGCAAAGCTGGCTAGATAAAGCCGCACAACTGGGATTAAGCCGCGCGCAAACGGTAGAATTTCCCAGCGTTATCATCAACCAAGAAAACCTTTTATTAGCGGGCATTAAAGCCGTCAGCCAAGCGTACCCGTTACGCGGGCAATTAAAAATCACCGATAGCGACTACCACAACGAAACCACCAGCCAGCAAGGCCCAGAGCTTGGTTCGGTATGGGTAGAAAAACGCGTGCTGTCGTCTTTAAATCTCAAACTTGGCGATAGCCTGACGGTTGGTGAAAAAGCCTTAAAAATAACCCGCATCATCACCTATGAACCCGACAAACAAGGCGATTTTTTCAGCTTTTCGCCCAGAGCCATGATTAACGATGCCGATCTTGCCGCCACAGGCAGTATCCAAGCAGGCAGCCATGTGCATTATTATTTCCAATTCATTGGCGACAGCCCTGCCCTACAAACCTTCAATAGCTGGATAAAACCACAACTATCTGCATCGCAACGCTTGCTCGACATCCAAAACGACCGCCCAGAATTAGGCTCAGCCTTAGCAAGGGCGCAGCGTTATATAGGCTTATCCAGCATCTTAGTCATCGTCATCGCGGGCGTCGCCATCGCCATGGCAACCCGCCGTTACAGCGAACGCCATTTGGATAATATCGCTTTACTGCGTTGCTTGGGCTGCAAGCAAATGGAAATCTTGCAAATCTATAGTTACCAATTTTTCGTTTTGGGCTTAATCGCCAGCGGTATCGGCTGCTTTTTAGGTTGGCTCGCCCAGTTTGGCTTATTCCAATTATTAACTGGCTTATTACCACAACGGCTAGCTGATCCCAGTATTCCGGCCTTACTGTTCGGCATGGTTATCGGCATGGCGATGTTATTAGGCTTTGCCTTACCGCCATTGCTAAGCCTGCAACATATTTCGCCATTACGGGTATTGCGCCGCGACACCCAAAGCTTATCGGTGAATGCTTGGCTAGTGTATGGCTTATCACTGAGCGTTATCGGCGTTTTGATCTGGCAACACACCAACGATACCAAAATGACCGCCACCTTACTGATTGCAGGCCTGCTGGGTTTGGCGATATTGGCGCTGCTGGTATATGGCTTGCTCAGCCTAGGCCAACGCTTACTGCCAAAACTAAACTTAAGCTGGCGATTGGGATTACAAGGTATGCTGAGAAACCGCCGTGCCAGTGTGCAGCAAATTTTGGCATTCAGCATCACCTTAACGGCAATGCTATTAAGTTTCAGCGTCCGCAACGATTTAATCGACAACTGGCAACAACAATTGCCGGAAAACGCACCCAACCATTTCGCCTTAAATATCTTTCCCGAACAACTGGCGGAATTCCAAAACAGCTTGCAACAACAAGCCATCAAAAATAGCCGCTTTTACCCGGTAGTGCGTGGGCGCTTAGTTGCCATCAACAGCATCCCAGTACAAAAAATCGTCAGCAAAGATAGCCAAGGCGAAAGCGCCACCCAGCGCGAACTCAGCCTTACTTGGTCGCCAGAATTGCCAGAAGCCAACAAAATTAGCAGCGGCAATTGGTGGCAGGATCAGCGCAGTAACTTGGTGTCGGTAGAGGAAAAACTCGCCAAAAATCTCAACATCCATCTAGGCGACCAACTCAGCTTCACCATAGGCAGCCAGCAATTGCTTGCCGAAGTTGCCAGTATCCGCAGCTTACGCTGGGACACCATGACACCGAATTTTTATATGATTTTTTCACCCGGCACGCTGGAGCAATTCCCTTACACCTATTTAACCAGCTTCTACCTCAGCAAACAGCAAAAAGACCAACTAAATACCTTAGTAAAAAGCTTTCCCAACACCACCATTTTGGAAGTGGATTTAATCTTGCAACAATTCAAAACCATACTGCTGCAACTTACCCAAGCCATTAATTACCTGCTGTATTTCGCCATCGCCGCTGGCTTTACCGTGCTATTCGCCGCTGTATTGACCACCTTAGATGCCCGCATCCAAGAAGGCGCATTAATGCGGACAATGGGAGCAAATCGCCGCTTACTAAGAACCGCGCATAGCATTGAGTTTTGCAGCCTAGGTTTTATCGCTGGCCTGCTGTCAGTCCTGCTCGCCCAAGCCATCACCTTCGGCTTGTATACCCGTGTCATGGATATGGCATTCCAGCCCAATTATTGGCTATTACTGCTAGTGCCAATCGCCAGTGCAGTGACAATTGGTTTCGTCGGCAGCTGGGGATTACGCGGCGTGCTGGATAAAGCACCATTGCAGGTTTTGCGGGAAATGTGATGCTTGGTTTAAATACAGGAGCGCGGGCATCTTGCCCGCTTTTATTTAGCCAATAGTAAGGTAGGGTGGGCAACGCTTTTCTGCCCACCGTTTTTATCGATAAATGCTGTACCCAAGGGTATATAGGCAAACGATAAAGCTGTTTACCCGCGCAAAAAACCACCTCAACAGCCACACCCTACTCAACCTGCCAATACTTACCCGCAATCTGCCGCCAAGTCTGTACGCTAACACCGTTGGGCTCACTGGTGACGATAATCGCACCACTATCAGCCGTATTCAGCCAATTTGCGCCGTGGTCATGGTAACGGCGTAAAACCTTGGCGTGCGGATGCCCGAACGGATTGCGATAACCTGCGGGAATTAATACAGTAGTCGGTTTAACAGCTTGTAAAAAGCTGGTAGATGACGAGGTTTTGCTGCCGTGATGCGGGGCGAGCAAAATATCTGCGCGTAATGCCTCGCCGTAAGATGACACCAACGCCATTTCCGCTTGCCGTTCGATATCGCCCGTCAGTAAGACTGAAGCGTGGTTATTGTCAATTTTTAACACGCAGGATTTGTCATTATCTGATGCCATTGGTGCTGATCCCGGCGAGAGTACCGTAAACCGCACCCCATCCCAAAACCACGACTGCCCTGCCCGGCAAGCACTGGCCTGATAATCACTGAGTTGTTGCGGCACACTGGTGAATATTTCACTCACAGGCATAGCCTGCAATAACGATGCAGCCCCGCCAATATGGTCATTATCGCCGTGGCTCACCATCAAAGTATCGACTTTATCGACGCCATGCCAATGTAAAAACGGCAGCAATACCGTCAAGCCGCTATCGTTTTTTGCCGAAAATTTGCCGCCAGTATCGTAAATCAACCAATGGTTAGCGGTTTGCACCGCAACTGCCAAGCCTTGCCCGACATCCAATAAAGTCAGTTGCCATTCGCCATCATTGGGTTTTTCTGGCTTGTTGATGGCTAATGGCACTAGCAGAAACAATCCCAGCCAGCGGTTTGGCATCCCGCGCGGGGCTAACAACAGCAACACGCCAAGCCCCGCAAACAGCAAGGCCGACCACGAAGGCTGGGCTAAATTTACCGAAGCCACAGGTAAAGCCGCCATCTGCGTCATCAGCCAGACAAATGCCTGCAACACATAATCCAAAGCCATCAATAATAAAATCGCCACATCCGGCAATAAGAACAGCAACGCCACCGCCACTAACGCCAACGGTACAACCAACAAACCAATAATTGGAATGGCGATAAAATTGGCAAATGGCGCGCATAACGACACTTGCTGAAAAAATCCCAGCAATAACGGCGATAAACCCAAAGCAGTCGCCCAATTAATTTGCCAAGCTTGTTGCCAGTAATTGGCGGGGTGCAAACGCCCGCTAAGGCGGTAAACAATGAGCGCGACGGCGGCAAATGACAGCCAAAAACCTGATGACAACACCGCCAAGGGATCGTAAATCAGTACCGCGAACAACGCGGTTGCCAAGGTATGCAAGGGGCGAAGATGTCGTTGCCGGATGATTGCCAGCATATACACCAATAACATCACCACAGCGCGTTGGCAGGGAATGGTAAAACCCGCCAGCATGGCATAAGCAATGCCGATAACAATAGCCGCCAGCGCGGCAACGGTTGGCGGCGAGTAACGTAACAGCCCTGTCCACGCCCAAAACTTCAATACCAAAAAATACGCTGCACTGGCAATTAAACCGATATGCGAGCCGGAAATCACCATTAAATGCAGTGTGCCAGTTTTTCGGAACACGTCCCATTGTGCCTGGCTGATGCCGCTGCCATCGCCAATTGTTAGGGCTTTAATTAAGCTGCTATCGGGCATGGCTGCCGCCAAACGGTCACTAATCCGCTGCCTGATTACTTGCAGATTTCGCCAAGGCGCATCTTCAGCGACTAACTCAGCGAGCGGATAATTACGGACGCTGCCCGTTGCGCCAATGTTTTCAGTAAATAACCAGCGTTGGTAATCAAAGCCACCTGGATTTAAGCTGCCGTGCGGCGGTTTTAGCCTAACGCTAAAACGCCAGTGCTGTCCGGCTTTCAGCTTTGCTTCCGGCTGATACCAACTTAGCCTTAGCTTGCTTGGCAAGGCTTGCGGCGCTTGTTCAACCAAAAAATCAAAGCGGGCTTGGCGCTCATCTTGCTCTGGCAAATCGGCGATAACACCAGAGATGGGCAACTCCAGCCCAGCTAAATTTTCCGGTAAACGATCCGCTAAGCGGCTTTCGGCAACAGCAATCGCCCAAAGCGTGCCAGCGATTACCAACAAGCCGCGCCAGTATCGCCGCCATGCCAACAACAATGCAGCAAGCCCAATGGCAACCAGCCAACGGTTATCTGGCAACGCCGATAATTGTTGGATCAACAAAATACCTGACAGGAATAATAAAGCGCAAAAAATCATTTTGTCTCGATGGGTTTTACGGTAACAAAAAACTGCTAGACTCTAAAATGTCTTCCATCATTTGAAATAACGATGCCAAAACACTTGTTGACCAAATTTATGCCGGATCATGAACGCATAAAAAACCACAAACACCTGCAATTTCTGGGTGACAAATTACATGATCCCAATTATTGGTATTTAAGCAGACGCTCCATTTCAGCGGCCTTTGCGGTCGGTTTGTTCATCACCTGGTTGCCAATTCCCGGACAAATGATGTTAGCGGCGCTGGCGGCGTTTTATTTCCGCGCTAACTTGCCGATTTCATTAGCGTTGGTATGGATTGCCAACCCACTGACGATTCCGCCGATGTTGTATTTTGCGTATCGGATTGGTCTGAATTTCCTGCACAAACCCCTGCCCGCGACAAATTTTGAATTCACCGTAGACGGGATGTTATCTGGTTTAGGCGATGCGTGGCAACCTATGTTGTTAGGTTGTGTATTGATGGCGACATTGAGTTCTTATTCAGGCCACTTCGCCATCAATTATCTTTGGCGGCGATTTGTCATAAACCAATGGCTAGCGAGAAAGCAACGGCGTTTGGGTAGGTAAAATCAGTGCAGCAGCAGTTTAACCACCAAGCAAGTGCTAGCCATGCTCAATAAGACGCCCTTCCGCATATTTGTGCAAAAGGCTAGAAATAAGCGTTTGGTACGGCAAGCCTTCGCTTAAAGCCCGTTTTTGGATTAAACGCAAGTCTTTGGATGAAAGGCGAATATTGATACGGGCATCTTTTTGAAATGTCGCCTTAGCAAATTCTTTATGCTGTTTAAGCTCAGAATCAATATTTTCAACTTGGGTGAGGACACCAGAATCAAAGGCATCCAAAAGTTCTTGTTCTTCAGGGTCAAATTGTATCATTCGAGTTACCTTGTATAACGTTTTGTCGCTTTACGGCTGGGGATGATAGTTTTTAGAAACACTTCCCCATCCAATTCAACGAACGGTACTAGATGCGCGTAACCTTCAATAAGGACAACGGATATTTTTTGATTCGGGTAACGTTCTTTATTGGGATGTTCCAAAATATCAACTTCATTACCCGCCTCAATATGAAACACCACATCCTCGAAGCTAACGCCCCGCTCCTTTTTGAGAATGTTGTTCTTTTCAGGATTCCAAGTGTAATGTTTCATGCTGCACAACATAACATATAAGATGCGTTTTCTGTATCCAGAGTACCCAAAATATACCCCGCGTTACGGTAAGAGGACGATGCGGCACTCCACTATATTGTTGGGCTAATAGATTAAACAAAAGGTCGTCATTTATAAACTCACCTAAATGAAAACCTAAGCCTTAAAATCGGATTGCTAGAGGGAATCTGACTTGCGGAAGTTAAAGTTGGGCAGAAAAGCCTGCCCACCCTACCAGAATAGTATGTATCCAAATTCAGATTAAATTTTGAAGCTATCGACGAAACGTCCAGCACTTATTGGGCCATTAAGTGAAGCGTTTGCACAGAAATCATGAGCACTAATCATAACAGCTAGAAATTCTTTTTTTGTAAGACCTTCATATTCGAAATCACTTGCTAAAGACATGATTGTATCAGTTGCAGACTTGCCAGTGAGATATTGCGCCGCTGAGGTTAAAGACCAACCTATACCTAAATGTTTTTTTAAAAATTGCTTGCTATCTTCTTCACTGAAGTTTTTAACTGAGAATTCGTACAAAACTTTCGCTGAGACTAATATTTTTTTATCTATAAATTCTATTTGCATTTATTAAGGATGCCTTATTGAAATATAAAAAAAAGGAAAACGTGATTTTTGAATCCTCTTTCAAGCAATCACTTAATTTTTTATCACTACTAACAATTTAAGTTCGAGCATGAAAAACATGCTCGATAACTTGAGCTGGGAGGGTAATACGATCAAATAACGCTGCTGGATACAAATAATCTTCGCCAGATTCGTCTATTACCCGAATTTGATTATATTTTTCTGCATCAGCATCAGCCAAAATCTCATAGAGCTTGCGAGTTTCTAGTGAAACTTCATAGCCACGGTTATTAATACAGATGACAAATTCGTGTTTGTTCATAGTGGTATATCAATGTAACGTTTAATTTTAAATTCCCGTTTGCCAATCCCTGCTGCTTCGTACCAATGAATTTCTGCTTCACGAAGCGTTCCATCTTGCAATCGAATTGTGGCAAAGCCCTTACGCTTACGCCACAAACCTTGCCCATGAATTTTACGAAGCCTCGGCAGCTCTCTGATGCCTGAGCCACGAGCAAAAGTTTCGGGATGTCTGATGTTGCCAATAATTTCAAATTCCATTTTCGGATTGTAGCGTAGTCCACCAAAAACACCCAACGACTAATCAGTAACATCAACCCCAAAACAAACCCACAAAAAAATCACCCCCGAATCAAGCCATCTTCCATATACAACACTTTACCTATGCGGCTTGCTAGTTCGTGGTCGTGGGTGACTACCAGAAAGCTCACTTGCAGTTCATGGTTCAATTCCAACATCAATTGATAGACTTGCTCGGCGGTTTTGCTGTCCAGATTGCCGGTTGGTTCATCCGCTAGGATAACCGCTGGTTTGTTGATTAATGCCCGCGCGATTGCCGCACGTTGGCGTTCGCCGCCGGATAATTCGCCGGGTTTATGGGCTAAGCGATGCCCTAGTCCTACCCGCGCCAATAAATCTGTAGCTCGTTGCTTGGCTTCGCTAACGGAGCGGTTGGCGATTAATAACGGCATTGCCGCATTTTCCAACACGGTAAATTCATCTAATAAATGGTGTGATTGGTAGATGAATCCTAAAGATTTATTTCGCAACGCCGCCATTTTGCTGGCACTGACTTTGTTTAAGTTAACGCCGTCCAAAATCACTTCGCCGCTGCTTGGTTTATCCAAGCCGCCCAACAAATGTAATAAGGTGCTTTTACCAGAACCGGACGCGCCCATGATGGCGACGCGTTCGCCGACGCTGATGGTTAAATCTACGCCTCTTAGGACATCGACATCCAATTCGCCCTGCTGATAACGTTTAGTGAGCTGATGGCATTGCAAAATGATGGGCTTATTCATAACGTAACACCTCGGCTGGGTTAATTTTTGCCGCTTGCCACGCTGGGTAAATGGTGGCTAATAATGACAATAAAAACGCCATGCCAGCAATGGCATAAACGTCGCTCCAGATCAGTTCCGAGGGCAAATCGCTGATGTAATACTGTTGCGCGGATAAAAATTTAAAGTGGAATAAATCTTCGACGGCTTTGACTAACGCAGAAATATTTAACGCTAATAACACGCCGCCGACAGTGCCTAATATCGTGCCAAAAACCCCAATGATAGTGCCTAACACCATAAATATGCCCATGACCGAAGCGGAAGTCAGGCCTTGGGTTTTTAAGATGGCGATGTCGCCGCGCTTATCGGTGACCACCATAATTAAGGTGGAGATAATGTTGAAGGCGGCAATGGCGACCATCAGCAACAAAATAATCGACATCACCCGTTTTTCCATTTTAATGGCTTGGAAAAAATTATCGTGGGCTTTGGTCCAATCGCTGACCAAATAATCGTCGTAAAACTCGGTCGCCAAGTTATGGGTGATTTGCGGGGCATTGAGCAAGTCATCCAACCTTATCCGCAGCGCAGAAACGGCGTTGTCCATCCGAAACAGCTTGGCAGCATCGTCAATATGGATTAAAGCCATGTTGCGGTCGTAATCGTACATACCGACTTGGAAAATCCCGGCGACGGTAAAACGCCGCATTCTTGGCACCACGCCAGCGGGGGTGGAATTGACTTGGGGACTGATGACGGTGATTTTATCGCCCATCATGACGCCCAAATAATCCGCCAATTCTTTGCCCAGCACGATGTTGTATTGCCCGGCGATCAAATCGGATAACTGCCCAGCTTTCATATTGGCAGCCACTTCCGAAACCATGCTTTCCGCTTCCGGCAAAATGCCGCTGAGCATAGTGCCACTGACGCGGCGGTCGGCATTAATCATCACCTGACCATCAATAAAGGGCGCACTGCCCAGCACATGCGGGTAATCAACCAGCTTATCGGCTAATGTTTGCCAGTTATCCAACTGACCATAACGTCCGGTGATGGTGGCGTGGGCGGTCATGCTCAACATACGTCCGCTGATTTCTTTAACGAAACCGTTCATCACCGACAGCACGGTAATCAAAGCAGTAACGCTTAAGGCAATCCCTAATACGGATGCGAGGGTGACAAAGGATATGAATTGGGTGCGGCGTTTTGCCCGCGTATAACGCAGGCCGATGTAAAAAATTAAGGGTTTGAACATGCAATAGGTAGGTAGATTAAGCGGGAGTGGTTTTGCACTTTGGGCAAAAGCCGTATAGATACAGGGCGTGATCGGTTAGTTCATAGTCTAACGACTGGGCTATTTGCTTTTGTCGGCTCTCGATGATGTCATCGGTAAATTCATCCACCTTGCCACATTTAATGCACATGATGTGGTCGTGGTGATCGCCCCTATCCAATTCAAACACCGAATTGCCGCCCTCAAAATGGTGACGGGTCACCAAACCAGCGGCTTCAAATTGGGTCAGCACCCGGTACACCGTCGCCAAACCAATATCTTCATCTTCGCTTAGCAAGATTTTATAGACTTTTTCAGCGGTCAAATGCCGCTCCGCAGTCTGTTTTTCTAAAATTTGCAGAATCTTAACCCGGGGCGTGGTTACTTTAAGGCCCGCGTTTCTGATGTCATGTGTTTCCAATGGTAAACTCCGGTACATGGCAGTTAACGAATAGGGTGCATTGTAGCTTGTTTAAGCCGTCTGGGCATGAGAACGTGTTTTAAAAGCTGCTGCGCTTTTAAAACACCTTCTGACACTTTATAGGATTATCCATTAACATCCTGTATCATTTTGGTTTTTTTCCCCATTGCCATCGCCCATGAGTAAACAGCTTTTCCCTGTGGTTATCTTAACCAGCCTCTCACTATTAGGCTGCTCAACCGTTGTCAGCCATCTGCCTGGCGTTTATACCTTAGAAATCCAACAAGGTAATATTATCGACCAAGCCATGATAAACCAGCTAAAACCTGGGATGAACAAACGCCAAGTGCTATACATTATGGGTTCACCCATGCTCACCGATTTTTTCCACCAAAAACGCTGGGATTACCTGTATTACGACAAAAAAGCTGGCGAAGATAAAATTCAAAAACGCGTAGTTTTGTATTTTAACAACGACCAAATCGTCGGTATCCAAGGCGATTTAAAACCCGGCGACCTAGCCGAAGTAAAAACCGCCGAACAAACCACCTTAGATTTACCCAAACGTGATCTGGATAAAACCTTGTGGGATAAGATTACTGGTTGGTTTAGCTAGGTTATTTACCTGCAATAACCTCATCAAATAGTATCGTAGGGTGGGCAGGCGGTTTTGCCCACCGATTACCCGCAAATGGTGAGCAAAAAAGCGTTGCTCACCCCAAAAGCTTGAGTTATTTGACTTTAGGCACGCCTAGTCCGGTACATTTGTCCCAGCCAACATTAGTGCTTAGTCCAGAATAATAGCCGCACCAACCGGATTTGATGTCACGTAGAAGAAACGATCCGATGCCTGCATAAAAATCGCTTAATAAGGATTGGGATGAGTCATAAAAACTATTGGTGGCGTTCATGATGCCAGCTAAGGTCGGAGCAGCCCAACTTGTACCGCCAGCGATATACCAGCCCGCTTTTCCGGTGTTGGATGGGGTGTAAAGTAACCAGGCGCCAGTGTTTGAATCGGAAGCCAGCGAAATATCAGGGACGCCCCGAAAATTGCCGACCAAGTTCGCTATGGGGTCTTGGAAACTGGGTCTGCTATAAATAGTGCTTAAGCCACTTCCCGCATCGGCCCAGGCAACTTCTGCGATCAACTTGCGGTTGTCTGGATTGCGGCGCAAAGTTGTGCCGCCGACGCAAACAACATTGGGTGAGGTGCAAGGATACCCGGTGCCTGCCGCGTCGCCACTAGAGGCTAAATAGGTGATGCCTGGGGTGGTGAAATGATCATCAAAGGCAGTCTGTCCTGAAAACTCAGAGCCGCCCCAGCTCATGGAAACCTGCCCCCCTCCGGCTGCTGATACTAGGGTGCTGGCGATGTCTACGGCATCGAACATGTCATTGTCATTGGATGAGGCCGCCTCTACCAAAAATTGCTGTGCGTTGGGTGCCATGGCATGTGACCATTGCAAATCCAAAGCCGCCTCCGTTTCCCAGCCGTTTGGATCGTTGGCGGGCTGACTGTTATTGGCAAACACAACGGTCAGATTGGGGGTGGGCAGGCCAAATTGCATGGAAAATTTTTGCAAGTCACTCAAAGCATGAGGGTAGTGATAAGCAGTGACTAAGGCGATAGCCTTGCTGCCACCTTTAGATACAGTGGTGACACTGTTGGGCTCGCAACCTTTAACAGCAGTGACTAAGTTGTAGATGCAAGCTAAAGAAGCCGGAGTTTCATATCCCAGCCCAAGGTATGGGGGTTTGCCATAAGGGATGATTTGGCTGGCGATGCGGGCGTTAAAGGCCACATGGCCTTCTTCGGGAACTTGGACGCGAAAGTGAGTGCGGACTTTTTTGCCCAACTGTTCCGATTTTAAGACACCGGAGTGAGGGATGTACTCTTGTTCGGGTCGAGCAAAGACCGTTAACGTATTTACTGCCAAAAGCGCGGCGGTTAATCTTAGTTGCCATAGTTTGTTTTTGTTCATGCGATTTACCTTTTGGTTTGCAGAAGTAGGGTTTTAAGAAAATGGTTGGAGCAGTGTCGTCAACCGCACTAGGTCAAGCACTGCACTATAGTTTTAAACGGTATTTCAATCGCCACATGCAAACCGCCTTCAGGTCGGTTATGGGCGCGGATTTGTCCGCCGTGGGCGGTGATGGCGCTATGGGCGATGGTCAATCCTAAACCCACGCTATCGTTTTTAGCCTGTTGCGGATTGCGGAAAAAGGCTTGGAAAATCAATGCCAAATATTGTTCATCAACACCAGGACCATCATCTAGGATGCTGATAGACAGCTGCTCTGTGGTCTTATCAAAACTCACTTTTAGCGCAACGACGCCACCTCTTTTCGCGTGCTGCACGGCATTGCGTAAGACATTTTCTACCGCGCGGTGCAGCAACTCGCCGTAACCTTGCACCAGCAAACTATCAAAACCGTAATACTGAATGCAGACATGCTTACGTTCCGCTTCAAAACGGGCATCATCGACAATATCTGCCAGCAATTCGGCAAGCTCAATTTCGTCTTTATCAGCTTTCAACACGCCCGCTTCCAAGCGTGACAACACCAGTAATTCGCCCACCAAATCACTGATGCGCTGCGAATCGCGTTCGATACGTACCAAGGTACTGGGGATTTTGTCAGGTTGTTGTTGCGCCAAACCAATGGCTAACTGCATACGCGCCAACGGTGAGCGTAATTCATGCGAGACATCGTGCAGCAAGCGTTGTTGGGCGGTGATTAATCCGCCCAGCTGCACCGCCATGTGGTCAAAATCGCGGCCTAAATTCGCTAATTCATCGTTACGTCCGCCCATTGCCGTGGCTATGCGGGTATCCAATTTGCCATCCGCCAAATCTGCAAAAGCGTTTTGTAAGGTGCGGATGGGTTTGGCGAAATACCAGGCCAGCACAGCGCTAAACAGGAAGCTGAAGAGTGTGCCGACGATAATCGGCAATAAGGGGGTTGGACGGCTATGCGGCTTAAGCCCGTGTTCGGAAGGCGGTATAAAATCCGGTGGCGGCTCAAAATTCGGCTCCAACATGACAACATTAGGCCGCCAAAAACCGTGGTGCGTAAGCTCAATAACCGTACCCACCACCGCAACCGTCGTCATTAAGGTCAGCCAGAGCACAAAAAAGAATTTCCAATACAATCTGCCCATGCTCAGCCCCTTACCAGTTGATAGCCCTTGCCGCGTACGGTTTGGATGCAAGAACGACCATCCGCTTGCTGGCCTAGCTTTTGGCGGATGCTGCTGACATGGACGTCAATACTGCGGTCAAAACGCGCTAAAGGTCTGCCTAAAGCTTTTTCCGACAATTCTTCTTTGCTAACGATGCGCCCAGCGTTGTCTGCCAAGGTTTCCAGCACATTAAACTCGGTGCTGGTCAATTCCAACTCGATTTCAAACCACTGGACTTTACGTTGCCAAGGCCAGATTTTTAATGCGCCCACGATAATGCTATCGCTACCATTTAGGTTTTGGCTAGCGGCGGTGCGGCGCAGAATCGCCCGTATCCGCGCCACCAATTCGCGTGGCGTACAGGGTTTGGGGACATAATCATCCGCGCCCAATTCCAAACCAATGATACGGTCAACATCATCACCTCTGGCGGTAAACATCAAAACGGGCACGCTGCTATCGCGGCGTATTTTCGCCAAGATTTCCGTGCCGCTCATGTCCGGCAACATAATGTCCAAAACCACTAAGTGATAGTCACCGGATAATGCCAATGCCAATCCTGCCATTCCCGTGTGTACGGCTTTGGCAGCAAAGCCATCTTGAGCGAGATAGTCGCCAAACATCTCCGCCAATTCCACGTCATCATCAATAATTAAAATGTTCTTCATAACCCTGCCTGAACTTGCTTGATGACGCATCATAGTCGCGCGGTTAAGGCTTGAACAGATAATGGGCTTGAGTTTTACCTAAATTTACATTTATTTACGGGGGTTATTTGGTCGATTGCATTGAGATTTTGGGAGTGAAAAATCATGATTTTTCATTCCAATTAATTACATACCTTGGAATCCAACCAAAATCCATTTCCCCCGCCACAAACGCTCACCCAGCTTTACATATCTTTACCTTCCACCAACCCCTCTTTACACAGCACTTGGGCATACTAAAGCCAACTGCATAACGAGGTGTTTCCGCATGAACCCATCACCATTTCCCACTTTACTATTTAGCGCGGTTTGTTTGTCGGCCTGCATGGTCGGGCCGGATTATCAAAAACCCGACACCGCCACGCCCGCTCAATGGCAAACGCCTGTCGCCAATACCGTAACCGCAAAGCCAGTTGCGCTTAAGCATTGGTGGCAAACCTTTAATGATCCTATCCTGACGTCGCTTATCCAACAAGCGCAAACGGGTAATCGTGATTTGTTCCAAGCCGAAGCGCGGATACGGGAAGCACGCGCCAGACGGCAACTGGCGGTTGCCAATTTGCTACCCACCTCATCCATCAACGCGTCTGCCAGCCAAAGTGGCAGCAGCGAGGCTGCCAATAATATAAACGTCCCCGGTTTTGATTTAACCAACGACTTGTACAGCAACACCTTAGATGCCAGTTGGGAGTTAGATATTTTTGGCAAACGGCGGCGCTCGCTGGAATCTTCCGCCGCCAGCTTGCAAGCGTCTGAAGAAGACTTGCGCGATGTGTTGGTCAGCCTGTGTGCGGAAGTGGCGTTGAATTATGTCGATGTGCGCGGCTATCAACAGCGTTTGGCGATCACCGAAGCCAATTTGGCGGCGCAACAAGAAACGTTTGACATCACCTATTGGCGTGAACAAGCGGGCTTAGTCAGTGGTTTGGATTTGGTGCAAGCCAAACTGACCTTGGAAAACACCCGCGCCAGCCTGCCCAGCTTACGCAGCTCGCTTGAACAAGCCAAACATCGGCTGGCAGCTTTGTTAGGCAATCCACCAGCGGCCTTGCAAACCCTGCTCGATAAATCCGCCGCCATTCCGGTCGCCACCGCGCAAATCATGACGGGCATCCCTGCCGATGTGTTGCGGCAACGCCCCGACATACGCCGCAGCGAGCGCAAACTGGCGGCGCAAACCGCACAAATCGGCGTTGCCGAAGCGGCGCGTTATCCCAGTTTTAATTTATCCGGTTCGATTGGTGTGGAATCTTTGCTGACCAGCAATCTGTACACCGCCAGCGCGAAAACGTTTCAAATGGCTGCCAGTTCGGCGTGGGTGTTGTTTGATTCCGGTCGCATCCGCAGTAATGTCGCCATCCAAACCGCTTTGCAGGAACAAGCCTTGGGAGCGTACCAAGCCACGGTGTTGACGGCCTTGCGCGATGTCGAAAACGCCCTGACCGCGTACACGCAAGAACAGCAACGCCGCACCGCTTTGCAAGCGTCGGTACAAGCGGGCATCAGCGCCATGGCCTTGGCAAATGAGCAATACCAAAGCGGCACGGTCGATTTTCAGCGCGTGTTGGACAGCCAACGGTCTTTATTGAGCGCACAAACCCAATTGGCGACCAGCGAAGCGGAAATTGCTGCAAATGTTGTTCGGCTTTACAAAGCCTTAGGTGGCGGTTGGCAAACGGAGCAAGCGCATGGCTAAACCTTCCAGCACATTTAATCCTGATGTTTTGGAATTGAATAAACCCGCAAAATCGGCTTGGCAACGCTATTTTTGGTGGGGCGCGAGCTTGCTGTTGTGCGGTGGCGTTGGGTTGGCGCTGTCTGGCAAATCCGACCCGCGCGTCCATTATTTAACCAAACCCGTGACCTTGGGCGATTTGTCCGTCACCGTCAGCGCCACAGGAACGCTAGCGCCGCTGAAAGAAGTCGAAGTCGGTATTGAGGTGTCTGGCACGGTTGAAAGCGTCGCCGCCAGCTATAACGATGTGGTCAAGACCGGACAAGTCTTGGCGAAATTGGATACCACGCGCTTGGCGGCACAAGCTTCGCAAGCGCAAGCGGCTTTGGCATCGGCACAGGCAAAAATCCAACAAACCCACGCCACGGTTTTGGAAGCCGAGGCGCAAATGGCGAGGCTGCTGCACGTTAAAGCACTCAGTGGCGGTAAAGTGCCGTCGCAATACGATTTGACTACCGCCACCGCCGTACTCACTCGTGCTAAAGCCGATGAAGCTGCCGCAAAAGCGTCTGCCGAACAGGCTAAGGCAACACTGGTAGTCAACCGTACCGATTTGGGCAAAGCCACGGTCAAATCGCCCATCAACGGCGTGGTGCTGAAACGTTCGGTAGAACCCGGACAAACCGTTGCCGCGCAATTTACAGCGCCCGTGCTGTTCACCTTGGCGGAAGATTTGACGCAGATGGAATTGCAAGTCGATGTCGATGAAGCCGATGTGGGGCAGGTGCAAGCCGGACAACAAGCCAGTTTTACCGTCGATGCCTATCCAGACCGCCATTTTCCCGCGCAAATCACTCAAGTGCGCTTTGGCTCGGAAACCGTGGATGGCGTGGTGACTTACAAAACTGTGTTACGGGTCGACAATGCCGAGTTGGCGTTGCGCCCAGGCATGACCGCCACCGCCACCATCACCGTTAATCAACGCCACGCCGTGCGCTTGGTTGACAACAGCGTATTGAACTTCATGCCGCCGCCTGAAGCGTCGGAAAAACACGGCAGTTTTATCGACAGCATATTGCCGCATCCGCCCAAGCCTGCAAGCACACCGACCCATCCGGCGACCAACAGCCCCAGCCAATCCGTTTGGCGCATCCAAGATGGCAAGCTGCAAGCCATTACCATCACCAAAGGCGCAAGCAATGGCTTGGTCACTGAAATACTCGACGACGATCTGGCGGTTGGCAGCGAACTGGTATTCGCACAGGAGGTCGCGCCATGACCAGCGACACCTTACTGAAACTGCAAGCCATCACCAAAGTGTACGGCATGGGCGAAGCACAAATGTTTGCCTTGCGCGGCATCAGCTTAACCATCAACCAAGGCGAGTTTGTTGCGGTGATGGGGCCGAGCGGGTCGGGCAAAAGCACTTGCATGAATATTCTCGGCTGCATGGACCAGCCCAGTGACGGGCATTACTGGTTTCGTGATGTCAATGTCGGCGCATTGTCGCGCAACCAACGCACGCTGTTACGGCGGCATTATCTGGGCTTTGTCTTCCAAGGCTTTAACCTGCTGAACCGTACCTCGGCCTTGGAAAATGTCGAGCTGCCCTTGCTGTATCGCGGTGTCGGCAGCAATGAACGCCGCGCCGCCGCCCGACTAGCCTTAGCGACCGTGGGATTAAGCGGCTGGGAAACACATAAATCCAACGAGCTGTCCGGCGGACAACAACAGCGGGTAGCAATCGCCCGCGCCATCGTCACCGAACCGTTGCTGTTGTTGGCGGACGAGCCGACCGGGAATCTCGACTCGCAGCGTAGCGAAGAAATCATGGCATTGCTGGTGCAGCTTAACCGCGAGCGGGGCATTACCGTAGTGATGGTCACCCATGAACCTGAAATGGCGGCCTATGCCCAGCGCATTGTCCAATTTCGTGATGGTTTGATTGAGCGTGATCAAAAATCGTAGGATGGGCTGACGTTAAGGAAGCCCATCAATTTTGTTTTATCCCATGGTGGGCTTCCTTAACGTCAGCCCATCCTACATCCCCATTAATCAACACTAAACCATGATAAGCAACCTACTCACCAGCACTTTACCTATCGCCGTGCGGGAAATGCAGCGTAATTTGCTGCGCTCGGTGCTGACCATGCTCGGCATTATCATCGGGGTGGCGGCGGTGATTGTGTTGATGACACTGGGCAGCGGCACAACCCGCCATGTCACCGAACAAATCGCCAGCTTGGGCAGTAATTTGTTGATGATAAGCACGGGCAAAAGCATGGGGCCGATGCAATCCTCGACTGCGCCAAAATTCAAATTGGCGGATGCCGAAGCCATTGCCCGTGAAGTGACCAGTTTAGTTGCCGTTGCCCCGCAAGCCTCCAGCAACGCCACCGCCATTTTTGCCAACCAAAATTGGCAAACCAATATCACGGGCAGTAGCGAGCGGTATTTTTCCGTCAACAACCGCCAATTGGCTGCTGGACGGATTTTTACCACCAGTGAAGTGCGTTCGGGCGCAATGGTTTGTGTGATTGGCGAAACCTTGCGCGGCAAGTTGTTCGGAACTAGCAACCCGATTGGCGCACGAATGCGTTTGCAAAAACTGTCCTGCGAAGTGATTGGTTTGTTGGAAGCCAAAGGTCAATCGAGCATGGGCAGCGATCAGGACGATATAGTGATTTTACCGCTCCGTACTTTCCAGCGGCGCATTGCGGGCAACGATGAAGTAGCGATGATTCAAGTCTCTGCCAAAGACGGCGTGACCACCAACGAAGTCAAGCAAGCGATCCAGCAAGTGCTGCGCCGCCAACGGCATTTGTCCGCCGCTGATGAAGATGATTTTAATGTTGTCGATATGAAGGAAATTGCGGGGATTTTATCTGGCACGACGCAATTGATGACCAGCTTGCTGAGTGCGGTGGCAGGCATCAGCTTATTGGTCGGCGGGGTTGGCATTATGAATATCATGCTGGTGTCGGTGACCGAACGCACCCGCGAAATCGGCATACGCTTGGCGATTGGCGCATTGGAGCGGGAAATCCTCGCGCAATTTTTGGTGGAAGCGGTGGTGTTGTCGACCACTGGCGGCGGCATCGGCATTCTCTTGGCGTTGACCATTGCCAGTGTTTTGGCAGCTGTTTTGCAGATTCCGCTGGCCTTTAGCCCGCTGGTTATCGTCAGCGCATTTGTCTTTTCGGCAACGGTTGGCGTGGTATTTGGCTACACGCCTGCGCGGAAAGCGGCGCGGTTAAATCCGATTGAGGCATTGCGGCATGAGTAAGCTAGGGTAAGTTTTGTTTTCCGAGTTTCACCACAAAACGCTGCGAGGATAGGTCTTAGGTAGGGTGGGCAGCGCTTTTCTGCCCACCGATTTTATCGGCAAAGGTGGGCAAACGATAAAGCTGTTTGCCCACCCTACATGACTGTTTGCCCACCCTACATTACTCAGCATCCAAAATGTCGGGTTACGCTATCGCTAACCCGACCTACATAAATGCAAAACACTGATTTTTAATATTTAAAACATTAACTTAATAGCAGTGGCGCTAGAGCTTGGGCACGAGCAAATGCGGATTTTTGAGGGGTGAGGCAGCAAAGGTAAAAAGATTGTTAACAGAAAACTAATTTGTTATGGTCTTGATTCAAATAATTGCAGGTTAAAATTTTGCGTTTTCTATGACACCTAAAAAGGTGTTTACTTAACGTTGTGCATATAAATCAACCAAACGACATTAATCAAGGAATACCTTTTATGACAAAACCATTCATTCAAAAACTGGATATTATGGAAGCAGGAAATTTTATAGATGAACTGCTAACTATTGCCTATAACATAGAAGAATCATTGCTTCATTCAGGTGCAGAACCCGGTAAAGATTATACGCGTCTTGATCTGTTTAAAATGGCTGAACCTTATATGTTGTTCATGTTGAACGACGGTAAAAAAATGGAATACGCCTATCCGTCAAAAAAGGTATATGACTAATTTATTTGCTTTTCTGAAACATACAAACAAACTGAACCTGCTCAACTTTTTCACTTTTAAAACGCGGTAAGCTCTAATCCATAAGGCGCAATAACCAACGGGCATTGCGCCGCATGATTCCCCGATACCACAAAAATCCGCAAACTACATCATTATTGGTGTATCGAAAATGGCGTAATACGCTCCGCTATTAAGCCTTACACCTCTGCCAAGCCTGTTGGCATCCGTCTATAAATATTTTTGTCGATAATTTTGCTTTTCACCACTATATATCGTGGTAACATAAACAAAAACCAACTACATATAGACGAACTCAAAGTTAGCTATTACACGCTAATTTACTGAATTCTTAGCCAATTTCTTCTCCACACCGCCATTTCCAAGGAATCACGCCACATGACTGCCCAACGCCAAGCCCTTAGCCTTCCTATTCCTGAAATCCCTTTCCAAGATGCGTCGATTGATATTTGGGACACCAAATACCGCCTAAAAACCAAAGAAGGCGAGGCTTTAGATGCCAACATGGATGAAACCTACCAACGGGTTGCCCGTGCGCTTTCGCAAGTGGAAACAGGCAAAGCCAAGCAAGAACTTCATTATCAAGAATTCTTATGGGCTTTACGCCAAGGCGCAATCCCTGCTGGGCGTATCGTCTCCAACGCTGGCGCATTGGCACATAAACCTGCCACTTCGACTATTAACTGCACCGTTTCCGGCATTGTTGCCGACTCGATGGACGACATTCTCCATAAAGTCCATGAAGCAGGCCTTACCTTAAAAGCGGGTTGTGGTATCGGTTACGAATTTTCTACCTTGCGCCCTAAAGATGCCTATGTGTCTGGCGCAGGCGCGTACACCTCTGGGCCGCTGTCGTTTATGGATATTTACGACAAAATGTGTTTTACCGTCTCGTCTGCTGGCGGTCGGCGCGGCGCACAAATGGGCACGTTTGATGTCGCGCATCCAGACGTGATTGAATTTATCCGCGCCAAACGTGAAGACGGGCGCTTACGGCAATTTAACTTATCGTTACTGATTACCAGCGAGTTTGTGGAAGCGGTAAAAAATGATTTGCCTTGGCACTTATCCTTTCCGGTTACTGAAAAAGAAGCCAAAATCGACCAATTAGATTTAGCCGATACCAGCAAAATTCTCTGGCGGGAATTCCCTTGCACAGACAACTACATCGTCAACAACGACGGCCTGGTCGCTTGCCGAATCAGCAAAACCCTGCCTGCCCGCCGCTTGTGGGACATCATCATGAGTTCTACTTATGATTACGCAGAACCCGGTTTTATCTTGATTGATAAAGTCAACGAAATGAACAACAACTGGTTTTGCGAAAAAATCCGCGCCACCAATCCTTGCGGCGAACAACCATTGCCACCTTACGGCAGCTGCTTGCTAGGCTCCATCAACCTGACCCGTTTTGTCAGCGCACCGTTTACCGAAGCCGCGCGTTTTGATTGGGATGCCTACCGCAAAACCATCCGCATCTTTACCCGCATGTTGGATAACGTGGTGGAACTCAACGGCTTGCCGCTGCAAAAACAACGTGACGAAATCACCAGCAAACGCCGCCACGGCATGGGCTATCTGGGCTTAGGTTCCACCATCACCATGTTGGGCATGAAATACGGCAATCAAGCTTCCTTGGAATTTACCGAAGAAGTCACCAAAGTCTTAGCGGTTGAAGGCTGGCATGAAGCTTTGAATTTAGCCAAAGAAAAAGGCCCGGCGCCGATTATGGAACAACTGTTCACCGTCACGGGTGAAATGCTGCACAAGCGCCCAGAAATGCTCGCCGATGGCTATAAAGTCGGCGACCAAATCGCAGGCAAAATCCTGCACGCCAAATACAGCCGTTACATGCAAAAAATCGCCAAAATTGAACCGGAATTAGTCCAGCAATTGGCAGAAACAGGCGCGCGCTTCACCCATCACAGCTCCATCGCGCCAACAGGTACGATCTCATTATCGCTTGCCAATAACGCCAGCAACGGCATTGAACCCAGCTTTGCCCACCATTACTCGCGTAACGTCATTCGTGCCGGGAAAAAATCCAAAGAAAAAGTGGATGTTTATTCTTATGAATTGCTCGCCTACCGCCACACCATCAACCCCGAAGCCATGCCTTACAGCGCCGATCCAAACCAGCAATTGCCGGATTATTTCATCGCCGCCGACGACATAACCCCCAAGCAACACGTAGACATCCAAGCCGCCGCGCAATTGTGGATAGATTCCTCCATCAGCAAAACCGCCAACGTGCCGACCGATTACCCGTATGAAGATTTCAAATCCATCTACCAATACGCCTACGAACAAGGCCTAAAAGGCTGCACCACCTTCCGTTTTAACCCGGAAGTATTCCAAGGCGTGTTAGTAAAAGAATCCGATTTGGAAAACACCACTTACCAATTCACGCTAGAAGACGGCTCGGTTGTGGAATTAAAAGGTAACGAAGAGGTGGAATACGACGGCGAAATCCACTCAGCAGCGAATTTGTTTGATGCTTTGAAGGAAGGGTATTACGGGAAGTTTTGATTCACCAAAAAGCAAAAAGCCCCAGTAGTTCTACTGAGGCTTTTTGCCGACCGGGAGCCCCCAATCCTTAGGATTATTGTGTAGCGGCTCTGATTATAAATCAACCCAGAAAGCTTATTCCTTCATCGGCCTAATCATGCGAATCATAAGCAACAAAGCATTACGCGATTTTGCAATATTGCATCCTCAATCAGAAACGGCATTACAAGAATGGCGAAAAAGAATGGAAGCAACAACTAGCAATTCGTACTCTGAATTAAAAACGGCTTTTAATTCAGTGGATAAGGTAGGAAACTACTATATATTCAATATTGCAGGTAACCATTACCGATTGATTGCTGCAATCCATTTTAATACCCAGACCGTTTACATTCGCGACGTGTTAACCCACAAAGAGTACGACTTATGGAAACCTTGACCGCCAGCATTACCCCGCAAGTTATCAACCATTACGCATTGTTATGCGAAACAATCCCGTTGTATCCCATAGAAAATGAACACGACTATGAAGTCGCTATCAGCGTTCTAAACAACCTGTTGGATTTGGGCGGAGCAGATGAAAATCATCCGTTGGCGCGGTTGGTAACAGCTTTGGGGGTATTTATTGAGAATTATGAGCAGCATTTGCCCAGTCATTAACCCGTAAGGCAGATTCGGCATAGCTTTCGGATGTGGAGGCGGTTTGCTTCTCGAAACCACCTTGGGTTTGGGTGAATGGATAATGTAGGTTGGGGTGAGGTACGAACCCCAACATTGCCGTACCTTCAAGCCAGTTGTTGGGGTTCGTACCTCACCCCAACCTAAGATACTGGGAATATGAACAAGAAATAGTAGCGTGTTTGAATGCTGATACTTATCTTTACGCTGGTTACCAAGCCCCGGCTTAGTAACCCAAGTCCTAGAAGCTCAAACTTCGAGAACTCTGGAAGCTTGAGCTTTCAGAACCCCATTCCCAAGCGGGGCTTGGAAAGAGCCACATAAACGAGAACTCAAATGCTTAACTATTCATATAACCCATTCAAAAACGCCCTAGAAGAAATTGATGGTTCTGATTTGCTCTTATTGAGAGACGTTGCAGAAGGCTGGTATGTTGACTACAAATCCCTAGGGCTAAAAATTGATGACTATGGAAAACACTTGGCTGCTTTTGCAAATCAATACGGCGGCTGGCTTATTATTGGAGTTACTGAGAAAAATGATGGTTCTCGGACTGCGGACAAGTTTGTTGGAATACACAATGCGGACGTAGAAAAAATTTCTCTTCAACTAAGGGAAGCTGCGGCAAGCCATGTCAACCCAACAGTTTTATATGAAGAAAAAATAATAAAAGGGCCAATTGAAGAAATCGAATTAGAAAATGATAAGTCTATTATCATCGTAGGCATACCTAGAAGCCTTAATACGCCTCATATACATTCATCAGGGCGAATTTATCGGCGACTTGCTGACCAATCTAAGCCAAAAGAAGAGACAGATAGATTTATCCTTGATGAGTTGTGGAAACGTGGAAATGAACATCAAAAGAATGTAACCCAGTTCCTTACTCAAATACCACGATTACCAGAAAAACAATCAAATTCAACATGGGCGCATATATTTTTTAAGCCTAGCGAAAGCCAATTACCACCTAAAAAAGATTTAGAATTTAACCAGTTTTTAGACATTGTAACTAATGCGAACGATTGCGTGACCAGCCCTTATGCACCGATGCAAGCAATACATACAACTGCAAAAGGTTATGTGGCTAGACAAATTGAAAATAATGACCCTAGCTTAGCAGCATTAGCAATAAACTGGTTTAATGATGGAAGTGTTAGGCTCGACATACCATTGAACTGTTACGATATGCCTAATTTTTTAGAAACCCATGACAAAAATCAATTTGCTGAAGAATATTGCCGGATAGCATATGAAGCTGGTTATCGAAACATGGAAATTGTGGATTTTTCGATATTTGTTAAGATTCTAGCGGCACTTTCAAATTGCTACCTTCACATGTTGGAGGCTATTGACGATAAACGTGACATTTATTCCTGCTTTACTCTACGTAATGTATTTTATACTTCTCCTTATGTGGATTCAGCGAAGTTTATTGAAAGGATAAAAAAATTTTCACTACCATTAACGACGGAACAAGAAATTGTATTTCCTCAAGAACCAACAGATGAAAATATGTTTTTGCATGGAATAGAAAGACCAAGCAGTTATGAAGAAATTTTCCCCTTACCTATCATGTTTGTATTGCCCATTGTTTTCAAGGTGTTCAATTCGGTTGGCATTGTTCAAGATATAGAAACTTTTGCAAGCGATATAGACGCATGGGGATTTGGCAAGAGTAACGATGAGGCCAACCGATAGCTTTGGCAGTCAAGTAGGGTGGGCAACGCTTTTCTGCCCACCTTTTACAACAGATAAAAAGCTAATTGTCATAAAACCAACAAAACACCTTCCTTTAAATCCCATATAAATCAAACAGATAATTTATTAAAAAACTTGGATTACTTCTTGCTTAAAGCCTTACTATTTAAGCCTTCAAGGAGTTTTCCATGACATCCGCGCTGTTTTCCCAAATCTTAGACGGTCTTTACGACAACAAAATCGTTCCCTACCTTGGCGCTGGCGTATTGTTTGATGCCAGTAATAAAGCTACCGGACAAGCCATGCCCGCCACCAGCGACAGCTTGATTTTGGCGATGAACAACGGGCAACCGATGGCACCCAAATTAATGTACGAATTCCCCCGTGCGGCGATGAACTTGGAGCTGAAACGCGGGCGCAATTTCCTCAGCCAATTTCTCACCAAAACCTACGGCGAAACCGAATGGACACGCGCCGCCATCCACGAATGGCTAGCCAATTGGAAGCCCGCGTATGTGATTGATGTCAACCGTGACACGCAATTGCAAGACAGCTATGCCGATGAAGAACATACCTTAATCGTCGGCGTTGCCCGCATCACCGCCAGCCAATTCCGCTATCGGATTTATCATTTTGATGGCAACCATTATTTTGAAATCACCCAAGACCAAGTCGATCCGCGTCTGCCTGTGTTGTTTAAACCAATGGGAACGCCGAAACCGGAAGCCAATTTTGTCGCCTCCGATGCCGATTATGTCGATTACATCACCGAACTGATGGGCGGTTTTGCCATCCCCGAATTTTTGAAAAATTACCGCAAAGACAAGCAATACCTGTTTATAGGTTTGCGCCTGAACCGCGATTCCGAGCGCATGGTGATGGCGGACATTATCCGCGATGGTGGCGAACCGAAAGGCTGGGCGTTGATTAAAAACCCAACCGATAAGGAAATCCGTTATTGCAAAAAAATCGGCTTGGAAATTGTTGATGCCGATGTCGCGGATTGGTTGGACGTAGTGGGTTTTGCTTGTGAGCAGAAGCTGACAGCCTAAGTTTTTGTAGGATGGGCTGAACGAAGGGAAGCCCATCAATACGCCCAATCGATGGGGTTCGCTCGGTGGGCAGAACAGCGTTGCCCACCCTACCTTGGTTTTCTATCGGTATCGTCACCCAACATGGACTTTTCAGGTTTTAAAAATCTAAACGGCCTTTTTAACGCTTGATGGATAAATTATGACCAACCCCAATCACCTCTACGAACTCCTACTCGATTCCTGTAGCAGCCAAACCCAAGCCGACCGTATCTTAATCGGCTTGGTGTGGACGCTTTGCCAAGATGACCAGCAAGGCACGACGGGATTGGCGATGAGTCCGGCTATCGCCACCCGCACCTTGCCGTGGTCTGGCACGTTAACAGGCAAACCGATCACCGACTTAGCAGCGTGGATTGTCGATTGGGAGCCTTACAAATCCACAGTGGCGATGGCGGCGATCAATTGTTGCCTAAATGCTCGTGCCTTACCGGAATCGGTGTTATTGCCTAGCCATTCTGAACACCCGAATCTGACGGTTTTCGAACATTTTCTGCCGCAAATCCAAGGCAAAAATGTGGTTGTGGTTGGGCATTATCCCGGCATCGAGCGTTATCAAAAGCAAATGCAATTGACGGTGTTGGAAAGGCAGCCCCAACCTGGCGATTTGCCCGATGCCGCCGCAGAATTTCTGTTGCCCAAAGCCGATTGGGTGTTTCTCACCGCCAGCTCGATTCCCAACAAAACTTTTCCGCGCTTGGCGGAATTGGCAAGCAACGCCAAAACCGTGTTGATGGGGCCGACTGTGCCGTGGTTGCCGCAATTGCATGAATTTGGCATTGATTATCTGGCAGGTGTGGAAGTGGTCGATGCCCATGCCTTGTACCATACCGCCGCGCAAGGTGGCGGGGTGCGAATTTTTGCCGACGGTGTGCGTTACCGCGTCGCCGAACTTACGCCAACACACAGCATGGCTTGGCTGAAACAACAGATCGCCGACTGCGCCGCCGACAAACAGCGCTTAACAGCAGAGATGGAAACGTGGTATGGCGCGGGTAATAGCCGTCGTTTTCCGTCGTATCGGTTATTGGAAGAATGCAATACCCGATTGTCGCGTTTGGATAGTAGTTATAAATTGTTGTGGGATCAACGCGATTGATGCGCCTCCTGTCGTCGGCACATCCTATAACGACCGCAAATTTAATTCCGATGTAGGATGGGCTGACGGCAGGAAGCCCATCATTAATTCGCCTAGTTTGATGGGCTTCCTATCGTCAGCCCATCCTACGATGCTAAATTTTGGAAATAAGAGCTCAGATGAATACCAATAATCTATTCCAAAACCACCGCTTACTGCTTTATTACAAAGGCGACATCAGCGCCTTGATGCTGTTTGCCCAACAAGCCAACGGCAGCGTGTGTTTTCCAACCGCTTTACCTTTGCTATCCAGTGCTTTAGAGCAGGAAGCATTTGAAAACAGCAAAGTCAGTCTGCATCCGTCAGTGTTGGTCAATGCTATCAACCAACATTTCCAACTCGATAATGACTTGCTTCAAGTCGAAGCGGGCTTTAGCGAGCAAATCGACACACCCAGTGGCATCATTACCGTCCACATGGCGCGGTTTAAGTTGCTAGACCCACCGCATCAATTGTTGCAAAGCCGTGAGTGTTCACTGAAAACCTTACCCGAATTGCGCGGCAGACCGCCCGCTGAAATGGAATTGTTGCGCCGCGCTTATGTGCAAGTGATGGAGGGTTGATATGTTTGATTTTATGGACATGGATTTTAACGGCAGCACACCCACGCCATCTGCCGGGACCTACATTCCCGAAGCCAGCGATTGTATGCGTTGTGGGGTATGCGTGAACATCTGCCCGACTTACCAACTTTTCCAAACCGCCGAAGAAACCCCGCGCAACCGCATCCGCACCATCAACAAAATCTTGCTGGAAAACCAAACCATTTCCGGTGACGAACAAAAACATTTGGACAATTGCCTGCAATGCCGCGCCTGTGAAACCGTTTGCCCCAGCAAAATGGCTTACGGGGAATTGATCGATCTAACTCAAGCGCAATTGCCAAACACACCCAATTGGCTAGGCAAACTGGCGTTTGGATTAATCGCCAACAAACGCTGGCGGCAACGTTTAATGCCTTTACTAACGTTGTATCTGGCATCGGGTTTGCGGAAACCTTTGCGCTGGACGGGCTGGTTGAAAAAGTTACATTTAGCTGAGGTCGAAGCTTTGTTAACCAAGCCGTCATTACAAAGTTTGGCGCGGCAATATCCCGCCACCCGTACAACGCGCGGACAAGTCGCCTTGTTCACAGGCTGTATAGCCGAACAGTTCGACCAAGACACTTTGCAAGCGGCAATCAAATTGCTCAACGCCATGGGTTACGATGTGATTGTTCCGCCTGAACAAGGCTGTTGCGGCGCAATCCACCAACATAACGGACAATCCGCCGCTGCGTTGATTGCCAATAATGTCAACGTATTCAATGCTCTGGATGTCGATGCCGTACTCCATGCCGCAACGGGCTGCGGTGCGATGTTAAGCGAGTATCAACAGGAAGATAACGATGCCGTGGCAACCTTTAAGACACGTTTGCAGGACATCAACGCCTTTGTGCTGGAGCATTGGCCTGAGGATTTACACTTGCAGCCGTTGCCGGAAACCGTTGCTGTCCATGAGCCATGTAGCCAACGCAATATCTTAAAAAACCAGCAAACCGTTTACGATTTGTTAGCAAAAATCCCGCAACTGCACATCATTGCGTTAGCTGATAACGCCCAGTGTTGTGGTGCAGGCGGCAGTTATATGCTCACCCATCCTGAAAACGCTCAACGGTTACGCGAGCTAAAACACCAAACGATTGCCGCCGCCCAAGCCGATTGGCTAGTCAGCAGCAATTTTGGTTGTGCGGTTTTTTTGCAAATAAACGGCGTAAAATTTGTGCATCCATTGCAGTTAGTTGCGCGGCAATTGTAGGGTACGCTGTGCGTACCTTTTCCATCGATATTTAAAAGGTACGCACAGCGTACCCTACCAATCGGCACAATCATGAACCCACAATCCACAACGCTACTAAATTACCATCAACGCACCAAGCACACCCTGCAACGCTACGCCAAAGGCCCGGAAACCATTGATTGGGAAGACCAACCCGATCAATTCCGACGATTTCCCGGTTGCCAGCCTGTGCCATTACCCGCACCGGGACAAGATTTGCCAGTGCGTTTTGCTGATCTTGACCAGCCACAAAACATCCCCGCGCAAGCGTTATCCATAACCAGCATTGGCCTATTGTTAGAATTGGCGTTCGGTTTGTCGGCATGGAAACAATACGGCCCCAGCCGTTGGGCGTTGCGCTGTAACCCCTCCAGCGGCAACTTGCACCCGACCGAAGCCTATCTAATAGCCTCCGATAACCACATTGTCCCCGCTGGCGTTTACCATTATTTAAGCCATGACCACCTGTTGGAACAACGCGCCTGTTTTGTTGATACGACTACCGAATCCGCGGTTTTCATCGGCTTATCGTCAGTACATTGGCGGGAAGCGTGGAAGTACGGCGAACGCGCGTTCCGTTATTGCCAGCACGACATCGGTCATGCTGTGGCGGCGCTACGTTATGCGGCAGCTTGTTTGGGCTGGTCTATTGATATTTTGTTCGAAGCCGCTGATGCCGACCTCGCCGCCCTGCTTGGTTTAGTCAGGCACGAGGATTTCAAGCACAACGAGCAAGAATCGCCCGATGTGTTATGCCGTATTCAAATTAGCGGACAAGCGGCGATTAGCTATCAACATTTATTCGCCTTGTCTGCTTCCGCGACATGGTTCGGCAAGGCGGAGAGTTTAAAAGCCTACCATTTATATCATTGGCCTATCATTGACGAAGCCGCCGCAGCCGCGCACAAACCTGAAACGCAAGAAAGCCCTTGGCAAGCTGCCTTGCAACCGCCCTTACCTACCGCTTGTGGCAAAACCACCAGCCAAATCATCCGCCAACGCCGGAGTGCACAACAATTCGATGGCAAAATGCCCGACCTTCCCGCTGCGGATTTTTACCGGATGCTCAGCGCGGTCATGCCGGATGCGCCTGCTTTTGGCTGCTGGCAAACCGCGCCCAAAGTGCATTTGTTTGTGTTCGTGCATCGGGTCGCAGGTTTAACGCCGGGCTTGTATGTGTTGCTGAGGGATACGGCTAGTTTGGCGGCTTTGCAATCTGCAACGGCAAACGCGTTTGACTGGCAAAAACAGCATGAGTCGCTGCCGTTTTATCATTTGCATTCGGGCGATCTCAAACAAATCGCCAAAACCTTATCCTGTCATCAGCCCATCGCCAGCGACAGCGCCTTCAGCCTAGGCATGGTCGCGGAATTCAGTACCACCGTACAAGCCGCGCCCTGGCAATATCGGCGGCTATTTTGGGAATGCGGTTTTATCGGGCAAGTGCTGTATCTGGAAGCGGAAGCAGCAGGCGTGCGTGGCACGGGAATCGGTTGTTATTTTGATGACAGCGTCCATGAAATTTTGGGCATTACCGATGATACTTGGCAAAGCCTATACCATTTCACCATCGGCAAACCGCTGGAAGACAGCCGATTACAAACCTTGCCGCCTTACAGCCATTTAGAAGCTTACGTTACTGCGTAACGTCAGTTAACCATTACCCCAAAAAGAATGAAGAAACGGGCTTTAATGCCGTGGCTGTTTTTTAATTCTGCGGCAATGCGTAGCCATTCATGCAAGGCAATTTTGATCGGATTGTAAGAATGGATGGCGGGTAAAACGCCATAGTTTTGGATGGGATTTTTTTCATCTTCGGCTTGGTAAGTGCCAAAGCAATGGTCAAACAACATTAAGATGCCACCAAAGTTTTTATCCAGATACTGGGCGTCAGTAGCATGGTGGACGCGGTGATTGGCGGGCGAATTAAACAGCCAATCAAATATAGGTAAACGTCCAATTAATTCGGTATGCAACCAATATTGGTACAGCAGATTAATGCCGATCACCAAAAACACATCTTTAGGATGAAAGCCTATTAAAAACAAGGGTGTAAAAAAGATAAAACTGCCCGTGATCGCACCTGTCCAACCCAAACGGTAAGCGCCTGATAAATAAAATTTTGTTGGCGAATGATGCACGGCATGGGTCGCCCAAAACCAGCGGCAGGTATGGCTCAGCCGATGAAACCCGTAATACAACAATTCTTCTAAGATAAACAGCAAAGGCCAGTAGGCGACATGTCCCGATGGCAGAGTGAACAATCGATATTGCCAAGCACTATACGCAAAACTGCCGACCAACCCGACAGTGGCAAAACGCAGCAAATGCCCGCCTATCGCCACACCTAAAGATGCCAAACTTTCGCGCCAATCATAGCTTTGTTTCTTGATGAAAATGAGTACACACGCTTCCGTTAACGCAAACAGCACTAAGAGCGGAAAAGCGAGCAATAGGGTTTCGCGGTTGGTTTCCATGGATGATCTCTATTTGGAATGGAGTCCAAAACATGTTTTGGACTCCTAGGTAAAGCGACTCAGTATTGGCTAATGGTGGATTTTTCCCTCAAGCAACCCACTAAAACTCACCGGATTTTTTGGTCACCGCATAGGTTTTGTTGGTAGTAAACTTAGTAACTTTATTACCTTTGAACCAGCTGGCATTGGCTATGGAAGTACTGGTAAAGCCTAGTTTCAGCACGGAGTAATCCAACATGGAAATGCCCGAAAAACTGGTGTTGCCATTGTCGTTAGTGATTGCCGGAACGCCCATGAACAAGTTGTAAGCGACGGTTTTATCTGCGTTGAAAGAAAAATACGGCACGATGACTGTAGCCGCGCCTTTGACTTTAAAGCTGGCATACAACAGATACTCTTCCTTGCCATCAGTTTTCCACACGCCATCGTAACTGCTACCGCTGTAGGCAAAATACAGCTTTGCGCTCATATCTTGCGGTGCTTGGCTTGTGGGTGTGATGACACCTGTCAAGGTATCGCCAGCGACGGTGGCATCCAAAGTGGTTAAGCCATCGCGGGTTGCTAAATTTAATTGGTCGCCTGTCATCGTACCCGTGAAGACATAGCGCAGTTTTTTCTCAGCGGTCACATCTAAGGCCATGACGGTGCCTTTGTTGGATTTGACCATAAAAATCAAATCACCGTTACTGCCTAGCCAGCCGCCGTTTATGGAATCGGCATAGGCATTGGTAAAAGCGCTGGTGAAAAAAAGTACCAGCAGGAAGAGGCTTGTTTTAAAAAAATGCTGAATCATAGTGAAGCTCCAAAAAGTAATAAGGGTTTGATGGTTAAATGAGTGAAACCTAATTAAAACAAAGGCATTCACGCTCTTGGTTGATTATCTTTACGGTTCTATTAAAAAACAGGGCATTCATGGCAAACACAAAACCGTTATCCCACAACACCGTTGCCACAAAATTGCTTGTATTTTGATTGTCCTGCTTGATGTCAATGATTTCGCCGAGCGTTTCTACCAAATTATTCGTGTCTGGAGATTCAAACCAAGCCAGTACGGAGGTGCCGACTTCAATGTTTATGTGGTGGGTCATCATGTTTCTCCAGTTAATGTTACGAATGTCAAATCGTTGGTAAAGGTGTCCATGGACAGGCCGAATAGCCACTGCTTGCCAAGTAATCGTGAAAACACCGTATTGTTTTCACGATGCTAGTTTGCCGCTAAGGTGTGGCAAAAGAATGAGCCAAAATCAGGCTTTTATGAGCAAATGTGACAACTAGGGAGTTTTGTCATAATTTGTAACAAACGCGCTACAAACGGCGGTTTCTTGCTGGTAAGCTGATTCCAAATTCCACCACAAACACAAAAAATTATGGCTGACCGGATATTGATTGTTGATGATGACTTAGAAATTCGCACCCTGCTGACCCGCTATCTGACCGAGCAGGGCTTAACAGTTAGGGCAGTAGAAAATGGCGTGGCGATGCGGCGCTTGTTGGAGCGGGAAAGTTTTGACGTGTTGATTTTGGACATTATGCTGCCTGGCGAAGATGGCTTGAGCTTATGCGCCAAACTACGGGCGGATAGTTTTTATTTGCCGATTCTGATGCTGACCGCCAAAGGCCAAGATATTGACCGGATTATCGGTATTGAAGTCGGCGCAGATGATTATTTATCCAAACCGTTTAACCCGCGAGAATTGTACGCCCGCATCAAAAGCCTGATGCGTCGGCAGGCGTATGCAAAAATCCCAGGTAGCCCGGAGCAAGCCGAATTAATCACTATTGGCAACTTCCAGCTTGATTGCCAACAGCGCAGCTTAAACAATGCCGACACCACCGTGGTGCTGACCACGGGCGAATTTGCCCTGCTCAACGCGTTGGTCAGCCATCCTTTAAAAGCCCTCTCGCGGGAACGCTTGTTGGAGCTATCGCGTAGCCGTGACAGCGAAGTGTCCGACCGAAGCATTGATGTGCAAGTGCGGCGCTTGCGGAAAATTCTTGAAGACAACCCCGCCGATCCTAAATTTATCCAAACCGTGTGGGGCTTTGGCTATGTGTTTGTGCCAAGCGGGGAGAAGCGATGAGGCTGAGAACGTGTTTTAAAAGCTGCTACGCGGTTCGATTGCTGCGTTGCGCGGTGCTCGAAATCCTCATGTACTTCAGTACACTCCGGTTTCTCCGCTCCGTGCGCCTTGCACTCGAACCGCTCGCGACGCTTTTAAAACACGTTCGGAAGCCGCAATCGTTACTGACCCGTAGCACTTTGCTGATTGCGGGCTTAATCATTACCGGACAACTGATAACCGCCGTATTGTTTGTGTTTCTGGTACAGCGTCCGCGTTTGCAAGTGATGGTGGAATTGGCAGACGGACATTTGCATACCGTGCGGGTGGCGATGGCCTTGTTGCCGCCCGAAAAACGCGGGCAATATCTCAGCCAAGCCGGACACGATTTTGGAGTGCATTTGCAGGAACAGCCGCCCACCTTAGACCCGTCTGCGCCGGAGCCGCCGTTTGTTATCCGCAAATTTATGGAAGCATTTGCCAAAAAACTGCAACCACATGAACAAATCCGTTATCAATCTGCGCCCGATCAGGCTATCTGGGTACAAATCGTTATCGACCAACAAGCTTATTGGGTGAAGTTCTCCGCCACGCCGTTCAGCACCGACATTGGCGACCATTGGCTAGGCTTATTGCTATTGATAGTAATGTTGGCGTTTTTGGGTGGTTTCATCATCCACCGCAGCTTAAATCGGCCTTTGCAACGTTTGGCGGCTGCCGTCAGCCGCATCGGCAAAGGCGAGCGCACCGAAGCGATTAAGGAAGAAGGACCGAAAGAAATTGTCACTTTTATCCATGCCCTGAACCGTATGAACGCCGATTTAAAACAAATGGAAGCCGACCGCACCTTAATGTTGGCGGGAATTTCCCACGATTTACGCACCCCCATCACCCGCATCCAACTGGCTTTGGAAATGATTGGTGGGGATTTTGATAAAGACTTAAAAAACCGCATCGTCGCTAATCTTGCCGAAATTGAAGGCGGATTAAGGCAATGCTTGGATTTTGCCAGAGACAGTGCCGACGAACCCTGCCAAATCGCCGATCTGAATGATTTGGCAAGGCTGTGCGCCGCCAGCTATAAAACCAATGGCTATCACATCAGTTTGGATTTATGCGAAGAAGCGGAAGCGGAGATACGTCCGTTTGGTATAGAGCGTTTGCTGAAAAACTTATTGGACAATGCCATCAAATACGCCAACAACGGCATCACCATCGCCACCCGCCATGACAACGGGCAATTGCATTTAAGCGTGTTAGATCGCGGCGAGGGTTTGTCGGAAAGTGACATTGAAAAGCTGCGCCGCCCCTTCGCCCGTGCTGATACCGCACGGGGTTCGGTGGGTTATGGTTTGGGGCTGGCGATTGTCGACAATATTGTCCAAGCCCATCAGGCTAAGATAGATTTCTTGGCGCGAGAGGGCGGTGGGTTGGAAGTGCGGGTGAGTTTTAAGCCGTTTGAGGAAACGCTGGAGTAAGTTTTGTAGGGTGGGCAAGCGGTTCTGCCCACCATTGGCATCAGTTGACCATTAAAACCCTTAACGTCTTCGCCGTTGCACCGTTTGTGGATCAACCGTAATCGGGCGATAAATTTCCACGCGGTCACCGTCTTTTACGGGAGTTTCTAAAGTCGCGATTTTGCCGAAAATCCCGACTTTTTGGGTGGTGAGATTGATTTCAGGGTATAGCTTCAACACCCCCGATAACTGGATGGCTTGCTCCACCGTGCTGTCGTCCGGCACTTCCAAGCGCATCCACAATTGTCTGTCCAATTCTGCATAACATACACCGACGTTCATAAGACCTCCATTGATGTAGAGACGTTGCATTGCAACGTCTCTACCCTATTCCACCGAAACTGGTGCCAAAACTATTGCGGGTTTACGTTTTGCCATGCTTTGGTCAATCATCCGCTTACCAACAATTAAAAATCCCGTCATGATAAAACCGCCCGGCGGCAAAGCCATCAGTAGAAAGCCTTTGTAATTCGGGATAACCGTCACTTCCAAAAACCGGAACGACTCGCCCAGTAACAATGACGCATTGGCGAACAACGTACCTGTCGAGCTGATTTCCCGCGCCGCGCCCAAAGCCACCAACACCAGCAAAAAACCCATGCCCATCATAAAACCATCCCACAGGGCCTCCTTAACAGGTTGCTTGGAAGCAAAAGCTTCGGCACGACCGAGTAAAGCGCAGTTGGTAACGATCAAAGCGATGAACAACCCCAACACTTTGTAAAGCTCATGCGCCCAAGCGTTCATCAGAATATCAACCAGCGTCACCAAGGCGGCGATCAGCAAAACAAAAATCGGGATGCGGATTTCACTGGGGATTAAATTGCGGGCTAAGGAAATCAAACCGTTCGAGGCAGTGATAACCACCAAAGTTGCCAAGCCCATGCCTAAGCCGTTGGTCGCTGTACCTGTAACGGCTAGCAAAGGGCATAAGGCCAAATTTTGCCCGAAGACGATGTTATTGTTCCAAATGCCATCGGCGGCGATTTTTCGGTAAGTGTCGGGTAGCATGGTTTGCTCCTGTGTAAGATTTTTTGTCCACGAAAAACACGAAAAGACACGAAAGATATTTGTCTCTGTAATTTAAAGTCTTTGTCTAATCAGACCTTTTAGGTTTTAAAAATATGAAAAGTCTTCAATTAAGTAGTCGCGTATATGTTGTTACGCTCGTTCCCAAGCTCTGGCTTACCCTCAGGGGCATAAATGGGAATGCAGTGAGGGGGAAGCACTAGCTTCCCCTCTTTCTCGAAGCTAGAGCTTCTGGGACTTGGGTTACTAAGCAGGAGCTTAGTAACCAGCGTTAATTTTCGTGCCTTTTCGTGTTTTTCGTGGACAAAATCAAGGTTTAATCAACTCCGCCTGATACGCCTTAAACAACTGCAAGCCCCGATAAATCGCCTGTACCGATTTGCGCGGTGTAATCGTCGCCCCTGCGAATTGGTCAAACTCGCCACCGTCTTTTTTTACCGCCCATTGCGTTGGCGTTAAATTTTCCAACGAACGACCGACAAAATCTAAAATCCAATTTGATTTGGCGACTTCGATTTTATCGCCCAAACCAGGTGTTTCTTTATGGCTTAACACCCGCACACCTAACAGTTTGCCGTCGCGATCAACACCCATAATCATATTAATTGCACCGGAATAACCATCAGGCGCTATAAATTTGAAACACACGGCGGTGACTAGGCCAGCTTTTTTAGCAAGATAAACAACCGTTTCATCGGCGGCGATGTTGTATTCGGCAGACGGGATAATGCGTGTGTCTTGCAGCATGTCGTTATCATGCAATTCGGCTGGCACGACTTCCGCCAAGGAGTTTTGCAAGTCTTCCGCCAAGCGTTGTTGGATAGTGCCTTCGGTACTGCAATTGGTCACGCCAAGCAAGACACTGGCGATGAGTGCGAAACCAGCTAATATGCCGGTTTGGAATTCCAATTTTGGGCGCAATCCGGCGAGGTTTGCTGGGTCTAGCCAACGTTTTAGCCAGTCCAGATAATGGGCTGCTTGGGATTTTAGTGTTTCGCTGTCAAATTTCATGGTAGACATCAAAGTAGGATGGGTTGAACGAAGGGAAGCCCATCGTTGGTTTATAGGTTTCGATGGGCTTCCCTTCGTTCAGCCCATCCTACGACTACGAAATTACGGTTTTGGAATTTCCAACGGCTTACCCTTACGGTCACGCCCATAAATCCTTGGTTTGATGTAATAATCAATCAACGGCGTCGCCGAATTCATCAACAACACCGCAAAGCCCGCACCTTCGGGATACGCGCCCCAGGTTCTAATGACGAAAATCAACAAGCCACAGCCCGCACCAAACACCCATTGTCCCGTTGGTGTATTCGGCGACGTGACATAATCGGTGGCGATATAAAATGCCACACACAAAATCGCACCGGAATTCAGGTACAAAAACGGGCTGACATAATGGTCGCTGTCCAACACATGGAACACGCTGGACATCAGCACCACGGTTCCTAGCAAAGACACGGGGATTTGCCATTGGATGATGTTTTGCCGGATCAGCCAGACGCCACCCAAGCCCATCAAGATTGAAGAGGTTTCGCCTAAACTGCCGCGTGTCCAGCCGATGAAATTCAGCGTGGGTGAATAATCTTTCAGAATGTCTGGCAAGATGTGGTGTTGCGAGAATTCAGTTTTGATGTAGCCCAGCGTGGTCGCGCCCGTGTAAGCATCCAAATTTTGCAAGCCAGATAAAGTGATATGTAAGCCTTCAATAAACCCCGGCGAATCGCTGAAAAACAGCGGTGAAACATTCGCCCAAGTGGTCATTTCAATTGGGAAAGAAATCAACAACGCCACCCGCGCCAACATTGCCGGGTTGAACAAGTTTTGCCCTAAGCCGCCATAGACTTGCTTACCTAAGATAATGGCAATACCCGATCCGACCACGCCTATCCACCACGGTGCCCATGGCGGCAAGGTAATTGCCACCAGCCAACCCGTTAGCAAGGCCGAGCCGTCCATAATGACGGGCTTGGCTGGGCGACCTTTGAGGCGTATGCAGAACGCTTCAAACAAAATGGCTGATGTGACGGTAATGATGAACAAAAAAATCGCGGGCCACCCGAACAGCCACAAGCCAAAAGCCGTGGCGGGTGTTAAGGCCAACACCACGCGCCACATGATTTGGCTGACGCTTAAATTCGCACCGACATGGGCGCCGCTGGCGGGTTTATGATGAGCAATCATTTTGTCCACCGTAGGGTATGCTGTGCGTACCTTCTGCCCATTGCCAACACGATCGACTGCAAAATGGTACGCACAGCGTACCCTACGCCTAGTTTCATACAGCCGCCTCCTGTTCCGCTTTCAAACGCTCGCGTTCTTTCTTCGCGGCAATCCGTGCTTCCTCTTCCAAACGCTGTTGTTCGGCGATCCTATCCAAACGCGCTTGCCGCGCTTCCATCAATTTTTTGGTCTGTTCGGATTTATGCTGTGCTTGCTGCCGCGCCGCGACTTCACCGGACGCATATTTGAAATACTGCACTAGTGGAATATTCGATGGGCAGATATAAGAGCAACAACCGCAACTGATGCAATCTTTCAACCCAATATCGACTGCCGTATCGAGCTGGTTCGCTTTGATATTGTTTGCCATATCCAAAGGCCGTAAACCTGCCGGACACACGGTCACGCAACTCGCACAACGGATGCAAGGCTGTTCGTCGGTGCTTTTCAGCTCGCTTTGTGTCAATGCCAACACGCCGCTGGTGGCCTTCACAGTCGGCAAACCCGTGTGTGGCAAGGAATCACCCATCATCGGCCCGCCCATGACGATACGGGCTATTTGCGTCAAATCAACCTCGCAAAACGCGAACACTTCCGAAATTAGCGTACCCAACGGCACTTCGACATTCATTGGTTTGCCGACCGCACCGCCAGATACGGTAATGACTCGACTCACCAGCGGTTGCCCGTGGCGTATCGCTTTGTGGGTGGCGTACGCCGTGCCGACATTGTGGATGGTCACGCCGATTTCTGATGATCGGCAACCGACTGGCACTTCGCGGCCTGTGACATAGCGGATCAACTGCCTATCCCAGCCCATTGGGTAACGGGTGGGGATTTGTATGACTTTGATTTCAGGGAAATGCCGTGCTGCCGCCGCCATCGCATAAAAAGCGTTGGGCTTGTTGTCTTCAATTGCCACCAAGGCATGATGGGTTTCCATCCCATGCAACATAAGGCGCACACCGTCGATAATCTGCTCGCTACGCTCTTGCATTTGCCTATCGTCGCAGCTTAAGTAGGGTTCACATTCCGCGCCGTTGATAATTAATGTGTCGATATGGTTTTCCCTACCCATATTCAGCTTAACGGCAGTTGGAAAGGTCGCGCCACCCAAACCGACAATACCCGCCGCGCCGACGCGCAAACTAATATCTTCTGGGCTGAGTTGGAACGGGTCGCCAATTTCCGGTGTTTTTACCCATTCATCTTTGCCATCGGTTTCCAAAACAATCATGCGAATGGGCAAAGCTGACGGATGTGGCGCGGGGTAATCGTTGACATCGACAATCACACCAGAACTAGGTGCGTGGACAGGAGCAGAAATCATGCCTTGGCTGTAGGCGAGCAATTGGCCTTTCAACACCGTTTCGCCGACGCGGATCAATGGCTCGGCGGGTTTGCCGACGTGTTGTTGTAGCGGTATGTACAATTTTTTTGGCAAGGGAAAATCGGTGACGATGGCTTGTGTTGCGGTGCTGGCTTTACGCTCTTCGGCATGGACACCGCCACGGATGCGCGGCGGTTTTAACCAATCTAGCAAATTCAACATGACATACCCTCCGCTACCGGAACGCGCGGTTTCGCCCAACGCCAATTCCGTAAGGTGACTTCTATCGGGTGCATTTGCAGGCATTCGGTTGGGCAGACTTCCACGCAACGTTTGCAGGCGATACAGGCATCGGCGACGACGGCATGAATTTGTTTGGGAGCGCCGACGATGGCATCGGTGGGGCAAACTTTAAAGCAACGCGTACAACCTGTGCAGGTGGCTTCGCTGACTCTTGCCACTAACGCTTCGGGTTCTTGTACGTCTTTCAAATCCAAATCCAAGCCTAATAACATAGCGATTTGTTCGGCTAAGGCACTACCGCCAGGTGGGCATAAAGTCGCGGGGGCTTTGCCTTCCACCAAGGCTTCCACCGCCGGGCGGCAACCCGGAAATCCGCATTGTCCGCATTGTGAACCGGGCATCAAGGCTTCGATTTCATCGATTATTGGGCTGGATTCTACTTTGAGATACTTCCCGGCAATGCCAAGCAACAAGCCTAATAACAAGCCCAATCCGGTCAAACTGATGATTGCGTAGAAAACGTACATGGTGTTTCCTGATTTATATGAATTTTTTTGTCCACGAAAAGCACGAAAAAACACGAAAACATTAATTTCGGTGGCTTATAGGATGTGCCGACGATAGGAGGCGCATCTGTCGAGTTGCTCGAACGATGCGTTTCGATACCCTCGTTCCCAAGCTCTAGCTTGGGAATGCCGTCTAGGAAGCTCTTGCTTCCTGTCATTCTCGAAGCTAGAGCTTCTGAAACTTGGGTTATCAAGCCAGAGCTTGGTAACCAGCAAAGCCGTTATTTAGTTTATTTGTAGGATGGGCTGACGTAAGAAAGCCCATCGAACCTATAACCACCGATGGGCTTCCCTTCGTTCAGCTCATCCTACTTTCAAATTTTTTTCGTGTCTTTTCGTGTCTTTCGTGGACAAAAACTATTTACTAGAAAGCCCCGCAAAGCCCATAAATGCCAGCGACAATATCCCCGCAGTGATAAACGCTATCGGCGTACCAGCAAACAAGACAGGCACAGCCATTAACGCCAAACGTTCGCGCAAACCCGCAAACAACACCATCACCAAAGTAAAGCCTACCGCCGAGCCAAAGCCAAAAATCAGGCTTTGCATAAACCCATATTTTTCCTGCACGTTTAGCAGGGCCACGCCCAAAACCGCGCAGTTGGTGGTAATCAGCGGCAGGAAGATGCCTAAAATTTGGTACAGCACGGGTGAGGTTTTATGCACGACCATTTCGGTAAACTGCACCACGGCGGCGATCACCAAAATAAACGCCAAAATGCGTAAGAATTCGATATGCAACGGCGCAAGGATGAAATGTTCCAATAGCCAACTGGTCGCTGCCGCCAAAGTCAGCACAAACGTGGTGGCAAGCCCCATGCTTAAGGCCGAGTCTAGCTTTTTCGACACACCCATAAACGGGCAAAGGCCTAGGAATTTCACCAGCACCACGTTGTTGACCAAGGCGGTGCCTAGTAACAGCAACAGATATTCACTCACGATTCTTTTCCTGACAAAGGCTAGGGCTTTGCTTGGCTTGAGCAGTAACTATGCCAAATGGCAAAAACGCGTCAGTGCTGGCTTGGCGGCAAAAATGCGGCGCATAGTGCTGTGGTGAATCAGACAGCAAAGCTAAATCGGCAAAAGTTTTTGTAGGAAACCCGACAAAATATCAACAAAGCAGTTAGCATGTAGGGGCGATTTTCCGCGCCTGTTTTCGGTAAACGGTCGTGGCTACGGCATTTTTCGCCGACGCGACGAGGATTTTCTTGCTGGCGTTAATTTTGCATAGCCCATTACATAGCGATGATTCCACCCATTCCCCAGGCCGTGATATGAAAAAATCTTCCCTGCAATTCTTACAAGAACACACCGCAATGGTGACCATGATGGATGAACTGGCTCCTACAGTTTTTGGCGGTGCGGCGCTTGCACAAGGCCCGATGCCTTACCACCTGTTTGTGGAAACGGTTGAGCAAGTGCCTATTGCCATTTCCATTACCGACAAAAAAGCTAAAATCCTCTACGTTAATCAAGAATTTACCCGTGTTACCGGGTATGAGCCGGAAGATATTTTGGGCGAGAATGAATCGGTGCTGTCCGACAAACGCACACCACGCGCCGTCTATTACGATTTATGGCACACCATCCGCAACAAAAAAGTTTGGCGCGGTACGCTGTGCAACCGCCATAAGGAAGGCCGCCGTTATATCGCCGATTTGACCATTGCGCCGATGCTCGACGAACAAGGCACCATCACCCATTACATTGGTATGCACCGCGACATTACCCAAGCCCACGAGGCCGACCAGCGCGTCATCAACCAGAAATTGTTGATTGAGTCGGTCATCAATTCTTCACCCATGGCGATGGTGGTGGTGGATGATGAAGATAAAGTCATTCTCGATAACCACAATTACAAAACACTGGTCAGTGATCTCGACAAAGGCGAACCCGCCGCTTATTTTTTGCAGCTATTGCGGGAAGAAATGGGCGAAGAATGGGCGCAATTGCAAAGCCACGAACAAGGTTTCAACAACCGCGAATTCCGTATCGAAGGCAAACCAGGCCGCAGAGCGCGTTGGTTTTCTTGCGCGGGTAATTGGTTTAAGGAAAAAGAAGCCCATGCTGATGCGTTTTTCGACAACACCGCCAAACCCTATTTGGTATTGACCATTACCGACATCACCCGGCAACGGCGGCAAATGGAAGAGCTGCACATCCAAACCCTAAAAACCATCATGTCTGAAGACGAACGCGTGCGCGGCATTCGGGAAACGCTGTTGGGTGCAATTCATCAAATCCACATGCCGATGAACCAGATCAAGGCGGCGGAACAAATCCTCAAACATAAAAACGACGCCAATACCGCAGGCCTGCTGCAAATCCTGCAACAAATCCAGCAGTCCGGCGAAGAAGCCATCGCCACCATGCAAAACTGTGTGCCTGAGGTGTCGCAATCCACCTTGGTTGCAGTCAACCTCAACCAAATTTTGCACGAAGTGTTGTTGCTTAACGACCAACGCATTTGGAGCCAAGGCATTGACGTGCATTGGCGGCCTTTGGCAGAACTGCCCAATATTTTAGGTTCGGAAAACCGCTTGCGAGTGTTGTTCAACCAATTGCTGGACAACGCCATCGACGCAGTCAGCGATTCGTTAACAGGCGAGCATCGTATCCGTATCAGCACCGATGCCGATAGTGAATTGCTTTACGTCAGCATTGAAGATTCTGGGCCAGGCATTCCGGAAGAAAAACGTAGCCGCGTGTTCGAACCGTTTTACACCACCCGCGCCAATGGCGGGCAAAAAGCGGGCATGGGCTTGGTGATTGCTAAAGAAATCGTCACACAACATCATGGTTTTATTGATATTGACCCTAATTTTGACCCAGGTTGCCGGATTAAAATCAGTTTTCCTTTATTGCGCGATGTTGGTAGTAATCAATTTATCATTCGCGAAAGCTGCCGTTATCAGCCCATCAATGCCAGTAATAAACAGGCGTTGGAAGGGGGCGGCTGATGCGCGAACGAACCGAACTGATCGAAGCTGAACTGGACACGCTCTACCTGATTAGCCAAGTGCTGAACAGCACCCACGACTTGCACACCAAATTGCAGGCGGTGCTGGAAGTGCTGCACAAACGCTCAGGGATGCGTTCCGGCATGATTACCCTAAAAGAAATCGAAAACGACAGCCTGATTGTCAGCGCCGTGCACGCCAACGCCGACAGCCAATTGCAACAGCCGATTCGCTACCATCCCGGTGAAGGCGTGATGGGCGCGATTTTGGACGCAGGCAGTACCATTGTCGTGGAAAAAGTGGCGGAAGAACCGCGCTTTTTGGGGCGTATGGGCTTGTATGATCCCGAATTGCCGTTTATCGGTTCGCCCATTTACATCGAACAAGGCGACACCATCGGCGTGTTGGCGGCGCAACCCGACGACAACTTGTTTCTTGGCGAACGCGCGCGTTTTTTGGAAATGATCGCCAATTTGATCGCGCAAAGCGTGAAAATGCTGCGGGTTATCGAACGCAAACAACGGCATTTGCAAAGCGAGCGCGACCAACTTAAACAGGCGTTAATCAAAAATTACCGCTTTGAAAACATCATCGGGCATTCCGCGCCGATGCTGAAAGTCTTCGAAACTATCCGCCAAGTTGCCAAATGGAACACCACGGTATTGATACGCGGGGAATCCGGTACGGGTAAAGAAGTGGTCGCCAATGCCATCCACTTTAATTCCGGTTGCGCCAGTGGGCCGTTTTTAAAACTCAACTGCGCGGCTTTACCGGACACTTTGCTGGAATCGGAATTGTTCGGGCATGAAAAAGGCGCGTTCAGCGGCGCAATCAACCAACGTAAAGGCCGTTTTGAATTGGCGAATAACGGCACTTTATTTTTGGATGAAATCGGCGAAATCTCCGCGTCATTTCAAGCCAAACTGCTGCGCGTCTTGCAAGAAGGTGAGTTTGAACGCGTCGGTGGCACGCAAACCATTAAGGTTAACGTCCGCATCATCGCCGCCACCAACCGCAATCTGGAAGAAGAAGTCACCGAAGGCAAATTCCGTGAGGATTTGTATTATCGTCTTAACGTTATGCCCATCAACATGCCGCCGCTACGCGACCGTAGCGAAGATATTCCGGCACTTTCAGAATTTTTGCTAAGCCGCATTTCCGAACAACAAGGCGGACGGCCTTTGGAAATTAAAGAAAGCGCGATCCGTATCCTGATGAAACACGACTGGCCCGGCAATGTACGCGAATTGGCAAACTGTCTGGAACGCGCAGCGATTATGAGCCCTAACGGCAGCATAGACCGCGATGTGATGGTCAACACGGGTTTGGAAAGTGTTGTTTCGCAAGCCGGACTCATCAGCAAACCGCAAAAACTGCAATCGGTGGATTTTAGTGATGAAAATTTAGATGACCGCGAACGCGTGATTGCCGCCTTAGAACAAAGCGGTTGGGTGCAAGCGAAAGCGGCAAGGTTGTTGAATATGACGCCACGGCAAATCGCTTATCGGATAGCGACTTTGGAAATTACTATGAAGCAGATTTAGGGCTGGATGCACTGCCATTGCTAAGTTGTAAAGGTGTAATCGGTAAGCGCAAATAGGCGTGCACTGCAAACCGTTCCGCAGAATACACCATCACCATTCTGCCACAGCTATTTCCCCTGCAATTTATGCACTTGCCGAAAACGATTTTTACCAGCAATACGCAGCAAGCGTAGAAATTTTGGGCATTCAAAATGGCTGGTAGCTTTGCAGACCGCTGCGTGACGTAGGCCATCACGCATAGCGGTCAACTCTTTGATTTTACTATCCAGCTCATCAGCTTTTGCTAAGAGTAACGTCCTGTTGATCTCAGGCTTTCCTGTGGCAAACATGTCAGCAATTTCATCCAGCGAAAACCCCGCATTTCGCGCCAACGAGATCAACGCCAGCCGCTCTAAAACATTGGCACTAAACAATCGCCGTAAACCGCTGCGGCCTATGGATTGGATCAGGCCTTTTTCTTCATAAAAACGTAAGGTTGATGCAGGTAATCCTGAGGCCTTGGCAACTTCTGCTATATCCATGTTTTTATGCTCTGCAATACTGGTTGACTTAAAGTCGGCTTGAGCTTGTATGCTAGTCTGGCATGTCATTTCAGACAACACTTAAACCGTATTAACAACAGTAAGGAGCGACTATGGAAGCTAATTTTTGGCATCAAAAATGGGAACGCGGTGAAATTGCTTTTCATCAATCTGAAGCAAACCCGTTTTTGGTGGCTCATGTTCAACAATTACAGCTGCCGCAAGCTAGCCGGGTGTTTTTACCTTTGTGCGGTAAAACACTGGATTTTGCTTGGTTACTAACCAATGGCTATCAGGTGGTTGGCGCAGAATTGAGCGCCATCGCTATTAAGGAGTTATTTGACGACTTAGGTTTAACGCCAACGATAACCACGGCTGGCAAAATGCACCACTATCATGCTGAAAATATCGACATTTTCGTGGGTGATATTTTTGATTTGTCTGCGGAAATGCTCGGCACAGTCAACGCCATTTACGACCGCGCTGCTTTAGTCGCCTTACCTGCTGATTTGCGTAAGCAATACACCGCCCATTTGCTGGACATCAGCAATACCGCCGCACAGTTGTTGATTACCTTTATCTACGACCAAACACAGATGGATGGCCCGCCATTTTCAATTAATGAAGCTGAAGTAAATCATCATTATGCGGCTAGCTACCAAATAGAACGGCTGGAAAACAAAGCGCTTGAAGGCGGTTTAAAAGGTGTAGCGACAATTGAAAATGTTTGGTTGTTACAAAAAACGCACTAAATGATTGGTTAGGAATCCAAAACATGTTTTGGACACCAAAATGTTAAACAGCTTATGTGCTACGATTGCCTAGAACCTAGCCAATGTTGAATCGCCACATTTCTTCCATCCTCTACCTCGGAGCAACTATGGGCCCGCATTATTTAAGCCAGTTTTTTACCCCTAAAAGCGTCGCTATTGTGGGCGCATCGGAACGCGAGGACAGTGTTGGTTATCGCTTATTGCTGAATATGCAGCAAGCGGGGTTTGCTGGCAATTTGTATCCGGTCAACAACAAGCGCGAGTCTTTATTAGGCTTAAAAGCGTATCCGGATTTAATTGCCATCCCAGAAGTGGTGGAATTGGTGGTGATTGCCACGCCTGCCGCTACTGTGCCGGGCATTGTCCGCCAGTGCGGTGAGAAAGGCGTAACGTCGGTAATTATCATCTCCGCTGGCTTTGGTGAGCTGGGCGAGGAAGGTAAACGCCTGCAACAGGAAGTGCTCGCGATTGCCCACCATTACAACATCCGCTTTATTGGCCCGAACTGTTTGGGGGTTATCCGCCCTAGCGGCAACTTGAATGCCACTTTTGCTGATGGCATTGTTAAAGACGGCAATCTTGCCTTGCTGTCGCAGTCTGGCGCTATCTGCACCGCCATCCTCGACTGGGCAGAATCCCAAGACATCGGCTTTTCCACCGTGGTATCCATGGGCGGTGCGGCAGATATTGATTTCGGCGAAGTTTTGGATTATCTGGCGACCGACAACCAAACCACGGGCATTTTAATGTATGTGGAAGGCATTCAAGATGCGCGGCGATTTTTAAGCGGCCTGAAAGCCGCTGCCCGTTTAAAGCCTGTCATCTTAATTAAATCTGGTCGCCATGAAGCGGGTTGTAAAGCGGCTATGTCGCATACGGGTGCGATGGTCGGCGGGGATAGCGTTTTTGATGCCGCCATAGCCCGTGCAGGTGTGGTGCGGGTTTACAGCATTAATGAATTGTTTTCTGCTGCGCGGGTGTTGGCGAACAATTATGTGGTCAACAATGACCGCCTGGCGATTATTACCAATGCTGGCGGCCCAGGGGTGATGAGTACTGACCGCATTGAAGATGTCGGGGTAAAACTTGCCGAACTCAGCACAGACAGTATCGACGCTTTAAATAAGGTGTTGCCCGCCCATTGGTCGCACGCCAATCCGGTGGATATTCTTGGCGATGCCAGCGCAGAACGTTACCAACAAGCTTTAGAGATTTGCCTGAACGATGAGCAAATTGACGGCATTCTGGTGATTTTGACACCGCAGGCGATGACCCATCCTGAGCGGGTTGCCCAGTGCATTATTGACGGCGCACAAACCACCAACAAGCCTGTGCTGGCTTCGTGGACGGGCGGCGTGCGTGTCTTAGCAGGACGAAAGCTATTTGCCAACAGTAAAGTCGCGCACTTTAGTACCCCGGAAGTCGCTGTTGATGCCTTCTCGTTTCTGGCGAAATATCACCAAAACCAAATCCTGCTCAAACAAATCCCCTCACCTGTTGATGCCCAAGCCGTCGCCGACGTGGCAGGTGCGCGGCTTACCATCGAAACCGTGCTGGCAGAAGCTCGGCAGATTTTAACGGCGCAAGAATCCAAAGCTATCCTCGCCGCATTCCACATACCGACCAACCCCACCATTAAAGTCGCCAGCGCGATGGATGCCATGATTGCGGCGGAAACCTTAGGTTTTCCGGTGGTGTTAAAAATCAATATGACCGAATTCAGCCACAAATCCGATATTGGCGGGGTGCGCTTAAACATCAAAAGCGTACAAGAGGTTTCCCGGCATTTTCTGGAAATGGAAACCGCCATCAAACAAAGCTATCCCGACATTAAAACCGTAGGCATGACGGTTGAGCCGATGTTCCACTCCAGCAGTGGCAGGGAAATACTGATTGGCGTGGTCAGGGATCCGGTATTTGGGCCGGCGATTAGTGTTGGCCTTGGTGGCACGATGGTGGAGATATTAAAAGACAATGCCGTCGCACTGCCGCCATTGAACGCCTACATGGTTGAACAAATGCTCGCCAAAACCAAGGCCGCCAAATACCTGCAACGCTTTCGGCAAATGCCTGCCGCCAACAACCAAGCGTTAACGGATGTGCTGCTGAAAATATCCAACTTGGTCAGTGAATTGCCGGAAATTCTGGAACTGGACATCAACCCGCTGATTGTTGATGAACACGGCGCGATTGCCGTTGATGCCCGCATTAAAGTAGAAACCTCGCATCAACTAATCCGCTACCAACACATGGCGATCCATCCTTACCCGCACGAATTAACCGAGCAATACCAACTAAGCAACGGCGGTGGCATTACCATTCGGCCTATCCGTCCTGAAGATGCCTTTATGGAAAAGCATTTTATTAGCCGATTATCCGAACAAACCAAATACTTCCGCTTTATGCAGGCCATGTACGAGCTGACGCCAGAAATGCTAGTGCGTTTTACCCAAATCGATTACGACCGGGAAATGGCTTTTGTGGCGGTTAGTGAAGACGGCAATTTACCCAATGAACTCGGCGTGGCCCGCTATATCAGCAATCCCGACGGTAATTCCGCCGACTTCGCCGTCGTCGTCGCGGATGATTGCCAACGTTTGGGCATCGGCTCAAAACTGCTGAAAACCCTGATAAAAACCGCCAAACAAAAAGGCTTGATGTATTTTGAAGGTGAAGTTTTGGCAAATAATATTGCCATGCTGTCGCTGGTTAAAGCCCTGGGGTTTAGTGTGGAAAGCAAAGCGGGCAACACCGAGGTTTTGCGGGTGGTTAAGGATTTAAGGGTTTAAATCGGCGAGATGATTATTGTATGGCTTTTGCGCTTTTGATTTATATATTGTAATGGTCTATTAATTTTGGACATGGACAAAAAACCCATAAGCACGCCAACAATGCAGGATTGCTGAACGCTTGTTTATGGCGCATTTACGGTCACTAAGTTTCATGAAGAATGTCGGCAATCGGCGGCTTCAGGGCTGTTGATGCCCTGACAATACTGTCCCTGCCTGTCGTAGCGCTGGCAAAGGCGTTGCGGGCTGCCGCTATCGCAATGTGTGCAGGTAACTCTGTTTTAAACGAATGGTTTTCTTTGAAACAAGCAGAAAATTGGGTAGGCCAATTGTTTGAACAATCCCTTATGCAAGGGTATTGATATGCCGTATTTTGCTGGAAAATGGTTTTTAGGTTGATGCAAGGTATCAAATAGCCTGTCATATACAGGCAAAAGTGCCGCGTAGTTTTTATTGATAACCAAAGCGCTGTCATTGGCATGATGCCAATGGTGAAAGTGAGGGGTGGAAATAACATGTTCTAACCAGCCAAAGCGAAACTTAACATTAGCGTGGATAAAAATGCCCCAGAAGTTATTGAAGGACAGTAAAAGAAGCGAGGAAAGGTCGGCTTGATCGCCGGAAAAGTCCACCAAGCCAAGAGCACACACCGGTATAAAGCTAATGCTTCTGAGAAAAACAACTTCTAAAGGGTGTACACGGGTGGCAACTAGCCAGTCTACTTCAGTTGGGCTATGGTGAATACAATGTATGCGCCAAATGAAGGGAATTTCATGCGCCCAGCGGTGTGCCCAGTAAAATCCAAAATCGCCCGCTATAATGATTGCTAATATACGGACGCTAACCGGAAAACTCTGTACATAGTTAAACCACTGGGTAGGCAGCGCCACCCGAAAAAACAAAATAATGGCGCTTGTCGTAACGACTAATAAAAAAGATGGCAAGATGCCGCTTATAAAAAGATATAACACGTCTGTTATAAAATTTTTTCTGAACAGCTCTTGCCGCCGCATATAAAAAATCTTCTCTAGCGGAGAAATTATAAATAGAGCCAGTAAAAACCATGTTGCTAGAGATAATGCTTTTTTATCGACATGTTCGAATAAATATAGCCACTGATTCAATATGCTTTCCAGAGACATCAACAGCCCCTGGTTACAATCAACATATTCAACTGGAACGGATTATCCATAAACAATCGGCTAATCCCAAAAACATTGTGGATATTAAAATCAAGCTGCAGTATTGCGACGATTTAAGCCTACCAGAGAAACCAAAACACCAGAGAATAGCAGCCAAATAATGCTAGGTTCAGGCACAGTTTTGGTCAGAGAAACATTTCCAAGCAACAAAAGGGGTTCAGGGGAAACACCAAGTGTTGAATTGGCAAGAAATGTCAAAAAGCTGTTTGTTGATCCCGCAGTGATATTGAGATTTACTTTTGTCCAACTTGTAGCATAGTCTTTGCTAGTATCAATTGATATTTGGGCGCTATTAATTACAGAACCACCGCCTAGTGAAATGGCCCAATAGACAAGGGTTGTGACATTAGTTGTGGTGAAACCTGGATTGCCAGAGCCTGCAGGCGTTCTATTAGCAGCTGCTTCATAAAAACTCAGTATGTAGGATTGTCCTGCAGTAAGGCCGCTAACGGCTGTTTTTACCCCAGAATGGCTAAGGTTCTTTACACCATCATAAATATCCCAAGTATCCGCCATATTAACAATGCTGGTATTACCGCCACTGCCGGGAATCGCTTGGATAGGATTGGCCTGAAAAGCTGCACCTTTATCTTGAGCATTGATTCGATCAACTGATGAGAGTTCAGCGCTTCCTATTGTTGAAAATCCAGAAAGGGTAGTATTAACGAAATCAGCATGAGCTAGGTTGGAAATTACTGCTAAAGCTAAAGTTAGAATAATATTAAGTTTCATTTTTATAATTAAGTTGATGTTTAACTACCCGATAGTGTTAAAAAATTAAGTGATTGCACAAAAGATGAGTCAAAAAAACAGGCATTTTGATGCCATCTATGAAAACAACATCACGTTGATTTTTACCATTACCAACTACCCTAGCACAAATGCTTAAAGTATTACTGGTTCTAATTATACGTTATGCAGTTTATATTTACAACGAAATAGATAAAAATAACCATATAAATCAATTATATGTGTTAAATAAACTGACAACATAGAGTAGACGACATATTTCTATGATTTCGTCAGCAGAGGAACAATAAACAGACTTAGCTCACAAACTGGCTACGACAAAGGTTTCGCCATAGCTATTCTCAAAACGACCGTATTAAAGCCACTATTTTTAAGATTTTGATAATCGGTTTTGCTTGCGATACAGCTAAAAAATCTCAGCAATTAAAGGCCATCAGGTTTTTAGAAAGTTTATTTTTAAGGGTCTTAGTGGGTCTGGAGTGGCCATTAGGAGACCGTAAATTGGCTGAACCCGCGTCCTTATGAGTCAAGTCAATCATTTAAAACTCACTTTGGTTGTTCTCGTGTCAATTTTATAGCTAGCACTTTGCAAATCAGCATACAAACCGCCAAATTCGGCCAAGCTGTCATCAAATGCTTTTATAACCTTCCGTTCTTTCGTTGCTTTTTCTTCAACTGGCCGGCATTCGGTTTCTTTGTGTTCTTGTTATAGCAAGCGTTTCATCTAAGAGTTCAGTCATCCATTAGGCCTTATGATTGATGGCTAGCGTTAATAATACGCGGAGAATCATTAATTGGTAGTGATAAAAATCAACTTGATATTGTTTTTCAAAGATGGAATCAAAAAACGTTTTTTTTGATTCCTCTTTCGAACAATAACTTAATTTTTTAGAACTACCAAATTTTGCAGGTATTGATTGAATGTTGGAGTGACGGCTATCCCGCCCAAAACTTTATTGGAGCGTTTAACATGAGTGTATTAAGTTTATGGTTGCCGGATTCCATCCATCGGCATCTTAAGGAATTCGCCCAAAAAGCATTAATATTTAGAATATTAGATTGACGCTCGCTCCCAAGCTGCGGCTTGGGAATGCGGGATAGGAAGCTCTACCTTCCTATCATTCTCGAAGCTAGAGCTTCTGAAACTTGGGTTACCAAGCCGGAGCTTGGTAACCAGCGCCCTATCTTGACTATCATTTCCCACGCTCCGCGTCACTGCCATTAAGTTAAGAAAAAGCCATTCAAAAACAATGCTTTTTCTGCCGCTTATGGAAGCTCAACAGCGTCCTCGACGAGGTGTTTTTCCTTGGTGGGTTGCGGTGTCCACGCGCCAGGCAAGGGTTAGTGAGGAACAAGGCTGTCAGTTGTTCCAATAGTGCGTCAGTTTCAAGCCCGCCACCCAAGATCAAGTCCAAGGCGAGGTTTTTGACCGCGTTGAACGACACCGCCCGGTTTACCGTCTGCGGGTACAGGGTGTCCTTGGCATCCAGCATGGCCTGCGCGGTGTCGGTCAGCAGCGATTCTAGGCCGGACAGGTACACGGTGGCATGGAAGTCTTGCCGTACCGCTTCGGCTCCAGTGCCGGTGAAGTTCTCCAACTCCAGGCGGGTCTTGAGCAGGCCAAAGAAGGTCTCGATCCCCCAACGCAAACGGTACAGTTCCAGAAACCCGTCGGTGGGGTACAGGTAACTGTCCAGCAGGGAGGTGACCAGCACCTCGTATTCGCCCGTCGTGAGCAATACCCTGACGAACCGGAGGGTGAGCGACAAGGGTAGGCCCAGCCCTCGGATGGCGGGCAATTGACCCGCGCACGGGGACAGCGTCACCACTTGGCTGTCTTCACCCTCACCCTTGAGCATCCGCCGGGCTTCGGCAAACGAGGCCGCCGAGCAGCGGATGGCGAAATCACGGCGGTGGCGGCTGAGTTCCGCCAGCATCCGGTAGGACGGGTAATTCCTGTCCATGGTCAGCAAGTCGCCCGGCCGCGTATGGGGCAGATGGCCAGCTGCCAAGTCAATCTCGTAGGCCTTGGCCTTGCCCAAGGTGGCGTCCAAGGCGACCCGGTTCAGCGCGTCGTACAGCACCGATGCCAAGGCATAAGGCCGCTCACCTTGGGTTTCCGCCGTTTTGCCGTCCGTACAAGCAATGGTGCCAAACGCATCACGGATGGACACCGTGTCCGGCAGCACCAGCTTAGAACCATCGACCGCCAGTACCCGAAAGCCCCAGAAGCGTTGGTAATCGCCATCACTGTACAGGTTCTCCACCACGGCGGCCTGGTTCAGCTCGATGAACGCCGTGTACTTGAACTTGTACCGCGCCTGCGAATAGGCACTGGCGGTCACGGGCGGCTGCCCCAACCAAGTCATTGCTTCGTTGACGACGTTTTGCAGCGATTTCACACTGTTCCTCATGACCAACACCAGCACCAAGGCGAAGGGCAGGCTGCGGCACCGTGTGAAGGCTTTGGCATTCTCGCGGTGGTGGGATTTGAAGGCATCCGATTCGATCCGTTCTTGGGTAATTTCAACAGTACGTTTTTTTTAGCCATGGTCAACTCTGATTCAAATCGGTCTATTATTACAAAAATCGCTTAACTTAATGGCAGTGACGCAGAGCGTGGGAACTATAAAATCGCACTATAACTTTCGTGTCTTTTCGTGTTTTTCGTGGACAACATCAACTTACCCAAACCCAATCAACCAATGAAACCACTCGCCGTTTTTGGCACTAGCTCCGATGCAGGCAAAACTACCATCACCATGGCCTTATGCCGGATTTTTGCCGACCTTGGAATCAAAGTCGCGCCGTTTAAAGCACAAAATTGCTCGAACAATTCTGCCGTCACCAAAGAAAATCTGGAAATCTCCCGCGCCCAATGTCTGCAAGCTGAAGCGGCGCGGGTTGAGCCTAGCGTTTTGTTCAATCCGGTATTACTGAAAGGCCACGGCGGCCACGGCGGCAACGGCGTGCAAGTTATCGTCAATGGCAAAGTCTATCAAAACCAATCGGTTGCTGATTATTACGATCACATCGGCAACTTAGAAAACGCGGTCAGCACGGCGTTTTCTAAGTTGCAACGCGATTACGATTTAGTGATTGCCGAAGGCGCTGGCTCGCCTGTTGAACTCAATCTGCTGGACAAAGATTTATCCAACACCTTCATTGCCAAAACCTTTAACACGCAAAACATTCTGGTCGCCGATATTGAACGCGGCGGCGTGTTCGCGTCGATTTACGGCACGTTGGCGCTGATGGACCCAGTCATGCGCGGCAATTTGGTCGGCGTGGTCGTCAACAAATTCCGTGGCGACCGCCGCTTTTTTGCCGATGGCGAAACCATCATCCGCGAACGCTTTGGCGTACCTGTTCTGGGCGTGATTCCTTACCAGCCGCTGAATATCGACATGGAAGACTCGCAATCTCTGGGCAATTACCAACAACGCTTGGGCGCGGTGAAAATCCGCATCGCCGTCATCGCCTACCCTGGCTTGAGCAATTACAACGACTTGGACGTGCTGATGGCAGACGAGGAAATTGAAGTGGTGCTGGTGCAAGCTTTCCGACCGCTGGACGATTTCGACATGGTGTTATTGCCCGGCAGCAAAACCGTCATCCGCGATTTGCATTGGCTGAAAACGCAAGGGCTGTTTGCTGCTTTGCAACAATTCAAGAAACCGATTTTTGGCCTGTGCGGCGGTTATCAACTGCTCTGCCAAACCCTGCACGACCCCGATGCTTTGGAATATCACCAAGCCAGCACGGAAACAGGATTAGGATTGATTGCCGACAGCGTCAGTTACCAAAACCCTAAAATCTTGGCGCGTGGCGCGTATCCGCTGTTTGGCTACACGGCAATTCAGGGCTACGAAATCCACTGCGGACGCATGGCAAACTACCCGCTGTACTACCAACAAGGCCGTATTGCTGGCACGCATGTGCATGGCGTGTTTGATGATGACGCGTTTCGAGGCGATTATTTTCGGGCGATTAATCCGGCTTATGGCGGGTATCAATATGGCGAATACCGCAATGCGGAGATTCAGGGCTTTGCGGATATGGTGAGGGAGAATTTGGATATGGAGAGGATTTTGCAGGCTTTATCAATTCAATCGTAAGAATTTTGGAGTAAAAACATGTTTTGTATTCCAAAAAGACAGAATCGCGTTTTTCGCGGGCGATGCGGTAGAGGATGCTGAGGTCGGTTGTGATTGCAAAGCTAAGAGCAAGAGTTCGAAGGGTTGCTGGGTGGTTGGCTATAGTTCCCACGCTCCGGCGTCACTGCCATTAAGTTAAGAATTTATATTTTAGTTTCAATAAGATAGGGCGCCAGGTCCCAAGCTCCAGCTTGGGAATTCAAGTCCGAGAATCTCTAGCTTCGATAATACGGGAAGCTAGAGCTTCCGAAACGGCATTCCCAAGCTGGAGCTTGGGAACG
>CAIYRS010000018.1 GCA_903928685.1 uncultured Methylococcaceae bacterium
ATATCGTCCCGACCCAACAAGGGGATCGGGACATCGTGCCACTGACTCTACGCCCTCAGCATCGCCCGGTTGCATTTTATTCTTCGCGAAAAGCATGCTCGAAAAAACGCCGGTTGCGATGAGGGCTACCTGGGACTAACGGCACTAACTTCTCCCGACTCCGGTTCGAAGTTCCCTTTGCCGTCAGCGAAGGCGATACGATGGAAGCGGTCATTTTTGGAAAAAGGCAAGGATTTGCGTACAAACCGGGCGAGCCGTTGGCTAAGCGTATTGTTCCAGCGTTCGATGTGGGTGGTTGCTCCCGTACTTACTGGTGTTTTCGCAAACAAACGCTGGTAGGCATTGCTGAATGCAGTCCCAGACCCAACAGGCGCAGGCCTTACATTGGCAAACGACCGCAGTTCGTCCAGCTCCAGCGCGTCTTCCGGTTAGGCAGACGCCAATGTGGTTTCCAAGGGCGGCAAATCACAGACTTTTATCTTGTGCCCTTTGGGTATTAACTAAGCCGATACGGTCTGGCCGGCGACACCGAGGTGCGCTCAAGGCTACGCAGGCTGGAGCGCTCGTGGTATGCAGCAGGATTTCGGCTTTCCGTTCTTCGCTGTAACCATAATCGGAGGTCAGTGTACCGTAACAACAGCATGTGTGACATCGGGCAATTGTTTCCCCGTTTTGGCTTTTCCGTTACGGGTCAGATGGCTGCTTTCGCAACGAGGACAAGTATGGATTTCGATTAGCATGCCCAGCATTTTACACAAAACAGTTATCGCTCAACCACTATCAAAAAATTATTTTACCCGCGCCTAAATAAAAAATAAAAGTAGAGGAAATATTATGGCTTTAGGGGTATTTGCTGGTCATATTTGACATGGTCATTTGTAGCTACACCGTTGCCGCTGCGAAAGTGGACGAACGCGATGTGCTGTCGGAGATGACAGATGGTATTCAAGGTTTAGTCATTGCGGACAAAGGATATATTCGACCCAGCCTAAGAAAGAAATTGCCAAACTAGACATTGATTTGTATATATTTACGGAAAAATACGCGGGATACGAGGCCTAAGACGATTGTAAGACAGCTTATGTCAAGCAGGTGCTTTTTGGAGGCCGTAATCGGGTAATTGACCGAGCGCTTTCAAGTCAAAAATGTCAGCTCTCGTGACACTGGCTTTAAAGCCCTAATCATCGTAGTTTTGTATTTTATTGTTGGCGAAAGTCTTGCTTGAAAAAACGAAGTAGCAATAAAGGGTAGGTGTTCTAAAATCACTAACTTCTTCTGAGAAGGTAAGGTGGGGATAATGTTATGGCTGAAACACACACGAATGATTCTTATGATTCGTATCCTGATTTAGTCGATAATATAACCCCACCAACTTTAACTGGTGGTTGCTTACTTAAGCATTTAATAAATAAACTTCTGTGTATACTTAATGAAGGCGAGCCAAGCTTTTTTAATGATTAGTTATAGAAATTACGGCAGCCTAATATGATTTAGGCTAGTTTTTGACGACGAGTAACAGCAATGCCTATAGCTGCAACACCTATTAAAACTAGCGCATTAGGTTCAGGTATAGCGGCGGCTAAGGTGGCTGATTTATTAGTAAATTCAACACGAAGGCCAGTCGCACTATTACCGGGATTTGGGGTATTAACCACCACAAAATCTAATGTATTTACCCCTGATTTATAGAAGTTTGTAAATAGTGAAAAGTCAAAGTTAGATGTTCCGTTCAAATTCCAGTCATATTGGGTTAGGACGCTGTTAAGAAGAGCGCCTTGTGAGGTTAATGTAATTGTTTGCGAATTAGCTGTGCCTGCATTTAATATTATTGATGTAAGCCTATTATCAGCTTCCCATCGCCCACTAATAGAGACTGTGTTGAGGTTAAATCCAGTCAAATCAAATGAAGTTCTATAAGTATAATTTCCACCAGGATGAAAGGCTGGGGGCGCAGAAGGTGAAATCCAAGTTGATACCCCGTTATTGGTATGGGCATTAGCAGTTGTGAATCCACCCCAAACTAAACCAGTTGGTGTTGTTACTGCGTATGTTGTAGAGGGTAAAGACCCGCCAGTAACCGTCCAATTTGAATCAACTGTTCCGTCATTGAAGCTGGCACCTGCGCCCGTGCTGAACAAAGAAGAAATGTTTGCTGAATGGGCTATTCCAACTGACATAAAAAACGTTAAAACAACTAAATTTATTGTTTTCATTATATTTTCCTAAGTTAATTAATTTTTTAATTTTTAAGCATAATTTGTGCCACATTTTTAATGTCATTATATTTCATTGGGTTATGATATTTTTTGTGTGTTCTAACTTTTCGGTGTATAAAAATGTGACACTAAACGTATGTCGTGAAAGTTAAATTAAATTATTAATGACCAATCCCCCATAATTTCGTAAAATTGCAGAAGTTTAAACCTAATAACGGGATGTGCCGTCAATGGCACATCCCGTTTTGCATATTTAGAGGTGACGTGTTTGAGTAAGCCAGCTTTATTGGTATTAGAAGATGGGACGGTATTTAATGGTATCTCCATAGGTGCTGACGGCTGTTCTGTTGGTGAGGTGGTTTTTAATACGGCAATGACAGGGTATCAAGAAATCCTAAGCGATCCTTCTTATGCCAAACAAATCATTACATTAACTTATCCCCACATAGGCAATGTCGGTACTAACGATGAAGATGACGAATCGGTAGGTATTTTTGCCAGTGGCTTAGTTATTAGGGATGTCCCTTTGTTGGCAAGCAATTGGCGCAGCCAACGGACATTGTCGGAATATCTTACAGCCCATAATGTCGTAGCAATTGCAGATATTGATACCCGTAAATTAACCCGTTTGCTTCGCGATAAAGGCGCGCAACGCGGTTGTATTATGGCGGGTGATACTCTTTCAGTAGAAACTGCAACAGCAGCAATCAATGCGTTCCCTGGCTTAAAAGGCATGGATTTGGCAAAAGAAGTGACTGTGGCTGAAGCCTACCAATGGACGGAAAGTGTTTGGGATTTGCAGCAAGGGCATACAGAAGGGACAAATCTCCTCAAGCATGTGGTTGCTTTTGATTTTGGCGTAAAACGCAATATTTTGCGCTTACTAGTCAGCCGCGGTTGCCGCGTGACAGTCGTGCCAGCTAAAACAACGGCATCTGACGTATTGGCATTGAAGCCCGATGGCGTGTTTTTATCCAACGGCCCTGGCGATCCTGAACCTTGTACTTACGCGATTGAAGCCATCAAAACTATTTTGGCGGAAAAAATTCCTGTATTCGGTATTTGCTTAGGCCACCAATTGTTGGCTTTGGCCAGCGGCGCACAAACCGAAAAAATGAAATTCGGCCATCACGGTGCCAACCATCCTGTGCAAGACATTGCCACGGGTCATGTAATGATTTCCAGCCAAAACCACGGTTTTGCGGTCAACGAAGCCAGCTTGCCGGAAAACCTGATTGCCACGCACCGCTCGTTATTTGACGGCAGTTTGCAAGGTGTCCGCCGTACTGATGTACCTGCATTTAGTTTCCAAGGCCATCCTGAAGCGAGTCCTGGTCCACATGATGTGGAATCTTTATTTGATGCTTTCATCGATTTGATGAATCAAACCGCTTAACACTCATTAGCTAGCAAATCATAAAATGCCGAAAAGAACCGACATAAAATCCATCCTCCTCCTTGGAGCAGGCCCCATCGTTATTGGTCAGGCTTGCGAATTTGATTACTCTGGCACCCAAGCCTGTAAAGCCTTGCGCGAAGAAGGCTACCGCGTGATTTTGGTGAATTCCAATCCCGCGACCATCATGACCGACCCTGATATGGCGGATGCGATTTACATCGAGCCTATCGACTGGCAAACGGTGGAAAAAATCATCGAAAAAGAACGCCCCGACGCAGTGTTGCCGACGATGGGCGGACAAACGGCACTGAACTGCGCGTTAGCTTTGGACAAACACGGCGTGTTAGCAAAGTACAACGTGGAAATGATTGGCGCTACCAAAGAAGCCATCAATAAAGCCGAAGACCGCCAGTTATTTAATGATGCGATGGGGCGTTTGGGCTTTGAAGTTGCCCGATCAAAAACCGCGCACACTATGGAAGAAGCGTTGGCAGCACAAGCGGAAGTGGGCTATCCAACGGTGATCCGTCCGTCATTTACTATGGGCGGCAGCGGTGGCGGCATTGCCTACAATAAACAAGAGTTCATGGAAATTTGCGAGCGCGGCTTGGATTTGTCGCCTACCAATGAATTGCTGATTGAAGAATCGGTATTGGGTTGGAAAGAATACGAAATGGAAGTGGTGCGTGACCGCAATGACAACTGCATCATCGTCTGTTCGATAGAAAACTTCGATCCGATGGGCGTGCATACCGGCGACTCTATTACCGTTGCTCCAGCGCAAACTTTGACTGATAAGGAATACCAAATCCTGCGGAATGTGTCGTTAGCGGTTCTACGCGAAATTGGTGTTGATACTGGCGGTTCAAACGTGCAGGTAGCGATTAATCCAGTTGATGGACGTTTGATTGTTATCGAAATGAATCCGCGCGTATCACGCTCATCGGCACTGGCTTCTAAAGCCACAGGTTTCCCTATTGCCAAAGTCGCGGCAAAATTGGCGGTAGGTTACACACTGGATGAATTGCAGAACGAAATCACTGGTGGACGTACGCCAGCATCGTTTGAGCCAAGCATTGACTATGTTGTCACCAAAATCCCGCGCTTCACTTTCGAGAAATTTCCACAAGCCGATGACCGCCTCACTACGCAAATGAAGTCGGTAGGTGAGGTGATGGCAATAGGCCGGAATTTCCAAGAGTCACTGCAAAAAGCCTTACGCGGTTTGGAAATTGGTATCAATGGACTTGATGAAATCGTTGATTTTAGTGCTGATGATGCCCACGAAAAAATGCAACGGGAAATGCGTCATCCTGGCCCTGATCGCTTACGTTATGTCGCCGATGCCTTCCGTAGTGGCATGAGTTTGGAAGAAATTCATAATGTTTGCAAAATTGACCCGTGGTTTTTGTCGCAATTAGAAGATTTGGTGGTCACCGAGCAATCATTAGCCAGCAAAACCTTAGCTACTTTAAAAGCCGATGAGTTATATCGCCTAAAACGTAAAGGCTTTTCCGATAGCCGTTTAGCTAAACTATTGGGCAGCTCCGAGAGCGATGTCCGTAATGTCCGCCATAAACAAAATATTCGTCCTGTCTACAAACGTATTGATTCATGTGCGGCAGAATTTGCTTCTGATACCGCGTATTTGTATTCCACTTATGATGAAGAATGCGAAGCCCGCGTTTCTGACAAAGAAAAAATTATCATCTTAGGTGGTGGCCCTAACCGTATCGGGCAAGGCATTGAGTTTGATTATTGCTGTGTCCACGCGGCCTTGGCCTTGCGTGAAGATGGTTACGAAACCATCATGATTAACTGTAATCCTGAAACCGTTTCTACCGATTTTGATACTTCTGACCGTTTATATTTTGAGCCGTTGACCTTAGAAGACGTGCTGGAAATCGTCTATTTGGAAAAACCCAAAGGCGTGATTGTGCAATACGGCGGACAAACACCGCTAAAATTAGCGCGCGCCTTGGAAGCTGCTGGGGTGCCGATTATTGGTACGTCTCCAGACTCCATCGATTTGGCAGAAGACCGTGAACGCTTCCAGAAGTTATTAGAGCGTTTAAATTTACGCCAACCGCCTAATGCTACTGCGCGATCTGTAGATCAAGCCATTAACGCCGCCAAAGAATTGGGTTATCCATTAGTGGTGCGTCCGTCTTATGTGTTGGGCGGGCGGGCGATGGAAATCGTGGTTAACGAAGAAGGCTTGCAACGTTATATGAAAGAAGCGGTGAGTGTTTCTAATGATTCGCCTGTGTTGCTTGACCGCTTCTTAGACGATGCCGTGGAAATGGATGTCGATGCCATTTATGACGGCGAGCGCGTGTTGATTGGTGGTTTGATGGAACACATCGAGCAAGCGGGTGTACATTCAGGCGATTCGGCTTGTTCGTTACCGCCGTATGAATTAGCTGCTGAACTGCAAGACCAATTGCGCGAACAAGTTGCCAAAATGGCAGAAGCTTTAGGTGTGCGTGGTTTGATGAATACCCAGTTTGCCATTCAAGGTACTGATATTTATGTGTTGGAAGTCAATCCTCGCGCATCAAGAACCGCACCATTTGTCTCGAAAGCGACAGGTTATCCCTTGGCAAAAATTGCTGCGCGGGTGATGGTGGGGCAAACCTTGGAGCAACAAGGTGTTACCGAAGAGCGCATTCCTGATTATTATTCGGTGAAAGAAGCGGTATTCCCGTTTGTAAAATTCCCTGGCGTCGATCCTTTATTAGGGCCAGAAATGAAATCCACTGGCGAAGTTATGGGCGTCGGTAAAACCTTCGGTGAAGCTTTCGCTAAATCGCAACGGGCGGCAGGTGTGATTATTAATGCCAGCGGTAAGGTATTGATTAGTATTCGGGATGCGGATAAAACCAAAATCCCAGAAATTGCCAAAATGTTGGTGGAAAAAAATTATCAAATCGTCGCCACTGGCGGTACGGCTAAATTTTTAATTGACGCAGGTATTCCTTGCGAAGTGGTATTAAAAGTTAACGAAGGCCGTCCAAATACGGTGGATATGATTAAGAATGGTCAAATCCAGTTGGTGATTAACACCACCGAAGGCAAAAAAGCCATTTCTGATTCCTTCACTATGCGCCGCGAAGCCTTGCAGCATCGTGTACCTTATTACACGACCATGGCAGGTGCTAAAGCCACTTGCTACGCTTTAGGCGAACTTGATGCAGGCAGTGTCAACTGCTTGCAAGACCTACATAAAAGCCTGACATAATCGTCAGCAACGAATGACCATTGGAGTTGAATAAATGAGTAAAGTACCTTTAACAGTTGCTGGCGCGAACAAATTACGTGCTGAACTGGAAGAGTTAAAGTCTGTGACCCGTCCACGAATTATTGCCGCTATTTCTGAGGCAAGGGCGCATGGCGATTTAAAAGAAAATGCCGAATATCATGCGGCTAAAGAACAGCAAAGTTTTGCCGAAGGCCGTATTGCCGAAATTGAAGGTAAGCTGGCAAACGCGCAGATTATTGACGTGACTAAAGTGGACGCTAACGGCAAAGTGGTGTTTGGCGCAACGGTGGACATTGAAGATTTAGACGCTGAAAAACGCGTCACTTATCAAATTGTTGGTGAAGATGAAGCCAATATCAAAGAAGGCCGCATCTCCATTGGCTCGCCTATTGCCCGCGCCTTAATCGGTAAAGAAGTTGAAGATGTGGTGACGGTAAAAGCACCTGCTGGTAATGTCGAATACGAAATTATTGCAATACACTACATTTAAAAGGCTAAAAAGCGCGGAATACCATTTTGGTTTTTTGCGCTTTTCGCGTGGCCTTTTTACTTTTTAGGATTAAGGCGGTACAGGACGGCAATTTGTCCAATCGCCTGAATTAACTCCGCACCTGTTTCCAGGCAGATTTTTTCGCTGATTTGTTTGCGTTCTTCCCGTTCCGCCCGTATCCTCACTTTAATAAGTTCGTGCGTATCAAGTGCCAATTCCGTCTCAGCCAAAACAGCAGCCGTTAAGCCTGCCTGTCCAATCATGATTACGGGTTTTAGCGTATGGGCATCAGCCCTAAGCTTTTTTTTGTCTACGGCTTTCACTAGCTATTCCTAAAATAAAACGGGATATTTTACACCAACACGAGATTATGGCGCGAAGTAAAAGCAGCAATCGCTGGATGCAAGAACATTTCGATGATGAATATGTCCGAATGGCGCAAGCCCAAGGCTACCGTTCCCGCGCAGTGTTTAAGTTGAGTGAAATACAAGATAAAGACCAACTTATCAAACCGGGTATGAATATTGTCGATTTAGGGGCAGCACCGGGTGGATGGTCGCAGTTAGCTAGGCAATTGCTAGCAAAAAAAGATAAATTGGTGGCATTGGACATATTGCCTATGGAGCCTTTGGATGGTGTCGATTTTATCCAAGGCGACTTTCGCGAAGAGGCGGTGTTAAACCAACTGTATGATTTATTGGATGGCTTACCGATTAATTTGGTGTTGTCTGATATGGCACCGAATATGAGTGGCAATAAAGAGGTCGACCAGCCCCGCGCCATGTATTTGGCAGAGTTGGCTTTGGATACGGCAAAAACCGTACTAAGTAAAAATGGTGGGTTTTTGGTCAAGTTATTTCATGGGACGGGTTTTGAAGAATACCACCGTGAAGTGCAACAATTATTTACTAAAGTGGTTATCCGAAAACCGAAAGCTTCAAGGCCGCGTAGCAATGAAGTTTATATTTTAGCCAAAGGCTTTAAATAACGGATAAGTTCCCATATAACTGGGGATTACTGGCAAGGTATTGAATAAATCAACCTTCGACGTTAGTAAGTCCTGATATAATCAACTAATTTTAATCCGAGCTAGTCAAGCCTGGGGCGTGTTTTGTGAATGATATGATGAAAAATATACTCTTGTGGATTGTCATCGCCGTGGTGCTGATGTCCGTTTTTAATAACTTTGGCCCCCAAGCGGAACGCAATGATTCCGCGCTGTCTTACTCGCAGTTTATCGAATCAGTTAAAGCAGGGCAGGTCGATCAAGTCATGATTGACGAGCATATCATTAAGGGCAAAATGCAAGGCGGACAAGCGTTTAAAACTTACGCCCCTTCCGATCCGCATTTAGTTGATGATTTGTTGGCAAACGGCGTGGAAATTAAAGCTATGCCACCTGAGCAGCCATCCATGTTAATGCAGCTATTGGTGTCTTTTGGTCCTATGTTGTTGTTGATTGCCGTTTGGGTGTTCTTTATGCGCCAAATGCAAGGCGGTGGCGCAGGTGGTCGTGGCGCAATGAGCTTCGGCAAAAGCAAAGCCCGCATGCTGGAAGAAGATCAAATCAAGGTCACGTTTAATGATGTTGCCGGTTGCGATGAGGCTAAAGAAGAAGTCTCTGAAATGGTCGATTTCTTAAAAGACCCAGCCAAATACCAAAAATTGGGCGGAAAAATCCCCCGTGGCGCGTTAATGATCGGCCCTCCAGGTACAGGTAAAACCTTGCTGGCAAGAGCGATTGCGGGCGAAGCCAAGGTGCCATTTTTTACCATTTCCGGTTCTGATTTCGTCGAAATGTTTGTTGGTGTGGGTGCGTCGCGTGTCCGTGACATGTTCGAGCAAGCCAAAAAACACGCGCCTTGCATCATTTTTATTGATGAGATTGATGCGGTCGGTCGTCAACGCGGTGCAGGTTTAGGCGGTGGCAATGACGAACGCGAACAAACTTTAAACCAGTTGTTGGTTGAAATGGACGGTTTTGAAGGCAATGAAGGCATTATCGTCATTGCGGCAACTAACCGCCCTGATGTTTTAGATAAAGCCTTGCTGCGTCCAGGCCGTTTTGACCGTCAAGTGACTGTCGGCTTGCCAGACGTTCGTGGTCGCGAGCAAATATTGAAAGTCCATGTTAAAAAAGTGCCAACTGCTGACGATGTTGAAGTGAAATACATCGCCCAAGGCACACCGGGTTTTTCTGGTGCTGATTTGGCAAACCTTGTCAACGAGGCGGCGTTGTTTGCTGCGCGGATGAATAAGCGTGTAGTGAGCATGTCCGATTTAGAAAAAGCCAAGGACAAAATCATCATGGGTGCGGAACGGCATACTATGGTGATGGGCGACAAAGAAAAGAAAATGACGGCTTACCATGAAGCAGGTCATGCCATTGTTGGGCAATTAGTGCCTGAGCATGATCCGGTTTATAAAGTCAGCATCATGCCGCGTGGACGTGCTTTAGGCGTTACCATGTTCTTGCCTGAAAAAGACCAGTACAGCGCTAGCAAGCAAAAATTAGATAGCATGATTTCCAGCTTGTACGGTGGTCGTATTGCCGAAGAAGTGATTTTTGGCTGGGAGCAAGTCAGCACAGGCGCATCTAATGACATCGAGCGGGCTACAGAATTGGCGCGCAACATGGTGACCAAATGGGGCTTGTCACAACGTTTAGGGCCACTGGCTTATAGCGAAGAGGAAGGCGAAGTATTTTTGGGGCGTTCTGTTACGCAGCATAAATCGGTAGCGGAAGAAACTTCCCACACTATTGACGAAGAAATTCGCTCTATTATTGATCGCAATTATCAGCGGGCAGAAAAACTTATCCGTGAAAATGTCGATATTTTGCATGCCATGTCAGATGCTTTGATGAAATACGAAACCATTGATAAAGGCCAAATTGAAGACTTGATGGCGCGTCGTCCAGTACGCGAACCTGATGGTTGGAGTGACACACCACCAAGTGGTGGCATCAGTGTCGGCGACTCTTTGGTAAAAGAAGACGTAAATGGGGATGCCATCGGCAAGCCTGCTGCAGAACAAAACTAAATTTAAGCTAACAAAAAAGGGAGGCGCTAGCGCCTCTCTTTTTTTATGTCCATAGATTAACGATCCGGAAATTACGGCATTACCGATGACAAGAAAGTATTTTGGTACCGATGGCATTAGAGGTACGGTGGGCAAACCACCAATTACAGCTGATTTTTTACTGAAATTAGGCTGGGCAGCTGGAAAGGTTTTTGCCAAAGACAGCAATGATTTTGTTTTAGTGGGTAAAGACACCCGGATTTCAGGTTATATGTTTGAATCCGCCTTGGAAGCAGGGCTGACGGCAGCAGGTGTCGGCACGCGTTTGTTAGGCCCTATGCCAACGCCAGCCATCGCCTATTTGACGCGCACTTTAAGGGCTAAAGCGGGGATTGTCATCAGTGCATCGCACAATCCGTATTATGACAATGGCATCAAATTCTTTTCGGTTGACGGCACGAAGTTACCGGATGAAATCGAGCAGCAGATTGAGCATTATATTGATTCGCCGATGACGACAATTGAATCGGCAAAATTGGGCAAAGCTAAGCGCGTGGTTGATGCACCAGGCCGATATATTGAGTTCTGTAAGGCCAGTGTCCCGACTGGATTAGATTTTAGTGGGATGAAAATCATTGTCGATTGTGCCCACGGCGCTACTTACCACATCGCACCGCATGTTTTTAGCGAAGTAGGCGCAGAAGTCATTGCTATTGGTGTTGAGCCTAATGGTCTAAACATTAATGGTGATTGCGGCGCTACTAAACCAGAAAAATTGGTACTAGCGGTATTGGAACATCAAGCGGATTTTGGTGTTGCCTTAGATGGCGATGGTGACCGCTTAATTATGGTCGATCATAAAGGCGAAATTGTCGACGGTGATGAATTGATTTTTATTATTGCCAAATCAAAACAGCTTGCAGGGCAAATGTCAGGGCCAGTTATCGGCACATTAATGACCAACTTAGGTATGGAGCATGCCCTAAACAACTTAGGTATCCCATTACTAAGAGCGCAGGTTGGTGACCGATATGTTATGGAAATGATGGGCAAACACAACAGTATCTTGGGTGGGGAAAACTCCGGACATATTATTTGTTTAGATAAAACCACCACAGGCGATGGCATTATTGCCGCCTTGCAAGTCATGGCGGAAATGAAATACAGCGATAAATGTCTCCACGATTTAAAACAAGGGATGAGCAAATACCCGCAAATACTGCTCAACGTAAAAACTAGCAAAAAAATTAACACCGACGACAATGCAGCCATTAAAGCCGCAGTGCAACGGGTAGAAAATCAGCTTGGCAGTGACGGGCGAGTATTGCTTCGGGCATCCGGAACAGAGCCATTAATCCGCGTGATGGTTGAAGGCAAAGACAAAAATATTGTTGAAGCCTACGCCCAGAGCTTAGTCGATACCGTTGTCAATTCAATCGATGCTTGAATTGGCCTTTGTTAGTCTATATGATAGGCGATTTTATTCTAGGTGGAGGTAATGATGCGTCAGTCACTGGTTGTCGGTAATTGGAAAATGAATGGCACGCGTGCTAGTGCCCAGTCGCTTGCAAAAGGTATTATCGCAGGTTTGAATGATAGCGAAGCAGGCATTGCCATCTGCGTACCTTATATATACATAGCCGACATAGCAGAAGTCGTAAAAGATAGCCGTTTAGCGCTGGGTTCGCAAAACGTTGCTGATAAAGCCTCAGGTGCTTTTACTGGTGAAATTTCTGCAACTATGTTAACTGAGTTTTCTTGCCAATATGCGTTGGTAGGCCATTCAGAAAGACGTACTTTTTACGGCGATACCAATGAATCGGTTGCTGCACGTTATTGCCAAGCTCAAGAACAAAAAATTATCCCTATCCTTTGCGTAGGTGAAACCTTAGAGCAACGTGAGCAAGACCAAACCTTCGCGGTAATCAATGAGCAGCTTGATGCCGTTATTGATGTTGCTGGAATTGCTTCCTTCGCAAATGCCGTTATTGCTTATGAACCTGTTTGGGCGATTGGTACAGGCAAAACTGCTAGCGACGAACAAGCACAAGAAGTGCATCAATATATCCGCCAATACATTGCCGCAAAAGATCAAGCCATTGCTGAAAACTTGCAAATTTTGTACGGCGGCAGTGCTAAACCCGATAATGCTAAAGGCTTGTTTGCCATGCCAGACATTGATGGTGGCCTAATCGGCGGTGCATCCTTAGATGCAGAATCCTTTTTAAAGATATATCAATCGATTTAGAGAAGTTTAAACTTTTATGTATAACGTAATTATTGTAATTCATGTTTTGTTGGGATTAGGCATTATCGGCTTAATTATGATCCAACAAGGCAAAGGGGCAGATGCCGGAGCCTCGTTTGGCTCTGGATCGTCCGGTTCAGTTTTTGGCTCCCAAGGTGCCGGTTCGTTTTTAACACGGATGACATCAATATTTGCGGCATTGTTTTTTACTACTAGCTTAGGCTTAGCCGTGTTGAACAGCCATCAAGGTGCAGCTTATGATTTAATGAGCCAACAAGAACCTGCAACCGTCGAAGCGGATATTAATAAAGCAGCAGCCAACTCTACATTGCCTGAAGTAAAAACAGAACAAGCGCCTGTAGTAGCACCTGCCGCTGTCGTAGCTGAACCAGCCGTACCAGCAACAGAAATAAAAGAAGAAAAAGCAACTACCCCAGAGCCTGTTGCAGCTGAACCGAAAAAATAAGCAATGAAATTTAGCCGATGTGGTGAAATTGGTAGACACGCCATCTTGAGGGGGTGGTGACGCAAGTCGTGCCGGTTCAAATCCGGCCATCGGTACCAACTTAAATAAAAACAAAACCCGCAAATCTTTTGGTTTAGCGGGTTTTTTATTAACCAAAATCAGACTACACTCTCGTGGGACTATCGGCTGGTAATGGTAGCGCCACTGTCCAACTTATAAACTTAGGCACTTATGCAGACTTCTTTTCGAACCATCGGCATTATTGGCAAGCCTAGCGATCCTAGTGTTGCTGAAACTCTCGCCATTTTGTACGCCTACTTAAAAGCCCATGACTATAAAGTGATTGTCGCCAGCGACAGTGTTGGCTTCATTGAAGATATTGCCGTCAATTCTTGCCCTGCCGATGTTATTGGCAGTAAGTGCGATTTGGTGATTGCTGTCGGCGGTGATGGCACATTTTTGGCGGCAATCCGGGCTATTGTGGCTTTTGATATTCCGCTAATTGGGGTGAATTTGGGGCGCTTAGGTTTTTTGGTGGATATATCACCCAATAATTTGCCAGATAAACTGCATCGGATACTGCAAGGCCATTACAGTGAAGAACAACGCTATTTATTACGCGCCAAAATTATCCGTGATGGCGAAATCATCCATGAAGAAACCGCCGTTAACGAAGTGGTGGTGCATCGTTGGATAACCCCCAGCATGATTGAAATTGTCACCAAAATTGACAATGTCTTTTTAAATTCCCAGCGTTCCGATGGCCTTATCATTTCCACGCCAACTGGATCAACCGCTTATTCGCTTTCCGCAGGCGGGCCGATTTTGTCGCCGTCGTTGAATGCCTTGGTGCTAGTACCATTAAATCCACACACCTTGTCAAACCGTCCTATTGTGGTTGCAGATACCGCAGAAATTGAAATCAGTTTTTTACAAACCAAACAAATCAACGCCTTGGTGACATGCGACCATATTGAAATCCCCAGGGTATTAATCAGCGATAAAATTTTAATAAAAAAAGAACCTAAACCCATTAGAATTCTGCACCCAGAAGGCCATGATTTTTTCTACATCCTTAGAAACAAATTAAATTGGAGCAGTGGTTACCACACAACCTCATGTTAATTAACCTTAATATCATCGACTTGGCAGTCGTCAAAGCCCTAGACCTTGATCTCAACACAGGCATGTCGGTACTCACCGGAGAAACCGGCGCGGGTAAATCCATTTTGTTGACCGCCTTAGGATTAGCGTTGGGCGACCGCGCCGATTCTGGTTATGTGCGTCCTGATAGCAAACGTGCAGAAATCAATCTGGAATTCGACCTTGCTGATGCCCCACACGCTCAACAATGGCTGCAAGACCATGACTTGGACGATGGCGGGATTTGCCTGATCCGTCGGGTCGTCAACCAAGATGGGCGCTCCAAAGCCTATATCAACAACCGTCCGGTCACTTTACAAGCCCTGCAAACATTAAGCGGCAAGCTAGTAGAAATTCACGGTCAACACGCCCATTTGACCTTGCTGGATAGTGACGAACAGCGGCGTTTGTTGGATGAATATGCCAAAAACCATGGCTTATTAGAGCAAGTCAACCACTGTTATCGGCAATGGCAGCAGCTCAATAAAGAACTGGCGGCGTTGATTAAAGCCAGTAGCGACCAAACCGAGCGGGAAGCGTTACTGCGCTATCAAATTGAAGAACTGCAACAACTGGATTTGGTTAATTTTGATTATCAACAATTATCCGATGAGCATGGCAAGCTGGCGAATTTAGGGCAGATTTTACTGACAGGGCAGGGCTTGCTCGATAACTTGTACGAAAATGAGCAAGCCTCGGTGAGCAAATTATTGAATCATAGCATTGCCGAATTACAACAAATTGCGCGTTACGCTCCCGAGTTAAACGAAATCAGCCAACTGCTTACCGAAGCTCAAATCCAGTCTGAAGAAGCGGCCTTGGCCTTACGGCGCTTTTTGGAAGCGCAAGACGCCGATCCACTGCGTTTGGAGCTTATCGAAGAGCAATTAGCCACCATCCATCAGCTAAGCAGAAAGCACCACATCAGCCCCGATGGTTTGCCAGCACAATTACAGCAACTGGAGCAACAACTGGATGGCCTAGTCCATAGCAGCGAACGCATTGAACAACTGACTGCCGATACCGCCAAGTATTTTGCTGAATACCAGCAATTGGCGGCACATTTGTCGGTAGCCCGGCATAATGGTGCGGCAATCTTGCAACAACATATTTCTGCCATGATTAAAGAATTGGGGATGCCGCAAGGCGAGTTTTTGATTGCCATTAGCGCCTTGGAAACGGAAACACCCAAGTTAAATGGCAAAGATAACATCAGTTTTTTGATTAGCGCCAATCCAGGCTTGCCGCCAAAACCCTTGGCGAAAGTGGCTTCCGGCGGTGAATTGTCAAGGATCAGCTTGGCGATACAAGTCACCACCGCCAATGATAAAACTACGCCAACTATGATTTTTGACGAAGTCGATTCCGGTATCGGCGGCGGCATTGCCGAAATTGTCGGACAAAAACTTCGCGCATTAAGCCATAACCGCCAAGTGCTGTGTGTTACCCATCTGCCGCAAGTTGCCGCCCAAGCGCATAGCCATTTGTATGTGGAAAAAAACCACCATACCGACATCACCTCATCCAATGTCCGCTTATTAACCAACCCAGAACGGGTAACCGAAGTCGCGCGCATGTTAGGTGGCGTTAACATCACCGCCAATACCTTGGCTCATGCGGAAGAAATGCTTGCTCACGCAATCTCTGAATTATAAAAACCACAACCATAGGAACTTAAAATAATGATCCGTTTTCCAGCCGAATGGGAACCACAATCTGCGGTATTAATCGCTTGGCCTCATCATACCGGGGATTTTAGTAACCGACTGGAAGCCGTAGAGCAATCCTACCGCTTCATTGCCACCACCATCAGCCAATACCAACACCTAATCATTGTTTGTAAAGACGACAGCCACCAACAGCATATCCAAGCGCTGTTAGGGGAAAATGCAGCAATCGATTTTGTACAAGCAGACGTTAATGATATTTGGGTGCGCGATACCGTATTTTTGACGGTAGAAGCAGGTCAGCAAACAGTATTATTGAATTTTAAATTTAACGGCTGGGGCGGAAAATATCGGCATGACAACGATAATGCCCTTAACCATAAATTGCTCGCAAACAAGCTCTTTCAAAATGTCATCAGCAAAGATGTTGATTTTGTTTTAGAAGGCGGCAGCGTAGAAAGCGATGGCATTGATACCATCATGACCACCAAACAATGCTTATTAAATCCAAACCGCAACCCCGGTTATGACCAAGCGCAGATAGAACACTTGTTACAAGCGCAGTTTGGTGCCGAGCGGGTATTGTGGGTAGATCAACCGAATTTATCTGGCGACGATACCGATGCCCATATTGATACCTTAGCGAGGTTTTGTAGCGCAGACACCATCGCCTATACCAGCTGCGAAGACAGCACTGATCCGCATTATCCTAGCCTGAAAAATATGGAAGCCCAGTTACAAGCCTTCCGCACCCAAGCAGGCCAGCAATATAAATTGGTCGCCCTGCCCATGCCCAAACCCATTTTTGATGAAGAAGGCCAGCAGTTACCCGCCAATTATGCCAACTTCCTGATTATCAATCAGGCAGTAATGGTTCCGGTTTATGAAGATGCCAATGACGCGGTCGCGTTGGCGAAAATTGCCGAAATTTATCCAAACCACACCATCATCGCCACGCCTTGCCGTCCAATCGTCCATCAATACGGCAGCCTGCATTGCATGACCATGCAGTTTCCGGCGCAGGCGTTATATTGTTCAGACGCTGTTTGATTTTGGTATCGGTTACCTAAGGAATCGCTGAGCTAATCGATTCCGATCATGCTTCGACAGGCTCAGCACGAACGGAATCAATTAGTTACCGTTCGGTTTTATGCCCTTGGGTGCTGAGCTTGTCGAAGGCTTTCTTCAGCGATTCCTTATCAATCTCTTTTAATAGGGCAACTTATGAACACAATACGATTGTGGTTAACGCTAGCGGTTTTGCTTGCCTCAATTCCTGCCCATGCCCAGATTTACAAATGGATAGATACTGAAGGTAAAGCACATTTTTCTAGTAATAAACCTGATAGCGGCGTACAGCTACAAAACCTATCGAGTATTGAAAAAAAGGGCGAAAAAATAAAATCATCAAGCGGTGATAACCCAGCGACAGATAGCGCTCAGTTGGTTGAGCTATTTGTCACCAGTTGGTGTCCCTACTGCAAGAAAGCAAAAAATTATTTAAATAACAAAGGCATCGCATTTAAAGAATACGATATTGAAGCGGATAAAACAGCCGCTGATAGATTGGAGACCTTAAGCCCCGGATCGGGCATTCCGGTAGCCGTCATTAAAGGCGAGGTAGTACAAGGCTTTGATAAAGAAAGTTATGATGCCGCCTTTGCAAAAAAATGACCTTAGTGTTTAGAGATTGTTTGTGCGATACCCCAATGATGTAATCGCTTTTATTTAGGAATCCAAAACATGTTTTGGACTCCTAAAATATCAAACAACATATGTACGGAAACTTACTGTTACTCAGTCAATGTTGAATTTTTTGTAGGGGCGAGCGGCTGCTCGCCTTGTCGCGGCAGGATTTGATACAGGTTATGAAAAGGCGGACAATCATCCGCCTCTACGAGATTAGATTAAAATAATTGACTGAATACTAACCACTCACTGATTAATCATATGCGTTGCCAATTGCTGCAAAGCATTACGGAGATTAGTCTCTAATTTGGCATCCATCGGCGTATCTGCAATCGCTTTATTCATGCACAACATCCATTGGTCGCGTTCTGATGCGCCGATAACAAACGGCAAATGCCGGGCGCGCAGCATGGGGTGTCCGTATTCTTCAATAAACAAATTTGGCCCGCCTAACCAGCCGGACAAAAATTTGAATAACTTATCTTTAGCGCCAGCAAGATCCGGCTGGTGTATCGCCCGTATTCCTTGGGCTTCCGGTAGCGTATCCATATAAAAATAAAAGCGGTCAACCAAATGAAGGATGGCCTGCTCACCGCCCATGGCGCTGTAAGGTGTGCTAGTTGTCATTAGCAATTGCTTTATAAAGTGGAAAACGGGTTGGTAAATGTTGGCTAGTGGCATGGTTAACAGCAAGCAAGGCTGCTTAGTTGCCAGCCAATGCCAAATTAGCGAGATATTGGTTTTTTCTGGATAAATACTCATCAACAAATACCCGCATCGGTTCGGCTTCATAGGCGGAAGCGATGCTGATTGCCAATTTTTTAAAGCCAGTACCAACCACCGCGTCACCGGATTTCATTTGGAAATGTAAAAAAGCCGTCGCGCGTTTGCCGTTGACTTCAATTTTCGGCTCTAGCATAGCCACCGATGCTTGTTGGAAATCAAGGTGGTCAAACGATAGTGTCATGCTTTCGTAGATTACTAAGGGGCGGTTGATGTTAAACATCACGTTTTCCTGTTCCAATAACGGCACTAACACATAGGGGAAGTTTTGCCCCGAAAACGCCACATAATCGCGGATAAAGCTTTCAATCAAGGCAGGATCGCGGCTGACACTGCCTGAGCGCTCAACCTGTAAATAGGTTTTGCCTTGATTGTCATTAACATTAATTTGCTCGGCATCGGTTTCCGGAAAATTTAATAACACTTCATGCCCAACCATGCCAGAAAAGATGAAGTGCATATGTTGGCTAAGGCCGTATTTTTCTAAGGCCAGAGAGAATAGCAAGTCGCCAGGAACGCAAAAACGCTTAGCATCAACATCGTGTAACGGGTTGAAATCATGGGCGATTTCTTTGGCAAACATACTAGCCTTTTCGGCGGGAATGCTGATATTGCCATCGTAAAAACTATAAAAATCTTTTAAAAACATATTGTTATTTATTATTGTTGGTTAGCCCGAAATTTTACCATATTGCTAAAGAGGTTTCACTTAAGACGTCCTGATCTGCAAGGCAAGCGGCTATAAATCAATTACCAACTGATGTTACGCATTCACTTTTTGTGAGGTGAAAATAAATAATAATGAATCGCTATCGCGATGTTTTTAAATCGGGTTCTCGCACCCGAAGGCGAGTTACTTTCTTTTGCGCCGCCAAAAGCAAGTAACCAAAGAAAAGGCGGCCCGATTACCGCTCATGTCTTGCGCTCCTCGCATTTGTCGGGGGACGGCAGAATGGGCTTC